>NZ_JAVAYO010000002.1:0-176515 GCF_054863005.1 Bradyrhizobium sp. 25ACV
TGGAAGGTGCGGCCGATGCCGATCTCGGCGATCCGGTGCGGCGGCCGCGTCAGGATGCTCGCGCCCTCCATCAGGATGTCGCCGGATGACGGCTGGTAGAGCCGGGACAGGCAATTGAAGAGCGTGGTCTTGCCGGCGCCGTTGGGGCCGATCAAGCCGAGGATCTGGCCCTTGTGCATGTCGAAGGACACGCCGTTGAGCGCGATGATGCCGCCGAACACGACGCTGACGTCGCGAACCGCGAGCAGGGGCGATGTCCCCTGCGCGAGCTGTGCCTGCGTCATCTCGTCTCGCTCACGTCATTCAGTGAGCGAAGGGGCGATGCGAACCGCTCCCGATGATGACAAAGGCTATCTGAATCCCTCGGCCACACGCGCAACTTTTCCTCCTGATTTCAGCTTTTTGCTGACGTCTTTTTTGGAATGCGGCATTAGACCCCCGAGCGCCGCTTCGATGTTCCTTACCATCGCTAAGAGACGCGGTCCAATGTCGTTGATCAAACGCACTTCCGTGAAGCGGAATGCGGGCGCGCCGCAATTGAATGCGTAGGGACCGGTTCCGTCGTTGAGCCTGAGTGCGACGCCGGCGGCGCCGATGTCGTCGTGCCAGTCGCCGACGGAGATCGCAAAACCGTATTTCGCGACGGTTTCGCCGGAACGTTCCAGCCCGTCGCGCATCTTGGGCCAGCGGCTGCCGTAATGTTCGCGCAACAGGCGCGACAAGTCTGCGCGGTCTGCGTCGTCGAGCGCCCAGAAATAGGCGCGGCCCATCGCGCTGGTTGCAATCGGCACGCGGGAGCCGACGTCAAGTTGAACCCCGACGGTCTCGCTGCCGCGGCTTTGCCCGAAATAGATCATGCTGTGACGGTCGCGGCCGCCGACGGCGACGGCGCCGCCGGTCGCGCGCATCACGTCCTCGCGGAACGGCTCGGACAAATGCCGAACGCCGAGATTGGCGAGCGCGGCGTAGCCGAGCGACATCGCCGCGGGTGTGAGCTGGTACTTCTCGAAGCGGGGAACCGGCGCAAGGTAGCCCAGCTTGGTCAAGGTGTAGGTCAGCCGCGACACGGTCGGCTTCGGCAGGTTGGTGCGAGCCGCAATCTCCTGATTGCCGAGAAGGCCGTCATTGGGATGGAATGCGCGCAATACGTCCAGTCCGCGGGAAAGCGCGACGACGAAATTCCGATCGGTCGCAGTCTTCTTTCCTGTACGCTTCATCCCTGATCTGCTTCTTGCGCGGAGTCGTTGACAAGCCACGTGCTTCAAAATAACCCTGCCGTCAAGATGCGGAATTAAATTCCGCACCGCGAAATCGAACAAAAGTAAATCCCCACCAAGGAGGGAACACCGTGAGCGAAGTGGTCAAGCTTGAGCGTCATGACGAAGTCGGGATCGTCACCGTCGACAGCCCTCCGGTCAACGCGCTGAGTGCCGCGGTCCGCGGTGGTATCCTGGAGTGCATCAAGGCTGCGATTGCCGATCCCGCCATCAAGGGCATCGTGCTGACCTGTGCCGGCCGCACCTTCATCGCCGGCGCCGACATCACCGAATTCGGCAAGCCGCCGAAGGCGCCCGCCCTCAACGACGTGCTCGCCGAAATCGAGAATTCGCCCAAGCCCGTGGTTGCCGCGATCCACGGCACCGCGCTCGGCGGCGGCCTCGAGGTCGCGCTCGCCTGCCATTTCCGCGTCGCGGTGAAAGAGGCCAGGCTCGGCCTGCCCGAGGTGAAGCTCGGACTTCTGCCGGGCGCCGGCGGCACCCAGCGCCTGCCGCGCGCGGTCGGTCCCGAGCTCGCTGTCAAGATGATCGTCGGCGGTGATCCCATTGGTGCTGCGGAAGCGCTCAAGAACGGCCTGATCGAGGAAATCATCGAGGGGCCGGCATCGGGCGGCGAGGCCTTCGTGCGCAAGCTGCTGGCCGAGAAGCGCCCGCTGCGGCGCCTGCGCGACGACGATTCCAAGATCGCGGCGGCCAAGGCCGACCGCTCGATCTTCACCAATGCGGTCGCCGCCATGACCAAGAAGTCGCGCGGCCTGGAGGCGCCGTTCGCCGCCGCCGACGCCGTGGGCTACGCCATTGACCTACCTTTCGACGAAGGCCTGAAGAAGGAGCGCGAGGGTTTTCTGAAGCTCGTCGCCAGCGATCAGTCGAAGGCGCAGCGTTATGCGTTCTTCGCCGAGCGCGAGGCTGCCAAGATCGCGGGCGTTCCTGATGGCACCAAGTCGCGTCCCGTGAACCGCGTCGCCATCCTCGGCGCCGGCACCATGGGCGGCGGCATCGCGATGTCCTTTGCCAATGCCGGCGTTCCCGTCACCCTGATCGAGACCGGCGAGGAGCAGCTCAAGCGCGGCATGGGCATCATGCAGAAGAACTGGGAAGCGACCGCCGCGCGCGGCGGCATTCCGGCCGACGCGCCCGCCAAGCGCATGGCGCTGATCAACGGCGTCGTCGGCATCGAGAATGTCGGCGATGCCGACCTCGTCATCGAAGCCGTGTTCGAGACCATGGCGGTGAAGAAGGAAGTGTTCGGCAAGCTCGACCAGTACGTCAAGCCCGGCGCCGTGCTCGCCTCCAACACCTCGTATCTCAACATCGACGAGATCGCGAAGTCGACCAAGCGTCCGCAGGACGTGCTCGGCATGCACTTCTTCTCGCCGGCCAACGTCATGAAGCTGTGCGAGATCGTGCGCGCCGACAAGACCGCGCCGGATGCGCTGGTCACCGCGGTGAATATTGCGCGCAAGATCGCGAAGGTGCCGGCCGTGGTCGGCGTCTGCGACGGCTTCGTCGGCAACCGCATGCTGGCCCAGCGCGGCAAGCAGTCCGAGAAGCTGCTGTTCGAGGGCGCCCTGCCGCAGCAGGTCGACGCTGTCGTCACCAAGTTCGGCATGCCGATGGGGCCGTTCGCGATGGGCGACCTCGCCGGCCTCGACATCGGCTGGCGCTCGCGCAAGGACCGCGGCATCAAGTCGGAGATCGCGGACGCGCTGTGCGAAGCCGGCCGCTTCGGCCAGAAGACCGGCAAGGGCTACTACAAGTACGAAGCCGGCAGCCGCTCGGCGCTGCCCGATCCGGAGGTCGAGAAGCTGATCGACGAGACGCTTGCCCGTCTCGGCCACAAGAAGCGCGTCGTCAGCGATGACGAGATCCTCGAGCGCATGATGTATCCGATGATCAACGAGGGCGCGAAGATCCTCGAAGAGGGCATCGCCGCCCGTCCCTCCGACATCGACGTGGTCTGGCTCTATGGCTATGGCTGGCCGATCTACCGTGGCGGCCCGATGTTCTGGGCCGACAGCGTCGGCCTCAAGCACATCGCCGATCGCCTGGCCTTCTATGCCAAGGAGACCAACGACCCCAGCCTCGAGCCCGCACCGCTGCTGAAGAAGCTCGCGGCCGAAGGCAAGACGTTCGCCTCGCTGGCGGCGGCGTCGAAGGCGGCGTGATCGGACTGGGTGCCGCTGCAATGTCGCGCTACGGACAAAGCTCTCTCCGTTCCCTCCCCCCTTGTGGGGGAGGGGCAGGGAGGGGGGTGGCCCCGGGCGAGGTCAGTGTTTGTGGCTACCCCTTTCCCCAACCCTTCCCCACAAGGGGGAAGGGAGCCCGTTCGCCGGTGCCCACCTCACACGACCCGGCGACTACCGTTTTGCAGAGTATCGATCGCCAATGACCCATCCCGGCGAACAGTTCTATCCCGAGGGCGTGCGGTGGGACGACACCATCGTCCAGGGCTCGCTGCCTGACCTGCTGTCGAAAGCTGCCGCCGATTACGGCCCGCGCACCGCTCTGGAATTTCGAGATCGCCCGATCACATACACGGAGCTCGCAGCTCAGGCCGAGCGCGCGGCGGCGGCGTTCTTGCGCGCCGGCTGCAAGGGCTCCTCCATCGCGCTGTTCCTCGGCAACACACCTGACCATCCCGTCAATTTCTTCGGTGCGCTGAAGGCAGGCAGCCGCCTCGCGCATCTCTCCCCGCTCGATGGCGAGATCGCGCTGACCCACAAGGTTTCCGATTCCGGCTCGCGCCTGCTCGTCACCTCCAATCTCGCCGCCCTGCTGCCGACCGCGCTGAAGTTCCTTGAAAAGGGACTTATCGACCGTCTCATCGTCTGCGAGGACGATCATTGGGGCAAGGTCGGCACGCCGCAGGCGGCGATCCCGGATGATCCCCGCATCGTCACGTTCAAGTCCTTCGTCGAGGGCGCGAGCGCGCCGGCAGAGTGGCCGGTCGTGACTGCCGACGACGTCGCGCTGCTGCAATATACCGGCGGCACCACTGGCCTGCCCAAGGGCGCGATGCTGACGCACGGCAATCTCACCTCGGCGGTGTCGATCTACGACGTCTGGGGCAAGCCATCGCGCGCCGCGCGGGGCGAGACGATCGAGCGCGTGATCTGCGTGCTGCCGCTGTTCCACATCTACGCACTGACCGTGGTGCTGTTGTCCTCGCTCAGCCGCGGCAATCTGATCTCGCTGCATCAGCGCTTCGACGTCGAGGCCGTGATGCGAGACATCGAGGTCAAGCGCGCGACGTATTTTCCGGGCGTGCCGACGATGTGGATCGCGATCGCCGCGCTGCCGGATCTCGACAAGCGCGACTTCTCCTCGCTCGCCACCATCGGCTCCGGCGGCGCGCCGCTGCCGGTGGAGATCGCCAACTTCTTCGAGCGCAAGGTCAGCAAGAAGCTGCGCAGCGGCTGGGGCATGACCGAGACCTGCTCGCCCGGCACCGGCCATCCGCCTACCGGCCCCGACAAGTCCGGCTCGATCGGCCTGATGCTGCCCGGCATCGAGCTCGACGTGGTCGCGCTCGACGATCCCAAGCGCGTGCTGCCGCCGGGCGAAGTCGGCGAGATCCGCATCAAGGGCCCGAACGTCACCAAGGGCTACTGGAACAAGCCGGAGGGATCCACGGACGCCTTCGTCGACGGCCGCTTCCTCACCGGGGACATCGGCTATGTCGACAGCGACGGCTATTTCTTCCTGGTCGACCGCAAGAAGGACATGATCATCTCCGGCGGCTTCAACGTCTATCCGCAGATGATCGAGCAGGCGATCTACACCATTGCTGGCGTGCACGAGGTGATCGTGCTCGGCATTCCCGACCAGTACCGCGGCGAGGCCGCGAAGGCCTTCATCAAGCTGAAGCCGGAGGCAAAGCCGTTCTCGCTCGACGAGCTGCGCGCGCAACTCGCCGGCAAGCTCGGCAAGCACGAATTGCCGGCCGAGGTCGAGTTCGTCGACGATCTGCCGCGTACGCCGGTTGGAAAATTGTCGCGCCACGAATTGCGCCAGCAGCAGAAACCGTCACAATCCACTAAAACCGCATCAGGAGCTCGTTCTTGACCGACGCCGTCATCGTTTCCACCGCCCGCACCCCGATCGGCAAGGCCTATCGCGGCGCGCTCAACGCCACCGAGGGCGCAACTCTGCTCGGCCACGCCATCGGTGAAGCCGTCGCGCGCGCCAAGGTCGATCCGAAGGAGGTCGAGGACGTCGTGATGGGTGCAGCGCTGCAGCAGGGCGCGACCGGCGGCAACATCGCGCGCAAGGCGCTGCTGCGCGCCGGCCTTCCCGTCACCGTCGCCGGCACCACGATCGACCGGCAATGCGCCTCGGGCCTGCAGGCGATCGCGCTCGCCGCGCGCTCGGTGATCTTCGACGGCGTCGAGATCGCGGTCGGCGGCGGCGGCGAGTCGATCAGCCTCGTGCAGAACGACAAGATGAACGGCTTCCACGCCCAGGACCCGGCGCTGCTCAAGATCAAGGGCGAGGTCTACATGCCCATGATCGACACCGCGGAAGTCGTCGCCAAGCGCTACGGCATTTCGCGCGAGCAGCAGGACGAGTATTCGCTGGAGAGCCAGCGCCGCACGGCTGCAGCCCAACAGGGCGGCAAGTTCAAGGAAGAGATCGCGCCGATCACGACGCAGATGGCAGTCACCGACAAGGCGACCGGCACCGTGTCGATGAAGGACGTCACGCTGTCGCAGGACGAAGGCCCACGCCCGGAGACCACGATCGAAGGCCTCGCCGGCCTCAAGCCCGTGCGCGGCGAAGGCTTCTCGATCACCGCCGGCAATGCCAGCCAGCTCTCGGACGGCGCTAGCGCGTCCGTCATCATGAGCGACAAGGAAGCTTCAAAGCGCGGTCTCAAGCCGCTCGGCATCTTCCGCGGCTTCGTCTCGGCCGGCTGTGAGCCGGACGAGATGGGCATCGGTCCGGTCTTCGCCGTGCCGCGCCTGCTCAAGCGTCACGGTCTCACCGTCGACGACATCGGTCTCTGGGAGCTGAACGAAGCCTTCGCGGTGCAGGTGCTGTATTGCCGTGACAAGCTCGGCATCGACCCCGAGAAGATCAACGTCGATGGCGGCGCGATCGCGGTCGGCCATCCCTACGGCATGTCCGGCGCACGCCTCACCGGCCACGCTTTGATCGAAGGCCGCCGCCGCAAGGCGAAATACGCGGTCGTCACCATGTGCGTCGGCGGCGGCATGGGCGCGGCCGGCTTGTTCGAGGTTTTGCAGTAATTCACAGGAGGATCCGATGGATCTCGCATTCACGAAAGAAGAGCAGGCGTTTCGCGAGGAAGTGCGACAGTTCTTCCGCGACAACGTGCCGCCGGATACGCGGCGCAAGATGGTCGAGGGGCGTCACCTCAGCAAGGACGAGATGGTGACGTGGTGGCGCATCCTCAACAAGAAGGGCTGGGGCGTCAGCCACTGGCCCAAGCAATATGGCGGCACCGGCTGGACCAGCGTGCAGCACTACATCTTCAACGAGGAGCTGCAGTCCTATCCGGCGCCGCAGCCACTCGCCTTCGGCGTCAGCATGGTCGGCCCCGTCATCTACACCTTCGGCAACGAGGAGCAGAAGAAGCAATATCTGCCGCGCATCGCCAATGTCGACGATTGGTGGTGCCAGGGCTTCTCCGAGCCGGGTTCCGGCTCCGACCTTGCCTCGCTCAAGACCAAGGCCGAGCGCAAGGGCGACAAGTGGATCATCAACGGCCAGAAGACCTGGACCACGCTGGCCCAGCATGCCGACATGATCTTCTGCCTCTGCCGCACCGATCCCGGCGCCAAGAAGCAGATGGGCATCTCCTTCATCGTGTTCTCGATGAAGTCGAAGGGCGTCACGGTGCGCCCGATCCAGACCATCGACGGCGGCGTCGAGGTCAACGAAGTGTTCTTCGACGACGTCGAGGTGCCCTACGAGAACCTGATCGGCGAGGAGAACAAGGGCTGGGATTACGCCAAATTCCTGCTCGGCAATGAGCGCACCGGCATCGCCCGTGTCGGCGTCTCCAAGGAGCGGCTGCGCCGCATCCGCGATCTCGCCGGCAAGGTGGAATCCGGCGGCAAGCCGATCATCCAGGACGCCGCGTTCCGCGAGAAGCTCGCGGCGTGCGAGATCGAGCTGAAGGCGCTCGAGCTCACCCAGCTCCGTGTCGTCGCCGACGAAGGCAAGCACGGCAAGGGCAAGCCCAATCCGGCCTCCTCGGTGCTGAAGATCAAGGGCTCCGAGATCCAGCAGACCACCACCGAGCTGCTGATGGAAGTGATCGGCCCGTTCGCCGCGCCCTACGACGTGCACGGCGATGACGGCTCGAACGAAGCCATGGACTGGACCGCCCAGATCGCGCCGAGCTACTTCAACAACCGCAAGGTCTCGATCTACGGCGGCTCCAACGAGATCCAGCGCAACATCATCGCCAAGGCGGTGCTGGGGCTGTGAGTCAACAATGACGGTGTCGTCCCCCGCGAAGGCGGGGGACCCAGGACGCCGCGGCGGTCGTGAGTACGGCAGGCGGCTGCGTTTACTGGATCCCCGCCTTCGCGGGGATGACGTCTGAGGGTGAGGCGACGGCAGGGCAATTCCCGCCGATTTGGAGAGAAACATGGATTTTGACCTGAACGAGGAGCAGCGGCTTCTCAAGGAAAGCATCGACGGCCTGCTGACCGATTCCTACGATTTCGAGCAGCGCAAGAAGTACATGAAGGAGAAGGGCGGCTGGAGCAAAACGGTCTGGCTCAAGCTCGCCGAGCAGGGGCTGCTCGGGCTGCCGTTCAGCGAGGCCGATGGCGGCTTCGGCGGCGGCGGCGTCGAGACCATGATCGTGATGGAAGCGCTCGGCAAGGCGCTGGTGCTCGAGCCGTATCTGGCGACGGTGGTGATCGGCGGCGGCTTCCTGCGCCATGCCGGCACTGACGCGCAGAAGGCTGCGCACGTGCCCGGCATCATCGACGGCAGCAAGACGCTGGCGTTTGCCCAGCTCGAGAAGAACTCGCGCTACGATCTCTTCGACGTCTCGACGACGGCGAAGAAGAAGGGCGACGGCTGGGTCATCGACGGCGAAAAATTCGTCGTGCTCAACGGCGAGAATGCCGACACCTTGATCGTCACCGCGCGCACCAAGGGCGACCGTCGCGACAAGACCGGCATCGGCGTGTTCCTGGTGCCGGCGAACGCCAAGGGCGTGACCAAGAAGTCATACCCGACCCAGGACGGCCTGCACGCCGCCGACATCACGCTTACCGGTGTCGAGATCGGCCCCGATGCCGTGCTCGGCAATCCCGAGGATTCGCTGGCGCTGATCGAGCGCGTCGTCGATGAAGCCCGCGTCGCGCTCTGCGCCGAGGCGGTCGGCCTGATGGACGAATCGCTCAAGACCACGGTCGAGTACATCAAGACGCGCAAGCAGTTCGGCGTCGCGATCGGCTCGTTCCAGTCGCTGCAGCATCGCGCCTCCGACATGTTCGTCGCGGCCGAGCAGGCCCGCTCGATGTCGATGTTCGCGACCATGGCTGGTGATTTCGAGAACGCCAAGGAGCGCTCCAACGCCATCGCCGCGGCCAAGGTGCAGATCGGCAAGTCGCTGAAATTCGTCGGACAGCAGGCGATCCAGCTTCATGGCGGCATCGGCATGACCATGGAGGCGAAGATCGGTCACTACTTCAAGCGCCTCACCATGATCGAGAGTTCGTTCGGCGACACCGACTACCACCAGCGCCGCGTCGCGGATGGTGGCGGGTTGATCTGAGTTGATCTAGGCCACACGAAGACTGTCATGCCCCGGCTTGACCGGGGCATCCAGTACTCCGCGATGGCTATGCGTTTCACGCAACTTCAGCCGCAGAGTACTGGATCGCCCGATCAAGTCGGGCGATGACACCGAGTAAATGGCGTCAGCGGAGCCCAACAACAATGAAAAACACCCCGTTCGATCTCACCGGCAAGGTGGCCGTGGTCACCGGCTCCAGCCGCGGCATAGGCCGCTCCTCCGCCGAGCTGCTCGCAAAGTTAGGCGCCAAGGTCGTGGTCTCCTCGCGCAAGGCGGACGCCTGCAAGGAGGTCGTCGACGGCATCATCGCTTCCGGCGGCGATGCCACCGTCATCCCCTGCAACATCGCGCGCAAGGCCGAGGTCGAGGCGCTGATCGCGGGCGCCACGAAGCATTACGGCAAGATCGACATCCTCGTCTGCAACGCCGCGGTGAATCCCTATTACGGCCCGCTGCTCGACATCACCGACGAGGCCTTCGACAAGATCATGGGGAGCAACGTCAAGAGCAACATCTGGCTCTCCGCGCTCGCGATCCCGCAAATGGCAGAGCGCGGAGGCGGCTCCGTCGTCATCATCTCCTCGATCGGCGGCCTGCGCGGCTCCACCGTGATCGGCGCCTACGGCATCTCGAAGGCCGCCGACTTCGCGCTGTGCCGCTCGCTCGCCGGCGAGTGGGGCCCGAAAGGCGTCCGCGTCAACTGCATCGCGCCCGGCCTCGTCAAGACCGATTTCGCCCGCGCGCTGTGGGAAGACGAAGCCATGCTGAAGCGCCGCACCGCCACCACGCCGCTGCGCCGCATCGGCGAGCCGGACGAAATCGCCGGCGCGGTCGCCTATCTCGCTTCCGATGCTTCGAGCTTCATGACCGGTCAGACCATCGTCATCGACGGCGGCGTGACCACGGCGGCGGTGTAGGGATTTGCGAGGTCTTTCCTCAGGTCGTCCCGGACAAGCGTAAGCGCAGATCCGGGACCCACCACAGGGAGTGGTTTGGCGAGGACTCGGAGTTGGCAGCTCGCCCCATAATCACCCCCTGGGGTTATGGGTCCCCGCGTTCGCGGGAACGACGACTGAGCTTGGGCTGGGCCCCGCATCCAACCTTGACCTTCCCGCCCTAATCCGCTCCCTTTGGCGCGACACAATCACTCCCTCCAGTGAAACGCCAAGCTAAACGCCAAGGTAGCCGCCATGTCTTTCGTCCTCGCCATCGACCAGGGCACCACCTCCTCGCGCGCCATCGTGTTTCGCGGCGATATATCCATCGCGGCGAAGGCGCAGCAGGAGTTTCCGCAGCATTTCCCGGCTTCGGGCTGGGTCGAGCACGAGCCCGAGGACATCTGGACCTCGACGGTGATGGTCTGCCGCGAGGCGATCGAGCACGCCGGCATCACCGCGAAGGACATCGCGGCGATCGGCATCACCAATCAACGCGAGACCACCGTGGTGTGGGACCGCGCCACCGGGCAGGCTGTGCACCGCGCCATCGTCTGGCAGGACCGCCGCACCGCCGACATCTGCGCAAAACTCAAGGCCGACGGCCGCGAGCCCGTGATCTCGCAGAAGACCGGCCTGATCATCGATCCCTATTTCTCCGGCACCAAGGTCGCCTGGATCCTCGACCACGTCCCCGGCGCGCGGGCGCGCGCCGCGCGCGGCGAACTGATGTTCGGCACGGTCGATTGCTACCTGCTCTGGCGCCTCACCGGCGGCAAGGTGCACGCCACCGACGCCACCAACGCCTCGCGCACGCTGCTGTTCAACATCCATACCGGACAGTGGGACGACGAATTGCTGGAGATCATCGGCGTGCCGCGCTCGATGCTGCCCGAGGTGAAGGACTCCTCCGCCCGCTTCGGCGAAAGCACGCCCGATCTGTTCGGCGGCGCGATTGCCATCTCAGGCATCGCCGGCGACCAGCAGGCGGCGACCATCGGCCAGGCCTGCTTCCGTCCGGGCATGATGAAGTCCACCTACGGCACCGGCTGCTTTGCCTTGCTCAACACCGGCACCACGCCGGTCGCGTCGAAGAACAAGCTGCTCACCACCGTCGCCTACCAGCTCGATGGCAAGCGCACCTACGCGCTCGAAGGCTCGATCTTCGTCGCAGGCAGCGCGGTGCAATGGCTGCGCGACGGCCTCGGGATCATCAAGCACGCGGCGGAAACCGGCCCCCTCGCCGATCAATCCGACTCCATGCAGAGCGTCTATCTGGTCCCGGCTTTCGTCGGCATGGGCGCGCCCTACTGGAATCCGCGCGTGCGCGGCGCGCTGTTCGGCCTCACCCGCAACACCGGCCCCGCCGAGCTGGCCCATGCCGCGCTGGAGAGTGTTTGTTACCAGACTTTCGACCTCTGGGCCGCGATGCGTGCGGACTGGCCGAGCTCGGAAACCGCCAGCGTCGTGCTCCGCGTCGACGGCGGCATGACGGCGTCGGATTGGACTATGCAGCGCCTCGCCGATTTGTTGGATGCACCGGTCGATCGTCCCGTGATCCAAGAAACTACCGCGTTAGGCGCCGCCTATCTCGCCGGCCTCCAGGCCGGCGTCTATCCCGAGCCGACCAAGTTCGCCGACAACTGGCGCCTCGAGCACCGCTTCAAGCCGAACATGAGCCAGGCCACGCGCGAGCGGAAGCTCGCGGGCTGGGCAAGGGCGGTGAAGGGCGTGCTGGCGAGCGATGAGGGGGAGGGCTGATACGCCACCATCCACGTCGTCGTCCCTGCCTAGTGCGCAATTGCGCACGGGCGCAGGGACCCATACCGCGAGGTCTATCGATCGCTGGCGGAGCCAATCCCGAACGACCGATCTTCGTCAAACCACTCCCTGTGGCTATCGCGACGAGCGCAAGCGCTCGCGCGGAGGTCCCGGATCAGCGCTCGCTCCGCTCGCTTGTCCGGGACGACGACAGAATGTGTAGCGCCGAGCCACTCGCGGTGATGCGGAGCAAGCAAGAATGATCCTCCCCGACGGCTATTCCGACGTGCCCGCCGGCAAGATCGCCGCCGTCGTCACCCATCTGGAGATGACCGCGCCTCCCGCGCGCCGCGACGATCCCCCCGGCGTGTGGACCCTGCGCAAGGTCGACGCCCCCACGCTCGATTGGTATCCCGACATCTCCCGCCGCGTCGGCGAGGACTGGCTGTGGTTCTCGCGCGCCCGCATGACCGACACGGAGCTCGCCGCAGTCGTCCATGCGCCCGGTGTTGAGGTCTACGCACTGGTGGTGGACGGCCGCGATGAAGGCCTGCTGGAGCTGGATTTCCGCGAGCCCGGCCAGTGCGAGCTGGTCTATTTCGGCGTCACCGCACCCCTGATCGGCACCGGCGCCGCGCGATTTCTGATGAACCGCGCGCTGGAGCTCACATGGTCGCGCGACGTCCGCCGCGTCTGGGTCCACACCTGCACCCTCGACCATCCATCGGCCGTTGCCTTCTACCAACGCTCCGGCTTCCGCCCGTTCCGCCGTCAGGTCGAGGTCGCGGATGATCCGCGGCACGACGGCACGGCGCCGCGCGATGCCGCGCGGCACGTGCCGTTGATCGGATAGCAGGAGGTGGCCATGTCGGACTTCTCGTTGGATTTTCCTGCGGACTTTGCGGACTATGAATGGCAGTTGGAAGCGAAAGGCTGGTTCTCGCAGTCGCTCCTGATTGTTGCGGGAAAACGCTATCGCCTGAATTTCTACGATCCTGTGCGCCTTCGTCAGGAGATCGAAGACATGCTTGCAAAAGGCGAGGCGTTCTTTGAACCGAACCTGGTGGTTGTGCGGTCAGTGACGAGGGCAAGCATGGAGGGTGCGGCGGCTCAGTTGGCGCAGTCGAGCACGCTAGCTCTTCTGTTGGAGGAGTAGCGCTCGCTCACCGCGAGCGGAGCGACGGGTTGGCAATGCGTTATCGGAATGACTCATCCTGTTGCAATGCGGCGCAACCCATTTAGGATGGTGCAAAGCGCAACCCATAACCGAGTGTCTCCGTCGCTCCTCGCAAATCCCTTTGCGAGGCAACGGTGGGCCGCGGCTTGATCGATGACGAGATGCACCATGTTCCTGATCGGCCAATACGACTCGCCCTTCGTCCGCCGCACCGCGATCGCGCTGCGGCTCTACGGCATTCCCTTCGAGCACCGGCCGTGGTCGACCTTCGGCGATGCCGACAAGATCGCACCGTACAACCCGCTGCGCCGCGTGCCGACGCTGGTGCTCGACGACGGCGAGGCGCTGATCGAGAGCACGGTCATCCTTGATTATCTCGACGAGCGCGTCGGCGAGGGCAAGGCGATGCTGCCGCGCAGTGGCACTGAGCGGCGGAAGCATTTGCGCATCTGCGCGCTCGCTTCCGGCCTCGGCGACAAGGCGGTGAGCCTGCTCTATGAGCGCGTGCTACGGAAGGAGCAGCTTGCGCTGTGGGTCGAACGTTGCCAGGCGCAGATCGCGGACGTGCTGAAGGTGCTTGAGGCTGAGCTCGCCAAGGTGACGACGCCGTATTGGCTGGGTGGCCGCATCGGCCACGCCGACATCGCGGTGGCCTGCGTCGTCCGCTTCACCCGTGAGGCGCATCCGCAGCTGTTCGACGCGTCGCGTTACCCGGCGCTGGCTGCGCATGCCGAGCGTTGCGAAGGGCTGGCACCGTTTCAGGAGATCGTACAGCCGCTGGCGCCGCCGAAGGGGTGAGCCGCATCAAGCGCCTCTATGCGAACCCGATTTTGATCAGGATCGTCAGGAAAAGGCCTCCGACGACCGCGCAGACCGCGGCACCGATCAACGGCTCCAGCGTGCCTTCCCGGCTCGCAGGCTCCAGCACCGCATGTCCCGGCTGTTCCGGATCGTAGTAAACTTTGACGTTCTGCCCGGGACGATGTTTCGCCGCGGCCTTTTCGGCGACCTCGCGCAGCCCGGAGATCATGGTGCCGCCCCAATCGACTTCGGTGCCGATGAAGTCGCGCTTGCCGACCCTGTAGGCGTAGCGGAGGTCGACCTGATAGCGGTGTTGCAGCTTGCTGGATCGTGAGTTGTCGTCGTCGCTCTTCTCCTCGATGATTTCCTCGATCACGTCGCAATGGGTGACCCTGCCGGCCGCCGTCGGCCAGCGCAGGCTGGCGCTCGCCAGCCGGCGCGTCCGGACATACGCTGCGAGGCAGAACACGCCGCCCACGAGCACGATGATCGGCAGCGCGAACGCGAACAGCGGAACGCCGTTGCTGGTGTAGAGCACATGCCCCGCGAGCGAATGCGCGGTGAGCGTGGCGGCAATGACGCCGAACACGATGGTGAACGCCACCAGCGCCGCGAGGTTCTGCGCGGCAGCAGGTTCGAGCAGCGCCTCGGTCGGTTGCTTCGGATCGACATGGACGTCGACATGCGCTCCGACCGGATACCGTCCGATCAGTTTTGCGGCCAGGACCCGCGTCGTGATGACCTGGCCGCCGACAAAGACCTTGTCGCTTTCCAGCTCCTGGCCGCCGGCCTGATAGCGATAGCGGATGACGGGCTTGGCGTCGTTCTGATCGTCCGAGGCGTGCGTCGCCGGCTGATCGACCCTGGAGACCGTGATGATGCCCTCTACCTTGTCCCAGCTCCGCGCGGCCTGCATCCGGCCCCGCGTGCGGACCAGATTGAACAGCATCAATCCAAACAGAAGCACCGAGATGCCGGCGGCAATCTGCGTCCACATCAATTGTTGGGCGTCCAGCATCCGATCCCCCGCGCCTCGGCCGTGATCGCCATTGGTCGCGGCGAGCGCGCGTTGCGTTCACGGCACTGTCGCCGTTGCGGGAGATCGTGCAGCCGCGGGCCTCCGAAGGTGTGATTCCCGGGGCGTCATTCCGGAACGAAGCACGCGGGCCGGAATTCCGAGGTTGCGGCGCGAGATTCCTGGTTCGCGCTTTGGCGCCCCCCGGAACGACGGGGGCGACTACCTCCGCCGCGTCACGCCGTTCGCCCGCAGATATTCGTCCAGCTCAAACCCCAGATCCTCGGCGCGATCGAAATACGCCTCTGCGGCATCCGGGTCCTTCGCCATCCCTTCGCCGCGCGTGGCCATCACGCCGAGCGCTGCGGCGGCGCGACCGATGCCGAGATCGGCGGCGCGCTTGTACCAGTGGACGGACTCGCTGAGATTCTTCTCGATGCCAGGCAGTTGCCCGGTGGCATAGAGTGCGCCGAGATTGGCGCAGGCGCGCGGCTGGTCGCGTTGTCCGGCCTGCTTCAGGTAGAACACTGCCTTGTTGCGGTCACCGATGCCTTGCATCGCATAGACGAACAACTCGAAATAGGCATCGGCGTTGCCGCGCTTCGCCGCTTCGAGATGCAATGCAAGGCTTCTGGCCACGTCCTTCGGTTGCCCGCGACCGTTGTAGGCCATCAGCCCCAGGAGGTAGCGCACCGCGCCATCGGGGTCGTCGCCGGCAAGCGCTTTCTGCGCGTAAGCATAGGCGTCGTCATATTTCCTGAACGTCCAGTAGAGATTATAGGCGGTGAGATAGGCGCCGTAATCCGAGCCGAGTTCGGCCGCGCGCTTGTAGGCAGCGATCGCAGCGTCGCGATCGCGCGGCACGCCCCAGCCGTTCCAGAGGCAGCGGCCATAGTCGACCCAAGCGTTGGCGTGCCCGCCGAGCGCGACCTCATGCAGCGCTCTTACAAGCGTGTCGCGACTCTCGACCGGCGCCTCGCTTGCCTCGATCGCCTTGAACAGGGCTACCGCGGCCAAATAGAGCTGGTCATCGCGCGACGGCGAGCGGGGTTGGGCAAGGAGCTGTGTGACGGTTTGCATGGTTCCGCTGGCATCATTTGATTTGGACGGACGCTGCGCGACCTCGGCCGCCGCCGCCTCGAGCGGGGCAGCATGATGCGAAACAAAGGACCCGCCCATCATCACGAGGCAGAAGGCCAGGATTTCCAGACGATTACGAATGCCGTCCTCCCGCGCGCCGATCGGCTCGAAGTGCTGCCCTGGGTTCCGGCTCTGCGGAGCGGCACTTCGTTCCGCCTCGCGTCCGGGACACGAGATCGAAGCACGCGGCATCGAGTGCGGAACTCACGCGGCAGGCGATGATGGAACATTACCAGTGCTTTGCCCGACGGAGCAAGCCGCTTCGGCAAGACCGAAATTACTCAGGATTTTCAACCCCATCGCTACTGTGCATGGGGTTGTTTTTCAGATTTTTGGTTTTGCAGCTAGAGCGGGGTCTATCCCGCCCCTGCGCGCTTCTTCTGCCAGACGAGGTGCACGGCGCAGGTGCAGCCCGGCGGATGCGAGGCGAGATCCTTCGACGTCTCGTCGTTCGCCGCCGTTGCCGCAAAGGCCTTGTCGCTGTCCTCTCGCGATGGGATGTAGTTCAGCACCGGCGCGAGCCAGCGCTCGGCTTCCGCCACCGTCATGCCCTTGCGCGCGGCGTAGTCCTCGACCTGGTCGCGCTCGATCTTGCCGACGCCGAAATAATAGCTCTCGGGGCTGGCGAAATAGAGCCCGGACACGCTGGAGCCCGGCCACATCGCAAAGCTCTCGGTCAGCTTCACGCCGCAGGTCGCTTCCGCATCGAGCAACTCGAACAGCGTCGCTTTCTCGGTGTGATCGGGCTGCGCGGGATAGCCCGGCGCAGGGCGGATGCCCTGATACTTCTCGAGGATCAGCTCGTCGTTGGAGAGCGTCTCGTCCGGCGCGTAAGCCCAGAACTCGCGGCGCACGCGGGCGTGCATGCGCTCGGCGAAGGCCTCGGCGAGACGATCGGCCAGCGCCTTGCACAGGATCGACGAGTAGTCGTCGTTGGCCATCTTGAAGCGGTCGGCGACCGCATCCTCGCCGATGCCGGCCGTGACGACGAAGCCGCCGACATAATCGGGCACGCCCGCGGGCGCGACGAAGTCGGCGAGCGCCGCGTTGAAGCGGCCTTCGCGCTTCTCGAGCTGCTGGCGCAGCGTGTGCAGCGTCGCGATCTTCTTCGTGCGGCTCTCGTCGGCAAAGAGCGCGATGTCGTCACCTTGCGCGTTCGCCGGCCAGAAGCCGATCGTTGCGCGCGCCCGGAACCATTTTTCCTTGACGATGGTGTCGAGCATCTTGCGCGCGTCGTCGTAGAGCGAGCGTGCGACCTCACCGACCTTGGCATCGTCGAGGATGGCGGGGAAGCGCCCCGCGAGTTCCCAGGTCTGGAAGAACGGGGTCCAGTCGATGCAGTCGACCAGCTCGGCGAGATCGTAGTCGTCAAAGCTGCGGATGCCGAGGAAGGTCGGCTTCACCGGCTTGCTTTTGGCAAAGTCGACCGGCACGCGGTTGGCGCGCGCTGCGGCGAGCTTCAGACGCTTCTTGTCGGCCTGCGCGCGCAGATGCGCGTCCGAGATCTTTGCATATTCGGCACGCACCTCGGCGGCATAGGCTTCGCGCTTCTCGGGCGAGAGCAGCGAGGACGCAACGCCGACGGCGCGGCTGGCGTCGTTGACATGCACGACGGGGCCGGCGCGATAGCTCGGGTCGATCTTGACTGCGGTATGCACGCGGCTCGTGGTGGCGCCGCCGATCAGCAGCGGCAGCTTGAGGCCCTCGCGTTGCAATTCGCCGGCAAAGAACGCCATCTCGTCGAGTGAGGGCGTGATCAGGCCGGAGAGACCGACGATGTCGGCCTTCTCCGCCTTCACGGTCTCCACGATCTTGGCGGCGGGCACCATCACGCCGAGGTCGATCACCTCGAAATTGTTGCACTGGAGCACGATGCCGACGATGTTCTTGCCGATGTCGTGGACGTCGCCCTTCACGGTCGCAAGCACGATCTTGCCCGCGGAGGAGGAGCCTTCCGTGCCAATGCCGTTCGCGGCGTTGCGCGCCTTCTCTTCCTCCATGAACGGCATCAGCCAGGCCACCGCCTGCTTCATCACGCGGGCGGACTTCACCACCTGCGGCAGGAACATCTTGCCGTCGCCGAAGAGGTCGCCGACCACGTTCATGCCGGCCATCAGTGGGCCCTCGATCACGTCGAGCGGACGCGAGGAAGCCTTGCGGGCTTCCTCGGTGTCCTGCTCGATGAACTCGGTGATGCCATGCACCAGCGAATGCGACAGCCGCTTCGCCACCGGCCATTCGCGCCAAGCGAGATCGGCTTCCTTGGTCTGGGTCTTGTTGCCGCGGAATTTCTCCGCGAGCGCCAGCAGCCGTTCGGACGCGCCCGGATCGCGGTTGAGCACGACGTCCTCGCACACCTGGCGCAGCTCAGGATCGATGTCGTCATAGACGATCATCTGCCCGGCATTGACGATGCCCATGTCCATGCCGGCCTTGATGGCGTGATACAGGAACACTGAGTGCATCGCCTCGCGCACCGGCTCGTTGCCGCGGAACGAGAACGACAGATTGGAGACGCCGCCCGAGATGTGCGCGCCAGGCAGGTTCTGCCGGATCCAGCGCGTCGCCTCGATGAAATCGACGCCGTAATTGTTGTGCTCCTCGATGCCGGTCGCGATCGCGAAGATGTTCGGATCGAAGATGATGTCCTCAGGCGGGAAGCCGACCTTGTTCACCAGGATGTCGTAGGCGCGCTTGCAGATTTCGGTCTTGCGCGCGAAGGTGTCGGCCTGGCCGACCTCGTCGAACGCCATCACGACGACAGCCGCGCCATGACGGCGGGCGATCTTGGCCTCGTGAATGAACTTCTCCTCGCCTTCCTTCATCGAGATCGAATTGACGACCGGCTTGCCCTGCACGCATTTCAGGCCGGCTTCGATCACCGAGAATTTCGAGGAATCGACCATCACGGGGACGCGGGCGATGTCGGGCTCGGCGGCGACGAGGTTGAGGAACGTCACCATCGCGGCTTCGGAGTCGAGCAGGCCCTCGTCCATGTTGACGTCGATGATCTGCGCGCCGTTCTCGACCTGGTCGCGCGCGACTTGCAGCGCCGCCGTGTAGTCGCCGGCCGTGATCAGCTTGCGGAAGCGGGCGGAGCCCGTGACGTTGGTGCGCTCGCCGACGTTCACGAACGGGATCGCGTCGGTCAGGATGAAGGGCTCGAGGCCGGACAGCCGCAGGCGCGATGCGATCTCCGGCACGATGCGCGGCTTGTGCGGGGCGACCGCGGCGGCGATCGCCGCGATATGGTCCGGCGTGGTGCCGCAGCAGCCGCCGACGATGTTGACGAGGCCATCGCGCGCGAACTCGCCGACGAGGCGCGCCATGTATTCCGGCGTCTCGTCATACTGGCCGAACTCGTTGGGCAGGCCGGCGTTCGGGTAAGCGCAAACAAGCGTGTCGGCGACGCGGCCGATATCAGCAATGTGCGCGCGGAGGTCTTCGGCGCCGAGCGCGCAGTTGAAGCCGATGGTCACAGGCTTGGCGTGCCGCACCGAATGCCAGAACGCTTCCGGCATCTGGCCGGAGAGCAGGCGGCCGGACTTATCGGTGATGGTGCCCGACACCATCACGGGCATGTCGATGCCGCGCTCTTCGGTGATCTCGGCGATCGCATAGAGCGCCGCCTTGGCGTTCAGCGTATCGAAGATGGTCTCGACCAGCAGCAGGTCGACGCCGCCGTCGAGCATGCCACGGATCTGCTCGCCATAGGATTTGCGCAGATCGTCGAAGGTGACGGCGCGGTAGCCGGGATTGGAGACGTCGGGAGAGATCGAGGCGGTGCGGTTGGTCGGGCCGATGGCGCCCGCGACGAAGCGCGGCTTGCCGTCCTCGGCCTCGACGCGCCGTGCGGCATTGCCGGCGAGGCGGGCGCCTTCGCGCGCCATCTCGTAGACGATGTCGGTGAGGTCATAATCGGCCTGCGCGATCGACGTCGTGGAGAAAGTGTTGGTGGCGACGATGTCGGCGCCGGCGCGCAAATACGCCGCGTGGATGTCCTCGATCGCCTGCGGCTGGGTCAGGATCAACAAATCGTTGTTGCCGCGCAGGTCGCGATGAAAGTCCTTGAAGCGCTCACCGCGGAAGGCTTTCTCGTCGAACTGCAGGTTCTGGATCATCGTGCCCATGGCGCCGTCGAGCACGAGAATACGCTCGCGCGCGGCGTTGAGCAGGGCAGTTCGCTTCGGAGAGGTGGGTACGGTCATGTTGTCTTAAGCCGCCTTCTGCGCGCTCTTGGCGCGGATGCCGAGCAAATGGCTGATCGCGAACACGAGATCGGCGCGGTTCATGGTATAGAAATGGAAAGTGTCGACGCCGTGCTTGGCGAGCTTCTGCACCTGGCCGGCCGCGACGGTCGCGGCCACCAGCTTGCGGGTCTCGGCGTCGTCGTCGAGGCCTTCGAATTTCGCGGCGAACCAGTCGGGCACGGTGGTGCCGGCGCGCGTCACGAAATTGCGGGCCTGCTTGAAATTGTGCATGGGCATGATGCCCGGCACGATCGGGATGTCGATGCCGCGCGCCCGCACGCGGTCGAGATAGCGGAAATAGAGGTCGTTATCGAAGAACACCTGGGTGATCGCGCGCGTCGCGCCGGCATCGACCTTGGCCTGCAGCGTGTCGATATCATCATCGAAGTCGCGCGCTTCGGGGTGCTTCTCGGGATAGGCCGACACCGACACTTCGATGTCGGCATGCCGCTTCTTGATCCCCGCGACAAGCTCGGCCGAGCTCTGATAGCCGTCGGGATGGCTGGCATAGGGCGTGCCGATGCCGCCGGCGGGATCGCCGCGCAGGCCCACGATATGGCGGACGCCGACCTCGTGATAGCGGTCGACGATCTCGTCGATCTCGCCGCGCGAGGCGCCGACGCAGGTCAGATGCGCCGCCGGCAGCAGCGCGGTCTCCTTCAGGATGCGGGCGATGGTCGAATGGGTGCGCTCGCGGGTCGAGCCGCCGGCGCCATAGGTCACCGAGACGAATTTCGGGTCGAGCGGAGCGAGCCGGTTGATGGTTTCCCAGAGATTGCGCTCCATATCTTCCGTCTTGGGCGGGAAGAACTCGAAGGAGATCGCAGGCCGCTTCAGGTGCCCGTCTTGCCCGTCGGCTCGGGCAGGAATCGTCAGATCGGTCATGGCACCACTCGCTCCAGATGTGCCGCCAGATCCTGGCGGCCGACGGTCAGGTCTAGCTTGGGAGAGCCTATGATAGGACAAAGGTAGTTTGATCGACAGCCCATCAATGATGGGAAATGGCCCACTTATGCCAACAATGGCTGAATTATTGAACATCTATCGGCCTGAATGGGATGCCGGTGTCTTCATAATAATATAATTATTTCAATAGTTTGTGGGGGTTCTGATGGATGTCTGAGGCAGACGACTTAGGTGGGCAGAATGGAATCGATGTTGTTGGGGTTGTCTTTAGCCCACCATCTCGGTTCGGTCCGGTGCACGGGCTCGCGGTCGGCACACGTCAGATCTGCGCAGCCGCCCCATTGTCGCCGCGCGGCCCTCCACTAGGTTAGCGCGCCATGATCCCGCTCTCAGTCCTCGACCTCTCCGTCGTCACATCAGGCACCAGGCCCGCCGCGGCGCTGCGCAACAGCATCGACCTGGCGCGCCATGTCGATGGCCTCGGCTATGTCCGCTACTGGCTCGCCGAGCATCACAACCTCGCCTCGGTCGCGAGTCCCGCGCCAGACGTCATGATCGGCCAGATAGCGGCGGTGACGAAGCATATCCGCGTCGGCTCCGGCGGGGTGATGCTGCCCAACCACGCCCCGCTGGTCGTCGCCGAGCGATTCAAGATGCTGGAGGCCCTGTTTCCCGGCCGTATCGACCTCGGCCTTGGCCGGGCGCCCGGCACCGATGGCGCCACCGCCTATGCGCTCCGGAGCCGGCTCGACCGCCGCGAGGGCGACGATTTCCTGGAGCGGCTGCACGAGCTGATTCTGTGGGAGACCCGCGAATTCCCCGCAGGTCACCCCTACCACAACGTCGTCGCCATGCCCGACGACACCAAACTGCCGCCGATCTGGCTGCTCGGCTCCAGCGATTATTCCTCGGAGCTCGCCGCACAGGTCGGCATGGGCTTCGCCTTCGCGCATCATTTTGCGTCCCACGATGCGGTCGATGCGATGGTGCATTATCGCAACCGCTTCCAGCCCTCGGTCTGGCGTGCGGCGCCCCAAGCGATCCTCGCGGTCGCCGTCATCACCGCCGATACCGATGAGGAGGCCGAACGGCTCGCCAGCTCGTTCGACCTCAACCGGCTGCGCCGCGACCGCGGTCAATATCTGCCGCTGCCGAGCGTCGAAGAGGCACTGGCCTATCCTTATTCCGACTCCGAGCGCATCTCGATCCTCCGCAACCGTTCCCGCCTGTTCGTCGGCAGCCCCGCGACGGTGCGGAAGAAGCTGCAGCCGCTGATCGACGCGAGCAAGCCTGACGAGCTGATGGTGATCACGGCGGTGTACGATCACGAGGCGCGGAAGAAGTCGTATTCGCTGCTCGCGGAGGCGTTCGGGTTGGTGAAGCCGGGCGCCGCATAGGAGCTGCCATGCCCCGGACGCAGCGCAGGCCCTTCAGCGGTGCGCTGCTGAGCGGGGGCCCATCGCAGCGCCGGGTCGCGTCGCCGCTGGATCCCGGCTCGCGCTTCGCGCGTCCGGGACACGAGATCAATCCTGCTGCGTCTCGCTGAACGTCGCGCGGAAGGGGTGGCCGGGATACACGCCGACGATGCGGAATTCGCGCGAGAAGAATTTCAGCTCCTCGATCGCGAAAGCGAGACCCTTGTCTTCAGGGTGGCCGTCGACGTCGGCGTAGAACTGCGTGGCGAAGAAATTGCCGTCGACCATGTAGCTTTCGAGCTTGGTCATGTTGACGCCGTTGGTGGCAAAGCCGCCGAGCGCCTTGTAGAGAGCGGCCGGCAAATTGCGCACCCGGAACACAAAAGTCGTGACCAGCGGGCCGGAGCCTTGGGCGGCCCATTTCGGATCGCGCGCCAGCACCACGAAGCGGGTGGTGTTGTGCGCCTCGTCCTCGATGTCCTCCGCGAGGATGTCGAGGCCGTAGATCTTGGCGGCGAGGCGGGAGGCGATCGCGGCCACCGTCTTGTCCTTGCGCTCGGAGATGTCGCGAGCGCTGCCGGCGGTGTCGGCATGCACGATCGGCTTGACGCCGAGCTTGCGGATGATGCGCCGGCATTGGCCAAGCGCATGCACATGGCTCTCAACGCTCTTGATGTCGTCGAGCTTGGTGCCCTTCACCGCCATCAGCTGATGCCGGACCGGCAAAAACCATTCACCGATGATGAAAAGGCCGGAGGCCGGCAAGAGGTGATGGATATCGGCAACACGGCCCGCGACCGAATTCTCGATCGGGATCATGCCGAGATCGGCCTCGCCGGAGGAGATCGCCGACAGCGCGTCCTCGAAGGTGGCGCAGGGCATCGGCTCGGCGTCGGGATAGGCCTCGACGATGGCGATGTGGGAATTGGCCCCGGGCTCGCCCTGGAATGCGATCTTCATCTTGCTCATATCTAAAAAGTGCTCCTGGGTCGGCCTTGTAACAGCGGCTCAGGATTTGGAAAGGATGCTGCGGGCGGTTTCCAGGTCCGCCGGCGTGTCGACCCCGCGGGGTACGGTGTCGACGATGGTGAAGTCGATGCGCATTCCCGCCTCGAGCGCCCGGAGCTGTTCGAGCTTCTCCTGCAATTCCAGCGGCGAGGGCGGCAGCGAAACGTAACGCTCCAGCGCGGCGCGGCGATAGGCGTAGAGGCCGATATGGTGGTAACGCGGTCCGTCGCCGGTCGGCGCAGTCGCGCGTGTGAAATAAAGTGCACGCATGCGCTTGCCGCCGAGTGAGGTTCCGATCGCCTTCACGACGCTCGGGGCGAGGTCCTCCTCCTCGGTGTGGATCTGCGAGGCCAGTGTCGCGATGTCCACGGCCGGGTCTTGCAGCGGCGGCAGCACCTCGCGGATGTTGTCGATCGTGATCGTCGGGAAATCGCCCTGCAGATTGACCACGATCTCCGCCTTGCCGTCGGGATCGAGCTTCTGCATGGCCTCGTGGATGCGGTCGGAGCCGGACGGGTGTGTGGGGCTGGTCATCACGGCCTCGCCGCCATGGGCCGTCACGACCGAAGCGATCTCGGGCGTATCGGTCGCGACCGCGACCCGGCCTATTCCGGCGGCCTCCGCGCGGCGCATCACGTGCACGATCATCGGCAATCCCGCGATATCGGCGAGTGGCTTGCCGGGCAGGCGGGTGGCGGCCATACGGGCCGGGATCAGCACCAGGATGCGAGGATCGATCATCGGGTCAAGAGCCTGGAAACGGGGCGTTTTCCGCGCCGAGAAATGGGGTGGGGACGGGCCGAAAGCCGGGTCGCTTATACGGGTTGCCAGACCCCGGGCAAACCGATATCTCAATGGCAAAACTCGGGGAAACAATAGGGAACGTTTGATTCTCCCGAGGCTCGTCCTGGCGGCCGCCCGGCCGCTCGATCCTTCTTGCGGTGTGGGGCCTGGCCGGAAATGGACTCTTTCGAACTCAATAAAATCATGGGTGCCGTGCTTGGTACCTGTCTCTTTCTCTTGGTGACCAGCTTTACCGCCCAGGCTCTTTTCTCGCCCAAGATGCCGGAAAAGCCGGGCTTCGAGATCGCCGTGAAGGAAGACGCCGGCCACGGCAAGGAAGGCGGCGCTGCCGCCGCGGCCTCCGAGCCGATCGAAAAGCTGCTCCAGACCGCCTCCGTCGAAAAGGGCGCGGCGGCCGCCAAGAAGTGCGGTGCCTGCCACACTTTCGAGAAGGGTGGCCCGAATCGCGTCGGTCCGAACCTCTATGGCGTCGTCGGCGAGAAGAGGGGTGAGGGCCGCGGCGGCTTCAATTTCTCCGCTGCCATGAAGGGCAAGGGCGGTACCTGGACATTCGACGACCTCAACAAGTTCATCGCCAATCCGAAAGGCTTCATCCCGGGCACTGCGATGGGCTTCGCCGGTATTGCCAAGGATTCCGAGCGCGCCGACGTCATTGCCTATCTGAATTCGCTGTCAGAGCATCCTCAGCCGCTGCCGACCGCGTCGAAGTAAGGCCTCAAGAACCCGATCTTGGAATAAGCGGCCAGGCTGAAAAGCCTGGCCGTTTCCTTATCCGGCCTCGCGGTGACGTTATCGGGGCGTTTGGCCGCATCCGACGGGCCGTCCGGCCTTCCAAGATGAGGAAAAAGCAACATATTCGGTCGAAACCTCGCCTATATTGGGAACTTAAAGGAGTAGCCTCCTTCAAGACAGGAATGTTGATTTGGCCATCACCCGACGTGATCTCCTGCTCACCGGCACTGCGGCCGCAGCGCTCCCCGCCCTCGGTTCCGTAGCGGGCCTTTCCGTCGTCGGCAGTGCCGAGGCGCAATCGGCGAATGAGCTTCCTTGGCGCCATGCCTTGTCGCTGTTCGGAAAGGTCAAGTACCCCGCCGACTTCAAGCGCTTCGACTACGTCAATCCGGAAGCGCCCAAAGGCGGCGTCGCGCGCCAGATCGCGGTCGGCACCTTCGACAATTTCAATATCGTCGTGTCGGGCGTGAAGGGGCAGGTCGCCGGTGCCGTCGCATTCATCTACGAATCCCTCACGACGCCCTCGCTCGACGAAGTCTCGACCGAATACGGCGCGCTGGCCGAGGCCGTCAGCCATCCGGACGATTTCTCTTTCGTAACCTATCGTTTGCGGCCGGAAGCCAAATGGCACGACGGCAAGCCTGTCACCGCGGATGACGTGATCTTCTCGCTCGATTCCTTCAAGAAGCACCACCCGATGTACTCGGCCTATTACAGCCATGTGGTGAAGGCCGAAAAGGTCGGCGAGCGCGAGGTGAAATTCGTATTCGACGCGCCGGGCAACCGCGAACTGCCGCAGATCGTCGGGCAACTCACAGTCCTGCCGAAGCATTGGTGGGAAGGGACCGACGCGCAGGGCCGCAAGCGCGACGTGTCCGCCACCACGCTCGAAGTGCCGCTCGGTTCCGGCCCCTACAGGGTCAAGGACTTCGTTGCGGGACGGTCGATCGCGCTGGAGCGCGTCAAGGACTATTGGGGCCGCGACCTCGCCTCCAATGTCGGTCGCAACAATTTCGACGAGCTGCGCTACGAATATTTCCGCGACGCCACCGTCGCGATCGAGGCCTTCAAGGCCGACCAGGTCGATTGGCGCACCGAGAACAGCGCGAAGAACTGGGCGACCGCCTACGACTTCCCGGCCGTGAGCGAAAAGCGCGTGATCCTCGAGGAGTTCGCCAATCGCAGCTCGGGCGTGATGCAGGCGTTCGTGCCGAACCTGCGCCGCGGCAAGTTCAGCGACCCGCGCGTGCGGCGTGCGCTCAACTACGCGTTCGACTTCGAGGAGATGAACAAGCAGATCTTCTTCGGTCAATACAAGCGCGTCAGCAGCTATTTCGACGGCATCGAAGAGCTGATGGCAACCGGCTTGCCGCAGGGCCAGGAGCTCGAGATCCTTGAGGCCGTCCGCGCCGAAGTCCCGCCCGAAGTCTTCACCACGGCCTACGCCAATCCGGTCGGCGGCAGTCCGGAAGCTGTTCGCGATAATCTGCGCGAGGCGCTGCGGCTGTTCAAGGAGGCCGGCTACGAGGTGCGCGACCGCAAGCTGACCGACGTCAAGACCGGCGCCCAGTTCACCCTGGAGCTGCTGAACTCGGATCCGAGCTTCGAGCGGATCACGCTGTTCTACAAGCCGTCGCTGGAGCGGCTCGGCATTGCGGTGAGCGTGCGGACGGTCGATCCGACGCAATACGAAAACAGGACGCGGGAGTGGGATTTCGACATCGTCACAAAGTCCTGGGGGGAGTCGCAGTCTCCCGGCAATGAGCAACGAGAACGTTGGGGCTCTAAAGCCGCTGACATGGCCGGGTCTGACAATATAACGGGGATCAAGAATCCGGCGGTAGATAAGCTGATCGATCGTGTGATCTTCGCGAAGGATAGGGACCAGCTCGTCGCCGCGACCAAGGCGCTCGACCGCGTGCTGCTGTGGAATCATTACGTCGTGCCGCAATGGACCTATACGAAGGTGCGCACCGCGCGCTGGGACCGCTTCGGCCGGCCGACGGAAATGCCCAGATACGGTCTGTCCGGCTTCCCCTTCATCTGGTGGTACGACGCAGACAAGGCGGCGCGGATCGCAAAGAAGTCGTGAAGGATATTCCCCGCATGAGGCAGATGTCACGCCGCCACGTGCTGGCCTTGGGTGTCGGCAGCGCCGTTGGTGCGTCCCTGAATGCGCAGCTGCTGCGTGGTGCGCATGCATCGGAAGCCGGGATTGAGGTTCACGGCATCTCGGCGTTCGGCGATCTCAAATATCCCGCCGACTTCCACCATTTCGACTACGTCAACGTCGATGCGCCGAAGGGCGGCACGTTCTCGCTCATCCCGTCGGTGCGCGCCTACAACCAATCCTACCAGACCTTCAACTCGCTCAACGCCTTCATCCTGAAGGGCGACGGCGCTCAGGGCATGGACATGACGTTTGCGCCACTGATGGTGCGGGCAAGCGACGAGCCTGATGCGATGTACGGGCTTGCCGCCAAATCCGTGCAGATATCGCCGGACAAGCTGGTCTACCGCTTCACGATGCGGCCGGAGGCGAAATTCCACGACGGCACGAAGCTCACCGCGCATGATGCGGCGTTTTCACTGACGGCGCTGAAGACCAAGGGCCATCCCCTGATCCTGGTGCAGCTGCGCGACATGGTCAGCGCGGAGGCGGTCGACGACGCAACGCTCGTCGTTACCTTTGCCAAGGGCCGGGCGCGCGACGTGCCGCTCTATGCCGCGAGCCTGCCGATCTTCTCGAAGGCGTACTACGCGTCTCGCCCGTTCGATGAATCGTCGCTGGAGACCCCGCTGGGCTCCGGTCCGTACAAGGTCGGCAAGTTCGAGGTCAATCGCTATATCGAGTATGAGCGGGTGAAGGACTGGTGGGCTGCCGATCTGCCGCCCTGCCGCGGTACCTATAATTTCGATGTCGTGCGCTATGAGTTCTATCGCGACCGCGACGTCGCTTTCGAAGGGTTTACCGGCAAGAACTATCTCTACCGGGAAGAGTTCACCTCACGCATCTGGGCGACGCGATACGACTTCGCGGCCGTGAAGGATGGCCGCGTCAAGCTCGAGATCGTGCCCGACGACACGCCATCCGGCGCGCAGGGCTGGTTCATCAATACCCGGCGCGAGAAATTCAGGGATCCCCGCGTACGTGAGGCCCTGATCGACGCTTTCGACTTCGAATGGACCAACAAGACCATCATGTACGGCGCCTATGCCCGTACGGTGTCGCCGTTCCAGAACTCCGATCTCATGGCCAGCAACGGGCCTCCGTCGCCGGAAGAGCTGAAGCTGCTCGAGCCATTCCGCGGTCAGGTTCCCGACGAGGTGTTCGCTGCGCCCTTCGCGCCGCCGGTTTCCGACGGATCGGGGCAGGACCGAGCTCTCTTGCGCAAGTCGCAGCAGCTGCTCAACGAAGCGGGCTTTCCGATCAAGGATGGCAAGCGAATGCTGCCGAGCGGAGAGGTGTTCAAGATCGAATTCCTGGCGGAGGAGCCCTCGCTCCAGCCGCATCACGCACCGTATATCAAGAACTTGGGGACGCTCGGCATCGAGGCGAGCCTCCGCCTCGTCGATGCCGTGCAATATCGCGCGCGCGTGGAGGATTTCGACTTTGACATGACGATCCAGCGCTTCAGCATGTCGGCGACGCCGGGCGATGCCATGCGGGCGTTCTTCTCGTCGCAAGTCGCCGCAACCAAGGGCTCGTACAATCTCGCGGGCGTCGCCAGCCCGGCGATCGACGCCATGATCGAGAAGATCATGGCAGCCGAGAGCCGCGAGGAATTGACTGTCGCCTGCCGCGCCTTTGACCGCTTGTTCCGCGCCGGCCGCTATTGGGTGCCGCAATGGTATAACAAGACGCACCGGCTCGCGTACTGGGATCAGTTCAGCCATTCGCAGAAGCTGCCGCGCTACGCCAATGGCGTCGGCGCTCCCGACATCTGGTGGTCCGACCGCGCCAAGGCGGCCAAGCTCGAGCAGGCGAAATAGCCATGAGTGCCTATATCGCCCGCCGCATCCTCCTGATGATCCCGACCTTGCTCGGAATCCTGTTCGTCTCCTTCGTCGTCGTGCAGTTCGCGCCCGGCGGCCCGGTCGAGCGCGTGATCGCGCAGCTCTCGGGGGCCGACACCGGCGGCACCTCGCGCATTTCGGGCGGCAGCGACTTTGCGCAGCGCGCGCCCGGGCAGGTCGGGGCGGGGGGCGATGCCATCAACTCGAAATATCGCGGCGCGCAGGGCCTCGATCCCGACTTCATCAAGAAGCTCGAGGCACAGTTCGGCTTCGACAAGCCGGCGCCGGAACGCTTCGCGCTGATGGTTTGGAATTTTGCCCGCTTCGATTTCGGCAAGAGCTATTTCCGCGACGTCAGCGTGCTCCAGCTGATCAAGGAGAAGCTGCCGGTCTCGATCTCGCTCGGTATCTGGCTGACATTGATCACCTATCTGATCTCGATCCCGCTCGGCATCCGCAAGGCGGTCAAGGACGGCACACGCTTCGACACCTGGACGTCGACCGTTCTGGTGCTGGGCTATGCCATTCCTGGCTTTCTGTTCGCGATCCTCCTCATCATCCTGTTTGCAGGCGGCTCGTTCTTCAACTGGTTCCCGCTGCGCGGACTGACCTCCGACGGCTGGTCGCAGTTTCCCTGGTACTGGAAGATCATCGATTATTTCTGGCATCTGACGCTGCCGCTGATCGCCATGGGGCTCGGTGCCTTCACCACCATGACGTTCCTGACCAAGAACTCGTTCCTGGACGAGATTCGCAAGCAATACGTCATGACCGCGCGCGCCAAGGGCTGCGGCGAGGGCCGGGTGCTTTACGGCCATGTCTTCCGCAATGCGATGCTGATCGTGATCGCGGGCTTCCCCGGGACGTTCATTCACGCCTTCTTTTCAGGCTCGCTCCTGATCGAGACCATCTTCTCGCTGGACGGGCTTGGGCTGCTCAGCTTCGAGAGCGTGCTCAATCGCGACTATCCCGTGGTGTTCGGCACGCTCTACATCTTTTCGTTGGTCGGCCTCGTGATCAATTTGGTCTCCGACCTCACCTATATGTGGATCGACCCACGGATCGATTTCGAGGCGCGGGAGGTCTGATGACGGTTACCGCGCCGACGCCGATCGAGACCACGACCCAGTCCCCGCTGGGTGAGGTCGTTCCGATCACGCGCAAGCCCTTCGCGCCTTCGCCGCTCAACAGGCGGCGGTGGCAGAACTTCAAGGCGAACCGCCGCGGCTACTGGTCGTTCTGGATCTTCATCGCCCTGTTCGTGGTCTCGCTGTTCGCGGAGCTGATCGCCAACGATCGGCCATTCCTGATCAAGTTCGACGGCCGGCTCTATTGGCCCGCTTTCGTGACCTATTCGGAAACCACCTTCGGCGGCGACTTCGAAACCGCTGCCGACTATCGCGATCCCTATTTGCAGAAGCTGATCAAGGACAAGGGCGGCAGCATCGTCTGGCCCCTGATCCGCTATTCTTACGACACCCACAATCTCGACCTGCCGACGCCGGCGCCGTCGCCACCGACATGGATGCTGACGGAAGCGCAATGCAAGCCGGTGGTGGAGAAGAAGGGGCTGAAGAGCTGCCGCGACCTCGAATATAACTGGCTCGGGACGGACGATCAGGGGCGCGACGTGGTCGCCCGGCTGATCTATGGCTTCCGCATCTCGGTGCTGTTCGGCCTTTGCCTCACCATCGTCTCGTCCGTCATCGGCATCGCAGCGGGAGCGGTGCAGGGCTATTTCGGCGGGCGGGTCGATCTCATCTTCCAGCGCTTCATCGAGATCTGGACGGCGATTCCCTCGCTTTATCTTCTTCTGATCCTGTCCTCGGTGCTCGTGCCCGGCTTCTTCGTGCTGCTCGGCATCCTCCTGCTGTTCTCCTGGGTCTCGCTGGTCGGTCTGGTGCGGGCCGAGTTCCTGCGCGGGCGCAATTTCGAATACATCCAGGCGGCGCGGGCGCTGGGCGTTTCCAACCCCGTCATCATGTTCCGCCACCTGCTGCCGAACGCGATGGTCGCGACCATGACGTTCCTGCCCTTCATCGTGTCGAGCTCGGTGATGACGCTGACGGCGCTCGATTTCCTGGGCTTCGGCCTGCCGCCGGGATCGCCTTCGCTTGGCGAATTGCTGTCGCAGGCCAAGGCCAATGTGCAGGCGCCCTGGCTCGGCTTCTCCGGCTTCTTCTCGGTCGCGAGCATGCTGTCGCTCTTGATCTTCATCGGCGAAGCCGTGCGCGACGCCTTCGATCCGCGCAAGACGTTCAGGTAAGCCGATGGACGCGATCAACCAGCCCCTGCTTGCCGTTCGCGACCTGTCGGTGGCCTTCCACCAGGGCGGCACCACCACGCTCGCGGTCGACAAGGTCTCGTTCCAGATCAAGCGTGGCGAATGCCTGGCGCTGGTCGGCGAATCCGGCTCCGGCAAGTCCGTCAGCGCGCTCTCGATCCTCAAGCTGTTGCCCTATCCGAACGCCTCGCATCCCTCGGGCAGCATCCGCTTCAAGGGGCAGGAGCTGATCGACCGATCCGAGCAGCAGATGCGGGAGATTCGCGGCAGCGACATCTCCATCATCTTCCAGGAGCCGATGACCTCGCTCAATCCGCTGCACACGATCGAGGCGCAGATCGGCGAGATCATCCAGCTGCACAATCCGACCAGCAATGCCGAAGCGCGCCGGCGGACGCTGGAATTGCTGACGCAGGTCGGTATTCCCGAGCCGGAGACGCGACTGAAGAGCTATCCGCATCAGCTCTCCGGCGGTCAGCGCCAGCGTGTGATGATCGCGATGGCGCTCGCCAACGAGCCGGATCTATTGATCGCGGACGAGCCGACGACGGCGCTCGATGTCACCGTGCAGGCGCAGATCCTGGCGCTGCTCGCCGAGATCCGCTCGCGGCTCGGCATGAGCCTGCTCTTCATCACCCACGATCTCGGCATCGTGCGCCGCATCGCCGACACCGTCTGTGTCATGAAGAGCGGCGAGATCGTCGAGCAGGGGCCGGTCGAGCAAGTCTTCAAGGGCCCGAAGCATCCCTACACGCGCGACCTGCTCGCGGCGGAGCCGAAACCCGATCCCGCGCCGCCGCAGCCGGGTGCGCAAGTGGTGATGTCCGCCAACGACCTGAAGGTCTGGTTTCCGATCAAGCGCGGCCTGATGCGCAAGACGGTCGGCCACATCAAGGCGGTCGACGGCGTCAGTGTCGCCGTGCGCAAGGGCGAGACGCTCGGCGTCGTCGGCGAATCCGGCTCGGGCAAGACCACGCTGGGGCTGGCCCTGCTGCGGCTGATCTCCTCGAACGGGCGTATCGTGTTCCTGGGGAAAGACATCCAGGGGCTGCGTTTCAAGGAGATGCGGCCGTTCCGGCGCGACATGCAGATCGTGTTCCAGGACCCGTTCGGCTCGCTCAGCCCGCGTATGTCGGTCGCCGACATCATCGCCGAAGGTCTCTCGGTGCATCAGCCGAAGCTGTCGGGCGAAGAGCGCGAGGCGCGCGTCGTCAAGGCGCTGGAAGACGTCGGGCTGAAGCCTGACACCCGCTACCGCTATCCTCACGAATTCTCCGGCGGCCAGCGCCAGCGCATCAGTATCGCGCGGGCGGTGGTGCTGGAGCCGGATTTCGTCGTGCTGGACGAGCCGACCAGCGCGCTCGACATGCTGTTCCAGGCGCAGATGGTCGATCTGTTGCGCGAACTCCAGCGCAAGCGCGAGCTCACCTACATGTTCATCTCGCACGATCTGCGCGTCGTTGCTTCGCTTGCGAGCCATCTGATCGTGATGCGCGGCGGCAAGGTCGTCGAAGAGGGGCAGGCCGCCGAGCTGTTCAAGAACCCGAAGACCGACTACACGCGCGCGCTGTTCGCGGCGGCGTTCCGGCTGGAGACGGCGGGAAACGGGTCGGTGGCGACGTAGTCCGTCATTCCAGACGCGCGACATTGCGGCGCCCGGAGCGTTTCGCCGGAGCAGGCTGCACGAGGCAGCCCGCGCAGCCCGCCTTGATGTTACGCGGCGCGTTCCTTGTCTGACGCTTCCTCGAGTGTGGCCGCAGTGTCTTCCAGCTTCTTGTCGTAATTGGCCTCGAGCCTCTCGATACTATCGGCCCACATCCTCAGCATTGAGACCTGGAAGTGCATCATCGGCTTCAAGGCATTCATGCCGATTGCTGTCGCTGCGGCGATGCGCCGTTGAGGGTCGGGCACGAAACGGTTTGCATTGGTGTTGTCTGCCATGCTGTTCGCTCCTTCGCTCTGGTGTTATGACCTAAGCTATCTGTCCTGTTGCGAACTGCTTGCTTCCAAACGCTCGGCCAGAAGTTGATCTGCCGCGCGGCGCGCGCATTGGTCGTCATGCAATTCATCCAGCTTTTTCAAGTAGGCGACCGCGGCTATCTGCAAGAGATCGAAATCATCCTCGCCGGTACCGCGAAGATTGGAGATGTAGCTGTAGAGGGCGGAACGCCTGTCGTCGTTCTCGCTGATGCCGCTGTGGAGCAGCAAGTAGTTTCGCCAAGCGAACGCACACGCGCCTTCTCTGGCTTGAGAATTCATGGGCACCTCCTAAAGCCAGAGAAAGATTGACGCCGCGTTTCGTTCCGCAAATCTCCTCAGATGTAACGTTGTTCCGTAGCTGCGCCGCAAGGTAAACCATTCTGCCGGTGCCAATGCGCCTGTTCCGTCAGCAACCGCGTCCGAAACCTGTTCGGATGCCCGAGAACAAAGATCGGGTACGATCCCTTCGATCCACGGCCCTAGAGCCGCTTGATCGCGACGACCTCGCTGCCGGCCTGCCTGATCCGCGCAATCGCAGGCTCGATCGCCTCGATCACCGTCGCCATGTGATGCGCGTTGGCGTGAACCATGGTGTTGCCGTCGCGGACGATGGCGACATGGCCCTTCCAGAAAATGAGATCGCCGCGCAGCAAGCTGCTGCGCTCATGCGGCTCCAGTGCGCGGCCGAGACCGGCCAGTTGCATGTCGCTGTCGCGTGGGCAGCCGACGCCCGCTGATGTCAGCGACACCTGGACGAGCCCTGAGCAATCGATGCCGAAACTGCTTTTGCCGCCCCAGAGATAGGGCGTGCCGGCGAAACGTTCGGCGACCGTCACAAAATCCGGCTCGCGATGATCGAGCGGGGCGAGATGGGCCTTGGGCAAATATTGTCCGTCGCGCGTCACGGCGAAGCTGCCGTCCTCGCGCGACACAGCCAGCCTGGATCCCATCACGAGCGTATCGGCCGGCGGCAGCTTGATCGAGGGACCGGGGAAGGCGAACGTCCGCAGCGCGCTGACCACATGGGTCGGCGCCGCCGAGGGTCTCAGGAGCGCTGCATCCGGCAGCCAACCCACATAGCCATCGCCATTGAGCTGGCCCCACGCCCAGCCCTCGCCGTTGCGGTCGTAGACCGTGACGCGTTCGCCGCGCAGCGCCTCCGTCATCAGCATCGCGCCCGACGACGGTTGCTCCCGCACCGGCGCGACCGGATCAATCACCTCGAATTCCTCGCCGGTGACGAAGCGATCCGCCTCGACCTTGCCTTCGAGATATTTCGCGGCGAGGTCGCCCCGCGCCGGCGTCAGCCTCGGGTCGTATTTTGGATCACGCATAGCGCTCGCTCAGCAAGGTGTAGATGGCGCGTGCGGCCTGGCACTCGCCGCCTTCGGGACGGGCCGGCTTTGCCGACGGCGTCCAGCCGTAGATGTCGACATGCAGCCAGCTCTTGGCCTGATCGACGAAGCGTTGCAGGAACAGCGCGCAGGTGATCGAGCCGGCAAAGCCGCCTGATGGTGCGTTGGTGATGGTAGCGGTCTTGGAGTCCAGCCAGGAATCGTAAGGCGGCCACAACGGCATGCGCCACAACGGATCGTTCTCCTGCATCGCGCAGCGCGATAGGTCGGCGGCAAGGCTCTCATCATTGGTGTAAAAAGGCGGCAAATCCGGTCCCAGCGCGACACGCGCAGCACCGGTCAGCGTGCCCAGATCGATCAGCAAATCGGGCTTCTCCTCATCAGCCAGCGCCAGCGCGTCGGCCAGCACCAGCCGGCCCTCCGCATCCGTATTGCCGATCTCCACCGTGATGCCCTTGCGCGAGGTGAAGATGTCGAGCGGGCGGAAGGCGTTGCCTGCGACCGCGTTCTCCACCGCTGGAATCAGCACGCGCAGCCGCACCTTCAGCTCCGCATCCATCACCATGCGCGCCAGCGCGAGGACGTTGGCCGCGCCGCCCATGTCCTTCTTCATGATCAGCATGCCGCTCGACGGCTTGAGGTCGAGCCCGCCGGTGTCGAAGCAGACGCCCTTGCCGACCAGGGTCACCTTGGGATGATCAGGATCGCCCCAGCCGATGTCGATCAGCCGCGGCGCACGGTTCGAGGCCATGCCGACGGCGTGGATCAGCGGGAAGTTCTTCTCCAGCTCATCGCCGACGATGCAGGCGAAGCTTGCGCCGAACTCTGCGGCGAGGTCTTGCGCGGCGGCGGCCAGCTCCGCCGGCCCCATGTCGTTGGAGGGGGTGTTGATGAGGTCGCGCGCGAGCATCGCGGCATCAGCGATCCGCTCGATCTCGACCGCATCGATGCCATCGGGCGGCACCAGCCGGACGTCGGGCCTGTCAGCCTTGCGGTAGCGCGCGAAGCGGTAGCGCCCGATCGCAAAAGCGAGCGCCGCCAGCCGTGCATCGTGGGGTGCATTGGCAAAGCGATAGATCCCCGGCGGCAGCAGGCCGGGCAGGGCGCCGGGCCGGAACAGGTCGCGCGATCTCGCCCCCTCATCCTCGAGGCCGAACAGCACCTGTGCGATTGCGCCGTCGGGCGCAGGCAGCGCCAGATAGGCACCCGGCTTGGCGGCAAAGGCGCATGCCGCGGCGAACGCGCGTTGCGGCGGCGCCAGCGCCTCGGCGACCTGATCCCAGCTCGATTTGGTGACGAAGGTGATCGGGATGGCGGCGGGCGACGTCTCGAAGACAGAAGGCATTGGCGGGTCCGGATCGACAGATCAAACAGGTCATGCGAATGGATGAGACTTCGCAGAGTTTCGCCGCCGCTGCAATCGGCTTTGCTGTCACCGTTCGGCGAGCCGCTACTCGCGGCGAGGGGGCCATGCTAGGTTCCGGCAACGGTCGCCAGAGTTGGAGATCAGGCGACCGACGACAAGGCGCGCCGGGAGGAAGTGCAATGGAATTTGTGTGGAGCGTGGTCACATTCATTGGCGAGGCCGTTGAGGCGATCTTCGGCTATGTCGAGCATCACCATTGGATATTCGCGTTCCTTGCCGGCGGTTACGTCTTCTATCTCCACGACCGCTCGGTCCACGCGCGGTTCGATGCGCTCGACAGGCGCGTCGACGAAATCCGCAAACGGCTTGCCATCGAATATTGATCGGGCGAGACCATACCGTCGTCGCTCGTATCTCGTATCTCGTGTTGAGAACGGTCGTTCCCGCGAGCGCGGTTTCGACCTGCTGCTGCTGGATTGCAACCGCGCAAGCCTGACGACGCTTGCGAGCGGGAATATCGACGAGAGCACGGCCCGGGGGCCGTGTTAACCGGCCGTTAGGGTTAACAGTCTATTGCTGGCGCGTTCGGCTCGATCAATCGGCTCGAGAGTCAAAGCGTCATGCGTCTACGGTTCAGTCTTGCTCGGCTTCTTGCGTCCGCCTCGCTGGTCGCGGCGGTGGCCATGGGTCTCGGCGGCTGCACGGGCATGTCGAAACTCTCCGACGTGACGGGCTCGATCGGCGGACCACGGGCAGAGGCGGCTCCCACCGATCCGGCGCGCGCCGTCGAGGTCTATGGCGAGCGCTACCGCGCCAATCCCAAGGATGCCGATGCCGCGCTCGGCTACGGTCAGGCGTTGCGCGCCAACGGCCAGCGCGCCCAGGCCGCCGCCATGCTCGAGCAGGCGACCATCGCCAATCCCGGCAACAAGGCGCTGCTCGCCCAATACGGCCGCGCCCTCGCCGACAACGGCAATTTCCAGCAAGCTTACGACGTGCTGTCGAAAGCGCATTCGCCTGACAATCCGGACTGGCGCCTGCTCTCGGTGCAGGGCACCGCGCTGGACCAGATGGGCCGTCACGAGGAAGCGCGTTCCTACTACGCCAGCGCGCTCAAGATCGCACCGGGTGATCCCGGCGTGCTCTCCAATCTCGGCCTGTCCTACATGTTGTCGAGAGACCTTCCGAAGGCCGAAGAGGCGCTGCGGCAGGCCTACGCCTCGCCTCGTGCGAGCATCCGGGTGCGGCAGAATCTCGGCCTTGTCGTCGGTCTGCAGGGCCGCTTCGCCGAAGCCGAGACCATCGTGAAGGCAGATCTGCCACCGGATCAGGCCGCGGCCAACGTCGCCTATCTCAAGGAGATGCTCAGCCGCAGCGACGCTCCCCGCGGCGCACCGAAGCGGACGCCGGTCGCCTCGCTCAGCCAGCCCGACTGATCAGACCTGATCGTCTCTTCTATCGTCTCATCCTGAAAGCTGCCCGCGGGCCGCATGCGCGGCCCGGGTCTTGCGTCATTGCATCTCGGAGATCTTGATGCCGGTCGGTCCGAGAATGACGACGAACAGCACGGGCAGGAAGAACAGGATCATCGGCACGGTCAGCTTCGGCGGCAGGGCGGCAGCCTTCTTTTCAGCCTCGTTCATGCGCATGTCGCGATTTTCCTGCGCCATGACGCGCAGGGAATGTCCGAGCGGGGTGCCGTAACGCTCCGCCTGCTGAAGCGCGAGACAGACCGATTTGACGCCCTCGAGCCCGGTGCGTCGCGCCAAATTCTCGTAAGCGACCTTGCGATCCTGAAGATAGGACAATTCGGCCGTGGTCAGCGTGAACTCCTCCGACAGCGCGATCGACTGTCCCACGATCTCGGTGGCGACTTTCCGGAACGCCATCTCGACCGACATGCCGGATTCGATGCAGATCAGAAGCAGGTCGAGCGCGTCGGGAAAGGCGCGCTTGATCGAGAGCTGGCGCTTGGAGATCGCATTCCTGAGGAACAGCATCGGCGCCTGGAGGCCGAGATAGGCGGCGCCGATGCAGATGCCGATCTTGATCGGCATGCCCTGCTGCAGATGCGCGATCAAGAAAACGTAGATGACCGAGCCGATGAAGAGCACCATCGGCGCGACCATGCGGGCAAACAGGAAGGTGATGTAGGGCGCCTGACCGCGGTAACCCGCCATGATCAGCTTGTCGCGCGCAGCTTCCTGCGCGAGCCATTTGGTGAGGTTGAAGTCCTCGACGACCTTGGAGACGAGCTGCTTCGGCGTCTGGCGCAGCGTGACCTTTTCATTCTTGTGAAGGCGCTCACGCTCGCGCTGCCGGATGCGCTCGCGCTCGCTCGCCACCGCCTTCATGCGCTTGGAAAGGCCCTCGCCGGCGAACAGGGGCATCACCAGCGTATAGACGGTGGCGCTGGCGGCAATGGCCGCCAGCATCATGGTCATGAAGTGGACGTCATGTAGTTTCGCGACGAGAAACTGGACCATACTGCACCGTCAGAAATCGAAATTGATCATCTTCTTCATCACCATGATGCCGACCGCCATCCAGACGACGCAGCCGACCAGCATGAGCTGGCCGGTGGGATGGGTCCACAGCACCGAGATGTAATGTGGCGTCGTGAGGTAGACGAGGAACATCACGATCGGTGGCAGCGAGCCGATGATGCCGGCCGAGGCCTTGGCTTCCATCGACATGGCCTGGATCTTTTCCCTCATCTTCTTGCGGTCGCGCAGCACCTTGGAAAGGTTGCCGAGCGCTTCGGAGAGGTTGCCGCCGGATTTCTGCTGGATCGAGATGACGATGCCGAAGAAGTTGGCCTCCGGCAACGGCATGCGATCATAGAGCCGCGAGCAGGCCTCGCCGAGCGGCATGCCGATCGCCTGGGTCTCGATGATCGCCAGAAACTCGCTGCGCAGCGGCTCGGGCGCGTCGGCCGCGACGACCTTGATCGATTCGAACAAGGGCAGGCCCGCCTTGATGCCGCGGACGATCACGTCGACCGCATCGGGCAGTGCCGCCAGGAACTTGGCCTCGCGGCGCTTTTTCAGGAAGCCCAGTGCCCAGCGCGGCAGGCCGAACCCGCCGGCAAAGGCGAGGCCGGCAGCACCGATCAGGCCCCCGCCGGCGAACAGAGCGGCCGCGAAGAACGCGCCCGCCACGGCGGCGGAGACGATCCAGAATTTCTGCGGCGTCCAATCGAGCCCCGCCTGCGACAGGCGGACGGGGAGCGGAGCGCTCTTCTCCTGCAGGCGTCGCGCCTCGAGATCCTTCAACGTGGTCTCGACTTGCTCGCGGCGCGAGCGCTGGGTCTTCTCGGCCTGGCGGGCCGTGGGCGCCTCGGCCCGCGAGATCGAGGCGCGGCGGCTTTCGGCCTTTCGTTCCCCGGACAGCAGCGGATAGAGGAAGACCCAGGCGATGCCGCCGACCGCCGCGGTGGCAAGGAATGCGAGGGCGAGGACCTGCACGTTCATGCTGACCTGCTCACGTCTTCGGCGCGACTTCCGCCGCGTCCAGCGCAGCGGCAAGGCGCTTCTCGTCGCCGTAATAGCGGGCGCGTTCCCAGAATTTCGGACGGCCGATGCCGGTCGAGCGGTGCCGGCCGATGATCTTGCCGTTGGCGTCCTCGCCGACCATGTCGTAGAGGAAGATGTCCTGGGTGATGATGGTGTCGCCTTCCATGCCCATCACCTCGGTGATGTGGGTGATGCGGCGCGAGCCGTCGCGCAGGCGCGCAGCCTGGACGATGACGTCGATGGAGGCGCAGATCATCTCGCGGATGGTGCGTGAGGGAAGCGAGAAGCCTCCCATCGTGATCATGGATTCGCAGCGCGACAGGGCTTCGCGCGGGTTGTTGGCGTGCAGCGTGCCCATCGATCCGTCATGGCCGGTGTTCATGGCCTGGAGCAGGTCGAACGCCTCGGGTCCGCGAACCTCGCCGACGATGATGCGCTCGGGGCGCATACGCAGGCAGTTGCGCACCAGCTCGCGCATGGTGATCTGGCCCTCGCCCTCGATGTTGGGCGGTCGGGTTTCCAGCCGCACCACGTGAGGCTGCTGGAGCTGGAGCTCGGCGGCGTCCTCGCAGGTGATGACGCGCTCGTCATGCTCAATATAGTTGGTCAGGCAGTTGAGCAGCGTGGTCTTGCCGGAGCCGGTGCCGCCGGAGATCAGCACGTTGCAGCGGACGCGACCGATGATCTGGAGGATTTCGGCGCCTTCCGGCGAGATCGCGCCGAACTTGACCAGCTGATCGAGCGTCAGCTTGTCCTTCTTGAATTTGCGGATGGTGAGCGTGGGGCCGTCGATCGACAGCGGCGGCACGATGGCGTTGACGCGGGAGCCGTCGGCGAGGCGCGCGTCGCAGATCGGCGAGGATTCGTCGACGCGCCGGCCGACCTGGCTGACGATGCGCTGGCAGATGTTGAGGAGCTGCTGGTTGTCGCGGAAGCGAATTCCCGTGCGCTGGATCTTGCCGGCGACTTCGATGTAGACGGTGTTGGCGCCGTTGACCATGATGTCGGCGATGTCGTCGCGCGACAGCAGCGGCTCGAGCGGGCCGTAGCCGAGAACGTCGTTGCAGATGTCGTCGAGCAGTTCCTCCTGCTCGGCGATCGACATCACGATGTTCTTGATCGCGATGATCTCGTTGACGATGTCGCGGATTTCCTCGCGCGCGGACTCCGAATCGAGCTTGGCGAGCTGGGCGAGGTCGATCGCCTCGATCAGCGCGCCGAAGATGGTCGCCTTGACCTCGTAATAATTGTCCGACCGCCGGCTCTCCATGGCCGGAGGCGGCGGCGCCTTGGCAGGCGCAAGCGGCGGCGAGGCGACGGCCGGCGGAGGCGGGGCGCGCGACACCGTCGGCGCCGGAGCCTGGGCAGGCTCGGGCGACACGGCGCCGGGCTTGGGCGCCCGAAGGTCGGTGTCTGTTCCGCTACGCTTACCGAACACTTAACAACTCCATGCGGCGGCTTATTTTCCCCGCAACTTGTCAATCAGGGGTGAAAGCAGGGACGACTTTTGTTTCTTGGTCTCGCTGCGGCCCGTTAGGCGCTGAGCGATCTGAAGAAACATCTCGATCGACTTGTGGTTGGCGGAGATCTCCGCGATCATCTGGCCGTTGTTGGCGGCCGAGCCGAAGATCTGCGGCTCGAACGGGATCGAGACGATCGGCTGGCTCTCGATCGCCTTGGCGAACTCCGCGGCGGCGATTTCGGGGCGTTTCGGCACGCCGACCTGGTTCAGGCAGTAGAGCGGTGGCCGGTCGTTGGGACGCGCAGCCTTCAACAGATCGAACAGATTCTTGGTATTGCGCAAATTGGCGAGGTCGGGCGCGGCCACGATCAGGATGTCGTCCGCTCCGATCAGGGCGCGCTTGGTCCAGCCCGACCATTGATGCGGTATGTCGAGCACGATGCAGGGCATGGTGGAGCGCAGGGTGTCGAACACGGCGTCGAAGGCGTCGGTGCCGAAATCATAGACCCGATCCAGTGTCGCCGGCGCCGCCAGCAGGCTGAGATGGTCGGTGCATTTCGACAGCAGGCGGTCGATGAAGGCGGTGTCGACGCGATCGGGCGAGAACACGGCGTCGGCAATGCCCTGCGGCGGGTCCTGATTGTAGTCGAGCCCGGCGGTGCCGAAGGCGAGGTCGAGATCGGCGACGACGGCGTCCATGGCGAGGTCGCGCGCGATCGCCCAGGCGACATTATGGGAGATGGTGGAAGCCCCGACGCCGCCCTTGGCGCCAACCACCGCGATGATGCGGCCGACCGCCTTGGCTTCCGGCGCGGAGAACAGGTTGCAGATCGAGCGCACGACGTCGATCGCGCCGACCGGCGCGAGCACGTAGTCGCTGACACCGCGGCGCACCAGCTCACGATACAGTGTGACGTCGTTGATGCGGCCGATCACGACCACGCGGGTGCCGGCGTCGCAGACGGTGGCGAGCTGGTCGAGCCCGCCCAGCAGGTCGTTGCGTCCGTCGCTCTCGAGCACGATGACGTTCGGCGTCGGGGCCGAACGGTAGGCCTCGGTTGCAGCGGCCATGCCGCCCATCTGGATCTTCAGATGGGCCTTGCCGAGACGGCGGTCTTCGCCGGCCGCCTGGACCGCGGCGGCGGTTTCCACGGTCTCGCAGAAGGCCTGGACCGAGACGCGCGGCGCGGGCGCAATATGCTCCTCGGCCGGCGGAGGAGCAGCGTCCGGCTGCTCTTCGTGTGTCTGGCGAGCGTAGCTGATCATTTGCCGGTGTCGCTGAGTTTGGCCTTGTCGGCCTCGGGATAGGTGATCGCCGTCGTGACACCCTTGCGATATTTCTCGAGAGCGGTGATGCGCCGCGGCGTGTAGGACGGAGTTTCAGGCCGCGGCTGCTCGAGGTCCGACGGATTGTCGACCATCGCCGCGAGGTTGCGCTGATAGGCGCAGCCGTAATTGTAGTAGTCCTTGTTCTCGAACCATCTCTTGTTCTTCATCGAAGGGCCGACGTCCTCCGGCCACAGGCCGCAGGGACCCGCGACCGCGGCGATCTTGGAATAAGTGAGCCGGATCGGCGGCAAGAAGCGCTTGTCTTCCGGCTGGTAGGGTCGAACGTTGACGCCGCGCGGCGGAACGCCTGCTCCCGCCAGCATCGCCTGGATTTCACGCATCGTGTCCGCGACCGGACGCGCATTGGGCGTGCCGGACGGCACGTCGATACGGATGGCGCCCGTGCCTTCGTGCAACCATGCCGATGCGACACCCATCACGTCCGCGCGCTGGGCGGCGGTCAATCCGCCGCGGGCATGGCCGACGAAGACGACGATCGAACGATTCTGCTCCTCGATCGCGATCGGATGGCGCTGCTTGTAGTCGTCGGGAATGGAGGCCGTGACGGCTTCGTCATGCTGGCACCCGCCGAGCGCGAGCGCCATGCCGACGAGCGCGCCACCGAGACGGATGGCGCGTTTGCGAAGCTGGGGTGGTCTTGTGATCATCGTGAAGTCCCCGTTCCGCCTCAGTCGGTGATGAAGCCGTAGGTGCCGCGGTAGTTCTTGGCCGGTTCGGTCCGGCCGGGCACGCCGTAGATGCGGTTGATATTGCCAAGCAGCTGGGCCTGTGGATCCGCAGGCGGGGCGAAGCCGTCATCCGGCCGCGACAGGTCCTTTGGCGCCACCGCGCGAACGACATAAGGCGTCACGATCACGACCAACTCGGTCGCGTTGTTGACGAAGTCGCGGCTGCGGAACAGCGTGCCGAGGACCGGGAGCTGCATCAGTCCCGGCAATCCGCTGACTGCCTGCTTGGTCTGCTGCTGGATCAGGCCGGCCATCGCCATCGCGCCGCCGGAGGGAATTTCCAGCGAGGTCTCGGCACGGCGGGTCCTGATCGAGGGCACCGTCACCGAGTTCACCGACGTCGAGGTCACGGCCTGCGACAGCGTGATCGCATTCTCGTTCGACAGCTCCGAGACCTCGGTCATCACCCGCAGGCTGATCTTGCCTTCGCTCAGCACCACGGGTGTGAAATTGAGCGAGATGCCGAACTTCTTGAAGCTGATCTGGGTGGTACAGACATGCGTGGTGGGATCGCAAGCATAGCCCGCCGGCACCGGGAATTCGCCGCCGGCGATGAACGTTGCCGATTCACCAGAGATCGCGGTCAGGTTCGGTTCGGCCAGCGTGCGGATCACGCCAGCGGTTTCCATCGCGCGCAGGGTGGCCTGCACCGACGGCGCCGCGCCGAACTTCGTGGTCAGATTGTTGCCGTCCACGAGGTTGTGGCCGAGAGCGGTGAACGGATTCGAGTTGGAGAAGCTCACCACCGACGTGCCGTAGTTGAGGTTCGCGGTCAGGTCGATGCCGAGCTGCTTGACGATGTTGCGCTGGACTTCGGCCACCGTCACCTTGAGCATGACCTGGTCGCGGCCGCGGACCACGATCGAGTTCACCACCTTGTCGGCGCCGCCGGCCAGGCGCGCGGCGAGGTCGTTGGCCTGCTGCGCTTCCATCGGGTTCGCCGCCGTGCCGGTCAGGACGATGCCGTCGCCGAGTCCGTCGATCTGGATGTCTGAATTCGGCAGGACCTGCTTCAGCGCCGCCCGCACACCGTTGAGGTCGCGCTTGACCGCGATGTCATAGGCCGCGATCTGCTGGCCTGCAGAATCGAAGAACACGATGTTGGTCTGGCCGAGCGCGGCGCCGATGATGTAGGCGCGCTGCGCCGAGCGGACCACCGCATTGGCGATCTTGGGGTCAGCGACCAGCACGTCCTTGATGTCGCGCGGAAGGTCGATCACCACGGACTTGCCGATGCCGAGCGAGAGGAAGCGGGCGTTCATCTGACCGTCGGCAGCGACCGGCGCGCCGGGGCGATAGTCGGCGGCGACCACGGGGCTCAGCACCGGGTTGAATGCCAGCGCGAAGGCGGCCGAAAACGACAGGGCGCGGACCATGGAGGTTCGCATCGTCGCTATATCTGCCCTGCATTTCATGTCGCCTGTCCTCATCGTGCTTTCGCCGTCGAGCTCGGAATGCCGTAGCGAATGATCGAGACGCCGTCGCGCTTCTGGGCGGATTCGTCGAGCGTGATCTCGCTCATCTTGACGTCGGCAATGCTGCGCAGCGCCAGCGAGAGCGTTCCGGCCTGACGGGCCGAAGAAAGCGCCTGGGTCTGTGCGGAAGTGAGTTCCAGGGTCACGGTCTTGCCGACCACGGCGTTCTGGCCGTCCTTCTCCTTCGGGGCCTGGTCGATGGCGAGGACGCGCACATTGACCAGGATGATCTCGGACGTGATGACGTCCTGGCCTCCGGCGGCCTGGTCCGGGTTCTTGAGGCGGCGCGTGAGCAGGACATCGACGCGGTCATTGGGCAGGATGAAGCCGCCTGCGCCGGTCTCCGGCGAGATTTCGGTCGAGATGGCCCGCATGCCGCTGGGCAGGATGGCCGCCATGAATCCGGAGCCCTCGGCCTTGACCAGCTTCTGGTCGCGGATCGGCTCACCCTGAATGAACGGCGCGCGCGCGATCGAACCGGTCACCTGGGTCACGCCCTCGGGACGCTCGTTGCGGCGGATGAAGGTGGCGCTGGCGGTCGCGGCCGGCCAGGTTTGCCATTGCAAATCTTCCGGCTTCACGGTCTGGCCGAGACCGATGTCGTTCTTGGCAACGAGGACGTCGACGGTCGGAAGCTGCGCAACCGGGGCCGGAGGCGGCGCAGAATTGTCCGAGCCGCTCGCCAGGTACGCGGCGACACCGCCGGCGCAGATGGCGACCGCCAGGACGACAATGCGTGCCCTATTCATACGCTTCACTTTCCAACAAAACGCCGCGACGCTGCCGCCGCCGTAATCGGCAGTTGACCAGCTATTCGTCAAAGCATGGTTAATGAGGCGTATCTAAATCGCCTTAACGCCGGGTTTACCCGTTGTGTTCAGCGCAGCGCGAGGTGAGCGAGATCAATCGCCTTCACCCATTCGGTCTCCGGGTAGACCATCAGCGCACTCAGTGCGAGCGCGATGCCGTAGGGGATCCCGCTCTCCTTGGCATGCAGCCGGGCGAGCCAGGCCTGGCCCGCCAGCCCGTAGGGCAGCGGCCATTGCCGGAACTGGAGCAGGAGCAGCGTCAGCGCCCCGCCGAAAAGCGAGGCGTAGAGCAGGAAGTTCATCAGTTGTGCGAAGCCGAACCAGAGTGCGACGGAGGCCGCGACCTTGGCGTCGCCGCCGCCGACCCAGCCCATCGCAAAGCAGGTGAAGGCGATGACCAAAAGAAGCGCGCCGGCGCCGACATGACTGAGCATCTCGTAAGGTGCCATGCCACCGGCGAGGGCAAGCGCGAAGAAGCCGGCGACCAGCGCCAGCGACACCCGGTTCGAGATCGTCATCGTGAGGAGATCGCTCGCGGCAGCAAACGCCATCAGGGCCGGGAAGAGCAGAAGGCGCGCAAGGTCGAGGATCATGGGCTGCGTCTTGAGGCCTGGGTTTGCCGCGGAAACTGGCGTCGGGGCGATGCTAGCCGGCAGTGCTAAACAAACCGACAACGGCAGCAAGAGCGCGCGAGGTTGAAGCCGCGGAAAGCGTCGTCACCAGAGGCTGGCAATGCGCGCGGCGAGCGCGGCCGTCGCAAGCAGCAGCGCAAGGCAGACCCAATAGACCGGCGAGCCGGCCTGTGCCGCCGCTGTCTCGTTTGCCGCGATCGCGGCATCGGTTCTGTACTTACGCAACGCCACTGGAACTCGCCGTCTTCGGAATAACAAAGGCCCCGGAGATCCGGGGCTTTTGCCGTCGTTCGTCGGTTGCTTACTTCAGCGAGCTGCTGATCGAGGTGAACTTGGCGTTCAGCGTGGTGCCGAGGTTGTTGACGACGGTGATGATGGCCAGCGCGATGCCGGCGGCGATCAGGCCGTATTCGATGGCGGTGGCGCCGGATTCATCCTTCGCGAAACGTGCAATCAAGTTCTTCATGAACATAACTCCATCTGGGGTGGGGATCGCCTCGTTCGGCGCCGTCTTTGACCCGATGACCATGAGAGCCGAGCTCTTTCGGTAGAGTTAATTCGATCGGGCAAACCCGCTTGCGGCGCGATGCTTTGGCCCAGAGTGAATTTCGTCTTAAGGCGGCGCCTGTAATTCGTTCCGGTTCCGGATGTACCGTCGGCGCGGCGCCTGGCTTCACGCTCCCTTAAATTTAGCGGCGTAGGCGTAACTGAGCTGGAATTCGCAAGAGAGGCGACGATGTCGAGCCTGCCCATGCAAGTCGCCCTGATGCTCGGCGAGACCATCGTCAAGGTGATTCCCATCACCTTCGCGCTCGCGGCGGTCTTCACCGTGCTCGAACATTTCTGGGCCTGCAATGCCGGCGCGCCGTGGTGGCGCAAGCGCGAGATCATCACCGACATCTGCTACTGGTTCTTCGTTCCGGTGTTCGCCCGCACCATGCGGATCGGACTTCTGATCGTCGGCGCGAGCCTCGTCTTCAACATCCACGACGCCGACGAACTCATCGCCTTCTATGACAATGGCCACGGCCCGCTGTCGTTAATGCCGCTCTGGGTCCAGGCTGTGTTGTTCCTGATCCTGTCCGACCTCATGCTGTATTGGTTGCACCGGCTGTTCCACGGCGGCGGGTTCTGGAAGTACCACGCGATCCATCACTCCTCGGAGGAGATAAGCTGGATTTCGGCGGCCCGCTTCCATCCCGTCAATCTCGTGCTCGGCACGATCGGCGTCGACGTCGTGCTGCTGATGGCCGGCATTTCCCCGAACGCGATGGTCTGGCTCTCCCCGTTCACGACCTTCCATTCGGCCTTCGTGCACGCCAACCTGAATTGGAGCTTCGGGCCGTTCAAATATTTGCTGGCGACGCCGGTGTTCCACCGCTGGCACCACACCTCGCTCAAGGAGGGCGGCGACACCAATTTTGCCGGCACGTTCCCGATCTGGGATGTTCTGTTCGGCACCTTCCGTATGCCCGAGGGTAAACTGCCGCAGGATTACGGCAAGGACGAAGCGACCATGCCGAAGGAGATCGCGGGCCAGTTCGCCTATCCGTTCCGCCGCTAGCCTCGAAGGCGGGAAAACGCCAGTCTGTTCAAACAATAGTCGGCGAGTTTGCGGAACGTTCACGAATTAAGGGCAGGTTAGCCGGGTCGGGCACTGGCTCCGCCGTATCGAGTCGCTTCTGCCGGTTTGTGACGTCCCGGGGGTAAGAGTATGCGTAAAGAATTGCTGCGCCGTCGGGCGCGCGTTTGTCTTCTGGTTGCGGCCGCGGTGCTGGCATCGCCGGCCGCCGGCTTTGCCGACCCCACCGCCGACACCATCGCGGTCAATGTCGACCAGGCAAAGCTGGTGCGGCTGCCCGGCAAAGTGGCGACCATCGTGGTCGGCAATCCCCTGATCGCCGACGTCACGCTCCAGCCCGGCGGCATGATCGTCGTGACCGGCAAGGGCTATGGTGCCACCAATTTCATCGCGCTCGACAGGGCCGGCGAGATTCTGGTCGATCGCCAGATCCAGGTCGAAGGTCCGAGCGACCGGCTCGTCACCGTTTATCGCGGGATCGAGCGCGAGTCCTACAGTTGCGTGCCGCTTTGCCAGCGTCGCGTGACGCTCGGCGACAGCGACACCTATTTCAACAACACGATGAGCCAGGCCGGCTCGCTGAGCGCCAGCGCCAGCGGTGGTGGCGGCGGTCCGCCCAAGTCCAATTAGCGGCACTGATCGGCGGGTTTGCCCGGCCTGCATCCCGCCAGGCTCGCTTTGCGGATACGAGGCAGAGGGCTCTGCGCCCGCGCCGCGCTTTCCGCGGGCTGGGGGCGCTGCTGGTTAACGCATTCTTAACGGCCCGGTCCGCCGGCTGCGGATCGCCTGAAACACTTAGACAATCAGTTTCCGCTATTGAACGGGACAGTTGATCGCCCGTTGCTGGGGAATTTGACGCGATGCCATCGCCTGCACCTTCGAGATTCACACTCCGGAAAGCGCTAGGCCGGTTTTGCGGCAACCGCCGCGGTTCCGCGGCCGTCGAATTCGCCCTGGTCGCACCGATGTTCTTCGGGCTGCTGTTCGCCATCATCGAAACGGCGCTCATGTTCTTCGCGAGCCAGGTGCTCGAGACCATCACGCAAAATTCCGCGCGCGCGATTCTGACCGGCCAGGCGCAAGCGCAGGGCGGTTCGGTGGCGGCCTGTCAGACCACGCCCAACGTGGTCATGGCGTGCGACCAGACGACGTTCAAGGCCTATGTGTGCACGCAGATCCCGGCGCTGTTTGATTGCAGCAAGCTCTACGTCGACGTCGTGAGCACCAGCTCCTTCGGGTCGCTAAGCCTGACGAACTACGGCGATTCCTGCAATTTCAACCCGGCCGGCATGCAGTACAGTGCCGGGACCTCCGGCCAAGTGGTCGTGGTGCGGCTGTTCTATCAGTGGCCGCTCATCGTCACCGGCCTCGGTTACAATATCGGGTGCAGCAACAAACGGCTGATGGTGGCGACCATGGCCTTCAAGAACGAACCCTTCTGAGACAGATGGATCCGAGCGGACCGATGCAGGCGATTGTGAATATCTGGCGGAATGCACGTTGTTCCGTGCGCGACTTCGCCGCCGACAAGCGCGCGCTCGCGGCGACGGAATTTGCGGTCATCGTCCCGCTGATGCTGGTGATGTTCTTCGGCACTGTCGAGTTCTCGTCGGCCGTGGCGATAGATCGCAAGGTCACATTGATCGCGCGGGCTCTGTCCGATTTGGCATCGCAGTCGGTCAAGCTCACCGATGCCGACATGAAGGATACGTTCACGGCGAGCATCTCGGTCATCATGCCCTACGACGCTACCCTGGTGAAGGGTACGGTCTCCCAGATCCAGATCGATGCCAACAGCATTGCCACGATCCAGTGGAGCAGGGCCGGGACCATTGCGAGCGGTGCGACGCAAGCGACGCTGGCGACCTCGGCCCGCAAGCCCGGCGACAAGGTCACCAGCATGATTCCTGCGTCGCTGTTGATTCCGTCGACCTACCTCATACTCAGCGAGGCGAGCTACACTTACACGCCTTCCGTGGGCTATGTGTTGAAGTCGAGCATACCCTTGGGCGATGTGTCCTACACCCGGCCGCGCCAGGTCGCCTGCGTCCCCTATCCCTATCCAGATAACAACAACCAATCGACGTGCTGACATCCGCGAGCAGGCGCTAAAATGAAAAAGGCCGTGCGTCGCGCACGGCCTTCTTGTTGTCTTTGGCTTGCGAGCCGATCGGGCCAAGCGCCCGGCGGCTCAGCCTTCAGAGCGGAGGTTGTCCGCTGCCGACTTGCCGGAACGGCGGTCGGCCACGATCTCGTAGGAAAGCTTCTGGCCTTCACGCAGCGTGCCAAGGCCCGCACGCTCCACAGCGCTGATGTGGACGAACACGTCCTGGCCGCCGTCGTCGGGCTGAATGAAGCCGAAGCCCTTGGTCGCGTTAAACCACTTCACGGTTCCCATGCTCACGGGGATAGTCCCTTCTCAGATAACACAATGTTAGAGCCTGCTTGCGCAGGCCGGTTAGATCGAATTTTTGGAAGGGTCGTCAGCGTGTCTGAACCGGCTGTACCGGTGGATGCTAATGTCGTCCGGCCGAAAATCGATAAATTCATTTTATCGGAATTGAGGCCTCAAAACAATCCGGACATGCACGATTTTTTGATCCGCCGCGATGTCCGCGGCGGATCCACATAAAGGTCGGAATCTTAGTTCCGCTCAGGCGCCTAGCGACGGCGGAACTGACCGCCGCGCTGGCCCGGACGAGGTGGTCCACCCACCCCGCTGGGACGCTCGTCCTTGTGGCGGAAAATCAGCCGGCCCTTCTCGAGGTCATAGGGCGACATCTCCACCGTCACGCGGTCGCCTGCCAGCGTCTTGATGCGGTTCTTCTTCATCTTGCCGGCGGTATAGGCGACGATCTCGTGTCCGGCGTCGAGCTGCACGCGGTAGCGTGCGTCGGGGAGGATTTCGGTGACCAGTCCTTCGAACTGGATCAGCTCTTCCTTAGCCATGAATTTCTCCAGGTCGTGGACGGCTAGTGCGAATAGGGTTTGCGGTTCGGTTGGCCGTTCGGCCGACTCTCACGGCGCAAAAAGGCAACGCCTTGTATCCCATCAGCTGCCCCGGCGCTATGCGTGGAACGCTGTTCTGGACGGCTGCCTGCAGAAGAATGCGTCTTCCCGCCAGAGCGTGGACGACGAGACCCCTTTGAGCCCTTCGGGCCATTGCCGGGCCGCCCGTCAGCATGTCGCGCTTCGCCGCCATGTCGGCCTTCACCGGGGCGTCCATCGCCGTGCTTGCCGGCGCTATGGTGGCGTCCGTCGGAGTGTCGTTCGTCGCTACGACGCCCGTCCCCGTGGCGTCCCTCGCCATGCCTTGCGCCTTGCGGACGCTGGCCCGGGCGGCCTCCGCGGCCCTGTCGTTGCTGCGGCGCGGGAGGACCCGCATCGCGGCGACCGGCGTCGGTGCGGAGATCTTCGCGCGGCAGTGCCACCTTGATCAGCCGTTCGATGTCGCGGAGATAGCTGAGTTCCTCGCCGCCCGCGACCAGCGAGATCGCGGTGCCGTCGGCGCCGGCGCGCGCGGTGCGGCCGATGCGGTGGACGTAGGTTTCCGGTACGTTGGGCAGGTCGAAATTGATGACGTGGCTGATGCCGTCGACGTCGATGCCGCGGGCGGCGATGTCGGTGGCGACCAGGGTGCGGATCTCGCCCGAGCGGAACTGGGCCAGAGTCCGTTCGCGATGGTTCTGCGACTTGTTGCCGTGGATGGCGCTTGCGGGGATGCCGGCCTTCTCGAGCGACTTCACCACCTTGTCCGCGCCGTGCTTGGTGCGGGTGAAGACCAGGGCGCGGTTGACGGGCTCGTCCTTCAGAAGCTTGGTGAGGAAGGCGGGCTTGGCGGAGAAATCGACCTGGACGATGCGTTGATTGATGCGCTCGGCGGTCGAGGAGACCGGGGTCACCGCGACGCGGGCGGGGTCCCGCAGCATCGCGTTTGCAAGCTCGGCGATGTCCTTCGGCATGGTGGCCGAGAAGAACAGCGTCTGCCGCTTGATCGGCAGCTTGGCGACGATTTTGCGGATGTCGTTGATGAAGCCCATGTCGAGCATGCGGTCGGCTTCATCGAGCACGAGGAATTCGACGCTCGAGAGCTTCAGCCCGTTGCTCTGCACTAGGTCGAGCAGGCGGCCGGGGGTGGCGACCAGCACTTCGACGCCCTGCATCAGCGAGCGGACCTGGCGGCCCATCGGAACGCCGCCGATGGCGAGCGTCGAGGACAGGCGGATGTGGCGGCCATAGGCGTTGAAGCTGTCGAGGATCTGGCCGGACAGCTCGCGGGTCGGCGACAACACCAGGACGCGGGTCGTCTTGGGCTGTGGCTTGATACGGTGCTCGAGCAGGCGGTGCAGGATCGGCAGCGCGAAGGACGCGGTCTTACCGGTCCCGGTCTGGGCGATACCGACGACGTCGCGGCCGGTCAGCGCCGTGGGAATGGTCTGGGCCTGGATGGGGGTGGGGGTGACGTAATTCTCTTCTTGAAGAGCGCGCGCGATGGGTTCGGCGAGGCCGAAGTCCTGAAACGAAGTCAAAAGAGGGGTTCTTTCCATGTCAAAAGCGCAACGCCCGGCGCATTCAGCGCGGCGCACGCAAAAGGGTGTCGAGAAGACACCTGCGTGTTTGGGGTGTCGGATGGCTTGGGAGATATGGGGCAAGCCAGAGGCCCGTAAGGGCTTAAGAACACGCGGCTCGCGACGACCGCTTGATTCGCAAGAGGTCTCGGCCGCTCATATGGAACATCGAGGGGGCGCTTTCAAGGCAAGCTCGCTCAAAATGGCGATTGCGGTGCAGAAATAGTTGTGCCGGAAATTTAGCCAGAACGGGCATTTTGCCTATAAAATGACCAGCCTGCCGCTTTGGCATACATTTGAATTGCTCAAGATTTGGGCTGGTTCCGGGGCGGGAAACTTTGATTTCTAGCAGTTTTGTTAGCAAAACCAATTGGTTGGCAGGTGCTCAGTCCATGGCATGGTTCTTGCGAATCCGTTAATCGCAGGCGGCCGTGGGGCCGTTTCGCAGCGTTTTTCACGTCTGCGTCAGGGAGATGAGACACTCATGTTTAGCAAATCCACTCACGATATAGCGGCGTCATTTAGCCGCCGCGGCGTGCTCGCCGCGACCGCCGGACTGGTGCTCGGTCTGGCTTCATTGACTGGCGCCAAGGCCGCGGATGACACCATCAAGGTCGGCGTGCTGCACTCCCTGTCCGGCACCATGGCCATCAGCGAAACCACGCTGAAGGACACCATCCTTTTCCTGATCGACGAACAGAACAAGAAGGGCGGCGTTCTCGGCAAGAAGCTCGAGGCCGTTGTCGTCGACCCCGCGTCAAACTGGCCGCTGTTCGCCGAAAAGGCGCGCGAGCTGATCACCAAGGATAAGGTCTCGGTCGTGTTCGGCTGCTGGACCTCGGTGTCGCGCAAGTCGGTGCTGCCCGTCTTCAAGGAGCTGAACAACATCCTGTTCTACCCCGTGCAGTACGAGGGTGAGGAGAGCGAGCGCAACGTGTTCTACACGGGTGCGGCACCTAACCAGCAGGCGATCCCCGCCGTCGACTACCTGATGAAGGACGAGAAGGTGAAGCGCTGGGTGCTCGCGGGCACCGACTACGTCTATCCGCGCACCACCAACAAGATCCTGGAAGCCTATCTGAAGTCGAAGGGTGTCGCCCAGGAAGACATCATGATCAACTACACGCCGTTCGGTCACTCCGACTGGCAGACGATCGTGGCCGACATCAAGAAGTTCGGCTCGGCCGGCAAGAAGACCGCGGTGGTCTCGACCATCAACGGCGACGCCAATGTTCCCTTCTACAAGGAGCTCGGCAACCAGGGCATCAAGGCGAAGGACATCCCGGTCGTTGCGTTCTCGGTGGGTGAAGAAGAGCTCGCCGGCATCGACACCAAGCCGCTGGTCGGCCATCTTGCCGCCTGGAACTACTTCCAGTCGATCAAGTCGCCGGAGAACGAGAAGTTCATCAAGGCATGGCAGGCCTACACCAAGAACCCGAAGCGCGTGACCAACGATCCGATGGAAGCGCACGTGATCGGCTTCGACATGTGGGTCAAGGCGGTCGAGAAGGTGAAGTCGACTGATCCGGACAAGGTGATCGACGCTCTCCCGGGCATCGAAGCCAAGAACCTGACCGGCGGCGTGTCGAAGATGCTGCCGAACCACCACATCACCAAGCCGGTGTTCATCGGCGAGATCAAGGGCAACGGCCAGTTCGACGTGGTCTGGAAGACCCCGGGACTCGTCGCGGGCGATGCCTGGTCGAAGGAGCTCGACGGCTCCAAGGACCTGGTCGGCGACTGGGTTGGCAAGAAGTGCGGCAACTTCAACACCAAGACCAACAAGTGCCTCGGTTCGGGCTCCTGATCCGGATCTGACACGCCATAGCACGCCCGGAGAAGGCGGCGATCCCGCCGCCTTCTCCACTCATTTCTGCCGGGGTCATTCACAGTGCCAGCCCATTTGTCCGCGCGCCTCTGCTCGCTTGCGCTCTCGTTGTTCCTGATCGTGTTCGCGCTGCCGGCCCTCGCCGGTCCGTTCGAGGATGCGGTCGCCAAATTCGCCAACGATGATTATTCCGATACGGACGAGGCGATCGGCGTGATCGCAAGCAGCGGCAATCCGCTGGCTTTCCCCATCATCAGTGCGCTTCAGGACGGCCGCCTGATGGCCGACCTCGACAGCAAGAAGGTTTACGTCACCGGCACCGACGGCAAGTCGATCGATGCCGCGACCGGCCAGGCGGTGGCCAGCGTTCCCGACAGCGCGAGCGCGGTCCGTCTCAACAACCGCCTGCGCCGCAGCGTCGACGCCGCGCTGGGCAGCCTGACGCTCCAGTCGCCGGACGTCGGGACGCGGCTCCAGGCAGCGCAATCCGTCTTCAAGTCGCATGAGGAGACCGCGCTCGAGGCGGTCGACGGTGCGCTCGCCAAGGAAACCAACAGATCCGTCAAGGCTGCGCTCGGCGATGCCCGCGCGGCCATCCTGCTGTTCAAGTCGGACGCCACCGAAGTCGAGAAGCTGGAGGCGGTGGCCACCCTCAAAGGGCGCGGCGACCAAGAGGCACTGGCCCTGCTCACAGGCATGGGCGACCAGCCGGCGTCGGTGACCAAGGCTGCCGCGAGCGCGATCGGCTCGATCCAGAGCTCGCTCGCGGTCTGGTCCATGGTGCAGAATGCCTGGTACGGCCTCTCGCTCGGCTCGGTGCTGCTGCTCGCCGCGATCGGGCTCGCCATCACATTCGGCGTGATGGGCGTGATCAACATGGCGCATGGCGAGATGGTGATGATCGGGGCCTACACCACCTTCGCGGTGCAGGAGGTGATCCGCACCCGCTATCCCGGCCTGTTCGACTATTCGCTATTGATCGCGGTGCCGCTGGCCTTTGTCGTCGCCGGCGCGATCGGCGTGCTGATCGAGCGCAGCATCATCCGTTTCCTCTACGGGCGTCCGCTGGAGACGCTGCTCGCGACCTGGGGCCTGTCGCTGGTGCTGCAGCAGGCCGTGCGCACCATGTTCGGCCCGACCAACCGCGAGGTCGGCAATCCCTCCTGGATGAGCGGCGCCTTCGAGCTCGGCCAGATCACCATCACCTATAACCGGCTCTGGATCCTCGTGTTCACGCTCGCCGTGTTCGCGATCCTGCTCGCGATGCTGCGCTACACCGCGCTCGGCCTCGAGATGCGCGCGGTGACGCAGAACCGCCGCATGGCGGCCTCGATGGGCATCGCCACCTCGCGCGTCGACGCGCTGACCTTCGGGCTCGGCTCCGGCATTGCCGGCATCGCCGGCGTGGCGCTATCGCAGATCGACAATGTCAGCCCCAATCTCGGCCAGAGCTACATCATCGACAGCTTCATGGTCGTGGTGTTCGGCGGCGTCGGCAATCTCTGGGGCACGCTGGTCGGCGCCTTCACGCTCGGCATCGCCAACAAGTTCCTGGAGCCGGTCGCCGGCGCCGTGCTCGGCAAGATCGCCATCCTGGTTCTCATCATCCTGTTCATTCAAAAGCGCCCGCGCGGCCTGTTCGCGCTCAAGGGCCGTGCGGTGGAAGCATGACCCCTCACATGCTGACGCGATCGCTGGACCGCAGCGCGACGATCTTCCTTGCCGTCGTCGCGGCCTGCGGCATCCTCATCCCGCTCTCCAATTTGCTGCTGCCCGCGGGCTCGTTCCTGCAGGTGCCGACTTATCTGGTCGCGCTCTGGGGCAAATATGTCTGCTACGCGATCCTCGCGCTTTCGATCGATTTGATCTGGGGCTATTGCGGCATTCTCTCGCTAGGCCACGGCGCCTTCTTCGCGCTTGGCGGCTACGCGATGGGGATGTATCTGATGCGGCAGATCGGCACCCGCGGCGTGTACGGCAATCCGATCCTGCCCGACTTCATGGTGTTCCTGAACTATTCGAAGCTGCCCTGGACCTGGTACGGCTTCGACATGTTCTGGTTCGCGGCGCTGATGGTGCTGCTCGTGCCCGGCCTGCTGGCCTTCTGCTTCGGCTGGCTCGCGTTCCGCTCCCGTGTGACCGGCGTGTATCTGTCGATCATCACGCAGGCGATGACCTATGCGCTGCTGCTCGCCTTCTTCCGCAACGATTTCGGCTTCGGCGGCAACAACGGCCTGACCGACTTCAAGGACATCCTAGGTTTCAATGTCCAGGCGGAGGGCACCCGCGCGGCGCTGTTCGCGCTGAGCTGTCTGGCACTGATCGCAGGTTTCCTGATCTGCCGTGCGATCGTCTCCTCCAAGCTCGGCAAAGTGCTGATCGCGGTGCGTGACGCGGAGTCGCGCACGCGCTTCCTCGGCTACCGCGTCGAATCCTACAAGCTGTTCGTGTTCACGGTGTCGGCCTGCATGGCCGGCGTCGCCGGCGCCCTCTACGTGCCGCAGGTCGGCATCATCAATCCCTCCGAATTCGCGCCCGGCAATTCGATCGAGGCGGTGATCTGGGTCGCGGTCGGCGGCCGCGGCACGCTGGTCGGCGCCGCGCTCGGCGCCGTCGTCGTCAACTACGCCAAGACGTTTTTCACCTCGGGCGTGCTGGCGCCGTACTGGCTGTTCATGCTGGGCGCATTGTTCATCCTGGTGACGTTGCTGCTGCCGAAGGGCATTGTCGGGACTTTCAACGCCTGGTGGGATCAGTCGAAGGAAAAGCGCAGCGCCGCGGCCATGGCGAGTGCTGCGGCCGAGGACGGCATCACCGAAGCGAAGATGGCGGAGTAGCGCAATGAACGTCATGGATAACCGCGCAACCTCCGCAATGCTCTATCTCGACGGCGTGCACGTCTCGTTCGACGGCTTCCACGCCATCAACAATCTGTCGCTGACGCTCGAGCCCGGCGAGATGCGCGCCATCATCGGCCCCAATGGTGCCGGCAAGACCACGATGATGGACATCATCACCGGCAAGACCAAGCCCGACGAGGGCACGGTTCTGTTCGACGGCGTCACCGATCTGACGCGGCTCGACGAGACCCGCATCGCCGAACTCGGCATCGGCCGCAAGTTCCAGAAACCGACCGTGTTCGAGAGCCAGACCGTGCAGGACAACCTCCTGCTCGCGCTCAATGTCGATCACAGTGTCAAGGGCACGCTGTTCTGGCGCGGCAGCAAGGCGGAGTCCGAGCGCATCGACAAGGTGCTTGAGACGATCCGTCTCACCGAGGCCCGCAACCGCCTTGCCGGCAGCCTCAGCCACGGCCAGAAGCAGTGGCTGGAGATCGGCATGCTGCTGGCGCAGGACCCGAAACTGCTCCTCGTCGACGAGCCCGTCGCGGGCATGACCGACGTCGAGACGCATCTGACAGCCGAACTGCTGAAAGAGATCAACAAGACCCACACCGTGATGGTGGTCGAGCACGACATGACCTTCGTGCGCGAGCTCGGCGTCAAGGTCACATGTCTGCACGAAGGCACCGTGCTTGCCGAAGGAACCATCGACCAGGTCTCGTCCAACGAGCGGGTCATCGAAGTCTATCTGGGACGCTGAGCGATGCTTGAGGTCAAGGATATCAATCTGTTCTACGGCGCGGCGCAGGCGCTGCGCGGCGTCTCGATCTCGGCCGAGCCGGGCAAGGTGACCTGCGTGCTCGGGCGCAACGGCGTCGGCAAGACCTCGCTCTTGCGCGCCATGGTCGGGCAATATCCGATTTCGTCGGGCGCGATCGTGCTCGACGGCAGCGACATCACCGGCCTCAAGCCCTATGAGCGGGCGCGCAAGGGCATCGGCTTTGTGCCGCAGGGCCGCGAGATCTTTCCGCTGCTCACGGTCGAGGAGAACCTCAAGACCGGCTTCGGTCCGCTCAAGCGCGAGGACAAGCACATTCCGGATGACGTGTTCTCGCTGTTTCCGGTGCTGCAATCCATGCTCGGCCGGCGCGGTGGCGATCTCTCCGGCGGCCAGCAGCAGCAACTCGCTATCGGTCGCGCGCTGGTGATGCGGCCGAAATTGCTGCTCCTCGACGAACCGACCGAGGGCATCCAGCCCTCGATCATCAAGGACATCGGCCGCGCCATCTCCTATTTGCGCAACCTCGGCAACATCGCCATCGTGCTGGTTGAACAATATCTCGACTTTGCCTGCGAACTCGGCGACAGTTTTGCCGTGATGGATCGCGGCGCGGTGAAATTCACCTGCGATCGCGCCAATTTGGACGCGAGCGAGATCAGCCGCCAGATGGCGCTGTAAGCCGTTCTGCCGCGACCGGCTGGGGGAGGCGGATGCGCAGCGACGTTTCGGTCACGTCAGGGGTTTTCGAGGCAAACCGTGCCCGCGGCGCGGTGCGCTTCGACGTCCATGCGCGTGACGGCGTGACGCGGCGCGGCGTCTTGCATGAATCCGGCTCGCTGCGCGTGCGTTTTCCTTCGCCGGAAGGCGAGGGGCTCTCCGGCGTGTTCGTCAACACGGCAGGCGGCGTTGCCGGTGGCGACAGTTTTGAGATCGACATCGCGGCGGGCGAGCGCTCGCGCCTGACCTTGACTACGGCGGCTGCCGAAAAGGTCTATCGCGCGCCCGGGACGGCGGCGCGGCTCAAAATTTCCTTGAAGGTGGACGCGGGAGCGCATCTGTCCTGGCTGCCCCAGGAGACGATCTTGTTTGACCGCGCCCGGGTCCACCGCCGCTTCGATATCGAGCTTGATGATGCCGCCTCGCTCCTGCTCTGCGAGATCGTGGTGTTCGGCCGCACTGCCATGGGCGAGCGGATGGAGCAGGGCGAGTTCGTCGACCGCTGGCGGCTACGGCGTGGTGGCAGGCTGGTGTTTGCCGAGACCATCAGGCTCGACGGCAATATCGGCGCAAAGCTTGAGCGATCCGCCGTCGCCAAGGGCGGTGCCGCGATCGGCACGGCGCTGATCGTGCCCGGTGACGAGGCTCTGATCGAGCGCATTCGCGAGGCCTCGGACTCATTCTCCGGCGAGGTCGGAATCTCGGCGTGGAATGGCTTTGCAATGGCGCGGTTCTGTGCCCAAGATGCGGCGCGGTTGCGGGCCGACATGATGGCCGTGCTGGCGCGCACTGGAACGGCCCTGCCGCGACTCTGGCTGAGCTGACCGGCTGAATTGACGTGTTGAACGGAAGAGATTCTTCATGAACCTGTCTCCCCGCGAAAAGGACAAGCTTCTGATCTCGATGGCGGCCATCGTGGCCCGCCGCCGGCTGGATCGCGGCGTCAAGCTGAACCATCCCGAGGCGATCGCCATCATCTCCGATTTCATCCTTGAAGGCGCGCGCGACGGCCGCACTGTCGCCGAGCTGATGCAATCCGGCGCGCAGGTCCTCACCCGCGACCAGGTGATGCCGGGCATTCCCGAGATGATCCACGACATCCAGGTCGAGGCGACCTTTCCGGACGGGACCAAGCTCGTCACCGTCCACGAGCCGATCAGGTAATTCGAATTCGTCATTCCGGGGCGCCCGCAGGGCGAACCCGGAATCCAGAGGTTTTGGTTTCGAGATTCCGGCCTTCTCGCTGCGCGAGCCCCGGAATGACGAGGAGGATAGAATGATCCCCGGCGAACTCTTCATCCAGGACGGCGAGATCGAGCTCAATGCCGGCCGCAAGACCGTGACGCTGACGGTGGCCAATACCGGCGACCGCCCGATCCAGGTCGGCTCGCACTATCATTTCTTCGAGACCAACCCCGCACTGAAATTCGACCGCAAGAAGGCCCGCGGTATGCGCCTCGACATCGCCGCCGGCACCGCCGTCCGCTTCGAGCCCGGTCAGACCCGCGACGTCCAGCTCGTCGCGATGGCGGGCAAGAAGACGATTTACGGTTTTCGTGGCGACGTGATGGGGAAGCTGTGAACCCCACAGGAACGAGCGCGGCGCGGCACGGTTGAGGCGGAAACGGAGGTCTTTGCCATGCTGTCGCCCGTCCGCCTCGTCTCAGAAGCCGCCGAACTCGCTGCGCACCGTCACAATGGCATGGCGCGCAAGGGGCGCGGCAACGAGCCCTACATCAATCATCTCGCCGAGGTCGCGAACCTGCTGGCGACCGCGACCGACGGCGCCGATGCCGAACTGGTCGCGGCCGGCTGGCTGCATGATTCGATCGAGGACACCGACACCACACGCGAGGAGCTTGCGCAGAAATTCTCCGAGCGTGTTGCATCCTTGATCGTCGAGTGCACGGATGACATGAGCCTGCCGAAGGCCGAGCGCCGGCAGAAACAGATTAAGGATGCGCCCCACAAATCGCCGGGCGCAAAGCTGATCAAGATCGCCGACAAGATCAGCAACATCGGCGCACGCATTCAGACCGATCCGAGTGCGGACGAGCGCGACGATCTCGCTGATTACGTTGGATGGGCCACGCAGGTCGCTGCCGGTTGCCGCGGCGGCAATCCGTGGCTCGACGAGAAATTCGATGATGCCGTGAAAGCAGCGAAGGCTTTGCTGTGAGTCACCAGATATTCAAACGCAAACGGGGCTTGTGATGTCCGTCAAGATGAAGCGTTCCGTCTATGCTGACATGTTCGGCCCGACCACCGGCGACAGGGTGCGGCTGGCCGACACCGACCTCATCATCGAGGTCGAGAAGGATTTCACCACCTATGGCGAGGAGGTGAAGTTCGGCGGCGGCAAGGTGATCCGCGACGGCATGGGGCAGTCGCAGGTCACCAACAAGCAGGGCGCGGCCGACACCGTCATCACCAATGCGCTGATCGTCGATCACTGGGGCATCGTGAAGGCTGACGTTGCCATCAAGGACGGCATGATCGCCGGCATCGGCAAGGCCGGCAATCCCGACATCCAGCCGGGCGTCACGATCATCATCGGCCCCGGCACCGACGTGATCGCGGGCGAAGGAAAAATCCTCACCGCCGGCGGCTTCGACAGCCACATCCATTTCATCTGCCCGCAGCAGATCGAGCACGCGCTGATGTCGGGCGTCACCTCGATGCTGGGCGGTGGCACCGGCCCGTCGCATGGCACCTTCGCCACCACCTGCACGCCGGGTCCCTGGCACATGGGGCGGATGATCCAGTCGTTCGATGCCTTCCCGGTCAATCTCGGCATCTCCGGCAAGGGCAACGCATCGCGGCCCGCCGCCCTGGTCGAGATGATCAAGGCCGGCGCCTGCGCGCTGAAGCTGCACGAGGACTGGGGCACGACGCCGGCGGCGATCGACAACTGCCTGTCGGTTGCCGATGCTCACGACATCCAGGTGATGATCCATACCGATACGCTGAACGAATCTGGTTTCGTCGAGGACACCATCAAGGCGTTCAAGGGCCGCACCATCCATGCCTTCCACACCGAGGGCGCCGGCGGTGGTCACGCCCCAGATATCATCAAGGTCGCAGGGCTCAAGAACGTGCTCCCGTCCTCGACCAACCCGACGCGGCCCTTCACGCGCAACACCATCGACGAGCATCTGGACATGCTGATGGTGTGCCACCACCTCGATCCCTCGATCGCGGAAGATCTGGCGTTCGCGGAAAGCCGTATCCGCAAGGAGACCATCGCGGCCGAAGACATCCTGCACGATCTCGGCGCGCTCTCGATGATGTCGTCGGACTCGCAGGCCATGGGCCGGCTCGGCGAGGTCATCATCCGGACCTGGCAGACCGCCGACAAGATGAAGAAGCAGCGCGGGTCACTGCCGCAGGACAAGGGCAAGGACAACGACAATTTTCGCGTCAAGCGCTACATCGCCAAATACACCATCAATCCCGCGATCGCGCACGGCGTGTCGAAACTGATCGGCTCGGTCGAGAAGGGCAAGCTCGCCGATCTCGTGCTGTGGTCGCCCGCCTTCTTCGGCGTCAAGCCGGACTGCATCGTCAAGGGCGGCACGATCGTCGCAGCTCCGATGGGCGATCCCAACGCCTCGATCCCGACGCCGCAGCCGGTGCATTACCAGCCGATGTTCGGCGCCTTCGGCAAGGCGCGCACGGCATCGTCCGTGGTGTTCACCTCGAAGGCGGCCATCACCGGCGGTCTCGCGCGAAAACTCGGCATCGAGAAGAAGCTCTATGCCGTGCAGAACACCCGCGGCAAGATCTCGAAAAAGAGCATGATCCACAACGACGCCACGCCCAATATCGAGGTCGATCCGGAGACCTATGAGGTCCGCGCCGACGGCGAATTGCTCACCTGCGCCCCCGCGGAGGTGCTGCCCATGGCGCAGCGATATTTCATGTACTGAAAATAGCGCGTCAACGCATGTCCGCGGGATTATGTCCAGAGGGCATGTCCGGGGATGGCTTTTACGGTTTTGCGTTCGATCCCGCCTGGTCTAATGTCCCGCCCGGTATCTAACCTTAGAAGAAAAGCCGGGAGGATTTCTCGTGATCTACGTCGTTGCCACCTTGACCATCAAGCCCGAGACGCGCGCCGAATTCATTGCAGCCGCCACCGCCTGCATCAAGGAGACGCGGAAGGAGCCCGGCAATATCGCCTATGATCTGCATGAAAGCGTCACCGATCCTGCCAAGATGGTGTTCGTCGAGCAGTGGGAGAACGCCGAGGCGCTGGTGCCACATCGTGGCATGGAGCACATGAAGACGTTCGGGCGCGTGGCGGTCAAGTGCTTCACGGCACCGCCGAAGATCGAAGTGATCACGCCCGAGAAGGTCGAGACAAGGTAACGGGGTAAAAGCGCATGATCCGGGCGACGCAGGTCAAGGGACAGCACCGCTTCACGGAAGCGCCGGCGGATACGGTGGTGCTCGATTTCGACGATCGGCACCGCCGCCGCATGGCGATGACGGGAACGCGGGGGCTCGAATTCCTGCTCGACCTGGAGCACGCCGTCGCGCTGCGCGGCGGCGATGCGCTGGTGCTGGAGGACGGCCGGCTGGTTGAAGTGGTCGCGGCGCCCGAGCCGCTGCTGGAAATCCGCGGCCGCGATCCGCATCACCTCATTCGCGTCGGCTGGCACCTCGGCAACCGTCATCTGCCGACGCAGATCATGGCGAAAGCCTTGCGCATTCGCCGTGATCACGTCATCGAAGCCATGGTGAAGGGCCTCGGCGCGCGCGTGATCGAGATCGAGGCGCCGTTCGATCCCGAAGGCGGCGCCTATGCCGATGCCGGCCACGCGCATGGGCATGACGATCATGCGCATCATGATCACGGCCATCATCATGATCATGGTCACGACCACCACGATCACCATGGCCATGATCATCACGCTCATGACCACCACCATGATCATGCCGCGCATGATCATGGGCACGATCATCACCATCACCACGACGAGCATTGCGATCATCCCGACCATCACCACGGCCACAAGCATGCTCATGATCACAAGTGAGCCGGTCGCAGCCTGCGACCTCGCCGAGGGCGAGGCGGCGGCGCTGTACCGGCTGATGACCTGGCTGTCGCCGGCATTCCCGGTCGGCGGCTTCTCCTATTCCAGCGGTATCGAATGGGCGGTCGAGGCGGGCGACATCGTCGATACAGCCACGCTGGCCGACTGGCTCGACGCAATGCTCGGCGACGGCTCCGGCTTTTGCGACGCGACGTTTCTCGTGCATGCCTATCGTGCTGCAGAGATGGGCGAAGATGCGACCTTGAGCGATATCGCCGAGCTCGCCGCGGCCATGGTGCCGTCGCGCGAGCGCCAGCTGGAGACGACCTCGCAGGGCCGCGCCTTCATCGACATCTCCCGGGCTGCCTGGGATGTAGACGGCCTGGATGCCATGGTTGCGGCATGCCGCACGTCACTGGTCTATCCCGTCGCGGTCGGCGTGGTCGCCGCCAAGCACGGCGTGGCGCTGGCGCCGACGCTGCACGCATACCTGCATGCGTTGGTATCGAACTGGATTTCGGCCGCCAGCCGGCTCATTCCGCTCGGCCAGACTGACAGCCAGCGCGTGTTGGTGAGGCTGGAAGCGGCCGTCGCCGCCACCGCCAATCGTGCGTTGAACGCAGCATTGGACGATCTTGGCAGCGCGACCTTCCGCGCCGATCTCGCCAGCCTGCGGCACGAGACGCAATATACCCGGCTGTTCCGGTCGTGAGCGGTGCGGCCTTTGACCCATCGAGAAAGAGCGAATGACATGTCGAAATCTCACGGCCCCTTGCGTGTCGGCGTCGGCGGTCCGGTCGGATCGGGCAAGACCGCGCTGATGGACCTGCTCTGCAAGACCATGCGCGAGCGCTATGACATTGCCGCGATCACCAACGACATCTACACCAAATGGGATGCCGAGTTCCTGGTGCGTTCGGGCTCGCTGACGCCGGACCGCATTGCCGGCGTCGAGACCGGCGGCTGCCCGCACACCGCGATCCGCGAGGATGCCTCGATGAATCTCGCCGCGGTGGCGGACATGCGCGCCAAGTTTCCCGGGCTCGATCTCGTTCTGATCGAGTCCGGCGGTGACAATCTCGCTGCCACTTTTTCCCCGGAGCTGGCCGACCTGACCATCTACGTCATCGACGTGGCCGCCGGCGACAAGATCCCGTCCAAGGGCGGCCCCGGCATTACTCGGTCCGACCTGCTGGTCATCAACAAGATCGACCTCGCCCCCCATGTCGGCGCCTCCCTGGAGAAGATGGACACGGACGCCAGGCGCATGCGCGGCGAGCGTCCCTTCGTCATGACCAATCTGAAGAAGAGCGAGGGCCTTGACCGCATTGTCGGCTTCATCGAGGCCAAAGGCGGCCTCAAACGGGCGGGCTGACAGCGCGCGACGACTTGGCGCATGCTGTTTCCGCCGTTAACCCTGCGGCCGGGCCGCAACCACGGAACAAATTTCGGACACGGCGATTAACTACCTCCGGTGCCCGGGCAATTCATCCCGGCCAGACCATCGGCCGGGCGGATTAAGCTTTCCAGGCGACCCAAGTTGCGTACTGATGCCTCCTCCTTCATTATCTCTGCCACCGGGGTTCACCCTGTTTCGGCACATGGCCGTTCGAGCGGCGTTCATATGCTCCTTGTTTATTGCCGACCTCCTGCTTTCGCCTGAGTAGTCGCGTGGTCCGGCTGGGTTTCATCATCGGTTTCATCGCTCTGCTCGGAGCCTTGCTCTCCGGGCTTGCGGCCTATCGCGTCCATGACCAGGAGCTGGCGCTAGACCGGATCGCGCTCGCGCGCGCGATCGACGTTCATGCCAGCCTGGTGCAGGACCGGCTCACCGAGCGCGAACTGCTCGCACGCGTCGCCTCAGGCCTGTTCCGCACACCATCCGTGATCAAGCCGAACATGCTGGAGCCGCTGCGCTCGGCCATTTACGCCTTCAAGACCGATTTCGTGGTGGCCGGCTGGATCGCCCGGCTGAAGCCGAACGAGCTTACGGCGGCGCAGGCTGCCATTGGAGGCGCCGGCTTCCCCAATCCGAAGATCCGCACCTTTGACGACAAGCCGATCAATCCGGCCGAGATCACCCAGCCGATCGACGTGCTGTTGGATCTCGAGCCGCGCAGCGACGAGACCAAGGCGCTGCCTGGCCGTAGTTACGACCAGGATCAGGTTCGCAGCGCCATGTTGACACGGGCCCGGCTCGAGAAGCGGTCGGTGGCGTCGGACCCGATTCCGCTGTTGCGCGGCAACGGGCCGGTCGGGATCATTGTGGCAGCTCCCGTCATTCCCGAGGGTGCGACCGAGCCAGCCGGGTTCGTCACCTTTTCCTACGAACTCGCCTCGCTGATGCTGACCAATGACGATATGTCGTTGTTCTCGGTCGCGCTCAGGGACCCGCGCAAGGAAGGTGGCGAGCTCGTTGCCAACGATCAGGGCATCGTCTCCACCCGCATGACGACGGCGGACGGGCCGACGCCATCGGCGACGCGCACGGTGAGCTTCGGCGGCCGTGACTGGCAGCTGGGTTATTACGCCAAGACCAACTCGGCGCGTCGCGCCGAGCAGACCGCGATCATCGTGGCTGCGATCGGCTTTGCGATCACTGCGATGGTGTGCGGCCTGTTTGGCTATGTCGCCTACAACAATCTGCGGCTCAGCCGGGAAATCCAGGTCAGAATCGGCTTCGAGCGCCGGCTGACCGCGGTGATCGACGAGCTCAACCACCGGGTCAAGAATATCCTCGCGGTGATCCAGTCGATCGTCACGCGCACCTTGCGCCACGGCTCGGACATCGACGTCGCCCGTGAACTGCTGATCGGCCGCATCCACGCCATGTCCAACGTGGTCTCGCTGCTCAGCGAGAGCCAGTGGCAGGGCGTCAAGCTGAAGGGCCTGTTCGAGGCGCGCGCCATCCCGCATGCCGACCGCATCGCCGTCACGGGTCCTGATATCGCGGTCAGCGCGCGCGCGGCGCAGAGCCTCTCGCTGCTGTTCTTCGAACTTGCCTCGCATTCCGACGAGGGCCTGTCGCTGGTCGGAAAGCACCCGCACATCACCGCCATCTGGACGGTGACGGGCGAGGGGGCGGGCGAGGTCTTCCATTTCCGCTGGGAGGAGCTCAACACCAGCGAAGCGACGCGCCGCCCCGATTCCGATTTCGGCCTGATCCTGCTCGACCGGGTCGCCCCCGAGGCGCTCGGCGGCACCGCCAAGCGTTATTTCACCGACGCTTCCTATGTCTACGAGCTGACCGCGCCGATGGAGACGGTGGTCGACATGACCGAGCGCGACCGCACGGACAAGATCTCGGCACCGGTGAGGCCTGCGCGATAGAAGCCGCCGGCTTCAGCCTCGGACTGTCCCTTCCTAACCCTTAGGCCGCAACACCAAGTCGACCAGGTTGCGGGCGTAGGCCGGCGTGATCGGCGCGATGCCGAAGACGTAGCGGTAGAACAGGCCGCCATAGATCGCGTCGTAGAGATCCTCAGCCGGCCCTTCGGCCAGGATGCTGCCATCGTTCTGGCCTGCCGCGATCATCTCGACCAGCGCGTCGCGACGGAATTGCAGATAGCGGGCATAGAACAGCTCGGCGGAGCCGGTTTTGGAAATGCATTCGGAGATGACCGCGAGCTGGACCTTGCCGAACTCGCCCTGGAGCGCCTCGGCGTAGGATGTGGCATGGCGGCGGGCGCGCGCTGCGGGGTTGCCGGAGCTCACCGGGGGCAGCGGCAGCATCTGCGCGGCATGTTGAAGAAAGGCGTCGATCAAGAGTGCCTCGCGGGATGGCCACCATTTGTAGATCGTCATCTTGGAGACGCTGGAGTGGCGGGCGACCGCGTCGATGGTGGTGGCGGCAAGGCCAGTGGACGCCATCAGCGCATAGGCGCTTTCGAGAATGGCGTTGCTGGTCTCGATCGATCGAGGCCGGCCGCGCCGGGGCGTGCTCTCGGTCTCCCCACCCCCGCTTTTCACCGTCGCCACGCCCGGTCTCCTCACGTAGAGCTTCCCCGCATAGCGCAGCCGCCGCTTTCGGCCTAGCAGAATCGCACGATTCTCTGCCTAGAGCGTTTTCGAGCGAAGTGGATTCCGGAGCCAATACCAGAACCCACGGCCCCGCTCCGATTCCATCGGACGAAATTGGCTCTAGGCCTGCTGCCGCAAGGCCGTCGGGAGATCCTGCCACTTCGACCAGGCGACATAGTAGGCCACCGCGGTCATCGCGGCGAAGCCGGCGAGGCTCACCACGATCTGCATCGCCACCAGATTGGCGCTGGTGATCAGGATGAGATGGCCCGCAAACGACAGGAACACCCCGACGCAGAACACGGCAAGCCATTCCTCGCCACATCGGATGACCGCCTGCAGCGGCTTCAATTGCAGGCCGGGATGATTGGCCGGAATGAGATGGGTCGCCAGCAAGGCGAGCGCGAGGAAGTGAATCACGCGATAGGGCGCGAGGTTTTCCTTGTCGGTCGGCGCGATGCTGTCGAGGAGGAGGTCCGGCAGGTAAGCCGACATTGCCGGCGAATGGCGCAGCAGGGTGATGGCCATCGCGAATACGAGATAGGTGCCGGCGAGAATCCGCAGCCAGGGCATGTCGCGTAGCGCGCGCCCGGGCGCGCCTGTCACGGCGAACCAGCCCCCGAGCACCATCAGCATCTGCCAGCAGAGCGGATTGAAGGTCCATTCCTGGTCCGGATAGACGCGAAAATTCCAGTCGAACCAGCGTGCGGCAATATACAGCGCGACTGATGCCGCCAGGGTCAGGTTCGGCCACCGCAACAGACCCCACAGCGCGAACGGAAAAAAGGCCATCAGCGGGATCATCAATTGCAGGAGGTCGAGGTTCAGCGGCTCCTCCTGGAGCACGAGGCCGCGGACCAGGATCCGCAGCGGGTGCTCGAGAATGCCCGAGATATTGTATTCGTGGATGATCTCCGGCGCCATCGACTGCGAGGCGACATAGGCGATGGTGTCGATGTAGATCACGAACAGCACGACATAGGCGGCGTAGAGCCGCCAGACGCGGCGGAAGATGCGCGTCGCCGCCACGAGGTAGCCCCGTTCAAGCGCCATCCGGCCGTGGATGATGGCGACGCCATAGCCGACGACGAACACGAGCAGGTCAGCCGCGCCGCTGAAGCCGAAATTGCGCAGCGTCAGCAGGTTGACGACGTTGTTCGGGATATGGTCGACGAAAACCGACCAGTTGGCGATACCGAGCGTCAGATACAGCCTGGCGTCGGGATGGAATGCGGCGAGATTCGCCTGAACGGACGGTTTCATTGACTAAAATAGCTTTGGGAATCAGGGTGATACTTTTAACGGCAACTGCCTGCCCATCCGAGTAGCGTTTGCGTGATGGCTGGGGCAGCCGCGCCGTCATGGCGCGAAATTGCGCGGTGTCTCGTGGAGAATTCTGATAGATGCGCTCGGAGGACTTACAACGAAATTTTCTAACGTGTTCTTACCGCTATTCGGCGGGCTCGGCCGACGCCTCGTCGGGAACGCCCGCGCGGCTCGCCATGATGCCGAGGGCGACGCCGCCGATCGCCAGGATCGGCAGTAGCCGCTTGACGCCGATGGCACGGACGATCTGCAGCCCGGTGGCGAGCAGCATGGGATCCGCGAGCATGCTCTGCGCCGCTGACTTCGCGGCGCGCTCGGCCGCGATCTGGGCGCGCTTCTGCACCTCGCGCTTGTAGCCCCAATAAGAGCCTGCCGCAGCCAGCGTCAGCAGGAAGAAGATGCCGGCGCCGGCAAGACAGGCCTGCACCGGACCATATTTCTCCAGCACCGAGATGAAGGCAGCAGCGCAAAGGAAGCACGTCGTCACGAACAGCGCGAAGGCCGCGCCTGCGGCAAGCGAGGTCAGTCGCACCGTCGTGCCGGTGGATGCACTGATCCCATCGATGATGCGCTGAAACATGGCCCTCGCTCCTCAATTCCCCGCAAGCCAAACCCTCACGGGCCGACGCCGGCAACGCGCCGCTGCCGACGCCTCAACACGCGTCCGCAAATCTTACCGGCGCCAGGCAGCACCGATCAGGAAGCCGATGCCGAGCGCGAGCCCGACGGTCGCAAGCGGCCGCTGCGTGATCGCGTCTTCGAGCGTCTCCTCGATCGAGCCGTAAGCTTCCTGGGCCGCGTCCATCATTGCACTGCCGCGCTCCGACACGTCGTCGAGCGCGGTATCCATGTTCTCGCGTGCCTGGCGATAGCCGCGGCGGGCCTGCTTGCTGGTGGAATTGGCAAAGGTGTTGAGCGCGTCGGTGATCTGGTCGGTGAGGGCGGCGATATCGCTTTTCACGGCTGCTACATCCTTCTCGAGGCGTTCCCTGGTGGCTTTGTCGGTCCAGTCTTTCATCCCGGCTTCATTGGTCGTGGACATCGGGAGCTCCAAACTGTTGACGGCTGAGATAGCCGGAAAACGTTTCGTCGTCGGGGAAGTTCCGTTCGCGGAAACCGGTCAGTCCTGCGGAAGCTGCGGCGCATCCGCCGGCAACAGATGCTCCTTCAGGATCAGCGCGACGATCAGAAGCGGCGACGACAGGAATGCGCCCATCGGCCCCCATAGCCAGGTCCAGAACGCGAGCGCCAGCAGCACGGCGAGCGCATTCAGCGCCAGCCGCCGCCCGATGATCATGGGCGTGACGAAGTGCCCCTCCAGGAAGGTGAGGCCGCCGAAGGCGAGCGCGGCCATCAGGCCGCCGCTGATGGTCGGGAAGGCGATCAGGCCCACCACGACCAGAACGGCGAACATCGCGATCGGCCCGATGATCGGGATGAAGTTGAGGGTTGCCGCGAGCGCGCCGAGCCCGGCCGGATTGGGCATGCCGGTGAGCGCACAGACGAGGCCGGTGGCGACCCCGACCCCGATATTGATGAGTGTGACGGTCAGTAGGTAGTTGCCGAGGTGGACCTCGATCTCGTTGAGGATCCGAAGCGTGCGCAGCCGGGCGTCGCGGTCGCTGAAGGTCATGATCAGCGCCCGGCGCAGGTCGCGCCAGCTTGCGATGAACAGGATCAGGGTGACGAAGAACAGCAGGAATTCGGTAAAGGTCGGTGACAGGAATTCCAGCGTCGGCTGCACCCAATCGAATTTCGGCATCTGGAAGTTCGGCAGTCCTTCCGAGCCGCCGACCATGGCCTGCAGTTCGCGCCACAGTGCGAGCGGTCGGTCGAACACGTGCAGCTTGTCCTTCAATTGCGCGCCGAGCTCCGGCAGGCGCGTGCTCCATTCCATCGCGGGGGAGGCGATCAGCGCCACCACGAAGGCCACCACGGCGGTCCCCGCAACTACGATCACAACGGCACCTACGCTGCGCGGCACCTTGTACCGCTCCAGAAAGCCCGCGGCCGGCGACAGCATGGTGCCGGTGACGAAGGCCATCACGACCGGCAGGAAGAAAGCTCTTCCAACGTAGAGCACGGTAACGACCGCAATCAGTAACAAGCCGGCAAGCGCGAAGGCGACGAACTCGGTGCGGCGGATCACCGGCGGCAGCTCGATATGGCTGTCGGGAAGCGGACTGCCTTCGCTGTTGCCGGGAATCAGACGTTCACTGGGAAGGACGCGCACAATCTCTCTCCCGCACGGAAGCCTCGATCCGCGCGCCCATTTGGCGAGCTGATAATGCGCCAGCAGTGCCGCGGTTCCATCGCGGCTTCGTGAATACGCGCTCGCTTGACTGTGACAAGGATGCCGCGCGAAGGGCCGGAACCTGAATCGCCTCCGCGGCGTTTGTTCGCAAGCGCATCACCTGATGCACGCATCCAACGGGGCAGCACATGACAAAGTTCTCTGCAGTCCGTCGCAGCTTCTCGCCGCGCGCCGTCACCGCCTTCGCTTTCGCAACCGCCCTGCTGACGGTGCCTTTCGCTGGCGCGAGCGCGCAGACGTACGGCTATGCGCCGATGCAGCCGCAGGCGTATCCGCAGGACCAGGGTTACGCGCAGGGCTACGTGAACGGAGCGCCGCAGCCGCAGGCGGCGGACGAGGATGCCCAGCTGCCCGATCGTCTGCGCAAGCAGATCGTCGGCTTCGACCGCAGCGAGCCGGCCGGCACCATCGTCATCGATACCAACAACACCTATCTCTATTACGTGCTCGGCAATGGTCGTGCGATCCGTTACGGCGTCGGCGTCGGCCGCGAAGGCTTCACTTGGTCCGGCGTGCAGAGCGTCAGCCGCAAGGCGGAATGGCCGGACTGGCATCCGCCGGCCGAGATGATCGCGCGCCAGCCCTATCTGCCGCGCTTCGTCGCCGGCGGTCCCGGCAACCCGCTCGGGGCGCGTGCGATGTATCTCGGCTCCAGCGAATACCGCATCCACGGCACCAACGATCCCTCCACGATCGGCAAGTTCGTCTCCTCCGGCTGCATCCGCATGACCAACGAGGACGTCACCGATCTGTTCAGCCGCGTCAATGTCGGCGCAAGGGTCGTGGTGCTGCCGAAGAACGCGCCGCTGATGGCCAAAGGCAGCGACACGGTGCGCAGGCGTCCAGCCGTGACGGCGATGCCTTCTGGCCGGCAGGCGCTGAACATCGCGACGTCGGCCGTGAACTAGGAGTAAGAGTGAGTCATATGAGCAGACGCCTGATTGGCAAAGTGGCTGGCGGTACGGCGATCATGGTCGTTGTCTCCGCTGGTCTGGCATTCGCACCGTCGGCGCACGCGGAGGATTTTTTCTCGGCGCTGTTCGGTGCGTTCGGAGGGCGGCCTCCACAGATCAGGACGCCGTTCCCTGGCGATGACATGCCGCGCTACGACGCCCCTCGCCAACGCGCGGCCTATGGCGGCGGCACGGCATATTGCGTGCGGGGCTGCGACGGCCGCTACTTCCCGGCGCAAGGCAATGATGCCGAGAGCAAGGCGCAATCCTGCAAGAGCTTCTGCCCGGCTTCCGAGACGTCGCTGGTCTATGGCAGCAATATCGACGACGCCACGGCTGAGAATGGAAAGTCCTATTCCGACCTGCCGAACGCGTTCCGCTACCGCAACGAGATCGTTGCGGGCTGCACCTGCAACGGCAAGGATCCGGCCGGACTCGCATCGGTCAAGGTCGAGGACGATCCCACCCTGCGCAAGGGCGATATCGTCGCCGGCGCTGACGGCCTGGTGGTCGCCAGCCGCAACGCCAACGACCGCCGCGGCGTCGCGATGAATTTTTCGCCGCTGCCGGCATCGGTGCGCGCCAAATTCCGCCAGGTGCCTGTGGTGGCGAAGGAGTAGGGCGTGTGTGGCGTGGCTGAGTTGTCCCGCTAGCAGCCACACAAACACCGTCGTCCTGGACGAGCGAAGCGAAGATCCGGGACCCATACCCACAGGGAGAGGTTGCGGCGCGAGCCGGCAACCACGACTTTTCGCCAAACCGCATCCTGTGGTTATGGATCCCCGCGTTCGCGGGGACGACACCGCAGGTGTAGAGGCGGTTTCCTCTCCAATTCGCTCTTCACGCCGCGCGGATCTTGCCGAGGAAGTCGCTGACCTCATGGCCGAGCTGGCGGCTCTGGCTCTCCAGCATCTCGGAGGCCTGCTTCACATTGTCGGCGGCTGCGGCGGCAGCGTCCGCATCGGCTTTGACGCCGGTGATGTTGTCCGAGACGTTCTTGGTGCCCTGCGCCGCGAATTGGGTGCTGCGCGTGATCTCCTGCGTCGCCGCACCCTGCTCCTGCACGGCGGCGGCAATGGCGGTCGCCACTTCATTCACTTCGCCGATGATACCGCCGATGGTCTGGATCGCGTTGATGGCGTCGCCCGCGACTTTCTGGATGTCGGCGATCTGCTCCGAGATCTCCTCGGTCGCCTTCGCCGTCTGGCTTGCCAGCGACTTCACTTCGGAGGCGACCACCGCAAACCCGCGCCCGGCTTCGCCGGCGCGCGCCGCTTCGATGGTGGCGTTGAGCGCGAGCAGATTGGTCTGCGCCGCGATGGTGTTGATGAGGCCGACGACCTCGCCGATGCGCCCGGCGGACTTCGCCAGGCCCTGCACGGTGCCGTCGGTTTCGCGCGCCTGCGTGACGGCGCGGCCGGCGATGCCGGCGGCATGCGCGGCCTGCTGGCTGATGTCGTTGATCGAGGCCGAGAGCTCTTCGGCGGCGGCGGCGACGCTGTCGACGCTCATGGAGGCGTCGTTGGAGGCCTTGCCGGCGACCTGGACGCGATCGTTGGTCTGGCGCGATACGGCGGAGAGGTCGCCCGAGGTCTTGCGCATCTCACCGGAGGCCTCGCTCAATTCGCCGAGCGTCTTGCGCACCGCGCGCTCGAACTCGCCGACATAGGCTTCGACGGCACGCTGGCGTGCGGAAGCGCCCGCATTGCGCTCGCGCTCCTGCTTTTCGATCTTGAGCTTGTCGGTGGCCTGCTGCTTGAAGGTCTCCAGCGCGCCGGCCAGTGCGCCGATTTCGTCCTGACGATCGAGATAGCCGCTGTCGACGGCAAGGTCGCCGCCGGCGACCTTCAACATGGCGTCGCGGATGGTGTTGAGCGGATGGATCACGCGACGGCTCACGAGCATGACCGCACCGACGGCAAGGCCGATGGCGAGCGCCAGCAATCCGAGCTGCACGATCAGCGCGCGTTGTGCGGCGCCGCGCTGCGCCAGCGTATGGACCTTGGCGGCGTCGAGAGCGGCTTCCGCCACGGTGACAGCGCTGGAAAGGCGGCCGACCGTGAGCGGGCTCCACTGGTTGGCGGTCATCTCGGCCTTCTCGCCCTTGACCAAAGTGTCAGCGAGACGGTCCCGCAGGGTCAGATATTGCGGCTCGAAATAGGCGGTCTTGGCCGCGGCCATGGCGGAGACGAGCGCGGGCGGCAACTGCATGCCCGAGGCTGACAATTCCAGCGCCTTCCACATCGCCGACATGCTGGGTGTAGCTGTTGCGGGCTTCCGGTGTGATCTTGCCGGCGGCAAGACCGGTCGAGACGACCAGCGAAGCTTCGCCCGCGGTGTTGCGGAGCAGCCAGGCGTTCTGCTTGATCGACAGCAGCTGGTCGATCACGGCGTCCTGATGATTGACGGTGGCGGCCAGGACGTTCGACAGCTTGTCGAGCGTTTCGAGCAGGCCACCCGTCGTCTCCATATATTCCTTCGGCAGGCCGGCGCGGCGCTGATCCCTGGGCTTGGCCGTCTCCGCCCAGAACTGTTTCTGCTCTTCGGTCAGCAGCTTGTGGAGGCGCGCGAGCTCCGGCACCAGCGTGCCCGATTGCGGGAAGTCCATGACCGGCAGCAGCTCCAGCGCGCGTGCCATTGCGGGCATCTCGGTGTCCCGGATCGCGCGCAGATATTTCTCGATCTCGGCATCCATCGGTTCGGCCGAGTTGAGGAGCCGCGTCGTGGTCGATCGGTCGGTGCGCAGGCTGTGCATCGCCTTGAACAAATCGGCGGATGCGTCGGCGGTCTGCGAGATGCGGTTGGCGGTCTGGAGGCGATCCCAGGACTCGAAGGCGGTGAGCGAGAGCGCGAGCACCACGCAGGCCGACGTGATCGCGATCACCGCCTTCAGCAGCGCGGATACGGTCAGACGATTCAGCATCGAAGCCCCCCCCAATTCCCATTGCAAAGCTCTTGAAAACGCGCGGCAGCATCGACAAGCCCGGCGCGGCAGAACGGCAATCGCACGCCGTTTGCGGCCCACGGCCCCGGCGTCATTTCCGCATCTGAATGGAAAAGGGTAAAATTTTAGGCAGGCCGTCCGATCGTAGAAGTACGGATTTACTAGAAGTTGCAGTGGGTTGCCGCGATGGAACCAGCGCAGGAGACAGGCGTTAGAGCGGTGGTCGTAATTTGCCTGAAGGGGGTCTCGCGATGCTGGTGGGCGTACTCGTCACTTTTCTCGTCGTTATTCTCGTCCTTTATCTCATCAACATGCTGCCGATGGACGGCCGCGCCAAGCAGATCGCGCGCGTGGTCGTCATCATCATCGGCATCGTCTCGCTGCTGAAATATCTCGCGGTGTTCTAGCAAGGGATCATAACCCGGATGAGCGCAGCGATGTCCGGGGTCCCGCAACAAAGGTCCCGGATGTCGCTTCGCTCATCCGGGCTACTCGCCAAACAAGAAGCCCCGGCTTTCGCCGGGGCTTTGTCGTGCCGCGCTAGTGCAGCGACTTGAGCCAGTCGTCGACGTCCTGACGAACCTGGTCCTTGGCCTTGCCGTAGCGTTCCTGGATCCGGCCTTCGAGCTGCTCGCGGCGGCCCTCGACCAATTGAAGATCGTCGTCAGTGAGCTTGCCCCATTTCTCCTTGGCCGATCCCTTGAACTGCTTCCAGTTTCCTTCGATGCGATTCCAGTCCATGACCATCTCCCAATGGTTGATGGCCGTACAACGCGACCGGCGCGCGGCCGTTCCGCTGCACGGCGCGACGTTTCGCCCGCTGCGCTCAACAAAAAAGCCCCGGCGTGAGCCGGGGCTTTCGGTGTTTCGAGCCGGCTGACTATCAGCCGTTCGCCTTGGCCTCGCGTCGGCGCGCGGTGAGGATGTATTCGGTGTAGCCGTTCGGCTGCTCGCGGCCCTTGAAGATGAGGTCGCAGGCGGCCTTGAAGGCGACGCCGTCGAAGGCGGGCGCCATCGGCTTGTAGATGGCGTCGCCGGCGTTCTGCTTGTCGACGACGATCGCCATGCGCTTGAGCGATTCCATCACCTGCGCCTCGGTGATCACGCCCTGGTGCAGCCAGTTGGCGAGATGCTGGCTGGAGATGCGCAAGGTGGCGCGGTCTTCCATCAGGCCGACGTCGTGGATGTCGGGCACCTTGGAGCAGCCGACGCCCTGGTCGATCCAGCGCACGACATAGCCGAGGATGCCCTGGCAGTTGTTGTCGATCTCCTGCTTGACGTCATCGGGCGCCCAGTTCGACTTCGACACCGGAATGGTGAGGATGTCCGAAAGCTTTGCGCGCGGCCCGCCTTTGGTGAGCTCTTCCTGGCGAGCGATCACGTTGACCTGATGGTAGTGCAGCGCGTGCAGCGTCGCAGCCGTCGGCGAGGGCACCCAGGCGGTGGTGGCGCCGGCCTGCGGATGGCCAAGCTTCTGCGCCAGCATGTCCGCCATCTTGTCAGGGGCGGCCCACATGCCCTTGCCGATCTGGGCATGGCCGGGCAGGCCACAGGTCAGGCCCATGTCGACGTTCCAGTCCTCATAGGCCTTGATCCAGGCCTGGGCTTTCATCTCGTTCTTGCGGATCATTGGGCCCGCTTCCATCGAGGTGTGGATCTCGTCGCCAGTGCGGTCGAGGAAGCCGGTGTTGATGAACATGATGCGCCTGGAGGCGCGCTGGATGCAGGCCTTGAGGTTGACGGTGGTGCGGCGCTCCTCGTCCATGATGCCGACCTTGAGCGTGTTCTCCGGCAGCGACAGGATCTTCTCGACGCGATCGAAGATCTCGCAGGTGAGCGACACCTCGTCCGGGCCGTGCATCTTCGGCTTGACGATATAGGCCGATCCCGTACGGCTGTTCTTGACCTTCGAGTTGCCCTTGAGGTCGTGGATCGCGAGCAGGCCGGAGACGGCGGCGTCCAGAAGGCCTTCCGGAATCTCCTCGCCCTTCTCGTCCAGTACCGCGTCGGTGAACATGTGGTGACCGCAATTGCGCATCAGCAGCAGGCTGCGGCCGTGCAGCTTGACCTCGCCCTTGCCGTCCGGGGTCTTGTAGCTGCGGTCGGCGTTAAGCGAGCGCGTCAACGTCTTGCCGCCCTTCTCGAAATCGGCCGACAGCGTGCCGTTCATCAGGCCGAGCGTGTTGCGGTAGACCAGCACCTTGTCCTCGGCATCGACGGCTGCGACCGAGTCCTCCATGTCGAGGATGGTGGAAACCGCGGATTCCATGATCATGTCGGCGACGCCGGCCGGATCGTCCTTGCCGATCGCGCTGCTGCGGTCGATCTTCACCTCGACATGCAGGCCGTTGTTGGCGAGCAGTACCGCGCTCGGCGCGGCCGCATCGCCCTGGAAGCCGGCGAATTGCGCGGCGTTCTTCAGTGCGGTGGCATTGCCGCTCTTCAGCTTCACTGCGAGCTGGCCCGCGACGACGCTGTAGGCGGTGACGTCGGTGTGGCTGCCGGTTGCGAGCGGCACGGCGGTATCGAGGAACGCCTTGGCCTTGGCGATCACCTTGTCGCCGCGCGCTTTGTTATAGCCCTTGCCGCTCTCGGACGCGTCGTGCGGGATCGCGTCGGTGCCGTAGAAGGCGTCATAGAGCGAACCCCAGCGCGCGTTCGCTGCGTTGAGTGCATAGCGCGCATTGGTGAGAGGCACGACGAGCTGCGGGCCGCAGATCTTGCCGATTTCTTCATCGACATTGGCGGTCTCGACCTTCTGGGTCGCCGGCTCCGGAACGAGATAGCCGATCTCCTTCAGGAAGGCGGTATAGGCGTTGAGGTCGAACGCCTTGCCCTTGCTGGCGCGGTGCCAGTCGTCGATCTTGGCCTGCAACGTGTCGCGCACCGCCAGCAATGCGCGGTTCTTCGGCCCCAGATCCTTGATGATGGCGGCAAGCCCGGCCCAGAACGCATCCGGCGAGATCCCCGTTTTCGGGGCCGCTTCCTTGGCGATGAAATCAAACAGGACGGGAGCGATCTTCAATCCGTGGGCGTCGACGCGTTTCATGATGGGCTTTCTTGTTGGAAATGGCTGTTTTTGGCTGCTTTTGACCCGACAGCAGCAAAATGCGCCCACGAGGGAGCGGCTTTCGGGGCCCTATTAGCCCCAAAACAAGGGCGGTGAGAAGACCCCCAAGGGTTTGTCAAAATGTCAAGACGGGGTGTGGGCCCCACGCACCGGTGTCATTCCCCGCGAAAGCGGGGAATCCAGTACGCCGCAGCTTCTCCGTATCCCAAAGCTGTCTCTGGAATACTGGGTCGCCCGGTCAAGCCGGGCGACGACAGCGGGGAATAGGACGGCCCTAGATATTCGCGGCGAGGTCGACGGCCTCGTCGAACAGCACGCCGGTGTTCTTCAGCATCTGCTCGATCTCGTCGGCCGCCTCGGCGACGGTTCGCGTCGAGGTGTCGATCACGAGCTCGGCCGCCTGCGGCGCTTCGTAGTCGTTACCGATGCCGGTGAACGACGCGAGCGCGCCGGCGCGAGCCTTCTTGTAGTGCCCCTTGGGATCGCGATCCTCGCAGATCTCTGCCGGCGTCGCGACATGGATCTCGCGGAACGCGGTGTCGGCGATGCGGCGCGCCGCGGCGCGGTCCTCGCGCGCGGGCGAAACCGCGGCGACGATGGCGATATGGCCGTTACGGGCGAGATGCGTTGCGACTTCGGCAAGGCGGCGGATGTTCTCGCTGCGATCAGCAGTGGAGAAGCCGAGATCGCTGTTGAGCCCGGCGCGCAGCGTGTCGCCATCGAGCAGGATCGGCGAGCCGCCATTGGTGAATAGCCGCCGTTCCAGCGCCTTGGCGAGCGTCGACTTGCCCGAAGCCGGCAGGCCGGTAAGCCAGACCACGGCGCCGTTGTGCTGATAGCGCGCGGAGCGCTCGTCGGGACGAAGTGCGGATTCCACCGGCACGATGTCGACGGGCAAGGCGCGCTGGCCGGCATCGACCGACAGCACCAGACCGCCACCGGCGATGCGTCCGGAGACTTCGATCACGAGACGACCGGTGCGCGGATTCTCGGTGTATGGATCGGTGGCGATCGGATTTGACAGGGAGATGTCGATCTCGCCGACATGGTTGCGGCCGATCGCCTTGTTCTCGCTGCTCGAGAGCTCGCCCGGATCGACCGCCTTCTCGATGGCGACCACGGTGGCGCGGCTTTCCTTCGGCCCGCAGCGAACCAGCAGCTGGTCACCCTTGGCGAGCGGCTTGTCGTGCAGCCAGAAGATCCGCGCCCGCAACCGGCGCGTCTCGCGCGGGGCGCTGCCGGCATGCGCGACGATGTCGCCGCGCTCGATGAACAATTCGCGGTCCAGCGTGATGCCGACCGAGCGGCCCGCGCCCTGCCGTCCCGCAACCGGCGTCGCCGGCCAGCTCTCGACCGTCTTGATCTTCGCGATCTTGCCGGCCGGCATGATCACGATCTCGTCGCCGGCAATCAGGCTGCCGGATTCGATGCGGCCCGCCACGATGCGGCGGTCGTCGAACTTGTAGATCGCCTGCACCGGCAGCCGCAGCGCCAGCGCTTCCAGCGGCCGCGCCGGCTCGAGTTGGTCGAGCGCCTCGACTACCGTCGGGCCCTTGTACCAGGAGATGCGGTCGGTGCGCATCGCAACACCGTCGCCGTCGCGCGCGGAGATCGGGATCACGGCTGTGGGCTTCACGCCGAGGCCGTTCAGATGCGCGGAGATCTCGTCGCTGATCTCCTTGAAACGCTCTGCGGAGAAGTCGACGCGGTCCATCTTGTTGACGACGATCGCGACCTGCTTCACGCCGAGCAGATGCAGGAGATAGCCGTGCCGCCGTGTCTGGTCGCGCACGCCTTCGAGCGCGTCGATGATCAGCACCGCACCGTCGGCCTGGGAGGCGCCGGTGATCATGTTGCGCAGGAATTCGGCGTGGCCGGGCGCGTCGATCAGCACGATGTCGCGCGAATTGGTGCGGAAGCGGATCTGCGTGGTGTCGATGGTGATGCCCTGGTCGCGCTCGGTCTGCAGCGCATCGAGCAGGAACGACCATTCGAACGGCATGCCGCGCCGCGCGCTGACGGCTTTGAGCATCTCAAGCTTGCCGTCGGGCAGGCTGCCGGTCTCGTGCAAGAGGCGGCCGACCAGCGTCGATTTGCCGTGGTCGACATGGCCGACGATGACGATGCGGACCTGCGGACGGGTGGTGCCGTTCGGGGTGGCCGGCGAAGCGGGGGTGACGATCATGTTCATATCGCGCTCGCGTTCTTGATCAGAGATAGCCGGCGACGCGCAGGCGCTCGAAGGCGTCCTCGGTCTCGTGGTCGAGTGCGCGGCCGGCGCGCTCCGGCACCTTGGTCTGCTCGAGCTCGATCAGGATCTCGTCGATGTTGGACGCGGTCGATGCGACCGGATTGGTGATGTCCTGATCGCCCAGCGAGCGATAGCGCTTGCCGTCCTTGGCGAGATACAGCGGGATGATCGGGATGTTCTCGCGCTTGGTGTAGGCCCAGATGTCGGCCTCGGTCCAATGCAGGATCGGGTGGATGCGCAAATGGGCGCCCTGCGGCGGCGAGGCGTTGAAATGGTCCCAGAACTCCGGGGGCTGGTCGCGCACGTCCCAATTGCCTTCGAGCCCGCGCGGCGAGAACACACGCTCCTTGGCGCGCGTTGCCTCCTCGTCGCGGCGAATGCCGGCGATCAGGCCGTCAAAGCCGAATTTGCCGAGCGCCATCTTGAGGCCTTCGGTCTTGCGCGCAGCGGAGCGGGCGGCCGGCGGCAGCGTCGGATCGACGGCATCGATGGGCGGGCAGGGCTCGACGCGCAAATCGAGATCCCATTCTTTGCCGTAGTGATCCCGAAAGCGGTACATCTCCGGAAACTTCTTGCCGGTGTCGACATGCAGTGCCGGGAACGGCACGCGGCCGAAGAACGCCTTCCGCGCCAGCCAGATCATGACGTTGGAGTCCTTCCCGAGCGACCACAGCAGCGCAATCTTCTTCAACCGGGCGAACGCCTCGCGGAAGATGTAGATGCTCTGCGCCTCGAGCTGGTCGAGATGGTCCATGCTGGGGGCAAGATCAGCAGAAAATTCTTGCGTGCGTGCGCGCTCGGCCGGGGCCGGGCTGCTCAGTCCGCTCGCTGCGGAATCGTCCTTGAGAAGATGCATCTCTGCCACTTTGCGTTTGGAGGCGAAAATTCTATAGTTGCGGTGCGGAAGAGAAGAAAAAATTTTCTCTTTGCGCGCTCGAAACGACACATATATAGAAAATAATTCCAGTCAACCCCGGATGTGGGGGAAGCGAGTATCGCATGCGGTTCTTGCCGGTGTTTCTCGATCTCAAGGCCGGTCCGGTGGTCCTCATCGGCGCGGGTGAGCTTTTGCGTGCCAAGCTGCGCGTGCTCTCTGCTGCCGGTGCGCGCATCCGCGTGCATGCGATCGATGGTAATCATGACCTGGGCCTGAACTCCGGGGATGCGGCGCGTATCGAGATCGCGTCGGGCGATCCGCTCACTGCCGATCTCCCGGGAGTCATCGCCATCGTCTGTGCCGGCGCGGGCGATGTCGGCGTGGCGATGTCGGCGCGAGCGAAGGCACTGGGCCTGCCCGTCAACGTCATGGACGATCTCGAACATTCCAGCTTCATCTTCCCGGCGATCGTCGATCGCGGCGATGTCGTGGTCGCGGTCGGTACCGGCGGCACTTCGCCCGTCGTTGCACGGCGCGTGCGGGAGAAGATCGAGGCGCTGCTGCCGGCCCGTATCGGTGAGCTCGCCGAGTTCATCGGCGGCTTTCGCAAGTCCATCAACGAGCGCATCACCGAGTTTCCGCTGCGCCGCCGGTTCTGGGAGCGCGTCATCGACGGCCCGATCGGCGCCGCCGTCCTCGGCGGCCGCAGGAGCGAGGCGGATGCCGCGCTCAAGGCGATTGCCGATCCCTCCGAATTCGCGCGTGCCGACAAGCCGGAAGGCTCGGTCGCGCTGATCGGCGCCGGTCCCGGCGATCCCGATCTTCTCACCATCAAGGCGCTGCGCGCATTGCAGGACGCCGACATCGTCTTCCATGACGAACTAGTCTCGGGCGAAATTCTCGACCGCATCCGCCGCGACACCACGCGCGTTGCGGTCGGCCGCCGCGTCGGCAAGCCCGGCATCGGCCAGGACGCCATCAACCAGCGCATGATCGAAGCCGCGCGAGCCGGCCAGCGGGTGGTGCGGCTGAAGGGCGGCGATCCCTTCGTGTTCGGCCGCGGCGGCGAAGAGGTCGAAGCACTGCGCGCGGCTGGCGTCGCCTATTCGATCATCCCCGGCATCACAGCCGGACTCGGCGGCGCCGCCGATTTCGAGGTGCCGCTCACCTACCGTCATGAAGCGACCCGCATCACCTTCCTCACCGCGCACAAGGCGCGCGATGCGGAAGTCGTTGACTGGTCGACGCTGACCGACACCAAAATGACCGTCGTGGTCTACATGGGCATGACTGCCGCGCCGGCCGTGCGCGCCGGCCTGTTCGCCGCCGGCCGTTCGCCGGAGACGCCGGTCGGCGTGTTCGCGCGCGTCACCCGTCCCGATGCGCAGGGCGCGATCGGCACGTTGCGCGATCTCCCCGAGCTGGTGCGGCGCGTCAGCGGCGGTCCCGCCATTCTCATCATCGGCGAGGTGGTCCGGCATGCCGGTTCCCTTCGTCGCGAAACCCCAAAGCAAATCATCTCTGACCTATTGGATGCAGCCGAATGACCTCCCCGCTTGAACAGAAGAAGATCAAGATCGCCGGCCCCTCGATCGTGACCGCCAACCGGACTTGGGACGGCATCGTGGTGTATCGCACCGCTGCCAAGAGCTGGTCTGCGGACCTGTCTGAAGCTGCGATAGTGCGCAACTCCGACGAGGCCAAAGCGTTGCTTGCGGAGTCCGTCGCCGATGACGTCGGCGCGATCGGTCCCTATATCGCCCCGGTGCAGGTCGGCGCGGACGGCAAGATCGAACCCGGCAATCTGCGCGAACAGATCCGCCGCACCGGTGTGACCATCGGACAGTCGGCCCAGGTTTAAGGCGCTTTCTTATGTATGCTTACGACGAAATCGACCGCACGCTCGTCAATGAGCGCGTCTCGGAGTTCCGCGACCAGGTGAAGCGGCGCCTCTCCGGCGAGCTCACCGAGGACGAGTTCAAGATCCTGCGCCTGCAGAACGGCGTCTATCTGCAACTGCACGCCTACATGTTCCGGGTCGCGATCCCCTATGGCACGCTGGCGACAAACCAGCTGCGGGCGCTCGCCCATGTCGCGCGCAAATACGACCGCGGCTACGGCCATTTCACCACGCGGCAGAACATCCAGTTCAACTGGATCAAGCTCGCAGAGCTGCCGGACGCGCTGGAAGATCTCGCCAAGGTCGGCATCCATGCCATGCAGACCTCCGGCAACAACATGCGCAACGTCACCTCGGACCAGTGGGCCGGCGTCGCGCCGGGTGAGATCGAGGATCCCCGCATCTGGTCGGAGCTGATCCGCCAGCACACCACGCTGCATCCGGAATTCTCGTTCCTGCCGCGCAAGTTCAAGATCGCGATCACTGCGTCGGACCACGACCGCGCCGCGATCAAGATCCACGACATCGGCCTCCGCCTGATCAAGAACGAGAAGGGCGAGACCGGCTTCGAGGTGCTGGTCGGCGGCGGACTAGGCCGCACGCCGTTCATCGCCAAGACCATCAAGCATTTCGTGCACGGCCGCGATATCCTGAGCTATATCGAGGCCATCCTGCGCGTCTACAATCAGTATGGCCGCCGCGACAACATCTACAAGGCGCGCATCAAGATCCTGGTCCACGAGCTCGGCATCGAGAAGTTCTCGCGCGAGGTCGAGGAGGAGTGGCAGCACATCCGCAACTCCTCGCTCCAGATCGACGACGAGGTGATCGAGGACATCCGTTCGCGCTTCACCTATCCGGCCTACGAAAAGCTGCCGCACATGCCGGACGAGCTGCGGCAGGCGGCGGCCGATCCCGACTTCGAAGCGTGGCGCAAGAACTCGGTGGCCCCGCACAAGAACCAGGGCTACTCCATCGTCACGATCTCGCTGAAGCCGATCGGTGCGCCTCCGGGCGATGCCACGGCGGAGCAGATGGATGCGCTGGCCGATCTCGCCGACAAATATTCCTTCGGCGAGATTCGCGTCGGCCACGAGCAGAACCTGGCGCTGCCGCATGTCGCCAAGCGCGACTTGCCGGCGCTGTGGAAGGCGCTCGACAAGCTTGGCCTCGCGACGCCGAACGTCAACCTGATCACCGATATCATCGCCTGCCCGGGTCTCGACTATTGCTCGCTGGCGAATGCGCGCTCGATCCCGATCGCGCAGGAGCTGACGCGGCGCTTCGCCAACCACGAGCTCGCCAACCTGATCGGCCGGCTCCACATCAACATCTCCGGCTGCATCAACGCCTGCGGCCATCACCATGTCGGCCATATCGGCATTCTCGGCGTCGAGAAGAACGGCGAGGAAGTCTACCAGATCACCATCGGCGGCCGTGCGGACGAGAACGCAGCGCTCGGGAACCTGATCGGGCCCGGCGTCAAGTTCGACGAGGTCGCCGACGTCGTCGAGGACATCGTGGAAGCCTATCTGGCGCTGCGCGAGCGGCCCGAAGAGCTGTTCATGGACACCGTGAAACGCCTCGGCGTCGAACCCTTCAAGGAGCGCGTTTATGCCACTCGTTAACGGCGGAAAGATCGCCGACGACAGCTTCGTCAAGCTGGCCGTCGACACGCCGCTGCCCGAGGGCGGCGACATCCTGGTGCCGGCCGAGCGCTTCATCGGCGAGGCCGATGCGCTGCTCAAGCGCGCCGGCAAGGTCGGCGTGATCTGGCCGAACAACCGCGACATCAGCGAACTCGTGCCCTATCTCGGCAAGATCACCGTCGTCGCTCTGGTATTCCCGACCTTCCGCGACGGCCGCGCCTACAGCCAGGCCCGCCTGCTGCGCGAGCGCTACAATTACCGCGGCGAATTGCGCGCCACCGGCCAGGTGCTGCGCGACCAGTTCGTGTTCATGCTGCGCGCCGGCTTCGATTCCTTCGACGTCAAGAAGCAGGCCGACGCGGAAGCCTTCATGCAGACCGCCAAGCGCTATTCGGTGTTCTACCAGCCGACCGGCGACGGCCGCATCACGGCCTTGCATCGGCGCATGCAGCTGCGCCATTCCGAAGGCGTCGGCACGTGAACGCGATCGCGCCTCAGGTTTCGCCGACGTCGGTCTCTGCGTTGCCGTCAGCGGACGAACTCGATCGCGCGCTGCGCGATGCCTCGCCCGCGGAGATCGTCGCCGCGGCGCTGAAGACAGTCGGGCGCGAAAAGCTTGCGCTGGTGTCGTCGTTCGGCACGGAATCGGCGACGCTGCTGAAAGTCATGGCGGACGTCGACCCCGCGATCCCCGTGATCTTCCTCGATACCGGCTGGCTGTTCGAGGAGACGCTGGCCTATCGCGACACGCTGATCGCGACGCTTGGCTTGAAGGACGTTCGCTCGATCAAGCCTGCGGAGGAGACGCTGGCGCGCGAAGATGCCGACCGCGATCTCTGGTTCTCTGATCCCGATGCCTGCTGTCGCATTCGTAAAGTCGAGCCGCTGGCGCGGGCATTGAAGCCGTTCTCGGCCTGGCTCAACGGCCGCAAGCGCTTCCAGGGCAATGCGCGCGCCGACATTCCGGTGGTTGAAGACGATGGCGTGCGGTTGAAGTTCAACCCCTTCGCCAACGTCTCGCGCGAGGAACTCGAGGCCATCTTCGTCCGCGCCAAATTGCCGCGTCATCCACTGGCCGCCTCCGGTTTCCTGTCGGTTGGGTGTATGCCTTGCACGAGCAGAACGGCCGAAGGTGAGGATGAACGTGCTGGTCGCTGGCGCGGCCGGGCCAAGACAGAATGCGGCATCCACACGATGAAGACTTCGTAGCACAGTCACGCTGCCACGCTGCGAACAAGAAAATCCGGTTTCGTTGACTTAAGCGCGTTTCGCCGCGAGTTTCGCCTGCCTTCGCTGACACCGACGTCGTCGAAGTGAATGGAGATGGACATGATGCGCCGTATCGTTCCGCTCGCTGCAGGACTTCTCGCGACGGGTTTTTTGGCAAGCGCGGCTCTCGCTGCCGACATCAATCTGCTCAACGTGTCGTATGATCCGACGCGCGAGCTCTATGCCGAATTCAATAAGGCGTTCGCGAACGCCTATCAGAAGGAAACCGGCAAGAGCGTCGAGATCAAACAGTCGCATGGCGGCAGCGGTTCGCAGGCGCGCGCGGTGATCGACGGATTGCAGGCCGATGTGGTGACGCTCGCGCTCGCCTACGACATCGACGCGATCGCCGGCAAGGGCCTCACGGCGACGGACTGGCAGAAGCGGTTGCCGCAGAATGCGTCACCCTACACCTCCACCATCGTGTTCCTGGTGCGCAAGGGCAATCCCAAGGCGATCAAGGACTGGGATGATCTGATCAAGCCGGGCGTTGCCGTGATCACGCCGAACCCGAAGACATCGGGCGGCGCGCGCTGGAATTATCTGGCGGCCTGGGGCTTTGCGCTGAAGAAATCCGGCGCCGCCGACAAGGCCAAGGACTTCATCGGAAAGCTCTACCAGCAGGTGCCGGTGCTCGATACCGGCGCGCGCGGCGCCACCGTGACCTTCGTCGAGCGCGGCGTCGGCGACGTGCTGCTGGCCTGGGAGAACGAGGCGTTTCTCGCCCTGAAGGAATTCGGCCGGGAGAAATTCGAGATCGTGGCGCCGCCGCAATCCATCCTCGCCGAGCCGCCGGTCGCGATCGTAGACAAGGTTGCCGACAAAAAGGGCACCCGCAACGCCGCCGATGCCTACCTCCAGTACTGGTACACCAAGGAGGGGCAGGAGATCGCCGCGCGCAACTTCTACCGCCCGCGGGATGCCGAGATTGCCAAAAAATACGAAAACGCCTTCGCAAAGGTCGAACTATTCACGATCGACGACGTTTTCGGTGGTTGGACCAAGGCGCAGAAGGAACATTTCGCCGACGGCGGCATCTTTGACCAGATCTATAAGAACTGATCTGGCGCTGTCTTAATGGGCTTTAGCAGGGGGCCTGGTGAGCGCACTCGCAGCACGACGCCGGACATTGCCGGGCTTCGGTCTCACAATGGGACTGACGCTTTCCTGGCTGTCGATCATCATCCTGATTCCGCTCGCTGGGCTGTTCCTGAAATCGCTCGAGCTCAGCCCCGAGCAATTCTGGAACATCCTCTCCAGCCGCCGCACCCTGAATGCCCTCAGGGTTTCCTTCGGCCTCGCGTTCGCGGCGGCCTCCGTCAACCTCGTCATGGGCAGCATCATCGTCTGGGCGCTGGTGCGTTACCGCTTCCCCGGCCGGCGGCTGTTCGACGCCATCGTCGACGTGCCCTTCGCGCTGCCGACGGCGGTCGCCGGCGTCGCGCTGACCGCGCTGTTCGCCGAGAAGGGCTGGCTGGGGGCGCCGCTGGCGGCGCTCGGCATCAAGGTGGCGTTCACCCCGGTCGGTATCTTCGTCGCCATGATCTTCATCGGCATTCCCTTCGTGGTGCGCACGGTGCAGCCGGTGCTGCAGGATCTCGACCCCGAGATCGAGGAGGCCGCGGGCAGCCTGGGCGCCAGCCGCTGGCAGACCATCATCCGCGTGATCCTGCCCTCGCTCGCGCCGGCGCTGCTCACCGGGCTCGCACTCTCCTTCGCCCGCGCGGTCGGTGAATACGGCTCGGTGATCTTCATTGCCGGCAATCTGCCGAATGTCTCCGAGATCGCGCCGCTCTTGATCGTGATCCGGCTGTCCGAGTTCCGCTACGCCGACGCGACCGCCATCGCGGTGGTCATGCTCGTCGTCTCCTTCGTCATCATTTTCGCCGTCAACCGGCTCCAGCGCTGGGCGCGGAGCCGGATCCCGGCGCGCTGAGGAGGATGCGATGACGATGCAGATCGCGGACTCCGTGTCGCTCTCGGCTCCCGACGCCACGGCACGTGCGAAGGCCCGGGCACACGCGGCGGCGGCGCAAGACAATTTGCGCACCGAGCCGCGCGCGGTGCGCATCACGATCATCGCGCTGGCGATGATCTTTCTTTCCGTCTTCGTCGTGCTGCCGCTGGTGGTCGTGTTCGCGCAGGCCTTTTCGAAGGGAATCCTCGCCTACCTCTCCGCACTCGCCGAGCCGGAGGCTCTCGCCGCGATCAAGCTGACGTTGGTCGTCGCGGCGATCTCGGTGGGCCTCAACCTGGTGTTCGGCCTCGTCGCCGCCTGGGCGATTGCAAAATTCGAGTTCCCGGGCAAGACCTTCCTGATCACGCTGATCGACCTGCCGTTTTCGGTCAGCCCGGTGATCTCCGGCCTCGTCTTCGTGCTGCTGTTCGGCGCGCAGGGCTATTTCGGCAGCTGGCTTAGGGATCACGACATCCAGATCCTGTTCGCCGTGCCCGGCATTGCGCTCGCCACCACCTTCGTGACCTTCCCGTTCGTTGCGCGCGCGCTGATCCCGCTGATGCAGGAGCAGGGCACGCAGGAGGAGGAGGCCGCGGTTTCGCTCGGTGCCTCGGGTCTTCAGACCTTCTTCCGTGTCACGTTGCCCAACATCAAATGGGGCGTGCTCTACGGCGTGCTGCTCTGCAATGCGCGCGCGATGGGCGAGTTCGGCGCGGTCTCCGTCGTCTCCGGCCATATCCGCGGCGAGACCAACACGATGCCGCTGCTGGTCGAGATCCTCTACAACGAATACCAGTTCGTCGCCGCCTTCGCGATCGCCTCGCTGCTGGCGATGCTGGCACTGATCACGCTGATCGCAAAGACGGTTCTCGAACGTCACCTCGACGAAGGACACGACGCAAGTGACCATTGAGGTCAAAAATCTCGTCAAGAAGTTCGGCAGTTTTGCCGCCCTCGACGGCGTCGATCTCAAGGTCGACAATGGAGAATTGCTGGCGCTGCTCGGTCCATCAGGCTCCGGCAAGACCACCTTGCTGCGGATCATCGCCGGCCTCGACTGGCCTGACTCCGGCGAGGTCTCCTTCAACGGCGAGGACGCGCTGGCGCAGGGCGCGCGCGAGCGGCATGTCGGTTTCGTGTTCCAGCACTACGCACTGTTCCGCCACATGACCGTGTTCGAGAACGTCGCCTTCGGCCTGCGCGTGCAGCCGCGTGCTATCCGGAAAGACGAGGCCGCGATCCGCGCCCGGGTGAAAGAGCTGCTTGATCTCGTGCAGCTCGACTGGCTCGCCGATCGCTACCCGAGCCAGCTCTCCGGCGGCCAGCGCCAGCGCATTGCGCTCGCCCGCGCGCTCGCGATCGAGCCGCGCATCCTCTTGCTCGACGAGCCCTTCGGCGCGCTTGATGCCAAGGTACGAAAAGAGCTGCGCCGATGGCTGCGCTCGTTGCATCACGAGATCAACGTCACCTCGATCTTCGTCACCCACGACCAGGAGGAGGCGCTCGAAGTCGCCAACCGCGTCGTCGTCATGGACAAGGGCAGGATCGAGCAGATCGGCTCGCCCGACGATGTCTATGAGACCCCGGCAAGCGCGTTCGTTCACGGCTTCATCGGCGAGTCCATCGAGCTCCCGGTTCAGGTCGAAGGCGGCGTGATCAGGCTCGGTGACCGGCCGCTCGCCCTCGCGGCGGACGGGATTGCGCCTGGCGCGTCAAAACTGTTCGTACGGCGACATGATATGCTGGTCGGGCCCCCCGGCAGCGGCGCGTTCGAGGGCGCGGTCCAGCACGTCCGCAATTTCGGTCCCGTGCAGCGCGCCGAGGTCGCATTGTCAGGCGGCGAGACCATCGAGATCGACGCCCCCCGCGACAAGGAACTGCGCGCCGGCGACACCATCGGGCTCGAGCCGCGCCGTTACCGGATATTTGCGGGGTAGAAATTCCCGTCATTCCGGGACGGTCCGAAGGACCAGACCTCAGGTGCGCAATTGCGCACCATAGTTCAGTGCTGCGCACTGCCCCGGAATGACACCGAGCAGATTTTCATCAAAATTCACCTTTCAGCCACGGTTGGTATGCAACAACGGCCCCTCATTCGGGGGCTTTACATGCGCGCCGCGGCCGCAATTCTCATCACTTTGCTGCTTGCCGGCTGTGCCGGCAACGAGGCACCGGTCCAGCAGCCGTCCATGTATGCCGATATGGCGGCCCCGGGCTCCAAGCTCGACGCACAGGCGGCCGCGATCATGATCTCGCAATACCGCCAGAACAACGCCCTCGGCACCGTTGTCATCGATCCCGATCTGATGCGGCTCGCCGAATCCCAGTCCCAGGCCATGGCTGCGGCCAACAAGATGGATCACGACGTCCGCGCGCCGCTGGCCAAGCGCCTTGCCACCGGCGGCTATCCCGCCACCGTTGCCGTCGAGAACGTCTCGGCCGGCTATCATACGCTGGCGGAAGCGTTTTCCGGCTGGCGCGACTCGCCGCCCCACCGCGCCAACATGCTCAAGGGCGGTGTCACAAAATTGGGCATAGCGGCGAGCTATGCTCCGGGCACCAAATACAAGGTGTTCTGGACCATGATCCTGGCCTCGACGGAGCCCCGATAAGCCAGACTTGATCCCGGGATGCATTGACGCCGCGGCGGAGCGGCGCCACGGTGGCTCGCCTTTTGCTATTGTTCATCCATGACCGATCGTAGCCCGGAATCCGCCAGCATCCCTGCGAATGCGCAACGCGTCCTGGTCCTTCAGGGCGGCGGCGCGCTTGGCTCCTATCAGGCCGGCGCCTATCAGGCGCTGTGCGGCCATGGCTTCGAGCCGGAATGGGTCGCCGGCATCTCGATCGGCGCGGTCAACGCCGCCATCATCGCCGGCAACGAGGGCCCGACGCGCGTCAAGCGGCTCAAGGAATTCTGGGAGATGGTCTCCGCGCCGGTGCCGTGGAAGCCGATCGGCAAGAGCGACCACAGCCGCGAGCTGTTCAACTCGACCAGCGCTGCGCTGATCGCGACCTTCGGCGTGCCCGGCTTCTTCACGCCGCGCATCCCGCCCGCGCCGCTCTGGCCGCCGGGCAGCTCGCAAGCCGAGAGCTACTACGACACCGCGCCGCTGAAGAAGACGCTGGAGCGTCTGGTCGATTTCGACCGCATCAACGATTTGAAGACGCGCCTGTCGGTCGGCGCGGTCGGCGTCACCTCGGGCAATTTCAAGTATTTCGACAATTACGAGTTCAAGAAGCTCGGCAAGACCATCGGCCCCGAGCACATCATGGCCTCTGGCGCGCTGCCGCCTGGCTTTCCGTCCGTCGTCATCGACGGCGAACATTATTGGGATGGCGGTATCGCCTCCAACACACCGCTCGACTATGTGCTCGATGCCGAGGTCGATCGCGACATGCTGATCTTCCAGGTCGACCTGTTTTCCGCGCGCGGAGACTTACCGAATTCACTGCTCGAGGCGACCGAGCGCGAGAAGGACATCCGCTTCTCCAGCCGCACGCGGATGAACACCGACAAGAACAAGCAGATCCACAACGCCCGCAGGGCGGTGCGCGACCTGATCGGCAAATTGCCGGATTATCTCAAGAACGATCCTTCCGTCGAATTCCTTGCGAAGGTGTCGCGCGAAAGCACCGTCACCGTCGTGCATCTGATCTACCGCAGCAAGAACTACGAATCCTCGTCCAAGGATTACGACTTCTCGCACGTCGCCATGGTCGAGCATTGGGAGGCCGGCGTGCGCGACGTGCATCTGTCGATGCGCCACAAGGACTGGCTCGAGCGGCCGCAGTCCGGCGAGACCATGGTGACTTACGATCTCACGGGGGACGTCACCGCACCCCCGGCAAAAAGGAGCGAATAGAATGGGTAGTCTATCAGGCAAGAACGCCGTCGTGACCGGATCCACCAGCGGCATCGGGCTCGCCTACGCACGTGCCTTCGCCGCCGCCGGCGCCAATGTCGTCATCAACGGCTTCGGCTCGCCGGAGGATATCGAGAAGGAGCGCGCCAAGATCGAACAGGACTTCAAGGTGAAGGCGATCTATTCGCCCGCCGACATGACCAAGCCGGCCGAGATAGCCGGCATGATCGCGCTCGGCGAGAAGACTTTTGGTTCGGTCGACATCCTCGTCAACAATGCCGGCATCCAGTTCGTCTCGCCGATCGAGGAATTCCCGCTCGAGAAGTGGGACCAGATCATCGCCATCAACCTGTCCTCGGCCTTCCACGCCATCCGTGCCGCCGTGCCCGGCATGAAGAAGAAAGGCTGGGGCCGCATCATCAACACGGCATCGGCGCATTCGCTGGTCGCCTCGCCCTTCAAGTCGGCCTACGTCTCGGCCAAGCACGGCATCGCCGGTCTCACCAAGACCGTGGCGCTGGAGGTCGCGACCCACAAGATCACCTGCAACTGCATCAGCCCCGGCTACGTCTGGACGCCGCTGGTAGAGCGGCAGATTCCCGACACGATGAAGGCGCGCAATCTGACGCGCGAGCAGGTCATCAACGACGTTCTGCTCGATGCGCAGCCGACCAAGGAGTTCGTGACGTCCGAGCAGGTCGCGGCATTGGCGCTGTTCCTGTGCGGCGATGATGCCGCCCAGATCACCGGCACCAATCTCTCGATCGACGGCGGCTGGACGGCGGAGTAACGGCACAGTGCGGTAGGGTGGGTTAGCGCAGCGTAACCCACCGCGTCTGTCACCGCGGAAACAAAAGAGGTGGGTTACGCCTTCGGCTAACCCACCCTACGAAACCGAGAACGAGGCGTCCGCTTCCGCTCAATGCGTCCAGGCCAGCGCCGTCACGAACGCCGACGACAGGTTCAGCTCCGCAAACATGATCTTGCCTGCGACCACGAACAGCACGCTGGCAAGCGTCAGCCGCAGCACCGTCTCCGGCACCCGCGTCGCGCTGTAGCTGCCGATGATGATGCCGGGCAGCGAGCCCATCAGCAGCACGCCCATCAGGGCCCAATCCACGTCGCCGAGCGCCCAGTGCCCGATGCCGGCGACCAGCGTCAACGGCACCGCATGGGCGATGTCGGAGCCGACGATGGTTGCCATGGGCAGGCGAGGGTAGAGCAGCAGCAGCACGGTCACGCCGACCGCACCGGCGCCCACCGACGAAATCGACACCAGCACGCCGAGCACGATGCCGGTGACGACGGTCGCAATCGCGGTGGTGCGCTCGTCGACCTGTTCGAGCCGGCCGCGATAACGCCCCATGATGGATTTGCGGAAGATCAGCGAGGTCGCGGTCAGCAGCAGCGCGAAGCACAGCACCAGATTGACCAGGCTGCGCTCGGAATCGCTTTTGAGATCGAGCTTCCACAGGATCAGCAGCGTCACTGCGCTCGCAGGAATGCTCCCGCAGGCGAGCCGCACCACCGCCGGCCAGTGCACGCTGCGCGACCAGCCATGCACCACACTGCCGCCGGTCTTGGTGGCGGCGGCATAGAGCAGATCGGTGCCGACCGCGGTGGAGGGATGAACACCGAACAGCAGGATCAGCAGCGGCGTCATCAAGGAACCGCCGCCCACGCCGGTCATCCCGACGAGCAGGCCGACGCCGAAACCGGAGGCGACGTAGAGTGGATCGATCATATCCAGGGAATCTTAAGTTTATCCCGTCAGTTGGGCAATATGACGTAGAATAAATTTCCCCTGCGGTGCAACCGCTTGGGCGTAATAAGAAAAATCGTTCTACAAGTCGGAGATTGGTAGGTGTTTCGCCTTGTTCGCGGGTGCGTTGCGAAATGGTCGTTCTTCGAGGGGGCGAACGAGGACGGGTGCGTAATACCTATTTTCCAAACGCCAGCACGTGCAGCCCCAACCGCTGCCGCACGATCCAGAACAGCAGCACCGTCTCGAAGGTGAGCGAGATCGAGGTCGCGGCCGCGGCGCCGTGGCCGCCGTAACGCGGCACCAGTGCGATGCAGAGCATGAGGTTCATCACGAAGGCCAACGCATAAGCGAGCGCGCAGATCTTCTGCTGGCCGAGCATGTTGAGCAGCCGCTCGACCGGTCCGATCGCGGAGCGCACCACCAGCCCGATCGCGGCGACGAACATGATGTCGTAGCCGACTACGAATTGCGGCCCGAACAGCCAGAGCAGCGGCTTGCCGAGCGCGAGCAGCACGATGGTCGCCGCCAGCGACGGCCAGAATGTCCAGTTGATGGCATGCGCGACATAGGCCGACAGGCGTGCCTTGTCGCCGCTTGCGTTGTATTCGGCGAAGCGATGCGCCGTCGTTGCCGACATCGCGTAGTGGATGAACGAGACCAGCGCCAGCGTCTTCACCACTGCGAAGTAGACGCCGACCTCGTCGGAGGGGCGGAATTGCTGCAGCACCAGCACGTCGGTGTAGGACAGCAGCAGGTAGAAGCTCTCGACCAGCAGGATCGGCAGCGAGACGGCGAGCCAGCCGCCGATGTCATAGGTCTTGGGGCCGGGCGCGATATGGCCGGAGAGCTTGCGGTTCAGCACCACCATCTGCCCGGTCATCGCGATCCACACTGCACCGGCGCTCGCAACCATCGCGGCGACGGCGCCGAGATGATAGCCGAGCAGGAAGGCGATAGCCGTGATTCCGATGATCAGCCCCTGACGGATGATGAATTGCGGCATCAGGCCGAGTTGCATCCAGTCATGCGAGCGCGCGATGCCGTCCTGGGTGTTGGCGACGACGAAGGCGGGCAGCGTCATGCAGCCGATATAGAGCGGCAGCACCTCGGCCGGATCGATCCAGGGCGAGAGCAGCCGGACGATGCCGGCAAGCGCGAGCGACACCACCATGGAGGCGGCAAAGATCAGCCAGCGGCTGCCGGAAAGAAAGCCGCGCAGCAATGCCTGCTCGCCGCTGGCGCGATACTCCGGAATGATCTTCTGCGCCGAGGCCGAGATGCCGAAATCCATCATGCTGCCGAGCAGCAGCACCCAGGTCCAGACATAGACGTAGATGCCGTAGTCGGACGTGCCCATCCAACGTGCGAGCAGCACCTGCGAGACATAGGCAAGGCCGGCGCTGATGACGCGGATGATGAAGATGGTGCCGGCCAGCCGCCGCGTCAGCGATGCCTCGCTCGGGCCGCCCGTCAGCCTGGCCCGCAGCCGCGCGATCAGCCCGGCCGGTCCGGTCGTTGCAGGTTCTGCATCCATCACGGCCACGAAAAGTCCCCAGTCTTCCGCATGCCGCAGGCTTGCTGCGGTGGCCCTGGGGCTTAGCAACCATTCGTTAAGATTCGGTTGGGTGGCGACTCGGTGATGTCCCGGACGAGCTAACCAGTACTCACTCCAAATTCGTATTGAACTCGTACGACTTCTCCGGCCCGACCAGCGTGAATTTCAACGCTGCGCCGTCGGGCCTAGCGCCCGGCGGCAGGCCGTCGAGCTCGAACGAAAAGCGCTTCACGCCAGCCGGGCTGTCTTTGACCGGAGCTGGAATCGGCAGCGCCCAGTCGGGCGTCGGACCTTCCACGAACAGATTGACGTTGCGCGCATCCGGCGTGACCACGTCGACCGTCACCTTGGTGGCGCCGTCGCGCTTGACGTCCCGGATGGTGAGCGGATTGGGATCGCCGATATTGGCGGGCTTGGGCACGGTATCGAGTGCCGCACGCAGATTGGCATCCTCGGTCGAGGCCACGCTGTTGAAGCCGAGCTCGGCGCTGGCCTCGACCGGAATGCAGAGTTTTTCGCACACCGCGTAATTGATCTCTGCGCGCAGGGTCACGGGCTTGTCGGCCGCTTTGGCGACGATGCGCAGGGGTAGCACGATCTGGTTGTGGTAGCCGATCGAATGGCCGCCGGCGCCGTCGTCGAATTTCAGCGGCGCAGGCCACATCACCGTCACCGCCTCCACATTGTCCGACTTGGAAAAGTCGAACCGCGGCGGGACGCCGGAATCGCCGGGGGAGCGCCAATAGGTCTTCCACCCCTGCTGGAGCTGGATGGCGATACCGCCGAGCAGGACGGCGCCGCTGCGCGATCCCGCCAATAGCCGCACCGCGGAATGTCCGTCGCGCTGCCACGGCGAAGCGTCATCGGCACGGGCTACGATGGCCAGCGACGACGCAAACAGGGTTGTTGCGACGCCAATCGCCGCACGCAGGGGAACTCTTGTGAGCATGGCACGTCTTTACAGGGTCACCCTGAGGCAAACCATTGAATTGCTTGTGATGGATGCACTTGAATCAAGTCTCTGCAAGCCTTGATTTGACAGCGGCCCGGCCCGACATCAGGATAGGAATTGAAACCGGAGTGCTTAACCGATGGCTCCCACAGGCAAGAGGACGGGCGAAAGCACCCGCAGCGCGGGACCCGTGCTCCCTAATTCGGCCGGTTATCTCGACGGCCGGCTCTTGATCGCGATGCCGGTGATGGGCGATTCCCGCTTCGAACGCTCGGTGATCTATCTCTGTGCCCATTCGGCGGAGGGAGCGATGGGCATCATCGTGAACCACCCGGCCGGCAGCATCGATTTCCCCGAGCTCTTGGAGCAGCTCGGCATCATCAAGAAGGGCGAGCACATCAAGCTGCCCGAGAATGCCGAAAGCATGAAGGTGCTGCGCGGCGGTCCGGTCGATACCGGGCGTGGCTTCGTGCTGCATTCCAGCGACTTCTACATCGAGAACGCGACGCTGCGGATCGACGACGGCGTCTGCCTCACCGCGACCGTCGACATCCTACGCGCGATCGCCAACGGCTCCGGCCCCAAGCACGCCATCCTCGCGCTCGGCTATGCCGGCTGGGCGCCGGGCCAGCTCGAGACCGAGATCCAGAGCAACGGCTGGCTGCATTGCGATGCGGATGCGGACCTGATCTTCGGTGACGACGTCGACGACAAATACAACCGCGCCCTGCAGAAGATCGGCATCGATCCCGGCATGCTCTCGAACGAAGCGGGACACGCCTAGCTGCTTTAGTCGCTACCGCGACATACTCCGCGGTGGTACGTCATCCTCCGCTGTCGTCCCGGACAAGCGCGCCTCAAGCGCGCGCAGATCCGGGACCCATACTCCCAGGGTGAAGTTTAAGGCAGGCCGGTCACTCCAAGTCTTCGCCAAACGACGTCCTGTGGTTATGGGTCCGGATCTTCGCTTCGCTCGTCCGGGACGACAGCGGAGGTTGCCGCGCTACTCCGCCGCCTGCTGCTGCACCGTCGGCTCCGTCCCCGCCACCGTCGCGCGGCGCATGTCGCGAGGTTGCGACTGGTCGTAGCGGCGGACGCGGTGCATGGTCTGGCGGTTGTCCCACATCACGAGGTCGTGCAGCTTCCATTTGTGGACGTAGACGAACTCTGCTTGCGTTGCGTGCTCGTTGAGATCGCGCAGCAACAGCCGGCCCTCGGGCACGCTCATGCCGACGACCTTGCCGGCATGGGATGACAGATACAGCGACTTGCGGCGATGCACGGGGTGCGTCCGCACCAGCCTTTGCAGCACCGGCTTGAACATCTCCTTCTCATCCTCGGTGTATTCGGTGAAGCCGAGCGATCCCCGCGAATACATCAGCGAGTGCTCGCAGATGAGATCGTCGATCTCCGCCTTGGTGTCGTCGTCGAGCGCGTCATAGGCGGCGCGCATGTCGGCGAATTCGGTGTTGCCGCCCTTGGGGTTCACCACGCGCGCCGACAGCAGCGAGAATTTTGCAGGGATGGGCCGGAACGAGCTGTCGGAGTGCCACAGGCAATTGCCGAGGTTGAACAGATTGGCGCGGCTGTCCTTCGGCAGCGGCTTGCCGTCCTTGCCGAGGTTGGAGACGTCGTTCAGGCCCGAGTTGAGGCGGTATTCGCTGGCCTTGGTAATGTTGCCGCCACGCGCATCCTCACGCTGACCGAAGTTCAGCGCAAAAGCCATCTGCTGCTCGTCGGTGATGTCCTGGTCGTGGAAAACCAGTACCGCGTATTTGTCCATGGCGGCCTCGACCTCGCGCGCCTCGACCTCGGTGAGGGGCTTTCGCAAATCGAGGCCGGAAACCTCGCCGGCAAAGTGCTTCTGAAGCTGCCGGATGGCGATCGTCATGGCGTTTTCTCCCGCATGTGCGAGCGGTTGGTCCCGCTCTGTCGGCGAAAAAGCTACTCCCGCACTCGCCGTTGTCAACGCTCGGCGCGCATGGCTCTCACGCGTTGCGCGCCATCAACCCGCCGTCGACCGGGATCACCGCGCCGGTGAGGAAGGACGCCGCCGGCAAGCACAGGCTCAGCGTCATATGTGCGACCTCCTCCGGATCGCCGTAGCGGCCGAGTGCGGTGCGGCGTTTGGCATAGATCGTCTTGTGCTCCTCCGAGATGCGGTCGGTGATCCCAGTGCGGATCGGACCCGGGCAGATGCAGTTGACGGTGATGCCCTCGCGGCCGAGCTCGACGGCGAGCGAGCGGGTGAGGCTCGCCACGCCGCCCTTCGCTGCCGAATAGGGGCTGTGTAATGCGGTGGCGCCGAGTGCCTCGGTCGAGGCGATGTTGACGATGCGCGGGCTCTTCGATTTGCGCAGGTAAGGCAGTGCGGCGCGGATGATGCGCGGATGCGCCGTCAGCATCACGGCGATGCCCCTGGCCCAGGCGTCCTCATAGGCCTCGTCGTCGATCGCGACGCGCACGGAGATGCCGGCATTGTTGACGACGATATCGAGCCCGCCGAAATGTGCCGCAGCATCATTCACCACGCGCTTGATCTCGGTGGCCTCTGCGACGTCGAGCTTCCAGGCTTTTGCCGAACCGCCGTTCGCCGCGATCTCCGCCGCGACGGCGAGCACGCCTTGCTCGTCATAGTCGGTGACGGCAACGTTCGCGCCCTCTGCGGCGAACAATTGCGCGGTGGCGCGTCCCATGCCGCTGGCCGCGCCGGTGACGAGAACGGTCAGGCCCTTTACGGACCGGCTGAGCCGTTTGAACTCGGACATGCTGTTTCCTCGCGCCCTGCTTGTTCTTGTTATGATTGACAAGGCTGACATCGATCCGCAGACAGGTCAAACAAGCAAGACAAAAGGGGAGGCCGCGATGGCGAACGAGCTCGATTTCTCAGGCAGGCAGGTGCTGGTGGTCGGCGGTTCCAGCGGTATCGGCAACGGCATCGCGCAAGCGTTTCGCGCGAGGGGCGCGCATGTCGCGGTTTGCGGCACGCGTGCGCAGGCAAAGGATTATTCGATCGAGGAGGGTTCTGATCTCACGGGCCTGTCTTATGCGCAGCTCGACGTCAGCAACCCCAATGCGATCGAGGCATTCAAGCCCTCCTTCGAGCGGCTCGACGTGCTCGTGCTCGCGCAAGGCGCGGTGCTCTATCGCCGCGGCGAGTTCGAGATGAGCGGCTTCCGCAAGGTGGTCGAGGTCAATTTGATGAGCCTGATGGCCCGCGCCACGCGATTTCATTCCATGCTGCGGGATGCGAAGGGGTCGCTGATCATGGTGTCCTCGACCGCGGCCTATCATTCCACTATGGGCAATCCCGCCTATAACGCCTCGAAGACCGGTGCGGTCGGATTGACGCGGACACTGGGCGAAGCCTGGGCGGAGGACGGCATCCGCGTCAACGGCATCGCGCCCGGACTCGTCGACACCAAGATGACGAAGGTAACGACCGACAATCCCAAGCGGCTCGAAGGTGCGTTGTCACGCATTCCGCTGCGGCGGCTGGGCACGCCGGCCGACATGGCGGGCGCGGCTCTGTTCCTGGCTTCGCCGCTGTCGTCCTACATCGTCGGACAGACGCTGGTCGTCGATGGCGGGCTCATCCTCTAGCTGACCGCGTAGCCTGGATGGAGCGCAGCGTAATCCGGGGTTCTCTCTCGCGGAAAGGCCCTCGGATTACGCTGCGCTCCATCCGGGCTACACACTTTCGTAGGAGCTACACTTTCGCAAACACTTGGAACTGGGCCGCGCCTGATCGGTTACTTCGGCTGACCACCGAGGAGGATCATCATGGACACGGATCGGATTGTTGGATCGGCCAAGGAATATGCCGGACGCGCGGAAGGCGCGATCGGAGACATGGCAGGCGATGCGAAGACGCAGGCGTCGGGCAAGGCGCGGGAAGCCGCGGGCACGGTGCAGAATCTCTACGGCCAGGCCAAGGATGCCGTACGCGAGGCCGGCGAGACTGCAGCCGACTACGCCAAGGACGCCTACGACAACAGCGGCGAGACTCTTCGCGACGGTACGCAAGCATTGTCGAAGAAGGTGCAGGACAATCCGCTCGGCGCGCTGCTGGTCGCCGGCGGCATCGGTTTCGCACTCGCGCTTCTGATGTCGCGCCCCGCGCGTCGTCCCCCGCCGTCGCGCTGGCGCTATTAAGGCTAGTCGCCGAACGCCTATCACTCGTGCCCCGGACGCGATGCAGCCTAGGCGATGCGTAGCATCGTCCGGAAACGCTGCATCGCTAAGCCGGGGCCATCTTTTGTGAATGCCGCACGAATTGGGTCCCGGCTCTGCGCCGCCTCACCGAGAAGCGCTGCGTCGCATCCGGGACACGAGACCTTACCTTACCGGAACATCTCGGCCGAACGGCCAACGTTACCCGGCGGACGCGGGACCCCGGGATTGGGATTCGGATTGCGCGGCCCGGGAGCCGGCGCCAGTTGACGCGGCGGCGGGGGCTGCGGAGAGCCGAAGCCGAAGAAATCGCGGAATGAGGGCGTAGCCTGTGCCGGTTGCTGCGGCGGGACCGGCGGCTTCTTCGGCGCGAGCTTTGGCGGAGCGATCGCCGCGGCTGCGCCCGGCGATGCGGAAGGCGCGCTGCCCTCAGGCGTTGTCGCGGCCATCGGCGTATCGCCCTTGGCCTGCTCGCGGCCGACTTCGCGGCGCGGCCAGGCGTAATCGTCGGCGCGGCCCGCCGGAGCCGCCAGCGGTTCGCCCTTCACCATTGTCTTCGCAGCGAGCGCATCGACAGCGGCGGGACGCGAGCCCGGGCCGCCCAGCAATTGATCGGTCGAAATCGAGGCTGCAACCAGCGGCACGATCGGCCCCGCCAGCGGCCGCGGTGCGGGCTTGCCGGGCTCGGCGCTGGTGTCGGGCGTCGCCGGCTCGCTCGGCAGCGCGATCGGGCCGGAACGTCCTGCCAGCAGGCGCGTGATTTCGCGCTCGACATAATGCGCGAGCTTGCGCGCGCCGGGCTTTGTGAAGAAGACGCCGTCAGAGCTGCGGAGCTGACGGATCTGGCCTTCGAAGTCAGGACCCTTCTGAAGGAAGCGGCCGGCCTCGTCGACAAACCCGTCCCAGACGTCGACATAGGTAATGCCGGCCTTGGCCGCGCCTTCGCGATAAAGCGAATCCAGGAACAGCATGTCCGCCGTGCCCTTCTGCCCGCGGATGGCGGGAAGGCCGACCCACAGCACCGGCACGCCCTTGGCCTTGAGGACGTTGGCGAGCTCCTCGATCTTCTTGCCGTAGAGCTCGACCCAGCGGTCGTCGCGGAATTCGTAGAGGCCGTTCGGATTGCGGGCCGTCTTTTCGGGCGCGGCCGCCGGCGCGTCGGCATTGTCGGCGTCGTCCTGCGGCAGATCGGCATCGGCAGGCTTGTCGTCGGGCTTGGCGGCGGTGTCGTTGCCGGGCTTGGCGTCCCCCGGCTTCGCTGGCTGTTTGGCGCGCGCGCCCTTGTCGTTCTTCTTGTCCTTGTCTGCGGCGGCCTTGTCCGTCTTGTCGGCGACGGGCTCGCGGATCGCGCTGCGGTCGTTGAGGCCCAGCATGACGACGATCACGTCGGGCTTTTCCGTCTCGAGGATGCCCCTTGCGGCAGTCGTCCAATCCGCGGGCTCGCCGCGCGGCTGGTACTTGATCAGGCCGGACGTGGTCTTGTGCTTGCGGATCACGCCCATGTCGGGCTGCTCGGTGTAGGCGTCTTCCAGGCCATAGGCGAGCCAGTCGGCCATGGCGTCGCCGATCACGAGCACGTTCTTCTCAGGGATGGTGTCGCGCTTGGCTGGCGCCGGCGCGCGCGAAAAATCCTGGCGGGGAGCCTGCTGCTGTTGCTGCTGGAACGGCGCGAAGAAGTCGCCGCCGAACCAGCCGCCGCCTCCGCCACCGCCCCGTTGTGGTGGCGGAGCCGAACGCTGCGGCGGGCCGCCGAAGCCGGGGAAGTTGAAGAACTGCGCCGAGGCAGGCCCTGCGACCGAGACCAGAATCGCAAGCGCCGTGCCCAGCGCGATCAACGGGCCGGTCTCGGTCAGCGCCTTGAACAGGGACTTCGGCTTCGACATGCGATCTCGGGCCAGCGCAATGGGGATCGGAGGTAGCTCGATATAATAACGGAATCAGGCGCCAAACGGGCAAATTCCGTTGCAGATTCTTGCGCCCATACACCGGGGAACAGCCGCCTGCGTCAAGGCTGCCTGCCAAAATCCCTGTTCAGGGTTACTTTCGGCGCGATTTTACCGTCCGCGCAGCCGTTCCAGTGCGTCGGAGGAGGCAAAACCGTCCGCGGGCACCCCGATCGAGGCCTGGAAATTGCGCAGGGCTTCCCGGGTCTGGCCGCCGAACTGGCCGTCCGGGGTGCCCTTGTAGAAGCCGCGCTGCGCCAGTAGCTGCTGCAGCTCCAGCCGCTCGGTGCGGGACAACTCGCGTTCCTGCCGCGGCCAGGGTTGCACGAAGGGCTGCCCTCCGCGCAGGCGGTCGGCGAAATGGCCGATCGCCAGCGCATAGGCCTCGGCCGGGTTGTACTTCATGATGACCCGGTAGTTCTGCAACATCAGGAAGCCCGGTCCCTGCGCGCCCGCCGGCGCCAGCAGATAGGCTTTTTCCGCCGGATGCGGGAAGGGCTGGCCGGTCGCCCGCTTCATCCCGAGCTTCTCCCATTGCGCAATCGTCATCGCCTTGGCGCGGTCCGCCAGCATGTAGTTGAAGCCTTGGGGCACCACGACCTCGAACCCCCAGGTCTGCCCCGCCTGCCAGCCGTCCTTCTTCAGGTTGTTGGCGGTGGAGGCGATCAGGTCGGTCGGATTGTCGACGACGTCGCGCCGCCCGTCGCCATCGCCGTCGACGGCAAAGCGCTTGAACGCGGTCGGCATGAACTGGGTCGGGCCGAACGCGCCGGCCCAGGAGCCGCGCATCTGCTCCGGCCGGAGGTCGCCGCGGTTGAGGATCTCCAGCGCGGAGAGGAACTCGTCCTTGAAATAGGCCTGGCGGCGGCCGATGCAGGCGAGCGTCGCGGTCGATTGCAGCACGCTGCGATCGCCCATCTGCGTCGAGTAATTGGACTCGATGCCCCAGATCGAGGCGATGATGTAGCGGTCGACGCCGGTGGCCTTCTCGGTGGCGTCGAACTGCGCCTTGTATTTGGCGAGCACCTCACGCCCCTTGGCGAGACGGTTGTCGTTCACGAGGATGTCGAGATAGTCCCAGATCGATTTCGTGAACTCCGGCTGCGAGTCCATCAGGTCCATGATGCGCAGGTCGGGGCTGAGACCGGCGGTGAAGCGCTGGAAGTTTTCCTGGGTGATGTTGCGCCGTGCGGCATCGGGCCACATCGCGGCAACGCAATTGCTGAAATTGCCGGCGGCCTCGCGGATCGCCGCGGCCGTCATTAGCGGATGGCCGGAAGCGCCGTCCTCACCGCTCCAGGGGAGAGCGCCGCCAGAACCGGGCGCAGGCTGCGAGGGCGCAGCGTTGGGGCCCGAGAAGATGCCGCCGAACAGATTGGACAGGCCGTTCTGCGCCTGGGCGTGCGCGCTGAGGGGCAGCAGCAGAGCGGCCGCGATCATCGCCGCGCCGGTCACGGATCCCGCCCGTCTTGCCTGCCCTGCCACCAATTGCATCATGTCCCACCCATCGGCCTTCCAAAAATCTGGCATCAGGAGGCCCGGTTACGGTTGCCAATAGCTTAACAAAGGTGAAATTTTGGTGGCGGCCTTTTTCTTAACTCTGCGCGGGTGAGGCCCCACATCCGCCTTTGTTGGCGGCTGCAAACAGGCTAGCAAGATGCCATTGCTCCGTTCCACCGTTCCCATGTGCCCCCAGGTATTCGAACAATCACATGAAAATTCGCAAAGCCGTATTCCCCGTCGCCGGCCTCGGCACCCGTGTCCTGCCCGCCACCAAGGCGATGCCGAAGGAAATGCTGACCATCGTCGACAAGCCGCTGATCCAGTACGTCTATGACGAGGCGAGGGAGGCCGGCATCGAGCACTTCGTCTTCGTCACCGGCCGCAACAAGAACGTCATCGAAGATCATTTCGACCGGATGTACGAGCTCGACGCCACGCTGGCCGCGCGCGGCAAGAAGGCCGAGCAGGACATCCTGTCGCAGAACCAGCCCGAAGCCGGTGCCGTCAGCTTCACCCGCCAGCAGGCGCCGCTCGGCCTCGGTCACGCGGTCTGGTGCGCGCGCGACATTGTCGGCAACGAGCCGTTCGCCGTCGTGCTGCCCGACGAACTCGTGCTCAACTCGCCCGGCTGCCTCAAGCAGATGATCGAGACGGCGTCGACGCTCGGCGAGAAATCCAACCTGGTCGCGGTCGAGGCGGTGCCCGACCATCTCACCCATCAATATGGTATCTGCGGCGTCGGCAAGCGCAGCGGCAAGATGTTCGAGGTCGACGGCATGGTCGAGAAGCCGGCCAAGGGCACCGCGCCCTCCAACCTCTCGATCACCGGCCGCTACATCCTGCAGCCGGAGATCTTCAAGATCCTTGAGACGCAGGAGCGCGGCGCCGGCGGCGAGATCCAGCTCACCGACGCCATGATCGGCCTTGCCAAGTCGCAGAAGTTCTACGGCGTCGAGTTCGAGGGCGAGCGCCATGATTGCGGCTCCAAGCCCGGCTTTCTCCGCGCCAACATCGCCTACGGCCTGAAGCGCCCGGAGCTGCGGGACGGGCTGATCGCGGAGATGAAGAAGTATCTGGGGCAGTAGTCGCTACAAGCTCCGCCGTCGTCCCCGCGAACGCGGGGACCCATACCACGTGATCTATCGACTGCGTTTTGCAGTAGTACCGAACGACAAGTCTTCGCCAAACCACTCCCTGTGGTTATGGGTCCCTGCGTTCGCAGGGACGACGCCGTTGGTGTGGATCGCGTCGCGTTCAATAGCGGTGATTAGTCCCCCTCACGCCACCAGCGACAGCTTCGGCAGGCTCGCAACAATCGACTGATTACGTCCGCCCGCCTTCGCGGCATAGAGCGCCTTGTCGGCGGCGGCGACCAGGATCGCCCAGTCCATGCCAGCGGTGGGAACGAGGCTGGCGACGCCGCAGGAGACCGTCAACATCACCTCGTCGTCAGACCAGCCCTGCACCTTGAGGCGGATCGTCTCGGCGACCTTGAAGGCATCGGTGGCAGACGTGTTGGGCAGCAGCACCGCGAATTCCTCGCCGCCATAGCGCGCGGCGCAATCGCCGGCCCGGCTCACCGAATCGGAAATGCAGATGGCGATGCCGACCAGCACCTGATCGCCGGCCTGATGGCCGAACGTGTCGTTGTAGGCCTTGAAGTGATCGGCATCGATCATCAGCAGCGCGACGGGCGCCTTCTGCCGCATCGCGCGCCGCCATTCGACGTCGATGACGGAATCGAACTTGCGGCGGTTCTTCAGGCCGGTGAGCGCGTCCGTCGTCGCCATCTCCTCGAGCTTGCGCTCGGCCTCGGCGCGGCGGCCGATCTCGCGCGCGAGCACCAGCGTCGATCCCAGCACGAACAGCGCGAGCGCCAGCACCACGGCGCCGATGCGATACGCCTCCTTCTGCCAGAGCGCGAAAACCGCGGTCAGCGGCTTGCCCGCCACCACGAACAGAGGACCGTTGTCGGCGCTGCGGACATACAGCCGCGGCGTCGGATCGACCGGGCCCTGTCCCGAATAGGAGGTGCCGACCGGGAGATTGTCGGGCTTCCAGGCCCGCCGGTCGTTCAGGTTGGTGCCGATGATATCGAGATCGAACGGCCGACGCATCATGATGGTGCGGTCGCGCCTGAGCACGGTAATGGTGTCTTCAGGATCGAGATTCAGCCGCTCGAACAATTCGTGGAAATAGCTGAAGCGGATCGAGCCGGCGACGACGCCGAGGAAGCCGCCGTCGGTATCGCTGATGCGACGGCTCAGCACGATCGCGTAGGCACCGCGGAACAGCATCGGGCGGCTGATGAAGAGCCCGACGTCGGGGTTGTCGCGATGAACCCTGAAATACTCCTCCTCGCTCCGGTTCTCGGGGAGGGGATCGAGGGTGGAGGCGTCGATGGCCAGCCTGCCCTCGGGGTCGAAAACCTGGATGGCGCCGAAATGCCTTGCCGTCGTCGCATGATCGAACAGGATCAGGTGACGGATCGGCTTCGACACGGTCGCGAGCTCGGGCAGCAGCATGTTGCTGGCGACCGCCTTCAGCGCCAGGTCGTAGATCTCGACGTTGCGGCTGACGTCGGACTGGATGGTGGTCGCGAGGTTCTCCAGCGTCTGACGGGCGAGCGCCTCCTCGCCCCGGCGCATGTCGAGCATGACGTTGACGCAAATGGCGGAAAAGCCGATCACCGTCACCACGGACGAGATGATCAGCAGCTTCGCCGAAATCCGCCACGGCCGGCGGGCCATGACTTCGCGCCATTCAGACAGCATCGTTTGCTCCCGATCCCCTAGTGGATGCGCCCGAAATCTTGAGTAGTGTTTAAGGTGGAACAGCGCTGCCGTAGTGAGTTAAGAATCGGTTTACGCCGCTCACGGTTTTAGGCAGCCCGCATGTGAGCAGGCTCATTTGAGCAGGTTGGGGTTCGGACGAGAGGACTGATGTGAACGACTACGACGCGTTGCGCGACTTTCTGCTGCGGCAGAAGCAGGCCGAATTCGTCCTGAGCTTCGAACAGATCGAAGAGATCATCGGCGCGGCTTTGCCGCGCGCGGCCAATCGCGCCTCATGGTGGGACAGCCTGCGCAGCCCCGACATCCAGATGCCGCAACGCGAAGCGTGCCTTGCCGCAGGCTTCAAGGCGGTGCGGATGCCCGATGGCCAGAGCGTGCGGTTCACGAAGATGAAGAAGGACGGGCGGCGGTAGCGGCGAAGTACCCGGTCAGGTGGGTGAAGGTCTCTCCATATCCAACAGTATCGTAGGGTGGGCAAAGCGAAGCGTGCCCACGACTTCCGTCGCAGTGCTGGATGGATGGTGGGCACGGCGCAAGTGCGCCTTTGCCCACCCTACGAGACCGAATTCGGGGGAGGGACGAGCGCCTAGCTCGCCGCTTCGAGCCGCACTTCCGTCAGCAGGCGCATCGCCGCGTCCGCGTCCATCGGCTCGCCGAAGGCAAAGCCTTGCGCGTATTCGCAACCCATCTGGTAGAGCTCGACCGCGTCGGAATCGGTCTCGGCGCCTTCGGCGACCACGTCCATGCCGAGGTCGTGTGCGAGCGCGATGATCGACTTCAGGATCACCGGCCGTGTGCCGCGATTGGTGGTGCGCACGAAGGACTGGTCGATCTTGATGGTGTCGAACGGGAAGCGCTGCAGATAGGCCAGCGAGGAATGGCCGGTGCCGAAATCGTCGAGCGAGAGCCCGGTGCCGAGCTCGCGGATCCGCGTCAGCATCTGCGCTGCGTGCTCCGGATTCTCCATCACCAGCGATTCCGTCAATTCCAGCTTGAGCGTGCCGCGCGCCACCGATGAGCGCGACAGCACGGTGCGGATGTCGTGGATCAGATCGTGGCGCAGCAATTGCCGCGACGAGACGTTGACGGAGGCGAAGATCGGCTCGCGTGAGCGCATCGCGCGCTGCCAGATCGAGAGCTGCTTGGCGGTCTGGTCCAGCACGAACATGCCGAGGTCGACGATCAGGCCGGTCTCTTCGGCGATGGTGATGAATTCCGAGGGCGCCATGCGGCCGAGCTTCGGGTGATCCCAGCGCACCAGCGCTTCGAAGCCCGCGACCGAACGATCCTCGAGCCGCACGATCGGCTGATACAGGATCGTGAGCTCCTGGCGCTCGATGGCGCGGCGCAGCTCGCTCTCCAGCGTCAGGCGATCGGTCTTCCGCGCGCGCATCGCGGGCTTATAGACGTCGATGCGGTCGCCGCCGATGCGCTTGGAGTGATACATCGCAAGCTCGGCATCCTTGATGATCTCGTCCGTGAGCTGAACTTGCGGATCGGAAAGGGCGAGACCGATCGAGGCCGTGAGAAAAATCTCGCGATCGTTGAAGGCGATCGGCGCGCGGATGGTCTTGCGGATGGTCTCGGCGAAGGCGGTGATGCGGGCCGGGTCCTGCTCCGAGAGCAGGATCAGGCCGAACTGGTCGCCGGCGAGCCGCGCCAGCGTGTCCTGCGGCTTTAGGATGCGGGTGAGGCGGCGGGCCAGCGTCAACAGGATGGAATCGCCAACGGCGATGCCGACGGAATCGTTGACCTGCTTGAAGCGGTCGAGGTCGATCACCATCAGCGTCGGTCGCAGCGTCGGCATGGTCTTGGCGAAATGCGCCACCGCACCCAGCCGGTCCATGAACAGTTTGCGGTTGGGCAGGCCGGTGAGGTTGTCATGCACGGAATCGTGCAGCAGGCGTTCCTCGGCGTTGCGCAGCTCGGTTACGTCGGTGAGCGTGCCGACCACGCGCGAGACCTCGCCGTCCGAGCCGACCACCGGGCGCGCCTTCAGCGCGAACCACATGAAATGGCCGTCCGGCGTGCGCAGGCGGAAATCCTGCACCAGACGGCCGCGGCGCTGATCGAGCACGCTGTCGAGCGCGGCGCGGAAACGATCCTGGTCGAGCGGATGCAGCACTTCGAGCCAGGAGGCCGCGGGCCCTTCGAGCGTGCCGCGCTTGAGGCCAAGCAGGGCTTCGGTCTCGGGGCTGGTGAAGACCTTGTCGGCGGAAACGTCCCAGTCCCAGATCAGATCGCCGGACCCGGCCAGCGCCAGTGCGCGCCGCTCGATGTCGGAGACGACGCCGGTGGTGGCGCCGCCGCCGGCAAAAGCGTGCTGCATCACCGTGAACCCGATCAGCATCACGATCAGCACGAGGCCGCCGAGCAGCGCAGGGCCGACGATGTCGTTGGTGACGGAACCTGCGACCGTCATGCCGGCCGCGACCACCCAGACCACCAGCAGGAACCAGGTCGGGATCAACAGTACCGCGCGGTCGAAACCGTGGGTGGAGAGATAGACAATCAGCGCGAAGCCCGCGAAGGCGATCAGCACCAGCGAAATGCGCGCGATGCCGGAGGCCACCGCGGGATCGAACAGCGCCAGCGCCACCAGCGAACCCAGGAACGCGAGCCATCCCACCGTGATGTGCGAATAGCGCACGTGCCAGCGGCTGAGATTGAGATAGGCGAACAGGAACACCAGCAGCGTTGCCGCCAAGATCGCTTCACCCGCCGCGCGCCAGATGCGCTCGGCGTTGTTCGACATGTCGAGCACCTTGCCCCAGAACCCGAAATCGACGCCGATATAGACCAGCACCGCCCAGGCCAGCGCTGCGGCGGCCGGGAACATGATGCTGCCCTTGACGACGAACAGAATGGTCAGCACCAGCGCCAGCAGGCCCGAGATGCCGATCACGATGCCCTGGTACAGCGTGAACGAGTTGACCTTGTCCTTGTAGGCTTCCGGCTCCCACAGATAGAGCTGCGGCAGCTTGTCGGTGCGCAGCTCCGCGACGAAGGTGATGACGGCGCCGGGGTCGAGCGTGACGCGGAACACGTCGGCGGTCGGGCTTTCCTGCCGCTCCGGCCGGTCGCCGGTCGAAGGCGTGATGGTCGCAATGCGCGACAGGCCGAGGTCGGGCCACAACAGCCCCGAGGAGACGATGCGGTAATGCGGGGCGACGATCAGGCGGTCGAGCTGGTCGTCGGTGTTGTTGGCGAGCGCGAACACCACCCAGTTCTGGCCGCCCTCGCGGGCGCGCACTTCGATGCGGCGGACGATGCCGTCGGTGCCGGGCGCGGTGGAGACCTGGATGCGGTCCGCATCGCTGCGCTGATGCTCGAGCACGCCGGTGAGGTCGATCGCGGGCGCGTCACTGCGGACGCTGACGGCGTCGAGCGCGCGCGCGGGATACGCGGCGACAAGAATCATGAGGCCCAGCGCGATGGGCGCGAGGCACCTGATCAGACGCAAGGCCAGTTCTCCGCGTTCGACGCAAACTCTTCAGTGAAGACGATTTCAAACCGAACGGAAGTGGTTCGGTGCGTCGCGATAGATGCCACGAAAGCGAGGAAAATCAAAGGGTTTCCGGCGTCTCCCGTGGGCCGTTGGCCTAGACCTCCAACACAATTTTGCCAATATGTGCGCTCGTTTCCATGCGCCGGTGCGCATCGGCAGCCTTTTCCAGCGGGAAAGTGCTGTCCATCAGCGGTTTGACGCGGCCTTCGCGCAAAAGTGGCATCACTTTCTGCTCGATCGCGGCCACCATCGCCGCCTTGTCCGCATTACTACGGGGGCGCAGGGTCGAGCCGGTATGGGTCAGGCGCTTCACCATCACCTTGGCGATGTTGACGTTGACCTTGGGCCCGTTGAGGGTCGCGATCTGTACGATCCGGCCGTCGACCGCGGCGGCATCATAGTTGCGGTCGACATATTCGCCGGCGACCATGTCGAGGATCAGATTGACGCCGGCCTTGCCCGTCTCTTCCTTGACGACGGCGACGAAGTCCTCGGTCTTGTAATTGATGGCGCGGTCGGCGCCTAACTTGAGGCAGGCGTCGATCTTGTCCTGCGATCCGACGGTGACGAACACTTTCGCACCGAACGCTTTCGCCAGCTGGATCGCCATGGTGCCGATGCCGGAGGAGCCGCCATGGATCAGCAGCGTCTCTCCTGCCTTCAGGCCACCGCGCTCGAACACATTGTGCCAGACCGTCATCAGGGTTTCCGGCAGCGCGCCGGCCTCCTTCATGGACAGCGCGGGCGGTATGCTCATCGCCTGGGCATCCTGGGCGATGCAGTACTGCGCATAGCCACCGCCGGCGACCAGCGACATCACCTTGTCGCCGATCTTGTGCCGCTTGGCATTGCTGCCGACGGCAACCACTTCGCCCGCGATCTCGAGACCGGGCAGGTCGCTGGCGCCGGGCGGCGGCGGATAGGCTCCCGAGCGCTGTGCAACGTCGGGCCGGTTGACGCCGGCAGCCATCACCTTGACCAGGATCTCGTCAGGACCGGGCTGCGGAATGCTGCGTTGTTCCGGCACCAGCACTTCCGGTCCGCCGGGCTTGGAGATGGCGACCACGGTCATTTGCGCGGGCAGCTTGTCCATGATGTGTCCTTGGGTGAAGGTGCGGAAACGAGGCCCTTGCTTAGCCAGCGTGATCCAAGCTGGCAACCGCCTCAACATTGTGTGCGCGAACTTTGGGAGGGACGAGGATGGCGACGGAAGACGACGACCGCCCGCGCAAGAAGATCAGCCATGAAATCGGCCAGGACCTCTCACTCTTGTCGGTCGAGGAACTGACCGAGCGCGTCACGCTGCTCAAGACCGAGATCGCAAGGCTGGAAGAAGCCGCCACGAAGAAGCGCGCCTCGCGCGATGCGGCGAACAGTATTTTCAAGTCGTAGGGGGGCGCCAGCAGCTTGTCGTCCCGGACAAGCGCGCCCCAAGCGCGCGCCGATCCGGGACCCATACTCCCAGGGCGAAGTTGTTGCGCAAGACCGGCAACTCCGAGTCCTCGTCACCACGTCCGCCTGTGGTTATGGGTCCCGGATCGGCGCTTACGCTTGTCCGGGACGACACCGGAATGTGTTGCGCTAGCCTACGCAAAATACGCCTGACGTGCGCCGGGGGGACGACTGCGAGTTTTGTTCCCTGTCCCGCTCGGTCACTGGCCGACATGGCTAACGAACCCTCAAAAAATTCGCTCGTTTACGGTCGATTAAGCTTTCGGGTTTATGACTGGAACTGTCCTCGTTTGGACACCGAGTGGCTCCTGTCCACTCTGTTTGACGCCTCCCTGTTATCAACTTTCAAAGCCGCCGGTCTCCGGCGGCTCTTTTTTTGCGTTTTGCGCACAGGGTTTCGAGCGGCGTGGCTACCGCTTCGCGTCAAGAATATGCGTCAAAACAAGAGTCTCCGCCCAGTTGCATTCCGAGGAATGACCCGCGGAAACCATATCAGCGCTTGTCACTGGACTCCGCGTCCCGCCCGCGCAATGATTTGTTCATCATAAGCCGGCGCCAAAGCCGGGCAGTCAAACAGTTGCGTAAGAGGCGTTAACCATGGAACGTTTGCAGGCCGACGGCGCTCTCGTTCAACTCAGCGAGCGGTTCACCAATTCTGCGGCGTTCGGCGTCCTGTTCCGCGAGGGCATGGACCTCGTCGAAGAGACCGCCGCCTATCTCGACGGCGCTGGCCGCACCGAGGCCAAGGCGCTCGACCGTGCCGTCAGCCTCACCTACGCGACCGAGAGCATGCGTCTCACCACCCGCCTGATGCAGCTCGCCTCGTGGCTGCTGCTGCACCGCGCGGTGAAGGAGGGCGAGATGACGCTGAGCCAGGCCAATCGCGAGAAGACCAAGGTCAAGCTCAGCGCCGCCGATCCCGGCCCCACCGACACCATCGAGAAGCTGCCCTCGCAGCTCCAGGACCTGATCCATCGCTCGATGAGCCTGCAGACCCGCGTCCGCCGCCTCGACACCACCATCCACACACCGCCGGCCGAACACATCGCGATCGGCAATCCGCTGGTGCCGCACCTCAACGCGCTGAAGGCGGCGTTCGAGCGATAAGTCTCACGCCGTCATTCCGGGGCGCGCGGCGCGCGAACCCGCAATCTCGAGATTCCGGGTCCGGCTCTGCGAGCCGCCCCGGAATGACAGCCACAGAAAACAAAAAAACGCCCCCGGTTTTCCGGGGGCGTTTTTCGTCTCCAGCCTTTGCGGGCCGGATCAATCCTTTTTGAGAAAGCCCGAAAACTTCTTCTGGAAGCGCGAGACGCGGCCGCCGCGATCCATCAGCTGGGCATTGCCGCCGGTCCAGGCCGGGTGCGACTTGGGGTCGATGTCGAGGTTCAGCGTGTCGCCTTCCTTGCCCCAGGTCGAGCGGGTCAGGTACTCGGTTCCGTCGGTCATCACGACCTTAATTGTATGATAGTTCGGGTGAATTTCGGCTTTCATGGCAATTCCTCGGCGCCCCGGCGCCTTCTTGGGTGGCTATCGAATGACGGATTTGGGCGGCTCTATACCGCACGAAACCCGCTAAAACAAGCCATCCCGGCCGGTGAACCGGGTTTGCCCCCTAAGGGACTTCCCGGATTTGCCACTACCCTTGCCCCGGCCTATTGGGAGCAAACGAATGCAATGGGTTGGATCTCATGAGCGCAGTGGAACGGCTTGATGACCAGTATGCCGATCAGCCCGGAATGAACGCCGCGGACACGCCCTCGATCGAGGCCGAACTGATCGAAGAGCCGGCCAAGGGTCGCGCCAAGCTGCGGCCTCTGCTCGCGCTGGCGCCCTATGTGAACCGCTATCGCGGTCGGGCGGCGCTGGCCTTCGTCGCACTCACGGTCGCGGCGCTGACCACGCTGCTGGTGCCGGTCGCGGTGCGCCGGATGATCGATTTCGGCCTGACGCCCGAAGGCATCGAGCTGATCAACAGCTACTTCTCGGTGATGCTCGCGGTGGTCGGCGTGCTCGCGCTCGCCAGCGCCGCACGCTACTACCTCGTGATGACGATCGGCGAGCGCATCGTCGCCGATCTCAGGCGCGACGTGTTCGCCCATCTGCTGTCGCTGTCTCCCGCCTTCTTCGATTCCGCACGCAGCGGCGAGCTGATCTCGCGGCTCACCGCCGACACCACCCAGCTCAAATCGGCCGTCGGCGCCTCCGTGTCGATCGCGCTGCGCAATCTGATGATGTTCCTCGGTGCTGCGGCGATGATGGTGATCACCAGCCCGAAGCTGTCGGGCTTCGTTCTGCTGGCCATTCCTCTGATCGTGCTGCCGCTGGTCGCCTTCGGGCGCTGGGTGCGGCGTCTGTCGCGCAATGCGCAGGACACGCTTGCCGACGCCTCGGCCTATGCCGGCGAGCTGGTCGGCGCGATCCGCACCGTCCAGGCCTATACCAGCGAGCCATTCGCCGAGAAGCGTTTCGGCGGCGAGGTCGAGCAGGCTTATGAGGCCGCGCGCACCTCGACCCAGGCGCGCGCCGTGCTCACCGCCATCATCATCTTCATCGTGTTCGCAAGCGTGGTCGCGATCCTCTGGATCGGCTCGCATGACGTCCTCACGGGCGCGATTTCGCCGGGCCGGCTCGGTCAGTTCGTGCTTTATGCGGTGTTCGCCGCAGCCGGCCTCGGCCAGCTCAGCGAGGTCTGGGGCGAGGTCTCGGCGGCATCCGGCGCGGCCGAGCGGCTGTTCGAGATCCTGCATGTGGAGCCCGACATCAAGGCGCCTGCGGCGCCGCGCGCGCTGCCGGTGCCGGCACGCGGCGAGGTCGGCTTCGACCGCGTCAGCTTCGCCTATCCGGTGCGGCGCGATGTCAATGTGCTCGATGCCGTGTCATTCACGGTGCGCCCCGGCGAGAAGGTCGCGATCGTCGGTCCGTCCGGCGCCGGCAAGAGCACGATCTTTCATCTGCTGCTGCGCTTCTACGACCCGCGCAGCGGCGCGATCTCGCTCGATGGCGTGCCGGTCAAATCCGCCGATCCGCGCGACTTCCGTGCGTGCATCGCACTGGTGCCGCAGGAATCGAACGTGTTCGCCGCCAGCGCCCGCGAGAACATCCGCTTCGGCCGGCCCGATGCGACCGATGCCGAGGTCGAGCGCGCCGCCGAGCTCGCGCACGCCGCCGAATTCATCCGCCGCCTGCCCGAAGGTTTCGACACCCCGCTCGGCGAGCGCGGTGTGACGCTGTCCGGCGGCCAGCGCCAGCGCATCGCGATCGCACGCGCCATCCTGCGCGATGCGCCGCTGCTGCTGCTCGATGAAGCCACCTCCGCGCTGGATGCCGAAAGCGAAACGCTGGTGCAGACCGCGCTGGAAGAGCTGATGCGCCACCGCACCACGCTGGTGATCGCGCATCGCCTCGCCACCGTGCTGTCCTGCGACCGCATCCTGGTGATGGACCAGGGCAAGATCGTCGAGCAGGGCACGCATGCCGAACTGGTGGCCGCCAACGGGCTCTATGCGCGGCTGGCGCGGTTGCAGTTCGAGGGGGCGTGAGGCGCTGCGAGCGTCACCACAACGACGGTGTCATCGCCCGCGGAAGCGGCGATCCAGTACTCCGAGACAGTCGTGATCAATCGAGAAGCCCCGGCGTACTGGATTCCCCGCCTTCGCCGGGAATGACAGTTGAGATTGCGGCGGAAGCTTCGCGTACGTAAGTTATTTGCACTTCGGCGAGAGCGCAGGCACGTTTGGCCACGGCCAGTTCTTCCAGCTGCCGTCCTCTCCGACGCAGGCTGAGGCTGATGCCGTCTCTGTTGATTTGGAGACCTCGGGCGCAGCAAAACGCTGGTCGACATAGGTCGTCGATAAATATCCGGCGACGATGACGCCCAGAAACACCGAGGAACCCTTGGCAAGATCGCGCAGCTGCATCGATCGCCTCCATTCGCTTGTCATCGCTGACACAACGAATAACCGACCTCGCAGGATCCCTGCGTGACAGGCCTCACGCCCGCCAGAATTACGCCCGCCAGGCCATCTTCAGCACCGGCCGGCCCGAGGTCGGGTTCACATCGTCGCCGGCATGGGCAAAGCCGTTGCGCTCGTAGAAGCGGATGGCGCGGGAATTGTCCTTGTTGACGAGCAGCGTGATGCCTGATGGCGACAGGCGTTTCGCTTCGTCGACCAGCAGCCGGGCGGCGTCCGAGCCCCAGTGATCAGGGTCGACCACGAGCTGGTCGAGATAGCCGTCGCCGTCGATGGTGACGAAGCCGGTGAGGGCACCATTCTGCTCGGCGACGACAATGGACGCCTTCGGTACCAGATCCCTCAGCCAGCGCTCGCGCCACCATTCCAGCCGTGCCGCGAAGTCGATCTGCGGATAGGCCTGCTGCCAGGTGCGATGCCAGAGGTCGATCGCGGCGGCTTCGTCCTCGGGTCGGTAGGGACGGAGGTGGATCGCGCTCACTACCGCTCCGTCAGCTTCAGCTCGATGCGGCGATTGCGCTTGTAGGCCTCCTCCGTGTTGCCGGGATCGAGCGGCTGGAATTCGCCGAAGCCGGCGGCGACGAGGCGCTGGGCGGGCACGCCGAGCGAGACCAGATATTGCACCACCGAGATCGAGCGGGCCGCGGACAGATCCCAATTCGACTTGAAGTTCGGACCGTTGACCGGACGCACATCGGTGTGGCCATCGACGCGCAGCACCCAGGGGATGTCGCTCGGGATCTTCTTGTCGAGCTCGATCAGCGCGGCTGCCAAGGTGTCGAGCTCGGCGCGGCCCTCGGGCAGAAGCACCGCCTGGCCAGTGTCGAAGAACACCTCGGACTGGAACACGAAGCGGTCGCCGACGATGCGGATGTCCGGGCGGTTGCCGAGGATGGCGCGCAGCCGGCCGAAGAATTCCGAGCGGTAGCGCGACAATTCCTGCACGCGCTGCGCCAGCGCCACGTTGAGGCGCGAGCCGAGATCGGCAATTCGATTTTGCGATTCCTTGTCGCGCTTCTCGCTCGCATCGAGCGCCTCTTCCAGCGCCGCCAGTTGCCGCCGGAGCGCGCTGATCTGCTGGTTCAGCACCTCGATCTGGGCCAGCGCCCGCGCCGAGACCGCCTTCTCCGAATCCAGCGCCTTGCCGAGCTCGGAGGACTTGCCTTGCGCGTCGCTGCCGGCGGCAGCGAGGCCATCGTAGAGGCCCTTGATGCGGTCGCGCTCGGTCTCGGCCGAGGCGAGGCCGGCCTTCAATTGCGAGACCTGGTCGTCGAGCGTGAGCTTGCCGAGCTTCTCCAGCGACAGAAGCTCGTTGAGCTGGGCGATCTTGGCATTGAGCTGCTCCAGCGCCTTGTCCTTGCCAGTGACCTCCTGCGACAGGAAGAACTGCACCACCAGGAACACCGACAGCAGGAACACGATCGACAGCACCAGCGTCGACAGCGCGTCGACGAAGCCGGGCCAGTAGTTGAAGGCGCCTTCGCTGCGGCGGCCGCGCGCTAGAGCCATGTTGTCCGTCTCCACCTTCGTCCCGGACGCGATGCAGCGTGTAACGCTGCTTCGCAGAGCCGGGACCATATTGTCCCTGACGCTGGGCCCCGGCTCAGCGACGCATCATTTCATGCTGCGTCGCGTCCGGGGCACGAGATCGTCTCAGCTCTTTTCCGGCTGGCGGGCGATGCGCTCCAGCAGACGCCGGATCTCGCGGTTCTGCTCGCCCTGGCCGTCGGCCCATTCGCGGATCATCTGCTGCTCGGTGCGCATGTGCGAGACCAGGGCCTGGATGGCTTCGGCAAGGCTCGCCATCGCCGCCGTGGTGCCGCGGCTGGCGCTGCCTTCCTCGAGCACGGAGCGTAAGCGTTCGACCGCGGCCTGGAGCTCGCCGCTGGCGACCCCGCCGCCGCCGGAAGCGACCGCGACCTCGCCGCTGCCATATTCGCGCACGGTGGTGGCGAGCCAGTCTTCGAGGTCGGTATAGAAGCGGTTCTGGGCCTGGCTCGATTGCAAATCGAGGAAGCCGAGGATCAGCGATCCCGCGAGGCCGAACAGCGAGCTGGAAAACGAGATGCCCATGCCGCCGAGCGGGGCGGCGAGGCCCTCCTTCAGCGTGTCAAACAGTGCGCCGGAATCGCCGCCGACCTTGAGCCCGTCGATCACCTTGCCGACCGAGCCGACCGTCTCGATCAGGCCCCAGAAGGTGCCGAGCAGGCCGAGGAAGACCAGGAGGCCGGTCATGTAGCGCGAGATGTCGCGGGCTTCATCCAGGCGCGTCGCGATCGAATCGAGCAAATGCCGCATGGTGGTCTGGGTGATCGACATCCGCCCGGAGCGCTCGCCGCCGAGGATCGCCGCCATCGGCGCCAGCAGTTTCGGGTGCCGGGCCGGCGCCAGGCCAGGATCGGCGATGCGGAAATTGTTGACCCAGGAGACCTCAGGGTAGAGCCGGATGACCTGGCGGAAGGCCAGGATGATGCCGATGAACAGCACGCCGCCGATCAGAGCATTGAGGCCGGGATTGGCGAAGAAGGCCTGGATGATCTGCTTGTAGAGCACCACGCTGACCAGCGCGCACAGCACCAGGAAGACCAGCATCCGCACCAGAAAAACGCTGGGTGAGGATAGCTTTGTGTACTCGATATCCATGGGGGAGCGGGGCGAGGTGCCTGACGGCATGGCCGGTATCATCCATTCCAAAAGCTTGCGTGCGGTGCGCACTATGGCACAGCGCCGGCTCAAAAAAAGCGCCGGATGCGCCGATTTCGGGGACAGCTCGGGAACCCGGACCGGAAGCGGGGCTTTGATAAGAAGGTATCTGCAGAGATTCGCCATTCGGGGGGCGCATGAGCGTCGTTTCCGCGATCATCGGGACTGCCGAACGCGTGCCGCTGCCGGACGTCTTGATTCGCGCCGCGATCCAGCGCCTGTGCTCCCGCAGCGCAACCCGCCTCGCCGCGCATGATGCGGCCGCCGATGCCGCTTTCGCCGGGCGGATGATGCTGCGGCCGGTCGCCGAGAACGCGGAGGCCGGGCGTGAGGAGGTGCCCGCGGCGTTCTTCGCCGAAATGCTGGGCCCGAGCCGCAAAAATTCCTGCTGCTTCTACAAGACCGATGCGACCACCTTGCAGGAGGCGGAGGAGGAGGCGCTGCGCCAGACGGTCGAGCATGCCGGCCTCGCCGACGGCCAGACCATCCTCGAGCTCGGCTGCGGCTGGGGCTCGCTGTCGCTGTGGATGGCGCGGCAGTTTCCGCACGCCAAGGTGACGGCGGTGTCGACCTCGCAGGCGCAGCGCGCTTATGTCGAGGAGGAGGCGCGGCGGCGCGGTTTGCTGAACCTGCGCGTGGTCACGGCGGACATGAACGTGTTCGCGCCCGACGGCGAGTTCGACCGCATCGTCTCGGTCGAGATGTTCGAGCAGATGATGAACTGGCGCAAGCTGATGTCGCGGCTGCGGTCATGGCTCGCGCCGGATGGGCGCTTCTTCATGCAGATCGTCACCCATCGCTCCGGCTCGCAGCTGTTCGACCGGCTCGATCGCGAGGACTGGATCGCGCAGCACGTCTTCACGGGCGGGCTGATGCCGAGCCATCACCTCGTCAGGCAATTCCACGACATCTTCACGGTCGAGAAGGAATGGTGCTGGAGCGGCACGCATTATCAGCGCACCGCCAACGACTGGCTTGCCAATTTCGACGGGCATCGGGATGCGATCGAGCCGTCCCTGCGCCAGGTCTATGGCGAACAGACCTGCCTGTGGATGCGGCGCTGGCGCTGGTACTTGCTCGCGACATCGGGCCTGTTCGGCTATGCCGATGGAACCGAATGGGGCGTCAGCCACTACCGGATGAAAGCTGCGGGGTAATTGCGATGTTCCGCCGCAGCACGCGGCGATGGAACCTGACTCACAATCAGGTGAGTCCATAAAAGGTACATAAGTTCAACAGGATACATTGTGTGACAATGAGCCGCCTGCAGCACGCGTTGCATCGCAGCAGGTGCATTCTATTTTGACGGCATCAGCCGCACGGAATCGCCCAGAACGGGCCGCGCGCGGAGCGTAATCAGTTTCAACAATATCGGGGCACTAAACTTCATGTCAGGACTTCGCGCGCGATCGGCATGCGTTGCAATACTGCTCGCGGCCCTGGCGCCGCTGCTTGGTGCTTGCGATGAATCCAGCTCCGCCGTGTCTGCCGCCCCGCCCACCTATCCGGACGTCAGCATCGTCATCGTCAAGCCGCAGCCGCGCGCCGTGGTCCGGGAATTGCCCGGCCGCATCGCGCCGACGCGCGTCTCTGACGTGCGGCCGCGCGTCTCCGGCATCGTGGTGGAACGCCTGTTCCGCCAGGGCAGCGAGGTGAAGGCAGGCGATCCGCTCTACCGCATCGATCCACGTCCGTTCGAGGTCGAGGTGCTGGCCAACGAGGCGGCGCTCGCCAAGGCCGAGGCCGCCCTGATGCAGGCCAGGCAGCAGGCGCACCGCATCGCCACCCTGACCAAGGATCGCGCCGCCCCGGAAGCCGAGAACGAAAAGGCGATCGCGGCCGAGCGCCAGGCCTATGCCGAGGTCGAGGGCCGTAAGGCCGAGCTCGCGCGCGCCAAGCTCAATCTCGACTACGCCACCGTGCGCGCGCCGATCGACGGCGTCGTCGGTGCGGCCCTCGTCAGCGAGGGCGCGCTCGCCGTGCAGAACGAGACCAATCTCGCCACCATCCAGCAGCTCGATCCGATCTACGCCGACTTCACCCAGTCGGTGACCGAGCTCAACCAGCTCCGCCGCGCCTTCGAGACCGGCGACCTTGAGCGCATCGCCTCCGATGCCGCCAAGGTGCATCTGGTGCTCGACGACAACACGCTCTATTCGCTCGACGGCAAGCTGCTGTTCTCCGACGCCAAGGTCGATGCCCACACCGGGCAGGTGACGTTGCGCGGCGAGTTCCCCAATCCGAAGCGCGAACTGCTGCCGGGCATGTATGTCCGTGTCCGCATCGACCAGGGTCTCGATAGCGACGCGATCGCGGTGCCGCAGCAGGCGATCCAGCGCAATGGCGGCGGCGGCAGCGAAGTGTTCGTCGTCAAGGACGACAACCACATCGCGGTGCAGCCGGTGCGCACGGGGTCGGTGCAGGACGGAATCTGGTTCATCACCGAAGGCCTGAAGGCCGGCGACAAGGTCGTGGTCGAGGGCTTCCAGAAGTTCGCCGCCGGCGACAAGGTCAAGCCGCAATCCTGGTCGGAGGCGGACGCGACCGCGGACAACCGGCACGCCCAGAAGCTCACGCGGTAACGCGCCATGGCGAGTTTCTTCATCGACAGGCCAATCTTTGCCTGGGTGGTCGCGCTGTTCATCTGCTTGATCGGCGCGATTGCCGTGCCGCTGCTGCCGATCGCGCAATATCCGATCATCGCGCCGCCCTCGATCTCGATCTCGACCAGCTATCCCGGCGCCTCGCCCGAGAACCTCTACAACAGCGTCACGCGCCTGATCGAGGAGGAGCTCAACGGCGCCTCCGGCATCCTCAATTTCGAATCGACCAGCGACTCGCTCGGCCAAGTCGAGATCATCGCCAATTTCCAGCCCGGCACAAATACCAACGACGCCTCGGTCGAGGTGCAGAACCGCATCAAGCGGGTCGAGGCGCGCCTGCCGCGCGCGGTGATTCAGCAGGGTATCCTGATCGAGGAAGCCTCGAGCGCGGTGCTCCAGATCATCACGCTGAATTCGACCGACGGCAGCCTCGACGAGGTCGGGCTCGGCGACTTCATGATCCGCAACGTGCTCGGCGAAGTCCGCCGCATCCCCGGCGTCGGCCGCGCCACGCTCTATTCGACCGAGCGCTCGCTTCGCGTCTGGGTCGATCCGGCCAAGCTCGTCGGCTACGGGCTCACCGCCGACGACGTCAACAAGGCCATTGCCGCGCAGAACGCGCAGGTCGCGTCGGGCAGCATCGGCGCCGAGCCCTCTACGTCGAGCCAGCGCACCTCCTCGCTGGTGCTGGTCAAGGGCCAGCTCTCTTCCCCGGATGAATTCGGCGCCATCATCCTGCGCGCCAATGCCGACGGCTCGACCGTGCGCCTGCGCGACGTTGCACGCATCGAGGTCGGCGGCCTCAGCTACCAGTTCAACACGCGCCTGAACGGCAAGCCAACCGCGGGTCTGTCGGTGCTGATGTCGCCGACCGGCAATGCGCTGGCGACCGCGAGCGCGGTCGAAGAGAAGATGAAGGAGCTGTCGCGGTTCTTCCCGGCCAACATCACTTACGAGATTCCCTACAACATCACGCCGGTGGTCGAGGCTTCGATCAAGAAGGTGCTGATGACGCTGGTCGAAGCCGTGGTGCTGGTGTTCGTGGTGATGTTCCTGTTCCTCCAGAACATCCGCTACACCATCATCCCGACCATCGTTGTGCCGGTGGCGCTTCTGGGCGCCTGCACCACGCTGCTGCTCGCCGGCTATTCCATCAACATGCTCTCGATGTTCGGCATGGTGCTCGCGGTCGGCATCCTCGTCGACGACGCCATCGTCGTGGTCGAGAACGTCGAGCGCATCATGAGCGAGGAGGGGCTGCCGCCGAAGGAGGCGACGCGCAAGGCGATGTCGCAGATATCGGGCGCCATCATCGGCATCACGCTGGTGCTGATGGCGGTGTTCGTGCCGATGGCATTCTTCCCGGGATCGGTCGGCATCATCTACCGCCAGTTCTCCGTGACGATGGTCGCTGCGATCGGCTTCTCCGCGTTCCTGGCGCTGTCGCTGACGCCGGCTCTGTGCGCGACCTTGCTCAAGCCCGTCGCGGCCGGCCACGGTCATGCGAAGCGGGGCGTGTTCGGCTGGTTCAACCGCGTGCTCGAAGGCAGCAAGGAAGGCTATTCCCGCACCGTCGGCTTCTCGCTGAAGCGCACCGGCCGGCTGATGCTGGTCTATGTCGCGCTGCTCGTCGGCCTGTCCTGGGCCTTCGTCAGCCTGCCGGGCGGCTTCCTGCCGATCGACGACCAGGGCTTCGTCACCACCGACGTGCAGACGCCGTCGGATTCGTCCTATCCCCGCACCGAGGCCGTGATCGAGAAGGTCGAGAAATATCTCGCCGAACGGCCGGGCGTGAAGGATGTCACCTTCCTCACCGGCTTCAGCTTCTCCGGCCAGGGCATGAACACCGCGCAGGCCTTCATCACGCTGAAGGACTGGTCGGAGCGTGGACCGAAGGATTCGGCCGCGGCGATCGTCAACGACATCAACCGCGATCTGGGGGCGTCGATCCGCGATGCCAAAATCTCCGCGCTGCAGCCGCCGCCGATCGACAATCTCGGAAACTCGTCGGGCTTCTCGTTCCGCCTCCAGGATCGCGGACAGAAGGGCTATCCGGCCTTGATGCGCGCCGCCGATCAGTTGATCGCGGAAGCCAACGCCAGTGCCGTGCTTCAGAAGGTCTATGTCGAGGGCCTGCCGGAGGCCGGGGTGGTCAATCTCATGATCGACCGCGAGAAGGCCGGCGCCTTCGGCGTCACCTTCGAGGACATCAACAACACGATCTCGACCAATCTCGGCTCGAACTACATCAACGACTTCCCGAACCGCGGCCGCATGCAGCGCGTCGTGGTGCAGGCCGACGCCCGCGACCGCATGCGGACCGAGGACATCCTCAACTACAACGTCAAGAACAGCCGCGGTCAGCTGGTGCCGTTCTCGTCCTTCGCCACGGTGGAATGGGCGCGAGGCCCGACCCAGATCGCAGGCTTCAACTATTATCCGGCGGTGCGCATCTCGGGCGAGGCCAAGCCCGGCTTCACCTCGGGTGATGCGATCGCCGAGATGGAGCGCCTTGCCGGCCGGCTGCCGCGCGGCTTCGGTTACGAATGGACCGGACAGTCGCTCCAGGAGAAGCTGTCGGGCTCGCAGGCGCCATTCCTGCTCGGCCTGTCGGTGTTCGTGGTGTTCCTGTGCCTCGCCGCGCTTTACGAGAGCTGGACCATTCCGCTCGCGGTGCTGCTCACGGTGCCGCTCGGCATCGTCGGCGCGGTGATCGCGGCCATGCTGCGCGGCCTGCCCAACGACGTCTATTTCACCGTCGGCCTGATCACCATCATCGGCCTTGCGGCAAAGGACGCGATCCTGATCATCGAATTCGCCAAGGATCTGCGGAAAGAAGGCAAGCCGCTGGTGGAAGCCACCATCGAGGCCTGCCGCCTGCGCTTCCGCCCGATCCTGATGACGGGCCTCGCCTTCATCTGCGGCGTGCTGCCGATGGCCATCGCCCACGGCGCCGGCGGCGCCAGCCAGCAGGCGCTCGGCAGCATCGTGATGGGCGGCATGATCGCGGTGGTGATCCTGGCGCTCTTGATGGTGCCGGTGTTCTTCGTCTCGGTGCAGCGCGTGCTGGCTGGGGATCGGGAGCCGAAGGCTGCGAGGGAAGGCGAGGCGTACGGCCCGCCGGCACAGGTCAAGTCATAAGGCAAACTGTCATGACCCGCCTGGTGCGCAATTGCGCACGGGGGCGGGGCATCCAGTACGCTGCGGCTTCTCCGTATCCCACGAGCGTCTCTGGAATACTGGATCATCCGCCTTTGCGGATGATGACAGCGGGTGCGATGCGCGAGGCTTCGCCTTACGCTGGCTTCCGCAAAATCTTCACCAATTCCCCGTGCACGTACTCATTCCCGCACACCACGTGCCCGGTAACCAGCGCATCGCCCGGCGTCGCGATGTCGCTCACGGTGCCGCCGGCTTCGCGCACCATCAGCATGCCGGCGGCGATGTCCCAGGATTGCAGATTGCGCTCCCAATAGCCGTCGAGGCGGCCGGCGGCGACGAAGGCGAGATCGAGCGAGGCGGCGCCGAAACGGCGCAGGCCTGCGACGCGGTCCTGGATCGCGGTCATCTCGCGGCGGAATTCCTCGTGGTCGCCCCGGCCGATATGGGGCAGGCCGCAGGCCACCACGCATTCGTTGAGCTGGCGGCGGCCGGCGACGCGCAGGCGCTGGTCGTTGAGGAAGGCGCCTTTGCCGCGCTCGGCGATGTAGAGCTCGTCATTGGCGGGGTTGTAGATCACGCCCGCAATGATCGTGCCCTCGCGCACGAGGCCGATCGAGATCGCGAATTGCGGGATGCCGTGCAGGAAGTTGGTGGTGCCGTCGAGCGGGTCGACGATCCAGGTGTGGCTCTTGTCGGAGCCCTCGCGCGTGCCGCCCTCCTCGCCGATGAAGCCGTAGCCGGGCCGCGCCTTGGCGAGGTCCTGGTAGAGGATCTCCTCGGCGCGCTTGTCGGCGAGCGAGACGAAATTGGCCGGCCCCTTCAGCGAGACCTGGAGATGCTCGATCTCGCCGAGATCGCGCTTGAGGCTGCGGCCGGCGCGGCGCGCGGCTTTGACCATGACGTTGATAGTGGCGGAATACAGCATGAGCTCTGGTCTTGATCGGGGGAAATGGCGGGAAATCGCGCCTGTTCGGGATTGGGTGCCCTGCAAGGGCCCTCAGGTCAAGTCATTTGGTCCCGAGCCATTTTTTGGCGGCAGCCTCCGCCTTGGCCCGGTCTTCGGCCGGCAGGTCGGACAATTGCTTGTCGAGCTCCGGGTCGCCCTTGCCGGCGGTTTTGGCCACCAGGTGCCATTTGAAGCCCTCGACCTTGTCCACGGACGTGCCCACGCCGTTGATCAGCACCCACGCCAGCCGGTTCTGCGCGATCGCGCTGCCCTGGCGGGATGCCTTGCGGAGCATGGCGACGGCAGCCGGCTGGTTCTTCGGGGTGCCGGTGCCGTTGAACATGGCGATGGCATATTCGACCTCGGCGTCGACATTGTCGGCGAGCGAAGCGGCCTGGAGCAGCCGCACCGAGCGTTCCGGGTCCTTCGGCACGCCGGTGCCCTCCTTGTAGAAGGTCGCCAGCGCGTATTGCGCCTCGGGCAGGCCCGCATCGGCGGCCTGGCGTAGCAGCTCGGCTGAGCGCTTCACGTCCTGCGGCAGGGTCTGGCCGTCGAGATAGAGCAGAGCGAGGTTATAGGCCGCCCTGGGCTCGCCGAGCTTGGCGGCCGACGCCATCAGCTTGACCGCATCGCTCTTGTCGACCGGGCCGCCGCGGCCCGAAATGCGCAGCATGGAGAGCGCGAACATCGCCTCGCGGTCGCCGGCATCGGCCGCGCGCTTGTACCATTCGGCCGCCTTGGCGTAGTCGCGCCGCATGCCCATGGCATTGGAATAGAGCTCGCCGAGCATGGTCATCGCCTTGGGGTCGCCGGCTTGCGCGCGGGCGGTGGCGAGGTCGAACGCGGTCTTGTATTGACCGCGCTGATAGGCGCCGAACACCAGATCGACATTGGAATTGTCGGTGGAAGGGGTGGGGATCACGGTCGCCGGCTTGGGCGAGGAGGTCGGCTTGGGCGAGGCTGACGGCTTCGGCGCCGGCGCGGCCTCTTTCTTCTTGGTGAGCGCGTGCGGCTTGGACTTTTGCTTCTCAGGCGCCGCGCTCGGCGTTGCGGCCGGCGGGGTGATCTGGAGCTGCGCGGCCGCGGGCACTGTGAGCAGCAGCGTAGCCAGCATGGTAATGCAGGGGAGCTTCATGTCGGGCGCTAGCCGTGCTCCTGGCCCGCAGGATCCTGGCCCGCAAGCGCCGTCGCATGGGCTTTCTTGATCACAGCGTCGACCTCGATCAGCGCGGCCTTGGGCCCGCGCGGATCGGCCCAGATGAACTCGCCGACCAGGACGAAATCGGCGCCGCTGGCAGCAAAATCGTGAGCTTCTTGCAGCGACATCGCAAAGCCGACGCAGGGCGGCTCGAACAGCTCGGCCCACCAGTCGAGCCGTTCCGCGATCGCTTGCGCCTGGGGACGCTGGCCTTTCGCATCGGGCTCGCCGAACAGCACGTAATCCGCGCCCATCTCGCCCGCATCCATGGAATGGTGCCGCGTCGTCAGCCCGCCAACCCCGGCGATGCGATCGGGCTTGAGCGATGGCAGCGCCTCTTTCAGCGCAGCGATGCCGGGGAGGTGCGCGCCGTCGGCGCCGCCGCGCGCGACCAGCTCGGCATGGTCCTCGACGAGCAGCGCTGCGCCCGCTTTCTGCGCCGGCGGCGCGAGCGCCTTGATGCGCGAGATCATGGTGCGCTGGTCGGTCTCCTTCAGCCGCAGCAGCACGGCCGCGACGTCGGCGGCGGCGAGCAGGCCCGGCAGCTCGGCGACGAGCGCAGCGGGATCATCGACGACGGGCGTCGCGAGATAGAGGCGCGGCGCCGGGCGCGGCGGAGGCGGTTTGTTCGACAAGATCTAGGCTGCCTTCTTTTCCAGGCTACTTTGCCATTCGCCCTTTGAGGCGAGGCCGTTCATTCGCGCGCGATGGCTGAAGGCGGTTTGGCCAGCCGCGACGTTCTCGGCCTTGCCGGACCAGGCTTTCTGCGGCGCGGCCTGCAGGGCGCGGCCGTAGGAGAAGGTCAGGCCCCAGGGCAGCGGGCCGAGCTTGTGCATGGCGTTGAGATGCGCGGTCGCCTCCTCATCCGACTGGCCGCCGGAGAGGAAGGCGATGCCGGGCACGGCCGCGGGCACGCAGGCCCTGAGCAGCCGTATCGTCTTCTCGGCGACCTCCTCGACGGAGGCCTGCTTTGCGCATTTCTTGCCGGATATCGCCATGTTGGGCTTGAGCACCATGCCTTCGAGCGCGACGCGCTGCACGCGCAATTCCTGAAACGTCTTGTTGAGCACGCGGGTCGTCACCTCATAGCAGCGGTCGATGTCGTGATCACCGTCCATCAGCACCTCGGGCTCGACGATCGGCACGATCTGTGCGGCCTGGCACAGCGCGGCATAGCGGGCCAGCGCATGGGCGTTGACGCTGATCGCGGTCATCGAGGGGATGCCGCTGCCGATATCGATCACCGCGCGCCATTTGGCGAAGCGCGCGCCGCGCTCATAGTACTTCTTCAACCGCTCCGCGAGCCTGTCGAGCCCGACCGTCACGAGCTCGCCGGGGCACATCGGCAAGGCTTGCGTGCCCTCGTCGACCTTGATGCCGGGAATGGCGCCGCTCTGTTCGATCAGCCTGACCAGCGGCGTGCCGTCCTTGGCATCCTGCCAGATCGTCTCGTCATAGAGGATCACGCCGGAAATATACTGGCTCATGGCCTCCGTGGAGCGGAACAGCATCTCGCGATAGTCGCGGCGGTTGTCTTCGGTCGAGTCCACGCCGATCGCGTCAAAACGCTTCTTGATGGTGCCGGAGGATTCGTCGGCGGCGAGGATACCCTTGCCTGATACGACCATGGCGGTCGCGATCCTGTTGAGCTCAGTCAGATTCATCGAGAGGTCCTCCCAAAACGATTCTGCCCTTGCCCGTGAAAATAGACCGTTCTCGGGCAATTGCCGAGTTAACGTTCGTCGCAGGGTAAAGAGGGATTTCTGTCATTCGGGATGCGCCGAAAGGCGCAGGCCCGGAATCCATAACCCCAGGCTGTGGTTATGGATTCCGGGCCCACACGGAGCCTGTCATCGGGCCACGCATTCGCGCGGACCCGTTGGCGTGTCCCGGAATGACCCGGGAATGGGCTTGAGCGGCTTACGCCACCGCGCGATCGCTACGCGACGCGGGGGTCGAGCTCGCCCTTGGCGTAGCGCTTGGCCATCTCGGCGGTGGTCAGGACCTTCTTGATCTTGGAGGCCTGGCCGGCGGTGTTGAACTCCTGGAGCCGCTGCTTGCACAGCTTGGTCATGGCTTCCATGGCGGGCTTCAGGTACTTGCGCGGATCGAACTCTTCCGGATTGTCCTTGAGCACTTTCCGGATCTGGCCGGTCATGGCCATACGGTTGTCGGTGTCGATGTTGATCTTGCGCACGCCGTTCTTGATGCCGCGCTGGATCTCGGACACAGGCACGCCCCAGGTCGGCTTCATCTTGCCGCCATTGGCATTGATGATCTCCTGCAGGTCCTGCGGCACCGACGAAGAGCCGTGCATCACCAGATGCGTGTTCGGCAGCTTGCGGTGGATCTCCTCGATCACGTTCATGGCGAGAATGTCGCCGTCCGGCTTGCGGGTGAACTTGTAGGCGCCGTGCGAGGTCCCCATCGCGATCGCGAGCGCGTCGACCCTGGTCTCCTGGACGAACTTCACGGCCTCGTCCGGATTGGTCAGGAGCTGGTCGTGGCTGAGCTTGCCTTCGGCGCCGTGGCCGTCTTCCTTGTCGCCCATGCCGGTTTCGAGCGAGCCGAGCACGCCGAGCTCGCCTTCCACCGAGATGCCGCCGAGATGGGCCATGTCGGTCACGGTCTTGGTGACGCCGACATTGTAGCCCCAATCGCCGGGGGTCTTGCCGTCGGCCTTGAGCGAGCCGTCCATCATCACCGAGGTGAAGCCGGCCTGGATCGCGGTCATGCAGGTCGCCGGCTCGTTGCCGTGGTCGAGATGCACGCAGACCGGAATGTGCGGATAGATCTCGGTCACCGCGTCCATCATGTGCTTGAGCATGACGTCGTTGGCGTAGGAGCGCGCACCGCGCGAGGCCTGGATGATGACGGGCGCGTCGACCTGGTTGGCCGCGTCCATGATCGCCAGCGCCTGCTCCATATTGTTGATGTTGAAGGCCGGTACGCCGTAATCGTTCTCCGCCGCGTGGTCGAGCAATTGACGTAACGTGATCCGAGCCATCTGTCTTTTTCTCCCGTTGGGGCCTTGCGGGGCCGCTGATTACTCGCCGATCTGGCTTACTTGACGCGCAAAACCTCGACGCCGGGCAGGGGCTTGCCTTCCATCCATTCGAGGAACGCGCCACCGGCGGTCGAGACATAGGTGAAGTCACCGGCCACATGGGCCTGGTTGAGCGCCGCGACGGTGTCGCCGCCGCCTGCGATCGAGATCAGCTTCTTGGCCTTGGTGCGCTCGGCGGCGTGCCGGGCGGCCGCGACGGTACCGCGATCGAACGGCTGCATCTCGAAGGCGCCGAGCGGTCCGTTCCAGACCAGGGTCGCCGCATCGTCGATCGCGGCGTGGACGCGGGCGATCGATTGCGGGCCGACATCGAGGATCATGCCGTCGGCCGGGATCGCATCGAGCCCGTAGGCGTGCGACGGCGCGTTGGCAGCGAAATGATAGGCAACGGTGGCGTCCACGGGCAGGATGATGGCGCAATTGGCGGCTTCCGCCTTCTCCATGATGCGCAGCGCGGTCGGCGCGAGATCCTTCTCGGCCAGCGACTTGCCGACGCCGACGCCCTGGGCGTGCAGGAAGGTGTTGGCCATGCCGCCGCCGATCACGAGCGCATCGACCTTGCTGACGAGGTTTTCGAGCAGGTCGATCTTGGTCGAGACTTTTGCGCCGCCGATGATCGCGATGACAGGCTTGGTCGGCGAGCCCAGGGCCTTCTCCAGCGCATCTAGCTCGGCCTGCATGGTGCGGCCGGCATAGGCCGGCAGCTTGTGGCCGAGGCCTTCGGTCGTGGCGTGGGCGCGGTGCGCCGCCGAGAACGCGTCATTGACCCAGATGTCGCCGAGCTTTGCCAATTCCGCGACGAAGGCCGGATCGTTCTTTTCCTCTTCCTTGTGGAAGCGGGTGTTTTCCAGACACAGGATGTCGCCGTCGTTCAGGCTGGCAACGGCCTTGGCCGCGGGCTCCCCGATGCAGTCGTCGGCGAAGGCGACCGGCTTCTTCACCACCTTCGACAATGCTTCAGCGACGGGCTTGAGCGAGTCCTTGGCATCGCGCCCCTTCGGCCGGCCGAAATGGGCGAGCAGGATGACCTTGCCGCCCTTGTCCGAGATTTCGGTGATGGTCGGCGCGACGCGCTCGAGCCGGGTCGTGTCGCTGACGCGGCCATTGTCCATGGGCACGTTGAGATCGACGCGCAGCAACACGCGCTTGCCCTTCACGTCGACGTCGTCGAGGGTGCGGAATTTGTTGGTCATCGGAGGCCCTTGTCCCGGGCGCACTGCGGCGCGCAGTGCCGCTGTGCAGAACCGGGACCCACGTTGCGGCGAGTCCCGCGGTTAAGATGGGTCCCGGCTCTGCGGAGCAGCGCAAGCGCGCTGCACCGCGTCCGGGACACGAGACCTTGTTAGATCACCTTCGCGATCGCGACGGCGGTGTCCGCCATGCGGTTCGAGAAGCCCCACTCGTTGTCGTACCAGGACATCACGCGCACCAGCGTGCCGTTCTGCACCTTGGTCTGGTCCTCGTGGAAGGTCGAGGAGTGCGGGTCGTGGTTGAAGTCGATCGAGACGTTCGGCGCGGTGGTGTAGCCGAGGATGCCCTTGAGCTGCTGCTCGCTGGCGCGCTTCATCGCCGCGTTGATCTCCTTGGCGTCGGTGGCGCGCTTGGCGATGATCTTGAGGTCGACGACCGAGACGTTCGGGGTCGGCACGCGGATCGCGACGCCGTCGAGCTTGCCCTTGAGCTCCGGCAGCACGAGGCCGATCGCCTTCGCAGCACCGGTCGAGGTCGGGATCATCGACATCGCAGCCGCACGGCCGCGATAGAGATCCTTGTGCATCGTATCGAGCGTCGGCTGGTCGCCGGTATAGGCGTGGATGGTCGTCATGAAGCCGGTCTCGATGCCGACGAGATCGTTCAGCACCTTGGCAACCGGCGCCAGGCAGTTGGTGGTGCAGGAGCCGTTGGAGATGACCAGGTGCTCCTTGGTCAGCGTCTCATGGTTGACGCCGTAGACGATGGTGGCGTCGGCGCCGTCGGCGGGCGCGGAGACCAGCACGCGCTTGGCGCCGGCGGTCAGATGCGCGGACGCCTTGTCCTTCGAGGTGAAGATGCCGGTGCATTCCATCGCGATGTCGACGCCGAGATCCTTCCACGGCAGCTTCGAGGGATCGCGCTCGGCGGTCACCTTGATCTTGCCGCCACCGAGATTGATCGTATCGCCGTCGACGGTCACGGTGCCGGGGAAACGGCCATGGACGCTGTCGAAACGGAGCAGATGGGCGTTGGTCTCGACCGGACCGAGGTCATTGATGCCGACGACCTCGATGTCCTTGCGGCCGGACTCGGCGATAGCCCGCAGGATGTTGCGGCCGATGCGGCCAAAACCGTTAATTCCGACGCGGACTGCCATGTTTCGTCTCCTTCAATGACCGTTGTCATCCCGCACAACGCGCTATGCGCGCCTGCGAGGGTTTTTTAGGGGCGGGCGCCCGGTTCGGCCGGGCGGTGCTTGATCATATGAGAGATTACGTAGTCCTTTTTTGCGGCAAGCTCAACTCTCAGGTAACGCGCTTCAGCACAGCGTTAACTGCAGCCTCGGCGGTAATGCCGAAATGCTTGTAAAGCTCCTTTGCAGGGCCGCTTTCGCCGAACGAATGCATGCCGATAAATTCGCCATCCTGGCCGATCACGGCATCCCAACCCCAGCGCACGGCGGCCTCGATCGCGACCTTGACCGGTGCGTTGCCGATGATCGCGGCGCGCTTGGCCTCTGGTTGCGCTAACAACAGCTCGAGCGAGGGAACGGAGACAACGCGCGACGCGATGCCGCGTTCCGCGAGCTGCTTCTGGGCGGCGACCGCAATCTCGACCTCGGAGCCGGAGGCGAACAGCGTCGCCTTGGCTTCGCCTTGGGCTGCGACCAGCTCGTAGGCGCCCTGTGCGCAAGGGTTGTCGTTCGGTGCGGTGGTGCGCAGCTGCGGCAGGTTCTGGCGCGTCAGCGCCAGCACGGTCGGGCCGTCGATACGGTTGAGCGCGAGCTCCCAGCACTCGGCGACCTCCATGGAATCGCACGGGCGGAACACGCGCATGTTCGGAATGGCGCGAAGCGCGGCGAGATGCTCGACCGGCTGATGGGTCGGGCCGTCTTCGCCGAGGCCGATGGAATCGTGCGTCATCACGTAGACGACGCCGGAGCCCATCAGCGCGGCAAGGCGCATCGCGGGACGTGCATAGTCGGTGAACACCAGGAAGGTCGCGCCGTTCGGCGCGAAGCCGCCATGCAGGAAAATGCCGTTCATCGCCGCGGCCATGCCGTGCTCGCGGATGCCGTAATGGATGAAGCGGCCCTTCGGCGTCTTGGCCGAGAACGCGGTCGCCGATTTCGCCTTGTTGTTGTTGGAGCCGGTGAGGTCGGCCGAGCCTGCGAGGAATTCCATCGGCATCGCGCCGGCGATGACTTCGATCACGGCTTCCGAGGATTTGCGGGTGGCCGCGATCATCGGCTTTTCCAGCAATTCCTTCTTGTACGCGCGCACGGCCTTTGCGAGCGAGGCCGGACGCTCGTGGCGCAGGCGGCGCTCGAATTCCGCGCGCTTGCGGCTGCCGAGCTCACCGAGCCGGCCCTCCCATTCCTGGCGCGCAGCAGCGCCGCGGCTGCCGGCTGCACGCCACGCCTTCAGCGCGTCGTCTGCGACCGCGAACGGCTCGAGCGAGATGCCGAGATTTTCCTTGGCGGCCTTCAGCTCCTCGGCCCCTAGCGCCTCGCCATGCACCTTCGAGGTGCCCTGCTTGTGTGGCGCGCCGAAACCGATGGTGGTGCGGCAGGCGATCAGCGTCGGCTTGCCGGATTTCTTCGCGCGCGTGATGGCGTCGGCAATCGCCGCCTGATCGTGGCCGTCGATCCTCTCGGCGGCCCAGCCCGCCGACTTGAAGCGCTTCACCTGGTCGACGGAATCGGAGATCGAGGTCGGGCCGTCGATCGAGATGCCGTTGTCGTCGTAGAGCACGATCATCTTGTTGAGCTTCCAGTGCCCGGCCATCGCGATCGCTTCCTGCGACACGCCTTCCATCAGGTCGCCGTCGGAGGCGAGCACATAGGTATGGTGATCGACGATCTTCTTGCCGAATTCAGCCGCGAGCATCTTCTCGGCGAGCGCCATGCCGACCGCGGTCGAGATGCCCTGGCCGAGCGGGCCGGTCGTGGTCTCGATGCCGTTGGTACGGAAATTCTCGGGGTGCCCCGGGGTGAGCGAGTCGACCTGGCGGAACTGCTTGATCTGGTCCAGCGTCATCTCGGAATTGCCGGTCAAATACAGCAGCGAGTAGAGCAGCATCGAGCCGTGGCCGGCCGAGAGCACGAAGCGGTCGCGGTCGGGCCAGGCGGGTGCGGCGGCGTCGAATTTCAGGAATTGCGTGAACAGCACCGTGGCGATGTCGGCGGCACCCATCGGCAGGCCGGGATGACCCGATTTCGCCTTCTCGACGGCGTCCATCGAAAGGCCGCGGATCGCGTTGGCCATACGGGTGTGATCGACCTGCGTCATGTCTGAAATCCGTCTGAAATGAGGCGCTTGGAGGCGGTGTACGCCCGCGCGGGAGGAGCCTGGCGGCCACTGAAGGTCGGGGCTGGGATAGCACCTCGGTTCCGGGAGTCCAAGGCAATCAAACGCCGATTCGGCCGTAAAAGTTGCCTGCGGCACGCTTCGAAAGTGGAGGCTCCGTTCGGAGGTGATCGCGCAGGCAGGAACCCATCGGGACGATCCACTCCTGATCTAGCAGTGCATAGTTTCGCGGCGGCGTTGCGCTTGGCTAGCTTGCCACGTAAATTTCTGCTTCTAACCGCTTGCCGAACCGAGTCTTTTGCCGGACGGCACGCCCCAGGAAAAGGCCACTGGGCAAAGGCCACAGGTTCCGCCGCTGACTACATGAACGATCGCGTGTCCAACAGTGCCGCCATGACGGAGTCCTCCGCGGTCGAGATCGAGATCGCGACCCGCAGGCTGATGTCGGCGCTCGACGCGCTCGAAAGCGCGGTTGAGCGGCGGCGCGACGCCGATCGCGACGAGAACGAGCTTGCGGCACGAATCCAGGCACTGGGCGCGGATCGCTCGCGGCTCGCCGACGAGCTCGACGGCGCGCTGGTGAAGGCGCGCAAGCTCGAGCGCACCAATCGCGAGATTTCCGACCGGCTGGATTCCGCGATCGTCACGATACGCTCGGTGCTCGATACCGGAGAGGACGGATGAGCCACATCAACGTCACCATCAATGGCCGGCAATACCGCATGGCCTGCGAGGAGGGCCAGGAGGTGCGGCTACTCAAGCTCGCGGAAAGCCTGGAGACGCGGATCCAGTCGCTACGCGGAAAATTCGGCGAGATCGGCGATGCGCGCCTCACCGTGATGGCGGCGCTGACCGTTTGCGATGAGCTGGTCGATGCCGGCAATCGTGTCCGCACCATGGAGCAGGAGCTGACCGAGCTCAGGGACTTCCGCAACGCCGCCGTCGAGCGCGCCCGGATGACGCAGACCGCGGTGGTGAATGCCCTGAACGCGGCAGCCGAACGCATCGAGAAGTCGACCCAGGTCCTGAACCGGACCGTCGGCAACGGGATTGCGATCGGGTAGGCGTCTACCCCTCCAGGGGAGGGTGGCACCGAGAAAGCCACGAAAGCGAAGCCCCGCGCCGGGCTGGCGATTCGTCAATATCGTTGTTACATTGCCCGAGCGAGGCTGCGACGCGCGTCAGGAGCCATATATCCCCGGGGCCTTATCGATCCTTTAGGGAACTGTCCCTGGCCGGGCCCGTGGGCCCGGACATATGGTGCCCACCTACTTTCGTAGGGAACTCCGGGATCGAGTGCTTCAACGGCGTACGCGGCTTCGCACTTTTGTTTGCAATGCGTTCTTGTCGAATGGCCGTCTACGACAAACCGGCAGTGTCATGCCCCGCCTAGTGCGCAATTGCGCACGGGGAGCGGGTCATCCAGTACGCCGCGGCGTCGATGTCTGATCACTGGCGTCTCTGGGATACTGGATCACCCGCCTTCGCGGGTGATGACAGCGGAGCAAGGCTCCGCATTCGGAGCAAGCGCGTATGCCCAATTCGAAAGCCGAACTCCGTGCCAAGGCCCTGGCGGCACGCGACGCTCTCAGCGAGAAGAAGCGAAGCACCGCCGCCGCAAAGCTCGCCAAGCGCGGACTGCCGTTCCAGCTTCTGCCCGGCAGCATCGTCTCCGGCTATTCGCCGATCCGCAGCGAGATCGATCCGATGCCGCTGCTGAACAAGCTCGCCGAACAGGGCGCAAAGCTGGCGCTGCCTTGCGTCACCGCGCGCGGTCAGTCGCTGATCTTCCGCATCTTCCACCCGAACGATCGCCTGATGCTCGGCCCGCTCGGCATTCCCGAGCCGTCGCCGGCCGCAAGCGAAGTCATCCCGGATATCATGCTGACGCCGCTGGCGGCGTTCGATCGTCTCGGCCATCGCATCGGCTATGGCGCCGGGCATTACGACTTCACCTTCGCGCATTTGCGCAAGGCCAAGAACATCGTCGGTATCGGGCTCGCTTTTGCAGCGCAGGAGATCAAGGCGGTTCCGGCACTATCTCACGACGTCGCGCTGGATTATGTGCTAACGGAATCGGACGTGTTCGATTTCCGGAGTTCTGAAGTTGCGCATTCTCTTCGTGGGTGACGTCGTCGGCCGTGCAGGACGCACGGCAATCGCCGACTATCTGCCCGGCATGGTCAAGGACTGGTCGCTCGATTTCGTCGTCGTCAACGGCGAGAATTCCGCCGGCGGCTTCGGCATCACGGAAGCGATCTACCAGGAGTTTCTCGACGCCGGCGCCGACGCGGTGACGCTCGGCAACCATTCCTGGGACCAGCGTGAAGCCCTTGTGTTCATCGAGCGCGCCGAGCGACTGGTGCGTCCGGCGAACTATCCGCGCGGCACGCCCGGCCGCGGCGCCGCCCTGGTCGAGACCAAGAATGGCAAGCACGCGCTGGTCGTCAACGCTTTGGGCCGGGTCTTCATGACCCCGTTCGACGATCCCTTTGCCGCGCTGGAGCGCGAGTTAGGGGCCTGTCCGCTCGGCGTTGCCGCCGATGCCGTCGTCGTCGACTTCCATTGCGAGGCGAGCAGCGAGAAGCAGGGCATCGGCTTCTTCTGCGACGGCCGCGCCAGCCTCGTCGTCGGCACGCACACCCATGTGCCGACCGCCGACCACCAGATCCTCACGGGCGGCACCGCCTACATGACCGATGCCGGCATGACCGGCGACTACGATTCCATCATCGGCATGCAGAAGGAAGAGCCGCTGCGACGGTTCACGTCGGGGATTCCGTCGGGGAGATTCGAGCCGGCCGCGGGCGCTGCGACGCTCAGCGGCGTCGCCGTGGAGACGGATGATGCAACGGGCCTCGCGCTCAAGATCGCGCCGGTGCGCGTTGGTGGAAGGCTGGAGCCGGCGACGCCGAAGTTCTGGTTGAGTTAGCAGAGCCGCGTCAACCTCGGTGTCGTCCCCGCGAACGCGGGGACCCATAACCCCAGGGAGTAGTATGGGCAAAGCTCCCACTCCGAGTCCTCGTCAAACTACTCCCTGTGGGTATGGATCCCGGATCTGCGCTTCGCTTGTCCGGGACGACAGCGGAGATTGACGCGCGCGATGGCGCATCAATCTCGCCGGTACCATTACTCCGCCGTCTGCTCCCGCATCTCCGCCACATCCTTCGCCGTCAGCTTCGAGCCTTTCGTCCCGAACCGCGCCGTGACGTAGTTTGCCACCGCCGCGATCTCGTCGTCGGTGTAGGCGCTGCCGAACGCCGGCATCGACAGCGCGCCATCGGGCGTATGCCGCTTGGTCCCCGAGATCACGATCTGCGCGACGTTGGTGGCGGCGGGGTCGTTGACGGCCCAGGTGCCGGTCAGCGTCGCCATCGGCGACACCGGGCTCTCGCCGCTCCAGCCGTGACAGCTGGCGCAGGCGCTGGCGAACACCTTCTTGCCGCGTGCGTCCGCCGTGACGCCGTCCTTGTGCGAGGCGGGGGCGACGGGTGCCGTGGTGGCGGGCAGGTCGGGCGAGGGCACCGGCGGCACGCTGCGCAAGTACGCAACGATGCTGCTGATGTCTTCGGGGGCGAACTGGCTAAAGCTGTGGTCGACCGCTTCACCCATCGGCCCCGAGGCCGAGCCGTGGCCCGGCGCATGGCCCAGCGACAGATAGGAGATCAGATCCTGGTCGCGCCAATTGCCGAGACCCGTCGCCTTGTCGGAGGAGATGTTGAAGGCGCGCCAGCCGGCCGTGATCGCGCCGGCGAACTTCTTGCGGTTATCCAGCGCAAAGCCGAGATTGCGCGGGGTGTGGCATTCGCCGCAATGCGCCAGCGCTTCGACAAGATACGCGCCGCGATTCCATTCGGGGCTCTTCGAAGTATCAGGCGCAAAGCGCGTGTCCGGATTGAACACGGCCGACCAGACAATCATCGCCCAGCGCTGGTTGAACGGGAACGACAGCGTATTGTCCGGCGCCTTCGCGCGCACCGGCGGCAGGCTGAACAGATAGGCCTTCACCGCCAGCACGTCCTCGTCGGTCATGTAGGTGTAGGACGTGTACGGCATCGCCGGATAGAGCCGGGCGCCGTCGCGACGCTGGCCGTGCTGGACCGCGTTCAGAAAATCCTGGTCGCTGTAATTGCCGATGCCGGTGTCCTTGTCCGGCGTGATGTTGGTCGAATACAGGGTGCCGAACGGCAGCTTGAAGCCGAGCCCGCCGGAATAGTCCTTCTCGCCGGGCTTGGTGTGGCAGACCATGCAGTCGGCCGCCTTGGCGAGATATTCGCCGCGATCGACCAGGCTCGCATTCTCCAGCCTGGCCGGCACGCCGGTCGGCTTGCCGGCGCGGTAATCCGCCAGCGCCACCTTCGTGCCGCCGGCGAAGTCGAGCGGGCCGGGCCCGCGGATGATCCAGACGCCGAGCCCTGCTGCGACGATCGCGATCGCAGCGACGCTTGTGAGAATACGCATCTTGCCGCTCATGCCTTCTTCCCCGCAGCCAGCAGTTTTCGGTCAATAGGCAGGCGCCGCAGCGCCACGCCGGTTGCGGCAAGAATCGCGTTGCGCAGCGCCGGCGGTCCGGCGTTGACGCCGGCCTCGCCGATGCCGCCGGGCGCTTCGCCGCTCTTGACGACGATCACTTCGATCTTCGGCGTCTCGTTGATGCGCATCATGCGGTAGTCGTGGAAGTTCGATTGCTGCACGCGGCCCTTCTCGATGGTGATCTCGCCATAGAGCGCGGCGGTGAGGCCGAAAATCAGCCCGCCCTCGATCTGCGCCCTCACCGTGTCGGGGTTGACCGCGATGCCGGTGTCGACCACCGAGGTGATGCGGCGGAGCGTGATCTCGCCGATATCGTCGATCTCGGCCTCCACCACGGTCGCGATGAAGCTCGCGAATGACGGCTGCACGCAGACGCCGCGGCCGACGCGCGGAGGCAGCGGTTGACCCCAGCCGGATTTCTCCGCGACCTGGTTGAGCACCGCGAGCATTCGCGGGTTCTTGGTCAGCATGGACTTTCGGAACTCGATCGGGTCCTTGCCGGCCTTGCGCGCGAGCTCGTCCATCGCGCATTCGACCGCGAACACGTTGTTGTTGGGGCCGACGCCGCGCCAGAACCCGGTCGGCACCGACAGCGGCTCGGCGCGGACATATTCGACGTGGAAATTGGCGAAGTCGTAGGGTGCATCGACCGCGGCATCGATCGCGTCGATGTCGATGCCCTTCTGGAACGCCGGCGGCAACCAGCGCGCCAGCACCGCGGAGCCGGCGACCTTGTACTTCCACCCCGCGACCTTGCCGTCGACCAGCGACGCCGTGATCTGGTCGCGATAGACCGGGCGGTAGACATCGTGCTGGATGTCCTCCTCGCGGGTCCACACCACCTTCACGGGGTAGTCGACCTGTTTTGCGATCTTCACCGCCGCGATCACCATGTCGGGCTCGAGCTTGCGGCCGAAACCGCCGCCGAGCAGATGATTGTTGACGATGACCTTGTCGACCGGAAGCCCAGCGGCCTTCGCCGCCTCCGACTGCACGCGCGTCATGATCTGCGTGCCGGTCCAGATCTCGCAGGAGTCGGGCTTCACGTGCACGGTGGCGTTGATGGGCTCCATCGATGCATGCGCCAGGAACGGCAGCTCGTAAGCCGCCTCGAACTTGTCGCCGCTCGCCAGCGCCTTGGCGATGTCGCCGTCGGATTTGGCGACCGCGCCGTCCTTCTGGCTGGCCTTGCGCAAATCGTCCCAGACATCCTTCGTGGTGATCGCAGCGTTGGGTCCCTCGTTCCACTCGATCTTGAGCGCTTCGAGGCCCTTCTTGGCCGCCCACATGTGATCGCCGATCACGGCGACCATGTCGTCGAGCACCACGACCTTGCGCACGCCGGGGAGCTTCACCGCGGCGCTGTCGTCGATCTTGCCGACCTTGCCGCCGAACACGGGGCAGGCGGCGACCGTCGCGAACTTCATGCCGGGGAGGATCGCGTCGATGCCGTAGACGGCCTTGCCGTTGACCTTGTCGGGCGTGTCGAGCCGCTTCAGCGGCTGGCCGATGATGACGAAGTCCTTGGGGTCCTTCAGCGCGACATCCTTCGGCGGGGTCTGTCCCTGGGCAGCGAGCGCCAGCGCGCCGTAAGCGAGCTTGCGGCCGCTCGCTTCGTGCGCGACTTCGCCCTTCGACGCCGTGCAGCTCGCGGGCTCGACGCCCCATTGGGCGGCCGCGGCCTGTACCAGCATCGCGCGCGCGGTGGCGCCGGCCTTGCGCAGCGGCGTCCACCAGGCGCGGATCGAGTTGGAGTTGCCGGTGACCTGCAGGCCGAAGGTCGGATTGCCGTAGAGCTTGTCGTTCGGCGGAGCGTGCTGCACCTCGACCCTGCTCCAGTCGGCATCCAGCTCTTCGGCGAGCACGGCGGAGATCGAGGTGTAGGTGCCCTGGCCCATCTCGACCTGCGGCATCATCAGCACGGTGCGGCCGGTCTCGTCGATGCGGATGAAGGCGTTGGGCGCGAACTTGCCCTCGGTTGCATCGCGCGGCTGCACCGGTTCGTTGACGGCCGCGCGCAGCGGCAGATGGAAGGCGAGCAGGAAACCGGTGGCGAGACCGCCGGTCAGCAGCGCGCGGCGGGAGACGCTGTGATGTGCATTCATGGTGGACCTCAGGACTGACGGCCGTTGGCGGCCTGCTTGACGGCCTCGCGGATGCGGACATAGGTGCCGCAGCGGCAGATGTTGCCGGCCATCGCGGCGTCGATGTCGGAATCGTCAGGCCTGGGTGTAGCGGCCAGCAATGCGGCGGCCGACATGAGCCGCACTGGATCACTTCGAGGTCGAGCCAGGCCTTCTGCACTTTCGCGCCCGCAGGCGTGCTGCCGACATGTTCGATCGTGGTGATGGCGCGGTTCTCAACCGCGCTGACCGGCAGGACGCAAGAGCGAACCGCCTTGCCGTCGACATGCACCGTGCAGGCGCCGCATTGGGCGATGCCGCAGCCGAACTTGGTGCCGGTCATGCCGAGGATGTCGCGCAGCACCCACAGCAGCGGCATCTCCGGTGGCGCGTCGAACGATTTCGTTTCGCCGTTGATGGTGAGTACAGTTGCCATATGCATCCCCTTGCTCGCTCGATCGCTTGCGGCGATCTAGTCAGCGAATTCGCGCGCGACAATAACGATACGAAACGATGAAGCGTCGCAATCTCCGGCAATGCATATTTGCGCTGCCGACGCGTCAGCCCATGACGTTCACGAATTTGTGCGGCGCTCGCGGCCAGCGTTTTGGGCTCATTGATATGATAATCGTCATGTTTTGACGCTTTTTCGGCGCGCGCGTCGTCGATCACCGCAGATTGTCGTGCGGATGCGTAAAATCATGCGATGACGAAATACGTGCGATTGGGAAAGTCGTGGCTGAGAGTACGGCCGAAATCGTTGTGCCCTCTCCCCTTGTCAAGAAGAGAAGGGAAGAGAGGGATGACAATTTCGAAGTAGTGGCATTCGAGTCAAAGCCCGCCGCGGCCTGCCGGCATAAGCCATTGATTTCGCACGCCCCGGCTACTGTGCAGGGGGTTGTTTTCGAGTTTTTTGTTTTGGGAGCCCCGGAACGCCGTCGCGCCGGCCCTCAGCTCTGCCGAAAACCCATCCGGAAGGCGCCCCAGTGCTTGCCGCGGATCACGATCGGCGAGGACAGGTCCTTCATCAGCACGAACTGCCCGCCGCCCATGTCGCGGCGATAGGTCTGGAGCAGGAACGGCTTGCTGTTCGCCGCGACCTTCTGCACCGCGCGATCGTTGAACAGGCGGCGGTTGCGGCAATTGGCGTTGTTCCAGACCGGATCCTTGCCCTGCGGCAGGCGGTAATTGGGGTTGTGGGTCGGCAGATAGCCGCCCTTGGCCCAGGCGACGCAGAACACGATGCGGGGATCGGATTTCTGGATCGGATCCTGGATTGCGGGCAGCACGCGGTCGGTGAAGTCGACGTAGTTGGTGAGGTACTGCTTTGGATCGGTGCCGGGAATTTCGCGATACGTCTCGTCCATGAGCTGGTCGAGCGTGATGTCGCCGCGATCGATCGCGGCCTCGAACTCGGTCGAGATCCGCTTCGCGGTCTCGACGACGATTCGGATCAGCGGAGCGTCCGATGTCTCCACGCCGCTGTCGGCGATCATCGCTATCAGGCCTTCGGAGGTGTCGAGCAGCTTTGTCACGCGCTGATCGGCGTTCTTGAGGTCGCGCGAGGAGAGGTCGACGCCCTTGGCGAGTTCGTTCAGCTCGCTGATGACGGTGTCGCAATGCCCGAGATTGGAGGTCGCCGCGCGCGTGACGCTGCCGATCTCCGCCTCCACGGAGGCGAAGCCCTGCTGAACCCGCGAGATGATGCCGGAGATCTGCTGGGCGCCTTCGCCTGCGGTCTTGGCGCGCTGCGAGGCGTCGCTGCTCTCGCCGATCAGGCCTTCGATCTGGCCGTCGAGATCGCGCACGGTGTCGGAGATCTGGTGCGTAGCCTGGCGGGTGGCTTCCGCGAGGTTCTTCACTTCGCTTGCGACCACTGCGAAGCCGCGGCCGGCGTTGCCGGCGCGGGCGGCTTCGATGGTTGCGTTCAGCGCCAGCAGATTGGTCTGCTTCGCGATCGCCTCGATCGAGCCGGAGACTTTCGCGACCTGCGCCAGCGCCGAGCCGACGGCGGACAGGCGCGCTTCGATGCGCTCCACCGCCGCGACGAGCTCGGAGATGTGGTTGACCGCGGTGTCGACGGCGCTGCGCGACTGTGCGATCTCGCCGACCGCCGCGGACGTGGTGGTTTGCACGGCCTGCGAGGCATTGGCGATATCGTGGTTGGCCGAGACCATCGTCTCGGCGGTCTCCTGGAGATGGTGGAACCGTTCCGACTGGTTTGCGACGCGGTTTGCGACTTCCTGGACGTTGCCGGCGATATCGGCGAGTTCCACGCCGAGGCCGCCGATGCGATCGGCAAGCTGATCGATCAGCCGCTCGGCCAGCGTGCGATTGGAGCCGGTGTCCATGACTGCAAGTTGTACGACGGACATATTCGATGAGTCCTCCAGTCAGAGCCGCAACCCGGCTCACGGCGGCATTCCCATTCCAGTTCAGCTTAAAGGGATGATTCGCAGTCGGCGTCTTGCCTGAGCGTGCACTCAGGCGCAATTCGCGCCTTATTTCTCTATTCCGCTCGAAAAACTGCGGGACATTTTTTCGGGCTAGGCTCTAGAGCTTGTAAGCCGTGCGGAATCCACCCCAGTGCCGGCCCTGCACGCGGATTGGAACGTCGATCTCGCGCATCATCACCGTATTCCCATTGCCCATGTCGCGCGCATAACTCTGCACCAAGTACGAGCGCAGGTTGCGTGCGGCCGCCAACCCCGCCGGATCGTTGAATATCCTGCGGTTGCGACTATTGGCTGTATTCCAGGCGACGTCGCCCGGCCGCTGCGGGTGCGAATAGATCTTGTTGTGCACCGGCAGGAAGCCGTTGCGGTCGACCATGGCGCAGAACGCCAAGCGCTGGTCCTTGGCCAGAAAGACCTCCTGGAACGGCGGCAGCGCGCGGTCGGCCCAGTCGAGATATTTCGTGCGGTATTGCTGCGGATTGGTCCCGGCGATTTCGGCGTAGTCGGTGTCGAACAGGTCGTCGATTCTGACTTCGCCGCGGGCAACGGCCTGCTCGAAGATCGCGGTCAGCGCGTTGCCCGCTTCCATGGCGCGGGTGACGAACTCCGTGTTCTCTTCGTGGATCGACCAGAGCCTGTCCTCGATCCTTTCGCTGAGCTCGGCATTGGGACCGACGAATTGCGCGCGGGCCCCGGCCTTGGATTGCTCGACCACGCGCAGGCGGCAGGCGCCGACGGCTTCGAGGGTGCCTTCGATGATCGCTTGCGGTGCCAGCCGGCCTGCATCCGCGCCGCCGATCAGCACACCGTCCATCGAGATTTCATAGATCGGCATCACGCCGCGCAGGCTCTCGAACTTGAGATGGCAGGGCAGCCGTTCGGTCTTGCGGCGGTCGTCGTGCTCGCTCTGGCGGAGCAGCACGGCGCAGCGCGATTTCAGCTTCTGTGCGAAGGTGGCGACGGCTTTGCCGGCACTGGCGACGTTCTCGCCATGGCTCTCGGCCGCCTTGGTCGCGGCATCGATCTCGGCTGCGCTCTCGCCGACCGAGACGATGAACTCCGAGGCGCTGGCGGCGTTGCCGGAGACTTCGCTGGTGGTGGCGTTCTGTTCGGCCACCGCGCCGTTGACAGTCTCGAAGACCGGGCGGATCGCCTCGATCGCTTGCGAAATGCGGTGCACGGCATCCGCAGAGCCGGCGGCGTCGCGCTGCAGTGCGTCGATCTTCTTCGTGATCTCTTCCGTCGCCCCTTGCGTCTGCACCGCGAGGGCTTTGACCTCGGTTGCGACGACCGCAAAGCCTTTGCCCGCAGCGCCTGCGCGTGCGGCCTCGATCGTCGAGTTGAGCGCGAGCAAAGTTGTCTGCCGCGCGATCTGGGCGATCAGATTGACGACATTGCCGATGGCGGCGGAGGATTCGCGCAGGCGATCGACATTGGCGCGGGCTTCCTGCGCCGCGGCGCTGGCCTCGTCGGCAAGCTTGCCGGCCTCGCGAACCTGCGCCCCGATCCCCAGCGCGGATTGGGTGAACTTGTCGGCGGCGTGGGCGAAGGTGGAGGCGGTCGATTGCGCGGCATTGGTCCGGCCGGTCAGGGCGTCGGTGCGGTCGCGAATGGCGGCAAGCGTCGATGCGGTCGCTTCGGCGCCGCCCGCCACCGAATTGGCGGCGCGCTCGAGCTGGCGGATCATCGCGCCGAGCTCGAGTTCCAGCAATTCCAGGATCTCCCGCGCCGAATCACCTTCGACCGGGGCGGGCTCGGACTGGGCCGCCGGCGGCGCGGCCTCTGCGGCTGCCACCGGCGCGGCCATATCCGGCAGACGCTTCCGAAATAGTCCGAATGCCATCAGGTCTCTCTTGTCGGGGGACGCTCGGAGGTTATTTTCGCAGGCTGGAATGAAGTCAGGGTTAACGATGCCTCACCTCTAGGCAGGGACCTGTACGGTGTTACCTTAAAGCATCCGAGACCCTTTCATTCCGGTGGGTTGGCGGCCTATAAGGCCGCGTTTCCCACCCTCATTGGCGTACGATTCCAAGAGACCCCGAGAGACCACGCATGGCCGGACATTCCCAATTCAAGAACATCATGCACCGCAAGGGGCGGCAGGATGCCCAGAAGTCGAAGCTGTTCGGCAAGCTGGCGCGGGAAATCACCGTCGCGGCCAAGCTGGGCACGCCCGACCCCAACATGAATCCCCGCCTGCGCGCCGCCATCATCGCGGCGCGCCAGGAGAACATGCCGAAGGACAATATCGAGCGCGCCGTCAAGAAAGCGCTCGGCAATGAGGGCGAGAACTATGACGAGATCCGCTACGAGGGCTATGGCCCTGGCGGCGTCGCCGTCATCGTCGAGGCGCTGACCGACAACCGCAACCGCGCCGCCTCCGACATCCGCTCCTTCTTCACCAAGTCGGGCGGCAATCTCGGCGAAACCGGCTCGGTGTCCTTCATGTTCGATCGCACCGGAATCATCGAATACGACCGCAGCGTGGCCTCCGACGACGCCGTGCTCGATGCAGCGATCGAGGCCGGCGCCGACGACGTCGTCTCCGGCGAAACCGGTCACGAGATCTACGCCTCGACCGAAGGCTATCGCGACGTCGCCAAGGCGCTGGAAGCCAAGTTCGGCGAGCCGCGCAAGGCCGCGCTGATCTGGAAGCCGCAGAACACGGTCGCCGTCGACGACGAGACCGGCGAGAAGCTGCTCAAGCTGATGGATCTGCTGAACGAGCACGACGACGTCCAGCACGTCTACGCCAATTTCGAGGTCTCGGACGCGCTGGTCGCGAAGATGGGCGGCTGACGTCGATCGTGTCCCGGACGCGCTGCAGCGTGCAACGCTGCTGCGCAGAGCCGGGACCCTGACACCTCGAGTACCGGTGACAACTGGGCCCCGGTTCAGCGCCGCACCGCTTTGCGCTGCGTCGCGCCCGGGGCACGAGACCGACACTTCCCCTGTTACTTCCGTTCTGTTTCTGTTTCCCCCACGGCGGCCAGCCGCTATCACTGGCCCATGACTACGCTCCCGATTCGTGGCCCCGTTCGCATCATCGGCATCGACCCTGGCCTCCGCCGCACCGGCTGGGGCGTGATCGAGGCTGAGGGCAATCGCCTGATCTACGTCGCCTGCGGTTCGGTGGAACCGCCGGACGATTTGCCGCTGGCGCGCCGGCTGCTCGCGATCCACGAGGGGCTCGCGTCCGTCCTGTCCGACCACAAGCCGATGGAAGCTGCGGTCGAGCAGACCTTTGTCAACAAGGACGGCGTTGCGACGCTGAAGCTCGGCCAAGCCCGCGGCGTCGCCATGCTGGCACCCGCGATGTTCGGTATCTCTGTCGCCGAATACGCGCCGAACCAGGTCAAGAAGACCGTGGTCGGTGCCGGCCATGCCGACAAGCAACAGATCGCGATGATGCTGAAAATATTGCTGCCCAAGGCCGAGCCGCCGTCCGCCGACGCCGCCGACGCGCTCGCCATCGCCATCACCCACGCCCATCACCGCCAGAGCACCGCGCTCAGGCTGAAGGTGGCGGGGCTATGATCGGCAAGCTCAAGGGCCTGATCGATTCCTATGGCGAGGATTATGTGCTCCTCGACGTCGGCGGCGTCGGCTATCAGGTGCATTGCTCGGCGCGTACACTGCAGCATCTGCCCTCGCCGGGAGAGGCTGCCGTGCTGTCGATCGAGACCTATGTCCGCGAGGACCAGATCAAACTGTTCGGCTTCCGCACCGACCAGGAGCGCGAATGGTTTCGCCTGCTCCAGACCGTGCAGGGCGTCGGTGCCAAGGTCGCGCTCGCCGTGCTCGGCACGCTGGCGCCGGCCGATCTCGCCAATGCCATTGCGCTGCGCGACAAGGCCGCGGTGGCGCGCACGCCCGGCGTTGGTCCCAAGGTCGCCGAACGCATCGTCACGGAATTGAAGGACAAGGCGCCGGCTTTCGCCAATGTCGATCCGGCTGTGGTGCATCTTGCCGGCGCCGTCGACGACCAGCGCGCGCCGCGGCCCGTCGCCGACGCGATCTCCGCGCTGGTCAATCTAGGCTACGGCCAGCCGCAGGCGGCCGCCGCCATTGCATCCGCATCGCGCAGCGCGGGTGAGAGCGCCGAGACGGCGCAGCTCATTCGCCTCGGCCTGAAGGAACTGGCGAAGTGAGCGATCCCAAGGCCAACCGCATGGTCTCGCCCGAGCGCCGCAGCGACGATGTCGGCGACACCGCGCTGCGCCCGCAATCGCTGTCCGATTTCGTCGGCCAGCAGCAGGCGCGCAAGAACCTCTCCATTTTCATCGAGGCGGCGCGCAAGCGCGGCGAGGCGCTGGATCACGTGCTGTTCGTAGGTCCCCCCGGCCTCGGCAAGACCACGCTGGCGCAGATCGTGGCCAAGGAGCTGGGCGTCGGCTTTCGCGCGACGTCAGGGCCGGTGATCGCCAAGGCCGGCGATCTCGCAGCTCTCCTCACCAATCTCGAAGAGCGCGACGTGCTCTTCATCGACGAGATCCATCGTCTGAGCCCGGCGGTGGAAGAGGTGCTCTATCCCGCGATGGAGGATTTTCAGCTCGACCTCATCATCGGCGAGGGCCCGGCGGCGCGCTCGGTGAAGATCGAGCTGTCGAAATTCACCCTCGTCGGCGCCACCACGCGTGCCGGGCTGCTCACCAATCCCTTGCGCGATCGTTTCGGCATTCCGGTGCGGCTCAATTTCTACACGATCGAGGAGCTCGAAAGCATCGTCAGTCGGGGCGCGCGCGTGCTCAATGTCGGCATGAGCGCCGACGGCGCCAACGAGATCGCGCGCCGCGCTCGCGGCACGCCGCGTATCGCCGGCCGCCTGCTCCGCCGCGTGCGCGATTTCGCCTCGGCGGCCGATGCCGACAAGATCGACCGCAAGATCGCCGACCACGCCCTGAGCGCGCTCGAGGTCGATGCCGCGGGCCTCGACGCGATGGACCGTCGCTACCTCACGACCATCGCGATGAACTATGGCGGCGGCCCGGTTGGCGTCGAGACCATGGCCGCCGCGTTGTCCGAGCCGCGCGATGCGATCGAGGACATCATCGAGCCCTATCTGATCCAGTGCGGCTATCTCCAGCGCACCCCGCGCGGCCGTCTGCTCACCTCGCACGCCTTCCGTCATCTCGGCATCGCCGAACCCTCGCGCGATGCGGCGGCACAATTCGGCCTGTTCGGCACGGACGAGAGCGACGACTGAGCTGCGCCAATGCAGCGCGCTCCTTCTATCATGAATTTCTGGTAACCTCGTGCAGACGGTCTGCACGAACGCACCCCAATTCCGCTCCAATCGGACCGCATCAACAAGGCGCATCTCGATCGGGCTTCCATGATCACGCGCCGTCATTTCATCCGTTCCATCGGCGGTCTGTCCGCCCTCGGCATCTCGACCGCCGCCTACGGCGTCGGCGTCGAGCCGGTGCTGCGGCTTCGCGTCACCCGCTATCATCCGAAGCCGCGGCAATGGCCGGCGGATTTTCCGCTGAAGATCGCGGCCATCGCCGACATCCACGCCTGCGATCCCTGGATGTCGCTGGAGCGGATCGAGGGCATCGTCGACCGTACCAATGCGCTGAATGCCGATATCGTCGTGCTGCTCGGCGACTATGTCGCCGGCCTTCACCACGTCACGCGCCTCATCCCGTCGCGCGAATGGGCGAGGGTGCTGGCCGGACTCAAGGCACCGCTCGGCGTCCATGCCGTCATGGGCAATCACGATTATTGGGACGACAGGACCGTGCAGCAGGCGGGGCACGGACCGACCATCGCGCATCGGGCGCTGGAGGCGGCCGGCATCCCGGTCTACGAGAATGACGTCGTGCGGCTCACCAAGGACGGCCGTCCGTTCTGGCTTGCCGGGCTCGGCGATCAGCTGGCCTTCCTGCCGGCGCGGCGCTTCCGCAGCATCGGCCGCTTCGGCGCCGACGATCTCGCCGGCACGCTGGCGAAGGTCACCGACGATGCGCCGGTCATCCTGCTCGCGCACGAGCCCAACATCGCGCCGCTCGTACCCGGGCGCGTCGCGCTGCAACTGTCCGGTCATACCCATGGCGGCCAGGTTCGCCTGCTCGGCTGGTCGCCCGCGGTTTCGCCCAAGAACGGCCTGCGCCTCGCCTATGGCCACTTCCGGCTGAACTGCGACCTGATTGTCTCCGGTGGCCTCGGTTGCAGCATCATGCCGGTCCGCGTCGGCGTGCCGCCCGAGATCGTCGAGGTGACGCTGGGACGGGCAGGGCTGGTTGTGTCCTGACACGCTTGCGCGTCCGGCCGTTTTTGCGCAAAACGGACCTATAGCGACAAGCGAAGAGGCTCGCGACGTGACTGCTCATCTCGACGGCGAGATACGCGACGGCCGCCACCACATGCAGGTCCGCGTCTATTACGAGGACACGGATTTCCCAGACTTGCCATTGTCGTAGTAGGCAAACGTGCTGATTTCTCCTGCCTTGCGGTTTTCGGGGAAAAGTTTCTCACCGAGAAGGGCGGCGCTGTTCATGTAGGGTGTATATTCGTAGGGCATCCGTTTGCGAACCGGATGCACTACAATGCAGCCGATCAAGTTGCGGAAGGCGATGCGAGTTTCGATCGCCTTCGGGTCGAACTTGAGCGCAGTGACCAGTCTTCGAGTCTCCGAACGGTATCGGTCACTGAATTTTCGGTGGTCGAATGGGATCACATTTTCGCCGCCACTGCCCATCAGCCGCAAGCGCTCTTCAACGGTTTCCCGTTCCAGGTCGCATTCATCGATCCGCTTGAGTAACTCATCCGGTTTGCGACGGCTGTTCGCGATGGCATATGTCAGCCGTTCGATCTCGGTAGTCAACACACGGCGTCGACGGTCCAGTTTAGCGCGTTCGCTGCCGCCCTTGTTCCGACCGTTTTTGCATTCCTCCTTCCAAGCACGCATCGCCTCTTCAGTGGCCTTCGGCGAAAGCAATTTCGCTTCGATTTTTTCGGAGGCATCCTTGAGCAGAATGTCCATATCAAAGCTACGGGTGTGCTCGCAGGTGCCCCGTTGATGCGCGTTGGCGCATGCGGCGCGCGGCGCGCCATTTCGGGAGGATTGAGCGATTCGCATATGGCCGTTGCAGACACCGCACCGCAGAACGCCGGCAAGCGGGTGTTCATTGTTGCGCGGAATCACGAGGCGGCGGCGCGGCTTGCCAGTCGGCCCGAACATATGTACGGCACGCGCGCTACGAACCTTCTGCGCTCGATCCCAGAGCGCTTGCGGAATGATCCGCAGCTCAGGCTTTTCGACTATGATATGGCGTTCTTCTGGATTGCGGCGCTTCTGCTTCTTCTGCGTCTCCGGGTTGAGAATTGTCGAGCGAACGTTCCAATGTATCTCGCCGATATATAGCTGGTTGCCGATAATGCCGCGACCATGCCGACCGCCTGTGATGCACTGATGATTCCAGGTGGTGCGACCAGCCTTGTTCTTGTGGCGAGTTGCCCCGGGTGAGGGCACACCTTCGCGGGTGAGATCAGCGGCGATAGTTCGGGTCGAGCGGCCTACCGCATATTCGGTGAAAATGCGGAGCACGATCTTTGCTTCGTTCTCATCGATCACGCGTTCGCCGGGCGCGCCCGGCCTCGGCCGATAACCATAGGCGTGTGAGCCAGGAATTCTTCCGTTGGCAACAGCGTTGTCATGGCCACGCTGAACCTTTTCGGCGAGCTGCGGCTTGTAAATCGTGTTGTAGAGACTTGCGATGCTGATGTCGGTGGCGGTCGCATAGACGCCCTTCTGATCCATCAGCTCAACGCGGTTGAACTCGAAAATCTGCTTGAGACGCTGGATGGTTGCGGGATCGCGCGACAAGCGGTCGAAGTGCTCAACGACGACCACGTCAAAGTCATGATTTCGCACGCCGTTGAGCAGGCGTTGATAGCCGTCCCGCGCACCTTCGGTAAGACCAGATTTTGCGGCATCCACAAATTCCCCGATGACATCGAGATTGCTGCGCAACGCAACCTTCCTGCAGAGCAATAGCTGACCGTCAATCGAGGTCGCCTTTTGCATGTCGCTGGAATAGCGGGCGTACAGTACGGCCGTTTTCTTGGATGACGCTGTCGTCATGCCGGTCCTCTATCGGCTGCCCCAAACCATCGTTTTCATCCCGTGCGATCTGGCGTCCGATGGCGCGCGCCAGGTCAAACCAGATTTCCTCATTGTCGGGATTATCCCAGCTCTGAGGGTGGGAGGGGTCAAGCGGTCGAATGATAGCCCGTTGTCCTCGGAGAGATCGGATGCGGGTACGCATTTGCAAACTCGCCAGCAGAAGCTAACGTAAATTTCCGCCCTGCGCTACAGCCGGGCGGCTGTGATTACTTGCGGCGCTTGCTTCCACCATTCGCATCTCCGATCGCTCCTGTGGCCGCCAGAACTTCTCTGCAATTTCACCACTTTTGTTGCTGCGATGATCCGATCCAGATCGTCGTTCAGCCACAGCTTCCCTCGGCCGTGGCCGCGACCCGACAGGAATCGCAGGACCACACGTGACCTTTGCCTGTGGAGCATTCATGGAAGTCTCGATCTGCGCAGTTGTGAGTCCATTCATGTTGACCGCGGCGGCGGCGAATGAAAATGAGATTCTTCAAATATCTCAATGCTCCGTATCGGGTGTTAGCGCACTCCTGCGATGGTGGTCGTAGGCGGGAGCAGACTCGCTAAGCAAAGCGGAGTAAAAATACTTGCGCGTGACGGCCGAGACCAAATAGCCCCTTCAGACTACGTTCGCAGGAGCGATGAAACCTCTCAATGACGGTCGGCAGATGTGCCGAATTTTGCCGAGTAAGAATCGGCTAGGACGGATGATCGATCGTTCGCAGCGCTGCTGCCCCTACGGATGGCGGCAGCACGATTGTGCATGGTGTCGGAACGTCGAACGATCCGGCAGATGACCACTTCGTGGATGCCCAGAGCAATCCAGCTTTGGTAAGCGCAGACTCCGGCGGCACGTATTTGAAGGTAACCGAATGCGTCGTCCCCGGATTGAAGGGGAAGACAGCAAAACATCGGAGATTTGCTGATATCCCCTTCATCGATGTCAATTTATAACAATAAGTTGACGCAATCCCACGATGGGGGAAGTCAAGCTGGTGTAAGCCATCCGACTAAACGGCGCCGCAGCCCGCGCGCCGGTGCGGCGCGGAATTCTCGTGCCAGTCGAGTCCTTGAATTTCGTTCCGAAGGGATCGCGGCGGAGCCGAACGGCGCGCCGTCGGTGACCAATCCGGTCGGCGGAGCTTGGTCAAATCCATGGCGTCGAGAGGGCATCCGCCGCATCTCCGGCGCCGAAGCGCGAAATCCCGGCCTTCTCGATGAGGGCTTCCAGTGCTTCCAGTGGATAGACGGCGTCGAGCATCGGGGCTCTACCCTGGCGGACCGACAATATCTGCTCTCTCAGCCCTGACAAAGAAAAGGCGATTCCGAAGAATTGGGCCTCCTCCGGTATCCGCAGGGTCACGTCGACGGCATTTATCCCGTCGAGGGTGACCCAGGCATGATGGAAGTGGAGGTTTCCCACCATCGCGAACGACATACGTCCCTCGTCCCGAATCCGCGACGTAGAAGCTGTTCAGGAAGCATTCCTTTTGTGTCCGCAGCCTGAAGCCTCGGACGCCGTTGGGGCTCGAACGTACGACCATGCTTCAACACGATGGTTTGCAGCCGGACGTTACCCGGCAGTTGCTGAATATCGAGGCGCAGTGCACGCTGTATCGGAGTTTCAACGAATTCGACGACTTCCATCTCTTCGATCCCATCAGGTACGAACGGCCACGAGTATGGCTGACGTTTAATCACACGGTGATCGGAAAGTGTTAAGCCGCGGCTACGCCGCCCAGCCCCCCGAGGGGTGGCCTAGACTGCCGTCGCCTTTATGTAGTCGATGTAAATCTTGCGAAGACGACTCGTCATCGGTCCGGGCTTTCCGTTCCCGATCTTCACGCCATCTATCGCCACGACCGCCTGCACAAAAATGGCCGCCGACGTGATGAATGCCTCCTTGGCAGCAAGGGCCTCGGCGACCGTGAACGCTCGTTCCTCCACCCGAAGCCGGCGTTCCTCGGCGAGCGCCAGCACCGCCTTACGCGTACAGCCGGGCAGAATCGCGTTGGAGTTCTGCCGCGTGACGATGACGTTGTCATGCGTGAGGATGAACGCAGAGGAGGAACCGCCTTCGGTGACGAACCCGTCTTCGACCATCCAGGCCTCCGCAGCGCTGGCTTCGGCCGCGGCCTGCTTCGCCAACACCTGAGCGAGTAGTGCCACGCTCTTGATGTCGCGGCGCCCAGCGGACATCGGGCACTGTAATCACGTCGACACCGCCCTTGGCGGGAGGTGTATCCACGATCTCCTTTTCGGAGACAAATATGACCAGGCTCGACTTGACGTCGGCTTTAGGGAATGGAAAGTCGCGTCCCGTATCGGCGCCACGCGTTACCTGGAGATATACAAGGCCGCTAACGAGCCTGTTGCGCGTGACCAGCTCTTTCTGGAACTCGGCGATTCGCTCTATCGTCTCTGGCAGTTTCAGCGCGATCTCGCAGACCGAACGCGCGAGCCGCGACAGATGCGAGGCGTTGTCGAGCCGCTTGCCGTCGAGTACGGCTGCACCTCGTAAAAGCCGTCCGCGAAAAGGAAGCCCCGATCGAGTATCGAGATCCTGGCTTTCGAAAGAGGGACAAAAAGGCCGTTGACGTAGGCGATCGAGTCCAAAGTAATCTCCCATCGTGTGAGGAGTCTTGTCGCGCTTAGACGAAAATCGCGAGCGACGATAGACCCACAAATCAGCATTACGACACGGAGTATGTGGAGCCATAATCAGCAACGATGGACCCATAAGTAACTTGTATTGTTGACGCCTCGGAACTTGCGGCAAGGTGCGCCGAAGCGGAGACGGGCCGGTCCCGTCTCCCCTTTCTCTCTGGAGTACCGAAACTCGGGCACTCGCAATCGGCGCCTATTGGTGGCGGGCGATGACGCCCTTAACTTCGGCGACAAGCTCGTCGATGCGAACCTCGGCTTGAGCGTCCTTCGATCCGCGCCACTCGCGATTGGAGCCGATCATCGACGACAGTTTTTTGCCCTCGATCAAATCCTTGACGATCACGGTACCCCGCTCGTGCTCGTTGCTCCCCTGAATGACGACGCAGGGAGCATTGCGCTTGTCCGCGTAGCGCATCTGCGCTTTGCCGCGCCCTCGCGTGAGAGCGACCTCACAGAACCCTCCAGATTCCAAAATCAGTTGGTTTCTGATTCACCATGCCGGCTGGGCGGGAGGCCAGCATGGATGGGTAAGCCGTACTCTCTGGATCTTCGCAAGCGCGTCGTGGCGGCAATTGAGAGCGGGATGTCCCGCAATCAGGCCGCCAAGCAGTTTGGGGTGGCGATCAGCACGGCCATCGGCTGGATGAAGCGCGTCGATGAGATCGGCAGCGTTGAGCCTGGCCAGATCGGCGGCTACAAGCCGAAGGCAATTTCGGGCGCGCTCGCGGTCTGGCTGTCGCAGCGTATCAAGGACGGCGATTTCACCATACGGGGGCTCGTTGCCGAGCTTGCTGGACGCGGCCTGAAGGTCGACTACCACTCGGTGTGGGACTTCGTGCATGCCGAGAAGCTCAGCTTCAAAAAAAAGCGTGGCGGCTGGCGAACGCGATCGTCCCGCGGTCGCGCGGCGGCGAGCCCAGTGGGCAAAGTATCAAGGTCGCATCGAAGCTGAACGGCTGGTCTTCATCGACGAGACCTGGACCAGGACGGACATGGCGCCCTTGCGGGGATGGGCGCCGCGGGGGCGCAGACTTCAAGCCAAGGTTCCCCATGGCCATTGGAAGACGATGACCTTCCTGGCGGCCCAGCGCCATGACCGGATCGACGCGCCATGGTTCAGAGCGCGGCCGCTACTACCGTCTGATTCAGGGCAGCGCGAAAATCAACAAGCGGCAACCGACGGCCCCGAATCCCTTCATCTTGCTTGCTCACCTGCGCTGGCACCGGATTGATCGAGGCGAAGCATTTCGTCGAGTACAACGGAAGGGGTGCACTCGCTGCAAGGCGTATCGGCCAAATATACGAACGAGCTGATGATAGCGAACTCGCAGGCACTTCGCGAAGCACAAGAGAAGATTAGCCGTCGGATATTCGGACTGCTTGGATTGACGCTTACAGGCCACCACGAAACGTCGCTCGTTCCGGACGGGCCAATCTCAGTTCCGCTAGCATCAGAGAGAAACTGATCGCAGTGATCCGGATAAACATTCGACGAGCTTTTGCCGGCGTTTTGCAAACGTCGAACTAATAATCTCCCGGGTTCTCTTTTTATAATCAGGCTCGTCTAACCGTAATGTAAAGAATGCAGCCGTGCTGGCGATCATGACTTGGTATCCGCACGGGGTTTCGTGTCTACGCTGTCGGTATACTGTTTCTCACACTCAATGAATGCACGCCGGGTTCTCGGTGCGCAGGATATGTTCCGCAGGTTTCGTACTGCGCGGGTTAAGCGCGTCTTGGGTCGCCCGCGCCATCGCTGGCGACGGTTTGGAAACCTCTGCTCGGGGGCGAGTACTTAAAGAGCAAATCTTCAGTCGAGGGGGATCAGCTTGAGGCCCCGCTCCTCAATTTCAGATGATAGGGGACCGGCGGACCTAGTCAGCTTGAACAGTTCGTACTCACGATCGTCGGCCGGAATATTCTGTAGATAGGCTGCTATCCGGTCCGCCGCGATTCTCACGATGTGTGCTTTAGAGTCGGAATCTCCTATACAGCGCTCGGTGTCGATATATTGCTCGCCACGTTTGATCAGATCGGATGAAATGGTCTCCCAGGGCTCAAAGATGACCCGGCGAATCGCCAAATAAGGGGCTGCCGTGCACAACAACTGTGGAAGCAGGAGTTGTCGTACGTCATGGTCTGAAAAACGTTTGAGGTCTTTAGTGCTCTCTGGTCTGGGGCAGATGGGAATATACAGTCTATAGTGATAATTCCAGATATGAAGATCTGCATCGGTCCAACCAGCCCAGCCATCTGGTTCGCGAGCAAGGAACGAAAGCCCGTGGATCACGCGGTCGGAGTACGCTGTCGCGAACTCGTAGAACTCAGGCCCCCATTGTAGGTGAGACTCCCCAACTAGGGTGCAAGCTCGCAGCGCTCGCGCTATCGCCAAGGCCTTTGCGGCAAGAAAGCTCGACAGGATTTCGTCGCGAATGTCTGCTGCGCGGGAACCGTCATCTCGTATCGCAGCGGCCGCCATCAATCGCACCCCCTGGGCAATCTCCGCTTTCGCGGCAGGTATCATCCGCTCAACAATACCACGAACGTGCTCAGCCGCATCTGTCGCAACGTGACGCGGCCAGCCGCCAGGCGCGAGGTACCCTTCAAGCACTTTGAGCCGTTGTGAAATCTCAGCAGGTAGAGATACTTCGACAAGGAGATGTTCTGCTATGTTCTCTTCGCTCCAGCGACCGAAGGGAATAAGGGTAGCAGCGAGCGTCGCCATGTCGGGCTCATACAGACTGACAAACTTAACCTGAACGGGAGGAGGAAGCTGCTTCGCCATGTTCACGATCCCTCCGCAGCGAGATTGCCGATCGCGATCCCTCGCGGCGAGTCCTTGCTTTCCGGGATAAAGAGCGCAGCGGCTTCGACGGCTTCGACCAGAGTCCGCAAAGGAAGATCTTTCTGTTCCACGATCTCCTCTAGCTTATCCAGTTGAATCGTGATTTCGGCATTCTTGTCGCCAGTGTGTCGACCGCGCGCCACCCAATCGTACGCCGACATTCCCTCTCGTCCGATGATCTTGCTCATGGCGAGCGTATTCGGATCGTGCTGAATTGAGAACAGCAGCCGATTGTCGTCCTCCAGCGGTCGGCTTGGAACGGCCGGCGGTCCGAGGCGGACATTGTCGACAACCATGTCATCCCAGCGAGGACCGGCGAAATAGACGGCGAGATACATCACTTTTGCACGGCGCGCAGAGACGCCCGAAACGAGCATAGCGCGATAGAACATGAGGTGGACCGATTGCCAGTCGGCGCTTCGAACCGCGCAGTAGTAATCATGCACCACCGACGCATCGCGGTATTTTCCTTCCCACGGTCCGTCCAAGATAGTCCATAACGCTTTGGGTATCGAGGCCCCATCCACCGTAGATCCTCGTGGTACGGGCCAATGGAGCCCGTCTGCCTCCAAAAACCCGAAATCGAGCGCAGTCCTCATACGCCGGCCGTCAGGTAGCGGCTCAAGCAATAACTTGCCGGTGTAGCGACCAAGCTCGTGATCCGATGTCGCTTTCTGCAACAGAAACTCCTTAGTGCGAAAGAGTTATTCCCGAGACAATTCGCTGGATGCTTAGGACGATCGCTGGGTTGCTCTCAGCGGCATCCTATAGTTGCGCTGCCTCATCGATCAAGTTGGTGCTTGGTTGAAATTCGCCCTTTGTTCGACGCCCCGCGGGGGAGTCGGAACGCGCCAGCGGCGCATGCTTACTGACGCCCTTCGTCCCGACACTTCCAGCACTGCCACACAAAGCGCCGCGGACATCGAAGGGCGTAGCGTAGCGGAGCACGTCGTGAAGCGACGTTGAACGCAGTAGCCGCGCCGTGTGGCAACCTTCGGTGTCTGAGCCTATAAAGGGAATTCTGTAAAAAAAGGCCGGCTCATCTGCCAACCGTTGACCGGTGACCGTCGGTGTTCACGTGCCGGGATCGACTAAAGGCGGTCTTTCGTTCGATCGCCGATCTCTCGGGACTCAACGCCCCTTGGCTTGACTAGGTGCCATGAAGATTGGCTGGACAACTGACAGTGCGATAGTTTATTCGGATTTAGCTATCACGCCTGTGCTGTTGGATTCGAGTGTGAGGAGGAGCGCCGATCGCTCGTGACTTCGTTTCCTCTATCGCTCCGCGCGCTTTCCCGTTGTGGCGGCCGCGGCGTGCGATCAAGGGACAAACCCGTGAGCCGAAATGCATTGCCTGAAATTCCGCAGAGGCGCGCGTTTCATTCGAATAGTTTACTAAGTCGTTTGCGTTGACAATCTGTGGAATAGAACCCGGGTCGCAACCAATGATTTCTCGTCGGGAGGTAGTAGCATCGATCGATCGTGCAGGCGCGCGGTTCGAATTGTGCTGGAATACGCTCAGGCGCGGAAAAATCGAAGCAAAAAACGCGAATGGGGCTGATCTTCTCGCGGTCCAGAAACGCTTGATCGACGCCCAGTGGATATTACAAGACCAGTACAAAGCAGTTACTCAAGAAAAGCAACGCTTGATAGCGCGAAAGGTAACCTATCAACCCGCGTGGTTTAGTCGTCGAATGGCTCAATTGGACGGCTATTTGAAAGCTATTACTTCGGCGATGGGGATCGGAAAGGTTATCGGCGATGGGTTTGCCTGGATATTTTACCACAATGATGTGCCGCTGATTGAGCAGCATCTCTATCGGCAGCGACAAACGCTTCTTCCGCCAGGTGTGGGTGGGATAGGCGAACGCGCTTTCGTCGAGAAGCTGCAGGGGCTCAACAGGCACCTTGTTCTTTATCATGGTATCACATCATTTCTTCGAATGGGGGATGTAAGCTTCATCAACCCTGAAACGGGTAGAGTTTCGTCAATAGGGGAGTTGAAAACAAAGAGAGTCGGCCAGGATAGGTATGAAATCACCGTGGGTTGCCTCTTTGGCCCGGGCTTCAATCCTCCGACGGGCCTTTCCGCCACCCCCACAAATGCCCCTTCGCAACGTTCGGAGCCGCTGCCCCAAAAGATCAGGGATCGGTTGAAGCGCCAAATGGGTGAGATGGCGCGCGCATTTGAGTCCTCAAAGCAGCGGGAACGGCAAATTCCCATCAATGTCGAGGGCGACATATTTTTTGATGAGCTGAACAGCGCGATTAGTGAGAGCCGCAAAGCAGGATTTGCGTATCAAAAAGCGGGCAGAAGCCATCTCATTGGAGCAGTCCGTCTTGGCGAGCGCCGGATTTCTGGTCGGCTGCTTAACGGAGCCGACGGCGGCCTGTATACGAAGGTCGATCCCGTCATAAAGCATCTGCCGAGGATCACGGACAAGGCGCTTAGTGACAATTGCGTTATTCTTTCGTCGGTAGGGTATGGTACCGACGGTCTTCCGATCGTACTCAGCGGAACGATTCCACTTTTTTGGTGGCCGATCGAGCGGCACAATCTATTTGATGTGGTCTTTGGGAAAGTTGCGGTTGTTTCAATGTACAATCCCGCACACTTCTGGGAAATGCTTCGTCAGAAAGGATTTTCCGTAGAGTTGGATGCTCGGTTCCGCCTGGTTACTGCTACCCGAAAGCGAGGAGAGCGGGTAACGCGGCTCGAAAACATGGATCACTTCAACAGGCTCTCGGGACAGTTTTTGTTGAGCGACGAGAGCATCATAACCGTTGTGGAAAGGACACTGGAATTCGCTGAAGCACAGAGCAGAGGTCGCTCATTCAAAATCGAAATGGCGCCTACCATTAGGGAAGGCTCTTGGTGATTCCCCGTCCACCCGTACGCAATCAGGGACGCGTCGCCACTGCGACACCGGACGCGCAATTTTGCTGCTCGGTTTGTGGTAGTAGCGCTCCATGACGTTCATTAGGTCGGACAGGGCGCGGAGAGCATCGGCGATTTTCTTCTTTGTCGCGGACGGAAGCGGTGTCGCTCTGCCGTCTTGTGTCGCCAACAGCAAGTCGTTGTGGGCGGATCGCCTATTCCGCCAATCTCGGCAGAACTCCGTTTTGCTGATCACGTCATCGAGATGGACGAGCAGCGTGTCTTTCAATTGCTGGTCGCTCACCAGATCGGGTAGGTTCCTGATCGTGAGATTTTGCTTCTTGCCGGTTGCGGCGTTGTCCCTGAGCCGGGCAAGGTGAGACATCTTCGTCTCGAACTGCTGGTCTTGGACCATCGGAAGAACGCCGGAGCGGCCTGATTGAGGCGCTTGATGCGTTCGTCACTGGTCGCGAATAGCGCGATAAATTCCTTCCAATACAGATGCAGCGCGGTTACTTCGCGGAGGAGCAACGAATACTGCTTCCCAAAAGTCGCGCCCATAATGTAAATGTTGCGCTGTTCGAGTTCTGTGCCGGTCATGTGTCACTTACCTCCGTTGTTCCAGAACTTCAGCGCTTCCGCCAAAAAGGTCTCGCAGGACTGAGGAGACCAACTCGTGGGCTCATTGTCGCGCAACAGCCAAAACATGTTGTTTGCGCAGACGAGGTCTTCGCGTTTCGACGCGTATATCCAGTTAAAGCAGTTCACGAAGGTTTGGACGCGGCTCTGGACGAAATTCTCGTTCGGGACGTTGTAAAGGAGACTTTCCACGTAATACGACGGGGCAAGCCCGTCTTTGATGGCGCCTTTTTCAGTCAAGCGGTTGCGGATATTCTTCCACACCCGCACGGTTGGCTTGAATCGACTATTGGTGTTCTGGTGTTTGGCGGTCAGGTTATCGGAGTGCTGCTTCGGAAAGTTTTCCACTCGAGAGCCGCCCGTCGGCCAGAAGCAGATGCCCTCCGCGTAGTCGGACGGGTTTCCGGTGTACCGGTAGTAGCGGCGGAATTGCACCGCGGGGAGAACGTCCGTGTTTCGGCGTCCGGCATTTGGCTGGATCCAGATTACCTTCTTGTCCGGCGAAGCGTCCGCGCCAAATCGCTTCTGCAAAACAGTGGTCACTTCACCGCGAAACTGATCGTAGGTGTAACCGCCTCCTCCCGTCAGGGACCGATTGAAGGCAGCAAGATCGGCGGGTGTCATCCGACTGGTGTCGTAGTAGAAGATGTCTTGCATCTTGATGACTACATCGACATCGCTGTCAGACCAGACGTTCGTGTCGTTTCCATAGGAGCCCTGCAGGAAGCTGGAGTAGCTTCGGGCTTTATAAGCGGCGTCCTTCGATTCAAGCGCTAATTTCACGGTCGCGTACGTCTGGCTCGACTGGGTGACCGAGCCGACCGACGACCACGTTTCGAGTTGTGATTCTGCCATTGCCATATCGGTCCTCAAACCAAGAACTTCTTCAAATCTTGCTCGACCTTCGCGTAGGACTCGCGCCCTCGGGTGAACAGGTCGTTGAGTTTTTTCATGTCGTGCTCGAATAGATCCGTCGCCATGTGCGGCTCCGGAAACGAGTCGTTGACGCGAATGGTGGGAACGTCCTTGAACATGATAGCGCGCAGTTGATCCATCGACTGCGTGTTGATCTCCATCACTTTCTGCATAAGCTCCACGCTCGCCGGCGCATACGTTTTCGCCCACCACATCTTGCTGAAGCGCTTCAGGGGCTTTGGCGGATACTCTTCGTTACCCGTATCGCGCGATGTGGGTACCCACCGGGTTTCATGCAACTCCTAATTCTCATCTCAAGCGAACACCACCTTACTACGGTCCTAGTTGATGTTCTGTCCTTTGTTCTCAATGAAGGATGACGCGTCGCTTTTCACGGCCCTGGTCAGTGGACCGGCTGCATCCCGATTCGTTCGTGGTGAAGGACGCCAATGGGATCATGGTGGCGACGGTGCACTGTCCCGACGACCTCCAAAAATGGTCGTTCGGTCACAGCAAGCTGACGTCGGAGGACCGCGCGCGTTCGACGACGTGACGGTGGAGTACGTGGCCGGCAAGGGCCCGCAGGACCATTATGGGGACGAAATCCTCCGCGATTACCTCCAATGCAAGTGGCACGCGACGCCCGGGCAGTTCGGCCACCTCGACCTCATCGATCCCGCGTTCTCGAACGCGCAATCCGTGTCGCTTCTCCAGCGTGCTCTTGCGGCACAGCTTCAGCACGGGCCGAACGGCATGGGCGCGCGGTTGCGGCTGGTGACGAACTGGCGGCCGCAGGCGGACGACGCGCTGTCCCGCCTGATACGCATGCACACTCATGCGCTTGATCTGGATCGGCTGTTCGACGGCACCATGCCCAGAAGCATGATGGGCAAGGTGCGCGACGCATGGTCGGGGCATCTCGGCATCGATCACGACGCGCTGCGGCTCGTGGCGCGGACCTTGGCCATCTCGCAGCGCCTGGAGTCCGGCGCCGACCTGCGCGAACGGCTGAACGACCGCTTCGCGGCGGCCGGCATGCGTCAAGTGCCGCCGTCCGAGGCCGGCTTCCTGTACGACGATCTGATCAGGAAGCTCCATGCGCAGGGCCGCAACACGTTCGACCCCGCCTCGTTTCGCGATCTCGTCGAGGACGAAAATCTTCTTGCGCCGTCATCGCCGAGGCCCAAGACGCTCGGCGTGCGCTCGTTCATGCATCCCATCGACGACATCGAGGCGCGCAGCGACGAATCGGTGAATCTCGTCCCGCATTTCGATGGGCGCTACATCCGGAACCCGGCCGACTGGAAGGCTACCGTGTTCCCCGAACTGCGGCAGTTTCTGATCCAGTCCGCGCGCGACAAGGACCAGTTCCGTCTGATCCTCGACACGCATGTGTCTCTGGCATTCGGCGTGGGCGCGATCCTCAACGTCAAGTCCGGAAAGGCCATCGAGATCGAGCAGCGAGCCGGCGGTCGTCACATCTGGTCGGCGGCGGACAAGCCGCTCGATCCTGCCTGGCCGACACTCACCACCGTCGAGGAGGCGGTCCACGCCGACGGGACGGACCTCGCGGTCGCCGTCTCGTTGACGCACAACGTGGCGCCCGCGGTCCGCCAGTACGTCCAGAAGCTCGCCGCCGTCGGCACGCTGATGACGGCAAGCCCCGTTGGCGGCCCATCCTACCAAAGCGTGCGATCGGGCAGCCACGCGGCGGCGATGGCGCTGTCCTTGTTGGGCGCGATACGCGCTTCGTCCAAGGGTGGGCCGCGCCGTGTCCATCTCTTCATCGCGGGGCCGAACGCCTTCGCATTCTTTCTGGGCCAGAGCCAAGCTGCCATCGGACCCGTTTCGATCTACGAGTGGGATTTCGATGGCCTGCGCGACGGCGACTACAGCGTGGGCCTCGAACTGCCGTAGCGCGCTTCACGACCGTCGCCTCGTTGTTCTCAGATCGGAAGGCCGAGCTGCGGCTCTTCCTGTTCGTCGCTCTGCAGCGAAGATAGCGAGACGCCCAGGAGGCGTACCGATTTGGGAAGCGGCATCTCGTTCTCCAGCAGCGCGAGCGAGAGGCGTTCGAGCTCGCTCCGGCTCGAGACCGCGACGGGCCCGGACCTGCTGCGCGTGATGATCTCGAAGTCGGCGAACTTCACCTTCAGCGTCACCGTCCGGCCACGCGTCCCCTTGTCCTCGCAATGACGCCACACCTTGTCGATCAGCGGCTGCAGCTCGGCAGCCAAGGCGTCGAAATCGGTGAGGTCGCTCGAAAACGTGGTTTCGGCGCCGATCGACTTCCGGATGCGGTTGGCGCGGAATTCCCGGTCGTCGACGCCTCTCGAAATCCAGTAGTAGAACGCACCGGCCTTGCCGAAGTTGGCCTGCATGAATTCCAGCGTCTGATTGCGCATGTCGAGGCCCGTGTGGAGCCCGAGAGAATTCATCTTCGCGCTGGTCGCCGGCGCGATGCCGTGGAACTTGCCCACGGGCAGCGCCTCGACGAACGAGGGACCCATCTCGGGCGTGATGACGTACTGGCCGTTCGGTTTCCGGTGGTCGGAGGCGAGCTTGGCCAGGAACTTGTTGTAGGAGATGCCGGCTGACGCGTTGAGACCCGTCACCTCTTTGATCCTGGCACGGATCGCCAGCGCGACGTCGCGCGCCAGCGGAATGTTCTGCAGGTTTTCGGTGACGTCGAGATAGGCCTCGTCCAGCGACAGCGGCTCGATGATCGGCGTGTGCTCTTCGAAGATCGAGCGGATCTGCTGACTGACCGCCTGGTAGACCTCGAAGCGCGGCTTCACGAAGATCAGGTCCGGACATTGCCGCTTCGCGGTGACCGACGGCATGGCCGAGCGGACACCGAACTTGCGCGCTTCGTAGCTGGCTGCGGCTACCACGCCGCGATCGCGGGATCCACCGACCGCGACCGCCTTGCCGCGGAGATCCGGATTGTCGCGCTGCTCGACCGACGCGTAGAAGGCATCCATATCCACATGGATGATCTTTCGCGGCGGGTTGATTTGATCCGTACCGCTCATGTCAGGCATCGGCCGACGGGTTTTCCTCGAGCCATCGTAGTGCGACGCGCACTCTCTGCTTGTGAAGGCGATCCAGCGTCTCGTACAGTTCCGCGAGCAGACGAAGCGTTTCGGATCCCGTCATTTTCGTCATCGTGGCGTACCCGGCGCTGTTGATTTCGTAGCGCCGCCCCTCGCCGGCATTTGCATGGGTGGTCCGGCAGTACCAAGCTACATGTTCATGGGCACTCGCCGTCGTCGCGCCGAGATGCCTCATGAGGTCGATTTCGTAGTGCCAGAGATTCTTGGCGACCTCCTTCTGCCAGACGGTCAGATAGCCGGAGGCCTCGAGAACTTTCCGAAAATGGCGGTCGTCCTCGGGATGCCGCATGATGTGGTCGTGCACGTCGTTCAACGCATGGATGTTCTTGTTCTTCTTGCGCGCGGCGGCGAGAAAATTGTTGGTGCACTCGGCGATCAGCTGCGGAATGTCCAGCCGGCCTTCCCAATGGGCTTTTTCCCCTTCCGTGGCCGGCAGCAGAATATCTTGGACTTCGGTCATCTCGGCGCTGTTGCGGAGGTCTTCGGGAGAGCAGTAGTCCGCATCCGCGACCAGCTTGATGCCGCCGGCGGCGTATGCCTGGGCGGCGAGTCGCGAACAGAACTGCCGGCGGGTCTTCGCCGTGAACTTGCCCGTGACGACCGCGGCCGCCTCGACCATCGAATATTCAGTGCCGGTCGCCGCTCTCGCGTAATCTGTGATCCTGGTGAGGATCTCGGTCGTGAACGTCCCTCTGTAGCGCAGTGCGACCACCGTCGATTCGTCGTCGAAGAACAGCCGTTGCGTGTTCGTCGAGTGGACGCCCTCGCCGGTCGAGTCGATGACGGAGCATGTCGCGACGTAGATCATGGCGTGCGAGATGTCGCTGTTGGTCCATTTGCGGACCTTCCTGCTCATCCGGTTCGGCCCGGACGTGAGGATGATGTCTCCGACTTTGAGATTTTCGTCGTTCAGCTTCTTCATCGCTATGCCGCGCCGGCGACCGGATCTTCCTTCACGCCGCGGGCGACGATCCGGAGAGTGCCGTCGGCAAGCGGCCGCTGCAATCTGAGCGCTTCGTCCGCGGGCGCGGTCATCCAGGCCTCGACCTCGTCCGGCGTCGTCAGGATCACGGGCATCGCCTTCGGGTGGACCGCCCCGACCTCGGCGTTCGGCTCGGTGGTCAGGAACGCGTAGAGGTCGTTGGTGGTCTCGCCTTCCTTGACCTTCCGCACCGAGGTCCAGTTGCTCCAGATGCCGGCGAAGCAGGCGAGAGGACGGGTCTCGTCGAGCGCGAACCAGACGTCGCCGCCCTCGGCCTTGTTGAACTCGGCGAACGAATTGAACGGCACCACGCAGCGGTGTTCCGGCCCCAGCCACCTCGCCCAGTGCTTCGACTTCACGTTTCTGATGTTGGTCGTGCCGCCGTCGGCTCCATCCGCAGAAGTTCCTTGAAGTCGACTGTCTTGCCTTTCGCCTGGAGTTTCTCGGCGCGCTTTTTGGTCGCGTCCATCTGCGCCTTCGACGAAGAAGGCATGCCCCATCGCGCCGCGGCCAGTTCGCGGCCCTCGGCGCCGGCGCGCACGATTGGCGCCTTGTAGTCGGGGAAGACGCCGGGCATCGGCGCCAGATTGCCGACGTATCGGTTGACCACCCGGAACAGCGCGCTGATCGCCGCCTGGTTCGTCGTGATCGAATACAGAATGCAGATGTGGACGGCCCCCCACTTGTCAGGATGGTAGCAGACTTTTGACCTGATCGCTTGCTATCATATGTCCGGCCTGTTTGCGCGGACAAAGTCCGCTGGCCGAGATGGTGTTCGCTACGCACGCTCCAAGCACATAGGCGACATCGATGATGCCAGTGTAATCTACGGAAGCTCGCGCGTATCGACCGATCGGTCCTTCCATCTACTGCGTCCTGCAAGTTCGTGGGCTGTCCGCCGAGCAACCTCGCTCGCGGTGCCGATTCAGATCAGATGGGCATGGCGGCTACCGGCCGGTTGTACACTCCGCCCGATATCATCAAGCGCCAAGCGATGCGGGCGAACTTGTTAGCCAAGGCGACCGCGACTAACTTCGGCGGCTTTCGCTCCAGCAGCGAAGCGAGCCACGGTGTGGGTTTATGACGACCCTTTCGGATAGCCGCACGATGAGCGGCATGATCAGCAGCAGCATCGGCAGCGGGGTGATCAGCATGCCGATCAAAAGACCGGACATGCCGAGGATGCCGATGATCGGCAGCAACGCACGCCGAGCGTCGGCGGAGTATCGGTCATGTTTGTCTGTAGCTGCAACGTTATCAGCTAGACTCAGGTCAGGTCGGCGGTTTGAGATTTGGCGCCCCGCGCGGCGCTGAGCTGGGTCTCCACCATGAGGGCCATTGCGACGAAATTCGGCGATTTGGGATGCCCGAAGGCGTGAGTGCCTAGTTGGTCACTCGGCGGCAATGGCCTGCTTCTCCATCTGTTCCATGTAGGACCTCATGCCTCCATCGAGGATTCTGTCGCGCAATCGTTCGGCGGCCGCGCGGTGACCCGGCCCTCGAATCGAATTGGAGATCGACATGATCGGAATGAAATCGGATTTCGGACGGTCGCTATAGACGCCGTCGACGTAGGTCGAATCGGTGACCGTCCCGAACAGTCCTCGCGGCACCGGGTACTTGGCCTTCGGATTGTGGAATAGGTTGGCTTCCGATCCCCACGTCTCGACCGGAGCATCCTTGTCGCCCACGATGAAGGCGAACGGCAGGCCCAGATGAGCGTTCGGGTCGTGATCGATCATGTTGCCGAAGCGGACCATCGACACCTCGTCGTCGGGATAGGGACCCGCAAGCGCCATGCGCGTAAATTTCGGCACCGTGCCTGCGTTCGTCCAGAGGACTGCCGAAACATTCTCGGATCCTTCCAGATCGAAGAAGCCGGACGGAATCTCTTTTTCCGCGTGCTTGTGGTTCTCGACGCGCTCTGTCTCGATGACCAAATTGCCTTCGCCGTCCCATGACGGGCGATGTTTCAGTCCGTACAGGTAGCGAATGACGCCGGCGTTCGAGAACGACAGCGAACCATGTTCGTGGAAGGTCTGGATCGCCAGTATGAACGGCCGTCCCGCGACATGCGGCAATTCCCAGTAGGCCTTGCCACCTGCCTTCTTGTCCAGGCGATGTTGCATCTTGGCGCGGAGCGCGCCAGCGATCCGGATCGGGAGTTGGTTTTCCTGCCGATCGCGGATTCCGGCGAGGTCGACGTCTTGTTCGTTCGTGCTGCGATATGCGCGCAATCCCGCGTCGTTTCCGCTTGGGTTCGCCGTGGTGCACTCGATCGAAATCTGAACGCCGTCCTTCGACGCCGTAAAATCGGGCTGGGGCTCGCTTCCGACCGGTTCGAATTTTTCCGCATGCAAGAGTTCGCTTACGTACAGCTCGAACGTCCGTGTGTTGAAGCCGGTCGTCTGGAACTGCTCGATGAAGTTGCCGTCGCGCTCCACCAGGCGGGCGAATGCGTCGTTCATGATCTTGCGCGTGGATTTGCTCCACGGCGACGAGCTCAGCACCTCGAACGAGGGATGAAGCAGCTTCTTCGGCTTCTTGGTGGCAAACAGACTGCGCGCGCTGGACATTCGGCATCCTTCGGCGGCCGCGGACATGGAGATGTTTGGGGGCCGTGCGTATCTGCGAAGATCTTGGCGAATCCTTGTCAGTATGCGGCCAACCTGCACGGTCCAGAACCTTGCTCTGGTCCTCCCGGACCGATCGACGCCTCTCCCTCGTTCCGGTCCGCTTGCTCGGTGCGAACCGGGGAGCGCCCTACAGGAGGCTCTTCGGACCGGCGTGATGGATCATCTCGTCGGAGAGTACGACCGTCCCAGCGCTCGGGATTCTGCCGGGAGGGTCCGGAGTCACGTTTGACCGGAATCGTCGCCCCAAGGGTCATTTCCGCCGACACGAGCTGGTTCCGTGGCTTAAAAAGACCGGTTCCAGGTCGAATCTGAGCGAAATGAACCTATTGTCTGATTCAGTAATCAGTCATATATGGCGCATACGATATTCTTCTTCGTCAGATATGGTTAGATCATGAGCTCGCCGAAATCAGGTACCGCGCTCGAGCGCCTTGGCCACGACCTCCGGTCGGCTCGCCTGAGCCGTCGTGTGGCCGTGGCCGATCTGGCTGCGCGCGCGGGTACGTCGCCTAGCACCATCGCGCGTCTGGAACGAGGCGACCCGGGAGTCGCGGTCGGCACGCTCGCGGACGTGCTCGTCTCTCTCGGACTCATCGAGAAATTGGCAGACCTCGTCGACATCCGAAAGGACGATCTGGGTTTGGCGCTGACCTCGGAGCGGTTGCCGCAGCGTGGTCGCTCGTACGCGTCCACGCTGCGCAGGCAGGAGAAGCAAGAGAACAAGGCCGGGAAGGACGAACCGGACGACGTTGATCCGAACGGCGTGGCCTTCTGATGACCGAATACTATGCCCGCGTCGCGCTTGGAGAAGGCTTGACCCCCGTCGGTGAGCTGCGTTTCACGCAGACCGGGCCTCGTCAGTTTTCGATCTTCAGCTACGATCCGGCCTGGGCGAAGGATCCTCGCGCCTTCGCCTTGCAGCCGAACATGCCCTTCGACGCCGGGCCGTTTCATGCGTCGGCGCAATCTGGCAATGCCCGCGAGGCGCTCGCCGGCGTCTTCTCCGATGCCGCACCCGATAGCTGGGGACGCAGACTGCTGGAACGTGCCTACGGCAACGGTCTGACCGAATTCGAATACCTCACGCTGTCCGACGATGCATGCCGGCAAGGCGCGCTGCGCTTCATCGACGCCCAGGGAAAGATCATCACCGGCAAGGCCAACGAAGCGGTACCGCGCCTCCTCGATCTAGAGGCGATCACAACGATCGCCCGGGCCTACGAACAGGGCAAGGAGATATCGCCCGAGGACATGCAGGCACTTGCCGGTGCCGGCGGCTCGGGCGGCGCTCGGCCCAAAGCCAACGTTCGTGACGGCGACGTTCTCTGGCTCGCCAAGTTCACTTCCGTCCATGATCAGCACCCGATCGAACAGGTGGAGGTTGCGACGCTGAACCTCGCGCGGATGTGCGGCATTCGCATTCCAGAGGTCAGACTGGAGCTTGCCGAAACGAAGTTTCCCGTTGCGCTGGTTCAGCGCTTCGATCGGCGCGGCCGCGCCCGCATTCCCTACATCTCCGCTAGAACGGCGCTTGGGAAAACGGGCGCGGAGCTCGGTTCGTATACGGAGATCGTCGATTTCATGCGGACGGCGGCTCCGGATCCGAAAGTCGATTTCGAAGAGCTCTATCGACGGATGATCTTCACCATTCTTGTGTCGAACAAGGACGATCACCTGAAGAACCACGGCTTCCTGTATGTCGGTTCGGGACGCTGGCGTCTCTCGCCGATGTTCGACGTGAACCCGGCGCCGGATCGCAATCCACATCTCGAGACGGCGATCATGGAAGGCGGCACTCACGACCGGTCGATCAAGCTCGCCCTGGAGGCCTGCGAGTTCTTCGAAATCACCGAAGCCGACGCGCGGAAAATCATCCGGGCTACGGCTCAGCGCGTATCCGATGGATGGCGCGAGACGTTCCGATGGGCGGGGGTCATCGGCGCCCCGTCGCGCGACTACGAAGCCGCCTTCGTCCACGATCAGAGCGAAATAGCCCTTGGTCTCTAATCAGTTATATATGATGTATTGCATCAATTAATAAGTCACATCTGACTAGTTAAGGATGCCCATTGCAACGACCTTTGCCACCGCCACCCGCATTTCGGGAGCTGACTCGGTTTTCCAAATCTGCAGAAGATCGGCGATGATCCGCGCCCGATCCTGGCTTCTCGCGACGACATCCGCTGCGACTTCGATTTCAAGACTTCTCCGTTGTCCATCGCCGGTACAGCCCTGCAGACGTCGGTAAACGCCTTCCGCGGACGTCGAGCCGGCACCGTACCATCGCACGGCGAGGCCCCGTAGGACTTCCGGTCTGTCTTTCAGGTCGGGGCGGCTTTGCGCAACGTTGGCGAGCTGCTCGACCCGATCGACGGGCAGATCGTAGTGTTGGACATATCGTCCGAGAGCGACCGCGGAAGCATCATTGTTGGCGTCGATGACGGTCTCCCCCCAGTAGTTCACTGATTCAGGCTGGAATCTCGATTTAGGCGACAAACGGGCGAACAAAACGCCGAGTTGTGCTGAATTGAGAGGGCGGTAAGCCGACGCGCAACCTAGCGCTGCCGCGTAGTCGGACATCGTTCGTTGACTTTCGGTGTTCGCATCGAGCCACTTGCCGAGCCTATCCCGGCGAGGCGGATCCGCAGGGCCCGCCGAGCAGGCAAGAAGATGGGCCGCCAAGAGTTCGCTGAAATCGAACTCAGCGCTTTGCTTGCCGAGCTTCGCTTCCAGCAGAGCCTGCACCTCGTCCGGATAGCCGCGGATCTCGCCGATGCCACGCAACAGGTTTTGCGGAGGCTGATCGACATCTAGCCCTTCATTGGACGAGTCGATCCATTTCGCCAGGCGGACGACCGAGTCGCGATCGAGTTCTCGAATGCGTCCCAAGAACTGCAGCGCTTCGCCGGCGAGGATTGGTCGCCGCGGTTGTTTGCTTGGATCGTACATGAAGAGAATGCGCCAGAGTTCCGTTTCGGCGCTCCGACTCTCTTCCGCCGAACCGGTCACGGCACTGAGAAAGAGCCTGTGCACGGCGCACCAACCGTCGTCTTTGGTCACAAGATGAGGTTTTAGGGCGACGACGAACTCCGGTCGCTTGTCGGCTGCGCCTACGATCCGGAGCGCCTCTTTCGCGAACGTATCGAATTCTTTGCGTAGGACGTCGAACTCTTTGGTATTTGCCGCACGGTACGCGGCCAGACGCATGAGATCCGCCAATCGCGCGCTTCGCTTCCCGGGGTCGTGCGACGCAGTTAATGCCGCCCAGGATGCTTCGGCGGCAAAAGCGTCCGAATTAGGAGAAAGGTACGAGAGGTTGACGATGCCGGTATCGTCGCAGGCAATGTCGATTTTTAGCTCGCGGGCATAGACCTGCATCCCGACGGCAGCGACGTCGACCTTCTCAAGCGCGGCGACGAACATGGTCTCGAGCAGCGGAGGGCCGGCGCTGTCGGGATCGAACTTAGGCTTGGCGCCACGGGCGAACGCCGAAACAGATTGTTGCTCAAGATAGTTGAGCATCGGCTCGAGCGGCGACAGCCAAGTGCGCAAGCCGTCATCGTCGAGGTGAGTGCGGAAGCCGAGTATCTTGGCTTCCGCTAGTTTCCGCGCTCCTTCGTCGTTCAGTCGATCGATCTGAGCAAGTCGGATGCCCGTGTCGATGGGGCCGACATGTATCGGCTGTAGATCGAAGGTCTGCTTCAAGCCGGGACGGACGACGATCGACCCAGTGGGCGAAACGGCCAGGTGATATACGAGGGCGTCCAGTCCGGCGAGGATCGCGACCAGCACGACCGCGGCGGCGACAAGAAACCTCTTGACCCCCGATCGAATAGCCTCCGAAACGCTGAGGGGACGTCCCAGCGAGCGACCGAAAACCGTCGGAAGCCTTATCTCCTGGGTGGCCATGCCGGCGGTCACCGGCTCCTGAACCGCGCCATCTTTTCTCGATGACGCGAGGAGCGGTACCTGCTCTCGAAGTGCCGGAAAAAGGGCACGTTCGACGTCGACGTGTCCGCTGGGGTCTGCGACGGCGGAGCCGACGGAAAGCGATCGGATGAGCACGTCGGAAAATACCGATCGCTTAAGGCTGGCGTCTTCCCACGACCTTTGGTCTGCTCGGGCGGAAGCGATCGCAAAGCGTGCGCTCGAATCCTGCAGATACCGGAAGAAGCCGCATCCGCCGATCAAAGCTTCTGCGAAACAGCAGTCGACGACCAGGAGCGTGTTCGGCGCGTCTACGATGCGCAGAAGTTCGTCAATCCGGGGGCCTGTGAGACTAGGCACGCCCGGCTCGGCATCGACAAGACAGAACCAGCCGCCTGTGGCGGTGGCTCCCGCCTCTCCATGGCCAGACAGATACAGCATGAAGAGGTCCGGGCGGCCGGCGGCCGCTATCTGGGTCGCTGCCGCGCGGACGCGGTCCCAATCCGCCTCGCCGTCGACCAAAAGCCGATGGCGGGCGTCATTATCGTCGAGATCGTCGGCACCCTTCGCGTAGAGCGAGAACGCACGTGCATCGTCCTGCGCGAAGTGCAGGCGCATGTCGCTCTTGGCGTACTCCTCGTGGAGGTACTGCCCGATTCCGACAGAGATGGACGTCGTGCGCAACTCCGTTGCTCACCACTTGAAGAAATCGATTAGGTCCCTGCGGACGCCCTTCGCTCCTGCAGGTTCGGCGATCGTGGTGGTGAGTTTCTGAAGGATGAGCGGCGCTGACAGGCCGACGTGGAGCGCGACGATGCCTTCGGCCTTGGATCCGAAATAGAGGACTGCCAATCCTCCGCCCACGAGCGCCATCACGACCGACGCGATCCAATACTGGGCGCTTTTCGCGTAATCGGGCATTCTCCCGTCCTTGCGTATCGCGTACCAGTGGACGAGCTCTATGAATATGCCGCCGAAGAATCCGACGAGAAAGACCTGTAAACCGGAATTGAGTGTCATTGTGCACCTCCCTACCGTCAAGCTTGCAGCGGAACACACGTCCATTCAAGTTGTATCTTGACGCGCCTGCACCTCATGAATCGTGACGGCATGCGCTCAATTTGCGTGTTCAATCGGGGGCCATATTCAAGAGCTTCGTCGCAGCCATCTAATCCGCGGAGATAGGCAAGAAACGGACGACCGCCGCTGTTTCCGTCGCGAGAAGCTTCCTTTGGATCCGGCCGCGACATTTCTTGGAGATCGGAAAAAGTCTTACATGCTGCGAGCAGGATTGCCTCGCGGTTTCCAAATCTGCCGGCTTGCCAAGCCTCTAGGATTTCGGTCGATGACGCGGTCTCGGTTTTCCTATTCAAGATCGCAATCTCCTTGGTGGGGTGCGCCAGGACGCGGCATTTGAGGCGATGAGATCGAATTCTCCTCGATGCACTTTGACAGCACTGGCCGTTTCCGCCATACATACTGAGATTGCCGACTAAAATTGATACTACCGGTCGTGGGGGCGCTTGACCGGCGACGTGATCGATCGACTGACATCGCGTTATGGCTGCCGACGAGGCAGTGCAGGGGGCCGCATGACCGACTATCTTTCCCGAGACGACGACTTCGCAATGCTCTCGATTGCCGATCTTCTGAAGGCGCGGGACGAATTTCACCTTCACTTGGTTCACAAGGCCAACGTCGTCGGCACCGCCGTCGGTAGATATCGGATTCGAAAGTCCGATCCTTTGCCCGGTAAGGGCGGTGAAGAGCCTGGCGCGAAAGGCGTCCGTACGCTCGAGAACTCGGAGGTCCGATACTACTCCTGGCCTGCCATCCTCGTCTTCGTCCGCGAATGGCTCGACGACCATCACTTCGCCCCGGGCGGCAGCGTCAAGCCGGCGGATTTCATTCCGCCCGCCGTCTACATGTCCGACGGCCGCAAGGCGCCCATATGCATCATCAAGGCCGAACTCGACGACGTCCGGCACCAATGGGAGGCGAACTACACTTTTCCGACCAATCTGGTCGGAGGGGGGTACCCCCTTCTGGTCGATGTGCAGGGCCAGGAGCACGTCTCTTCGGTCGGCTGCCTCGTCAGCGATGGTCACAAGACCTACGCGTTGACGAACCGGCACGTCGCCGGGGACCCGGGAACACCGATCTATACCGTTATCGGCGGCAACAAGGTGGAAGTCGGTGTGGCTTCGACCAAATCGCTGTCCCGCGAACTCTTCCCGACACTCTACGAGGGCTGGCCGGGCAAGAACGTCTATGTCGATCTCGATGCCGCCCTGGTGGACGTTCACGACGTAAATCGCTGGACGACGCAGGTCTACGGCATCGGTCAGATCGGAAAGCTGGCGGATCTGGCCACAGACAACCTGTCGCTTAAGCTGATCGGCTGCCCGGTCAAAGCCTTCGGGGCGGCCTCGCGCGAGATGCATGGCGAAATCGCTGCGCTATTCTATCGCTTCAAGTCGGTCGGCGGCTTCGAAATCGTATCGGATTTCCTGATCGGGCCTCGCGGGCTTTCCACGTCGCTCGGTACGCACCCTGGAGATTCCGGGACCGTCTGGCTGATCGAAATCGATCCCGGTAAGCCGCCCTTGCCTCTGGCTTTGCAGTGGGGAGGGCAAGTGTTCATCGATGGCGCAAACGCCTCCGGCAGCTCTTACGCTCTGGCCACCTCTCTGAGCAACGTATGCGCTCGTCTCGACGTCGACCTCATTCGAGACTGGAATGCCGATCAGCCTGATTATTGGGGAACGGTCGGACACTACGGGATCGCGAACATGGCGATCGGACATCTTTCAGACGGGCATCTCGCCAAGCTCATGAAGGCGAACCTCAAGCGGATCACATTCGATATCGACGCCGTAACTAAGAAGGCGACTTCGGGCCTAAGCAAGAAAGATTTTGTGCCACTCGCGGACGTGCCGGACTTGGTCTGGAAAATCGGTCCCTATAAGCGCGGCGGACCGAAAGCTCCCGAGCATGCGAACCACTTCGCGGACATGGACCGCAAGCTCAAGAAGCCGCTGCCGGAGGGGGCGACGCTCCTAGATATCTGCGATAAGCCGGCCAAGCTCGACGTAGCTATTTGGCAACGCTACTACGATGCGGTCAAGAAAGAGCATCCGACGCTCGACGAAAGCCGCGGTCTTCTCCCGTTCCGGTGCTGGCAGATCTTCGACGCGATGGTCTACTATGTGAAGCAGGGTGATGCTGAACGCTTCGTATGCGCGGCCGGAATCCTGTCGCACTACGTCGGGGACGCCTGCCAGCCGTTGCACATATCGTATCTTTTCAACGGAGATCCGGATCGCGCCAAGAAGGGCAAGGTCCGCGATCGCTCGACCGGAGAAATGGTCGACGGAATGATCTCCTACGGCGCCGGGGTCCATGGAGCGTACGAAGACGACATGCTCGACTACCACGTCGATAAGCTGTGGCCGGCGGTGGGAAGCGCGCTCCAGAAGGTGTCGGCCGGAAAGCTTCCGCCGAACGGCAAGGCGGCCGGCTGGGAAGTCGTGACGCTAATGCAGAAGACGTTCGCCAAGATCAAGCCGATGGACATCGTCGAACTCTTCAAGGCGAACGAGGGTGAGAAGCCCAAGGATATGGCGCAAATTCTGTGGGACAAGTTCGGCACGAAGACCGAAGGGGGCATCGCGGACGGATCGGATTGCTTAGCGCGGTTGTGGCAAGGAGCGTGGAACGCCGGCGGCGGCGACCGGACCATCAAGACGCTCGGAGAGATTTCAGAAGACACGCTCGCCGCGATCTACCAGCCGTCCAGCTTCCTACAGTCGGAGCCATTGAACACCATCAAACCGGTGCTCGATACCGGCAATGGCGGCGCCGACGGCAGCGTAGTTCACGACACGAAGGCGCATGCGACGAAAACGCCGCGGAAGAAGAGGGCCTCGAACGCGCGCGGGTAGGAAAGAGATCTGGCTGGGCTGTACCGCCGGATAATGCCGGAGGAATACCGGTTGTTCGCGGCGGGCGCGGAGATGGGGGAAAGCTTGTTGAGGTCGCTGTTGTGCACCGTTTCGGTCGCGTTGTTTGCGGCCGGATGTACGATTCATCCGTTGCCTGACGACGTCCTTGGCGGGGTGACAACCGCGCAGATCGTCAAACGCATTCGTTGCGAGACGAGACAGACGGCGATCGAGGCACTCATGTCGTATCTGCAATCGCTCGCGGAGGATCGTCCCAATGATCCCGGCGATCCGACCGCCAAAGCTCTGGTGAAGCGATACACGGAAGATCCAAGCGCGATCCATGAATTCAGCCCCGAGATGTTCAAAGGGGCCGACAACGAGTTGAGACGCAACGTTCTCAAGGTCTTTTACGCCATCGGCATCGCGTACAACTTCGATCTCACGATGACCGAAGAGAACAATCTTTCCGCCGGCGCCGCGAACCTGCAGCAGGGTTCCGCGAATGCACTCTTAAAACTGGGCGTCGGCGGAAGTTTCACGCGTAAACGGAGCAACGACAGGTCCTTCACTGTCACGGACACGTTCGAAGACTTATTGACGCGTTTCAGCGCCACGCGGCACAAGAATGGACACTTCGATTGCGACAACTTCCTCGTCGAGGAGAACCACGTCTACCCGATCGCCGGCCGGATCGGCATCGACAGGATGGTCTACGATTACCTCGATCTGACGATCTTCGGCATGCTGAGCGGCCCAAAGGACAAGCCAGCCGCACCGCCGACGTTGGCTGACCATCTGACGTTCATCACCACGCTGGACGCATCGGCTACGCCGAAGGTTACTTTCACGCCGACGGGCACGGCGTTCCAATTGGTCGATGCCGGTATCACCGGCGAGATTAGTCGGACCGATCAGCACGAGGTGACGGTCGGATTGGCGCTGCCGCCGACCGCGACGGTCTACCTGAACAGCGTCCGATCGTACCTTTTCGCGCCCGTGCCTTCGGCGGTGGCCGTTAAGAGAGCGGCCAATCCGGCCAAGAAGCCGACCGAGACTGCGCTCTTCCTCGGTACTCGCGTCACTGGCGGCGGCTCGCCGGCCGAGACGCTGGCCGTCTACGCAGTCGACCAGCTCAAGAGTAAACAGGTTACGTTCCAGCCGGCACTTTAAACAAAGGAGGGATGCACGATGGCAAAGAAG
>NZ_JAVAYO010000002.1:176612-726167 GCF_054863005.1 Bradyrhizobium sp. 25ACV
AAGACCAAGAAGACCAAGAAGACCAAGAAGACCAAGAAGACCAAGAAGACCAAGAAGACCAAGAAGACCAAGAAGACCAAGAAGACCACGAGCGCCCCGAAAGCGACCGCAAAGAAGGCGAAAAAGGCTGCTGGGAAGAAAGCCAAAAAAGCACCAAAGCCCCCTTTCAGGGATGATGATGCCGATAGCTGGCCACGCCCTCGTGGTCGCTGATTCCCTGTCACGTGTTAGAAAGACGAATGTTAGGCGGAGCTCGCGTCTCGTTGAAGTGCAGATTTCGCTCTGACATGTCGGCTTCGATCTTGGCTTTGTTGAAGGAGCTGCCGCACCCGTCAGTTGCCCGACCACTATTGTGCGTTGACGGCGGCCCTTCGCCCGATAAGCCTATTGCATATAAATCCGATGCAATCATAACGTGTTGAGGGCGACTCAGCCGCGGCTGGCAATGCGAATCCCCCGTTGGGAACGGCGCAGGTCGAGCAAGCGGAGACTTGGGGAGGACGAAAGAATGGCGCGTCGCGGAGCAACTGGAACAATCGTTCCGCAACGTCCCGTGCTAGACCGCAAAGGTTTGAATTTGGCGATAGAGCGAATTCAAAGACGCATCTCGGAAGTCGAAGAGCTAGAGCCCCACGATCTCGAAAAATGGTCACCTATTGTGAGTGCTCTTCAAGCGTCGATCGATGAGACTCTTTCCCGAGCGTTTGGCCATGGCACCGTCGAATACGACCGATACCGCAAGACTGTGAATTGGGCTGAAGACATTCCATCATTGGGCGGTGAAACTACACTAGAGCAATACCGAAAAGACGTGATCAAAGGGAAACAAGAAGTCTTTGTGATGCTGCGCCAAGCCGTTCAAACGCTGACGGAAGAATTAGAGGAGCTTGAGCCCGAAATGACTTCGACGCGTCCGCCAAATGCTGATAACCGAAAGGTCTTCATTGTGCACGGTCATGATGATGCCGTGCGAGAATCTGTTGCTCGATTTCTGTTAGCCGCAGGCTGCGATCCCATAATTCTAAATGAGCAGGCGAGCCGAAATCGCACCGTGATTGAGAAGATAGAAGCTAACGATGACGTGCGCTTTGCCGTTGTGCTTCTCACGCCGGACGATGAGGGTGCAAAGAAGGGGGAGGCCCCACAACCAAGGGCGCGTCAAAACGTGCTGCTAGAGCTGGGGTATTTCATGGCGAAGTTAGGACGTAACAACGTTTGCGCATTGCGGCGTGGCGAGGTCGAGATACCGAGTGACTTTGCTGGAGTAGTGTGGACCGCGTACGACCCTGGGGGAGCTTGGAAGAAGGAACTCGCAAAGGAATTGGACGCTGCTGGTTTCTTGGTGGACTGGAAGAAGGCAATGACGTGACCAATAAGGGCAGGAGCGCATCGAGGTTGCGGCCAGTTCGAGTGTCGGACGCGTGGACAGACGATTGGAAAAGAAACTCAAAACGTGATGCGGAGATTGAGGATTGAACGACACGATTGGGGGTAGAGGCGCTGTACCGCCGTCCGCGCACCACCAAGCCTGAGCCTGGGCGCAAGATCTATCCGTATCTGCTACGAGGCATGAGATCACACGCCCGAACCAGGTCTGGGCAATGGATATCACCTACGTCCCGATGGCGCGCGGCTTCGTGTATCTCGCTGTCGTGCTGGACTGGGCGACCCGCCGGGTTCTGTCGTGGCGGCTGTCGATCACGATGGAGGCGGCGTTCTGCGTCGAGACATTGGAGGGACGCCTTGGCGCGTTACGGCAAGCCGGAGATCTTCAATACCGATCAGGGCTCGCAGTTCACCGGCGTGCTTGTCAACAACGGCATCGCGATCAGCATGGACGGCAAGGGCGCCTGGCGCGACAACGTGCTCGTCGAGCGGCTGTGGCGCAGCGTCAAATATGAGGAGGTCTATCTGCGTGCCTACGACAGCGTGTCCGACGCCCGTGCCTCGATCGGCCGATACCTCGACTTTTCGCTTCGTGCCGTCAAGAAGACGGGGTCGCCGGTTTGTTCCGCAATGCGAACCAAATCCGGCTTCCAGAGCTGCATCAGGTTGAGGCGCTCGGACGCTGCGAGTCCTATCTCTGAAGTTTTGCGGCCGAAAGAATAGCTTCGACCCCCCTTCAGACCTGACGGAAGCAGGCTGGATGGCGTCGCTGTAATAGTTGATCAATGGAGCGCCGTCGGTGCATCCGATGACTAGTGAAGAAATCCCTCCAGAAAGGGCATGAGAACGCAGAATTTGAGCATCAGAGCCAAGCCATTTGCATGCACAAATATCGCCATATGGCTACGCTCCTCGGAGCGCTGCGAAAAACTCATGGACTTTGCGCCCGCCCTCGGCAGCGACATTATCCTTCAGGACGCAGCGCGAACGAATGGGCGGCGCGGCACTCTCGAAACAAGGAAGAGTAAGCATCATGGACTATCGCATCGACTGCGTGAACAAGCCGCACCGCAATAGCCCGCATGAGCATATCACCCATGTAGGTGGGCCGAATCCGAACGGGGTTGGCCGCTGGCGCGACACCGTACCCAACGTCGTCCGCCTTATCGAGACCAACCAGCATCGCTTTTACACGCAGGAAGGCGCTGCCTCCGCTTGGATCCAAGTGCGCACGAGCGCGGCGGGCAACAAGTTCTTGCAGACCTATGCGGACGGCACCTGGAAGGATAACCTTCTCGCTCTCAACGAATGCGCGGTCTAGTCGGGAATATCAGATGTCAGTTCAGACAAGCTGAAAAGACGATTTGAGGAAGCCAAGAGAGCCTTTGGATGGATATTTTTGCGACTGTGAGGTTTTGACCCAGACAAGTCCGAGAGTGTATGGTCTGGAATCCATGCTTTTGAGTTTGCAGTTTCGCCAACGCTTCCCGGTCCTGCGCTGGCCAGATCGGAGGCCTTCCTCAAAGACAACGAACGAAATGCAATGGGTCGACCTAGACTGGAGCGTCGACGACTTGATTGTTATGCTGTAATGAAACAATTTGTAATTGTATTAGTATGGGGGCTAGGATGTTGCGTTCTTTTTTCGTCGCTTCGCTTCTGACGTGCTGCGCGGCGAATTCGGTTCGCAGCGAAACGATCCTCTGCCCAAGACAGAAGGAGCCGATTTGCCAAGACATTCTTCCGGCGCAGGAAATGAACTGCGATCGCGCGGCTTGCAACGTCGCGAAAAACTCGGAAGGCGGTCGGACGTCTTGTCTTTGGACGTGCGCTTCGCACTTCGAAAACTTCAGCATCAACGGTATTCCGCTCCAGTCGCTGCTCGACGCTCTAAAAAAGACGCAACAGCAGCAGTGACGCGGAGGGAAGATCATGAAGCGAACGAATATGTCGGCCGCCGCAGCGGCCGCGGTGTGCGTAACCCTTTCGGGGTGCGGGACTTACATCCCACAGATGCAGGAGGCGTGGGAGACGTCCCGCACTCCGGTTCTGACGGCAGGCGGGGATCTTGAATTTAAGATACGGGAAAAGATCTATTGCGACATCGTTCAGGCCGTGCATGATAACGACGCGTTGCTGCCGGCCCGGTGGGGAGTTCAGACTACCGTCGACCTCCAGGTTGATGAAACGGGGGCATTGAATCCCGGCGTTTCATTCATCGATCCTCTATCTGATAGCCAGTCGCGATCGCTCGGTCTGGGCGGTACACTCTCATCCCAAGGTACGCGCGAGGATAAGTTCGGCAATTATTGGAATCTTGATAAACTTCGCAAATTCTCCGGCGGTACTTGTGATCAAGACAGACCTTCGTTTCACGGTTCGTCGTTCTTGTTGGAGAGTCACCTGGGAATCTCCGAGTGGCTGCGGGATCGGCTCCAGTCCGAGCTCGCGCTTCCGTCATCTTCGATACCGAAGGATGCCGGAGATACGTTCAAGCAAGACGTGATGAGCTACCACGTCAAATTCGTGGTGACTACTTCCGGTACCGCGAACCCGGTATGGAAACTCGTCCGCTTTTCGGCCGGCGAAGGCTCGACGTTGGCATCGCTAGGGCGAACGCGGACGCACGATCTCCTGATAACATTCGGTCCGGCCTTCAAGCCGGGTACCGCCAATGTCGCATTGATCTCGCATCAAGCGCAGGAAATCGGCATCGCAGTCTCAAACGGCAATCGGACATTGGCTCCGAGATGACCCAGCCGAGAACTTAAGACTCGTTGCCGAATTGTCAGAAGGAGAATAGATCGAGGCGGCGAGGCCTAGACGCCGAATCGATCAGCGATCTCCTGCTGTGCGCAACGGTATCCCAATGGCTTCGAGTGTGTTGTTGCGGCGGACCGTAGGCGCCTGTGGGACCCGACGGACGGGATGCCGGGGCGGTTCCGTTGCGGTGTCTTCGAGTACAGGCCTTATCCGGGGGCAGCGGCTGGTTGATGCTGGTCACTTACCGGGAGCCATGTTGGACTACTCGGACTGGATGGATGACGCAGACTTTCCGCCGAATCGGGATGAATTCAACTTTTCGACCGGTTTGCAGTTTGGCGAAGTGCCGGTCGATATCATTCGCCACAAGTTGGCGATGATCATGCGGGAGCAGCGATTGCGATGAAACGGGCGACGATTTTGTTCTTGGGACCATGCCGCAAAGTTCGATCCCGCGACGTCCGTCCGTGCGTTGTTGCCGAGGCGCGTCGGCTCTTGGTCAGTTCTCATCAGACACTATTGCCGCCTCGAAGCGGTGACGCGTGGAAATTGCGAGCCGGCCGAGTCCAAAGTGTTCCTGCATGCCGCGGATCAGATCTTCATCCTCCTCAAGGCCCTGGGCACGAAGAACATCGCCAAGGCCCGCCAGTTCGGGCAGCGGCACATCGCCGTGCTCGCGACCGCCGCCGCCGCGGTAGGGCGACTTAGCGCTGGGCGACGTGTTTTGCGGCCAAATGATCTCTCGATCGCCGTCCCGGCTTGTGGAGAAGCGGTCTCGACCAAGCGCTGCCCGGATAATTCGCTGCACCGTTTCGCCCGAACGTTGGAAGCCGTGTGCGCGTGCGACACGGTCGATCAAGACGTCGAAATAGATCGGTCCTTCGATTTCGATCACATGGTCAATCATGTTGCGGAGATTGCCCCGATAGCCAACCTCGTAGAAGCGCTCTCGGTCGGGGGCCACGACTGTGCTGGGGTCAGCTTTGGTGTACATCCTCGGCATTGCGGCAGGGTCGGCGGCAGCCGACCTTGGTCCGCGCGCGTAGATCCTCGGCTCCTCGTCAGGCTCGCTGTCGTTTGCAGGAGCAGGGAGAAGCGGCTGCGAGTACGGAGGGTCGCTCTCGACGGCAGGAGCCGGATCCGCCTGCTCGTCAGAAGGTGCAACCTTCGCTGTTTTCGAGGCATCCTGAGCACCGACCGACATCTCCCCCGTGAACGGAAGCGCACCAATATCGATGGCCTCCTCCGGGGAAGTGTCAGATAGGCGTGACGCGCGGTCCGCTTCGAGATCGGCTGTCAGCCGCGTATGGATCTTTTCTGCAGCCGAGGAGCTGTCCATCCACCACTCGGTGCTCCAGATGCGCAAGATACGCCAACCGAGGTCCGTCAGGACCATCTCGCGGAGGCGGTCGCGATCGCGGGCGGTAACCGAGCGGTGATAGGTGGCGCCGTCGCATTCGATGCCAGCGAGATAGCGGCCCGGAAAGTCCGGGTGCACGACGCCGAGGTCGACCCGGAAGAACGAAACGCCTACTTGTGGATGGACTTCCCACCCCCGCCTTTGCAGCGCGTCCATCACGGCATCCTCAAACGGCGAATCCGTCCCGCGACCGGTCGGCGAGAATGCCTCGGCGATGGCGCGTGCGCCGTACTCAGCGAATTCCAGAAAGTGCTTGAAGTCCATCACGCCTTTGGCCCTGGTGCGCCCTAGGTCAATCTGCTCGGGGCGGAGTGTCGCGAACACCAAAAGCTCGCTGCGTGCACGGGTGATTGCGACATTGAGTCGGCGGTGGCCGCCCTCGCCGTTGAGCGACGAGATTTGCGCGGTAACTCGGCCGGTCTTATCCGGACCGACTGCGACCGAAAAGATGATGACGTCACGCTCGTCGCCCTGCACGTTCTCGATGTTCTTGACGAGAATCGGCTCGCGAGTTTGGTTCTTGTCGAAATGGGGCTCCAGGGCGGGATCGCTGCGTCGGGCCTGATCGAGCATATTTTCGATCAGGCGCTGCTGGTCGCCGTTGAAAGTGACCACCCCGATCGATTTTGACGATGTCTTCAGCCGTCGGACAACCTCGGCGACGACCGCTTCGGCTTCCTTCCGGTTCACCTTGGCACCGCCGCGTTCGTAGATGCCGCCCTCGATATGCACGTAGCGAACCGCGGTGTCGCGGGTTACCGGTGACGGAAAGGTCATCAGTTCGCCGCGGTAGTATTTTGCGTTCGAAAACGCGATCAAGCTCTCGTGGCGGCTGCGGTAGTGCCACGAGAGCCGCATGCTCGGGATGTTCGAGGCGAGACATTCGTCCAGGATGCTCTGCTGGCTCTGAACTGTTGAACCGCCGTCGTCCTCATCCTCGACGCCGCGCTGGCCGACACTGGTTGGCGGAAGCTGCTCAGGGTCGCCGACGATGATCACTTGGCTGCCGCGAGCGATGGCGCCAATGGCGTCCCAAACGGGAATTTGCGATGCTTCGTCAAAGATCACGACGTCGAATGGTTTCGCTTCCGCCGGAAGGTATTGCGCGATCGAAAGCGGGCTCATCATGATGCACGGCGCAAGCTGAGTCATGACGTTCGGGATTCGGCCGAAGAGCTGGCGCAGCGGTATGTGGCGCGCCTTCTTGTTGATCTCACGCGCTAGCGTCCCCCATTCCGGATCCTTGCCGAAATTGGTCTGTGTCGGCACCGCGGCCCCGATCCGCGCCTTGACGATCTGCCTGGCGAGCTCGCAGACCTTCTGGTCGGCGGCGACGAAGGCCTCGATGAGGGCCTCATGCCTCTCGGCCAGGAAGCCGCTTAGCACCTCGTCCTCGTTCACGATGGTCTCGGCGACCCAACGCGCGTAAGCAAAGTCGAACGCGCCGGCGAGTTCGTCGCGAGTAATTCGACCGTCCTCAACGGCATCCACGAGCGGCGATAGTCCGGCGGCGCGCGCAGTATTTGCTGCTGCCCGCCATGTCGCCCATTGCGGAGCCTTGATGATGTTAGCCTTCCACCGTGCCGTCCGTTCCTGCAACTCGTTGATCCAGCCTGGCTCCAGCTGGATGATCTCTTCGGGGCGATCGAGGCCAACCCACGTGCCAACATCCTTGGCTGCCTGATGCATGGCCGGGAAAGCCTGCTGCATGGTGTCAAACGCCCTGCGTACCTGACCCCCGGGACGAAAGCGTGAGATGTCCTGAGTGAGTAGGGCGGTGACGTGTGCGGTTATCTGTTCTGGTGGCACGTCGTTGATCTGAAAGGCATCGACGGCAGCTTGCAGGTCGTGAGCCCATTTGATTAGGGCTGCGATGCGCGCCGGGTCGCTATCCAATCCCCGCCACAACCGCTCGATACCGCTGAAATGCGGCCTCAGTGCTTCCAGTCCGCGAATCAGATCGCAAAGATCTTGCAAGACAATGAGGTCACGCCCGATCTCGTCTGGCACCTCGCCCGGGCAGTACGGCTGCAGATGGATACGTATCTTTTTCTTGCGGCCGCCGCGCACCAGCAGATTGGATGCGCAAGCCTCAGTCCATTCCCGCTGCAGGGTCGGCAAGTCGAGGAGCGCCGCCTTGAGATCATATTCGGCCGACAGTTCGGACGCCTTGTCGCGGATGCGGCCGACCGCGTCGGCCAGGGCGATCAGCGCCCGGATACGATGGTGAGCTTCTTCGCCGAGCAGCAGCGCGCCGTCTGCGGCGTCCGGGTTCAGCATCAGCGCAACCAACTTGACGAGTTGCGGCAACGAGCTGTCGTCGGCGACCTCGTTCAGTCCAAGGGAGGTGACGAGCGCGTCCGCCGCCTCGCACATTTGCTGCAGCGTGGCCTGCAGCCGATCGATCGCCTGCTGCAAGGATTGCGCCCAGGCTGGATTCCAGCGGGTTTGCTCGATACCCTGCAACGGATGGACGGACGGGTCTCCGACCGCCTCCAATGCGGTGCGGATGTCCGCGCAGCTCTCACGCATCCTGGCGAGCTGCTCCGGGGAATGTACCGTTCCAGCCGGCCATGTCAGTTCGATGTCGGCGAGGCGGTCGCGATCCGCGACCACGCGTCCGAAAGCCTCGTAGGCCGTCATGCCGTTCGCGCGCCTGCGGTGCAGCGCCGAGACCAGCCTGTTCAACTGATCGCGCTTCGTCTTCAGGTCGCCAGCGGCGGTCGACCAGTGCTCTTCGGTGACGTGATTGCGCTCGCGCCAGGCGGTCGCGAGTTGCTCCAGCACGCTAGATTTTTGGGCCTTGGTCGAGTGCACCTCGAGGCAATAGTTGCCGAGTCCGATCGCCTGCATGCGCTGCCTGACGACTTCGAGCGCTGCAGTTTTCTGTGAGACGAACAGCACCGTCTTCTGGTGGGCAAGGCAGTTCGTGATGGCGTTGGCGATGGTCTGGCTCTTCCCGGTGCCGGGAGGGCCGAACAGAACGTAGTCCGCGCCTCGTTGGGCGGCGACGACGGCGGCGATCTGCGAGGAATCGGCCGAGAGCGGCGCGAACAGTTCAGCCGGCTCGACGGTTTCGTCGATGGTTCGCGCGTCGATGAAGCCCGCTCCGGAACCCTCGTAGCTGTGGGTCGGGGTATCGATCAGGTGCCGCACCACCGGGTTGCGCTTCAGCAGATCGGTACGGTCGACGAGGTCTTTCCACATCAGATATTTGGTGAAGGAGAGTGTCGAGAGCGTAACCTGCTCGGTGACCTCCCAGCCCTTGATGCTCTTGATGTGGCGGCGGACGGATTTCCAGATCCCGGCGACGTCAATACCGGAGGCGTCCTGCGGCAATTCCCCGTCGAACTCCGGCATCGACAGATCGAAATCCTGCTTTAGCATCTGCAGGAGTGTCGGATTGAAGCGCGCTTCGTCTTCGTGCAGCGCGAGGCGGAAACCAGAGCGCACGCTTTTGCGCTCGAGCTGCACGGGTACCAGGATCAGCGGCGCTCTGTAGGGCCCGGCCCCGTCCTGCGGCGTCCATTTCAGGAAGCCGAGGCACAGATAGAGGACGTTCGCGCCACTCTCCTCGAAGGCGAGTCGCGACGCCCGGTAGAGATCGGTGAGCCGGCTTTCCAGTTCGGTGTCGGCAACGTTTGTGTGCAGATCGCCCCGTTTCATCGCGTCCAGGATGAAGTCCTTGCGTGCGTCGTCATTCTGGCGGTCGGCGAGCAGCGTCGTATCGCGCCCGTCGCTGCCGTCGAGCACCGTGGTCTTGCCCAGCAGTTTGAAGCGCTCGCCATCGGAGAGCCTGTCCTCGAGCAACGCGCAATCAGGGCACTCGATTGCGATGGTCGATTTTGCATCCTTGAAATTGAGCAGCCGGTTCTTCAGCGAGAGGTCGAGTAGGTTGCGCTTCCAGATATCGAGCCTGTCGAGGTTCTTTTCGGGTGCCGGCTCACGACGCTTGTCGAGATCCTCTTCGAAATGCGGAACTTCGCCAACTTCCTGCGCGATCGTCGCAATGTCGGTGACGGGCCGGATTGCCGGTTCGGCCGAGCCCGACAGGTCGAGAGGACGGATCTTGGCACTTCGCGCCCGACGTACGTCGATGGCGAGTTCGAACGGCGAGGTGGCGTCCTCAGCAATCAATTTCTTGGCCGCTTCGACCGCCTGCTTGAAGCGCGCCGGATGCGCACCCGTGAGCAGGGTTGTCTCGACCACGACCATTTCTTCGAGTTGCACGCGCTTGCGCAACATCTGGGGATCGTCGACGACGAGGCCGGAGAAATCCTCGTCCACCAGCCAGATGCCGACAAATGCATGGCCATCGGTGAGGGCAATGACGGGATTGAGGCCCGCTTGTTCGAGGCACGACGCGTACAGCAGCGTCAGATCGAGGCAGGTGCCGACCTTGCGTGAAAGAATTTCGCTAGGGCCACGGACCATCTGGCCAGAACGTTCGAAGCTTTTCGGCGGCAAGACGTAGGCGATCGAATGTGACACCAGCGCCGCCCAGATCGCCTCGGCGATCTCCCAGGCGCGAGCCTTGGTCCCCTTGCGGTAGCCATCCAGGGCCTCGTCGCGACCGGCGGACGCAAGTTTGTTGGAGGCTTCGCGCAGGATGACATCGATGCAGGGATCGGTCGGCCGGACGAAAGCCGCAAGCAGTTCCGGCGCTGAATTGAGGCCGCCCCAGTGCGAGGGCGGCAGCAGATTGATTTCGACGGCGTGATCGCCGAGCACAATCCCCGCCGCTTCGACCCGGATGCGAAGTTCGCCGCGCCGTGAGGCGTTGATCCCGGCGAGAAAGGCAGGATCAAGCCTCAGATCAAGACTGCGAATATGGTGGACAGTTTGGTCCGCAATACGATCGATGCGCCATACTCCGGGGGTTAGAAATGGCGGCTCCGATGTAAGATGGACTGAAACTCCCGTTAGATCGCTGCCTAGCGCGTTTTCGACCGCGAGATCCCGGATGATGGGCACGGCGTTCTGATAGAACGCGACGTTGACGTTATCAGCGGCGGTGCAAGCGATTTTTATGGCTCCGCTCACCGTGTTCTCTGATTGGATCCGCTCCAGCATGATTCGCCCTCAGAAAGCCCCATGCAACTCGTGCTCGCCCGGCACCTGACGTGCTTGAAAGCATCGCTGGTGTGGTCCGATCATGAGCTGTTTCGTGTATGGGAGGCGTCGGATATTCTACACGACGGATCAAATGGATAGGTCAAATAACCCGATTGCATTATATCGTACAGCGATCTGGCCTCTACCGGCCGAATCCTCAAAACCAATGCCCCCACGCACTCTTTTGACGCGATTATAAGTGGATTGCTCGCCCAGTTCGAGCATATTTACAAGCTAATCCCTGGGAAGATCGAATAATGTTGGAGCTTAGATCGAGGGTGCCGTGAGCTTCAGCAGTCCGGAAGAAGCTCGCTCACTTATAAGTACCTCTCTATCCAAAAGCATAAGGTCACGATTGATACCGAGCCGGTGTGACGGTCAAATCGATTGATATAAAGTAGGATCTTCCGGACCCCGGACTGGCCAGCCGCAGATAGGGATGAGCTCTGCGAGACTTGCCGTCATTTCTCATCCCGCCTTGCGACCCGGATCGCCTCCATTCTCCAACAGTGGCATGTCCAGACTTGGGATGTCCGGCATCGCCTTGCCGGCTATGGCCTGAAGATCTCCCACCATTCCCACGGTGGAGTCGATGACGGCCAATATCTGGGTTTCCCGCTTGGCCCACTGTCGGCCCAGGAACTTGCGTTCTTTGTCGAGATCTTCCCGCATGTCGTTGAACTTCTCGACCACGGCTTCCACACGCTGCCTGAACTTTGTGCCCGTCAGATAGTGATAAACCTCCTCCATTTTGGTTTTCTGGCCCCGCTGGACGAGTCGCGAACCGCTGATGTCAATGAGTGCCTGACGGAGAGCAACGGCAACCGGCAGTGCACAGCGGGGGTGCGTCACCCACACGCCGTCGACGAGGTCGAAGTGCTCCACTTGCTTGGGAAGTGTCTGCGATACTATGAGAGCAACATCAGCCGCACACCGGCGTTGATCGTCCCGAAGCTTGCCGAGCCATCCGTCGCTCCAAGCTTTTGTACGCTTCGATTCCCAGAGAATAATGCCCGCCGGCTGTCCAAGCGACCCATTGACTTGCTGAATCACGTCAGCGCCAAGCTCACCTTTTCCCACTGGCTCGACCAAGTCAGTCGGAAAACGACCGCGCAGAAGCCCTTCGAGTTCAAGTTCCAGGACCTCGCCCTGTGACTGCTGCGATCCCTGCTCGGCCTTACGCTTTAACTCCTCGATCGTTCGGGACATCGATTCAATCGTCTGATCTTTCTCCGCGATCCGCAGCCGGGCCGCCTCGTCAGCCTCTTGCTTGGCCTTTATCTGTATCTGATCGACCGAGGCCTGGACCCGCTTCTCAACTGTTAAGTCCAACTCTCGCTTCTCCTCGTCGAGAGCCCGCTGCCTGCGTATGAGTTCAGCCTGTGCCTGTTGCGCCTCAGCCAGCTTGACGTTGTTGGCGTCAAGCGCCAGCCGAAGCTCCGTCGCTTCATCTGTTCGGGCCTGCAGCTCTGCCGCCGCAGCGTCCCGGGCTTTTTTGGCTTCCGCGGCGACGAGCCGGCTGCGTTCCGTGGCCAATCTTTGCGTCACTTGGTCTTCGACCTGCTCACGATCCTTTTCGAGCTGTTCGCGCTCCGCTCGGAGGACTTCCGCTTTGCGTGCGATTTCCGCATCCTTGCTGGCCAGCTGTTCCTGAAACTTCTGACGTGTTTCCGCAAGAAGGGGCGCGGCAAGCGATTCCGTCAACCGGATCTCGTGATTGCAATTCGGGCAATGAAGGGTTGGTTCATGTGCGGCACCAACCGCGGTCGCGTTGAATGTCATGAACTCTCCCGTTCTGTGGCACCAGGCCGCGACAGCTGTGATCCGGCCAGCTTCGTTACACCTGCAATATGGCTTTAGCGCCATTTCAACGCTCTGGTCGAACGCCGTCGGCATGTGCCCGCAGCTTGTCCACTGAAACCAGCCTGAAACGCGCTCGAAGCAGCTTTGACAGGCAAGGGTGCTTCATCTCAGCCAGCTTGGCGCCCTCCGTCCGCGTTACCTCTCGCTTGCCACGAGCGGCCACAGCTGGACAACGAGGAGCGCTTTCAGTTGATGTTTTTCGGCGTGTAATAGGCCTAGATCGACAAAAAACGGTGCCGGAGCCCATGCTATCGTTCGGTACCTTTTTGTGCTCATCACACTCTCGCTCACTTTGTTGCGTTGTGGATGATGGCAGCACTATCAATTGGGGGCTAAGTGCGTGGAAGGTGAAGCAGAGCCGGCAGAGTCGCCGGAGGTATTTCTTACGACACTGGGAGAGAGCCTGAAGCAGAGAGAAGGCGTCGATGCCGGCCTGGCGGACATCCTGAAGACGCACATCCTGAAAGCTGCGCCCGCGCAGAATGCCGTCGCTCAGGCCAAGGATGCCATCCTGAAACTGGCAGCTGAACGTGCCAACCCTCCGAAACCGGAGGTGGCCAATGACTGACCCTTACTTCTTACGGTCCTTAGGACTTGCCGGGTTCCGCGCATATCTCCAACCAAAGACGTTCGATTTCAGCAAAAAGCGCTGTCTGGCGATCTTCGCGCCGAACGGAAGCGGTAAATCCAGTGTCATTGATGCGCTGGAATTCATGTTCTCCAAGGATGGCACACTCGAAAGGCTCGGACAGCGCACTATCAACAACCAGGCCGGCCCCGTCGCATTGGCGCACAATATGGCGGAGGAGGCGAAGACCGCTCCGGCGGTCACGATTGGCGTCGTCTCGGGCAAGAATGCCACCAACGGCAGCCGATCGGCGACAGGGGCGAAGCGGCCGATGCCGGCAGTGGCCGCGACTGTAAACGCCTGCTTCGCGGTGCCACCAATCATCCGCGGGCACGCGCTACGCACCTTCGTTGAAATTCATACACCCGAACAGCGCTACACGGATGTCGCCAATTGGCTGCAGCTCGGCCCGCTGGTCGAGGTGTAGAAAAATATTCGCGCGTTGCGCACGCAGGTGAAGGCTGCCTCGGAGGACGGGACGGCACTGCAGCGTGTAGACACCCAGCTTGCTAGGGAGACGGACCAGGTGGTGAACGCCTGGGATTCAGCGGCGATCCTTGCTTATGCCAACGCGTCGGTTCTTGCTCCACTCGACGCGGCGCTAGTGCTGGCGGCGCTGACGGCTGGTGATCCGGCTTGTCTCGAGCTGGGAGCGCGCGCTAAGGCCGAAGAGAACAAGATCGGGCTTGCAGGCCTGCGTCAGATCCGTAATGCGGCGGCCGTTTTGTGGGCGGAGGTAACGGACGCGGAGAGTGGCGAGACCGTCGTAAGCGGCGCGATTTCGATCTTTGATGCGACCGTGGGGGCGCTGTCAGCCGCGTTCGCGGAGGAAGCGGAGGAGCGCGGCAAGGCGGCGAGCACTGTCTTTCAGACTTTGTGGAATGCCGCAGAGCCGCTTTTCGCCGAGGGTGTGCCGGCCCCTGCTATATGCCCAGTCTGTGAAACGCCGGTAGCCGATACGGCGGCGGGCAGCGCCGAGGCGATCCGGGGCCATATCGCCAAGCATCTGGAAGAGCTGGCCGATTATGCCGCCGCCAAGAAGGTGCTCGACGCGGCCAATACCGCGGCGACCAAAGCTCACACCCAATTGGTGGCGGCGTTGCCGGGGCTTATCGGTCTCCTCGGCGACGATGACGCGGAACTGAAAGCCGATCTCATCGCGTATCAAGCTAGCATCACCGGCTGGCCTCAGGCTGCAGTGCCAGCCTCGGCCGATATCGTTGCGTCGATCGCCAAGCTGCTCGCCACTCTCGATCGGGCCATCACCGACATCGAATCGAAGCAAGGCGACCACACTTACATCAAGGCCAAGGCGAAGATCGATCGGCTGCTGGAGCTACAAACCGAGCGGGACCTTGCGCTGCGCACGCGAGATGAGCTGGGGAAGCTCTCCGACGCCTTGACGGCTCAGGCGACGATAATCTCGGCCGAGATCCGCAAGAAGGTGCAGGCGCTGCTCGACAGGCTTCAGACACCGATGAACGACATCTACAAGCTGATCCAGGGCGCTGGCGCCGCGCCGATCCGGTTGGAGCTGCCGGCGGAAGACGACACGAACCAGCAGCGGCTCAACCTCCTGATCGATTTCGCCAAGAACCGCACAGGCGTGCAACCGGGCGGCTATTTGAGCGACTCACAGATCCATTCGGTGGCGCTGGCGTTGAGAATGGCTGCGATCCAGCAGTTCAATGTCGGCGCGCCCATCATCGCGCTGGATGACATCGTCACCTCCTACGATGCCGATCATCGGCGCACTATTGCCGGCCTCATCGCGACCATGTTCGGGTGCAGCCAAATCCTGATTACCACCCATGACGAGCGGTTTTTCAACTATTTGAAGGACCAGCTCGAGGCAAAGACCTGGCACTTCACTCGGATCATTGGCCTCGATCCAGCCTACGGGCCGCGTTTCGCTGACCACAAAGTGAGCGACGAGATGATCGAGGCGCGTTGGGCTGCGGGCCAGTCGGCGGCCAACGAGATGCGCCAAGCCGAGGAGGAATGGCTTCTCGGCATCTGTCGGGATTTCGGGGTCAGCGTGCGGATCCGGCCGCTGGAGAGGCCCTATTCTTACGAACGCGGCGAGTTGGCCTCGGCGCTTGCCGGCCTGCTCAAGGACGCCAAGCTCGCGCCTGCGCTGGCGCCCGGGGTCAACAATCGCTTTCTCGACAGCTTGGTGAAGGGCGAGATCGAGAATTTTGGCAGCCACTTCCAGGACGGACCTTATGGCGACGGCTCGATAGGCGACGAGAAGGCGCGCTGGGAGGAGTTCAAGACTTTCCGCAGCCAGTTCGCCTGCAAGAAGTGCAGCCGGACGAAGTTCCAGCGGCCCTTTACTCTCAAAAAGCCGGTATGCGCGCATGATAGTTGCGAGGCGCAGTTCGAGTTTGCGGCAGGGGAGGCGTGAATGGGAGGGCGTTCAAAACCCGTGGAGCTGGCGACGCGCAGCTTCGAAAAGCAATGCGACGCCACGGCTTTCTTCAAGGCCATGCTTAACCGCTACCGGCCCGGTGAGCGGGTGAGTGATGAGGATGGCCTCGACGTTGCGACCCTTCTTGAGCGCCACACTGAATATGTCGCCAAGGTGGGCTGTGGCGTCAGCCATTTCCAAGTCATGATGACCGAGCATGGGACGCAATGCTTCCGGATCATCCGCACGGATGGCAGCGGCACGGATTTCTCTTATCCACACTGCATCTCCCAGCGACCACCCAGCCGTAAGCAGGAGGTCGCCCAAGCCTTTCGACGTGCCGTGCGTTTCGATCTCTACAAGGCCCGCGATAGTTTCTTCGCCGTCGCCGGTGCGAGCCGGATCACCTCTGGCGTTACGCGCGCAAGGCGCGGGTCTGGTCGGTCATGCGTCCTTACATCGAAGCAATGGTGTGTCCGATCGCGCGTGAGCCGCGCAACATCGGCGCATCAGTGCGAGCGCGACTCTTCGAGCGGGCACGTGCCGAACGATCGGTTTTGCGGGTTCTGATCGTGGAAAAGCCGACAGCTTATGAATGGGGCCCATTTACTCGATCTCCTCCTTGGAATACCTTTCAACCAAGCCTTGTAGTGGGTACATCACTCGCTTGATCCCGCGACTTACTCGACGATCGCTTTTGACGCTGCTCTCCACAGCGCCATGCTACATGTTCACTCCAGCCAGGTCTGCCAACATGAATGAAAAAAAAGAGATTCTTGCTGCAGATCAGAACCCGATCCCAGCGCTCCATATTCGGCGCGGCGGCAAGCGGCTGATAGTCGCCAGCCACGGCATCGATTCGGAGAAAACCGAAAGCGGCTTATATCTGAGGTTCGCCGAGTTGCTACCCAAAGACTATGACCTTCTGCTGTTTGACTTTCGAGGGAGCGGCGACTCGTCCCTAGATTCGATGGGTATGACGGTTGCCGGTGCGTTATTGGACCTGATGGCGGTCTTCAACTGGGCGAGGGAACAGAAGTATTCTACCTTAGAGCACATAGCGACGAGCTTTGGTGCCAGCATTACGCTACTCGCTGCGTCTGTTTACGATCTCTCGTTTCTTCGCAAAGCTGTCTTCTGGAATCCGGTCATCAGCTATCAGAACACGTTCATTCAAGGAATGCCCGAGTGGGGAAGCACGTTTTTCAATCAGCGTAGAACGGATGAACTTTCGAGAAGGCCCTATACCAAGATTACGGATTCGGAGTTCAAGATCTCGCCGTTGCTGACGCAGGAGCTGTTGCTCCTAAATCCGGAAAAAGTTGCTTGGCCCAAAACAATCCCACTCTTGATCGTGCATGGCAGCAACGACACCCTTGTGCCGGTTTCGGATGCGCAGGATTACGGACAACGTAACGGCGTCCGCGTCGAGGTCCTGTCGGGCGTCGATCACGGGTTCGACCACAAAGAGCGGGAGGCAATTGACCTCACGATTTCATGGCTCACGGAATGAGTGTATCGACCGTCGCGATCACTCAAGCGCTGATCGCGGAGACAGCGATCATCCGTGGCGATGTAAGCGTCGGCCATGGCTCATCGGTAGGAGCTTGGTCAATCATTGGGCATCCCAATCATGACCAGGATATCTTCACAGATCAGGAGACGCGCCGCGTCCAGATAGGGGCTGGGGTCTCTGTTGGACTGTGGGCCCTTATCCACGAAGGTGCAGTGATCGGTGACAATGTTCAGATTTATGACCGATGCACCGTTGGCTCGCTTACGAGGGTGGAAACAGGCAGCCGGCTCCTCTACGGCGCACAAGTTCATGACGGCGTCAGCATCGGAGAGAATTGCATCATCGCGGGCTTCATCGGGGACAATTGCGTCATAGGCACCGGATCCAGCGTCTTCGGTTCGCTTGTGCACCGCTATGATCATCCCGGTCCCGAAAAGTGGGATGTCACCGATGAGCAAGGCCCCACCTTGGGAAGGAATGTCATCATCGGTTGGGGCGCGGTCATTGTTGGGCCGATCAGTTTAGGTGATGGTGCGCGCGTATTTCCCAACGCTGTACTGACGCGTAATTTGGGCGAGGGCGAAGTCTATGGGGGTGGGTGAACAGCTTACGACCTACGAAGTGTTGAAGGACGAGGTGCGGGCTCAGTCGTCGTCCCATATCTTTATGCTTGTGGACTTGGCTGACTCAACCTCATTCAAGACCAAACATCAGGAGATAGAATGGCTCGCGCGCCTGAAGCGCTTCTATGATACCGTCTCGGAATTGACAGGCTCACTCGGCCCACGGAAGCTCCTCGGGGACGGCGTACTTATCTCTGTCATCAACAAGGAGTCGTCGCCTTCTGAAGTTATCTCCATCGCACAAGGCATCATCGATCGTCTGCATGAGACGAGCACCAAGTTGTTTCGGGGAGATCACAAACTTGTCGCCCGTATTATCCTAAATTATGGCCCGGCATTTTTTTTTGAAGAAGACGATCCGCAAGGCACCGTCATCGACAAGCTCTTCCGGATGGAGAAATTCGTCCCTAACGGCTGCATCGGCGCGACCGAAGAATTCGCAGAGTTTGCCAACCGCAAGGAACGGCCAGTCGCCCGGTTTCCCTTGAAAGGCCTGCCCGACCCACCCCATCACGGACTTATACTGCTACCCCCGGTTCCGGAGCAGCGCAAAATTGCAGATCTGGAGGTCAAGTCACTGGCGAGCTTGTTGTGGTCGTTTCCGGATATTGAGCCTTTGAACCTTGTCGGCGGCTATATCCGGACTGAGGATTTTCATCACGTTCATGTCGGCGACATGAATGCGAAAATCAATGCACTGCACGCCGTTGCGCATAATTCGGTAACCAATTCGAGTAATGTGTGCATTTGCGATAGTTCGGAATTTCGTGACGCGGCCTATCGCCAGAATATCATCTCGATAGGCGGACCATGCTTCAACGAAATCACCGGCAGGCTAATGGATGGCCTTCGGCTAACATTCCTAGACACGTCCGATGAATTGGACCTAACCCCGTTGCTTGATGAGAGGGAGAACCGTCAGTTTTGCGCCGAGCGGACCGCTGGCGCCTTGACCAAGGATTGGGGATTATTTATGTCCCGACAGAATCCGGCAAATCCGAATTGCCGAATTGTCGTGGCGTGCGGGATCGAAAGCCCAGCGGTGGATGGCATCGTGAGGGCATTTTCTCCCATTACGAACCCCAATTTCCTCGATCTTATGAAGGGCGTTGTTTCCGGTAGAGGAGACGTTGGTGATCGATTGCCAGACTTTTATTGTGTTATGCCCTTCTCGGTCGAGGCGAATGGTCATGCACAGCTGCCTTCCATGCGCGAACAGACAAACTACATACGGCCGCTTTGACAGGAGCCGCCATTGATCTCGATAGTCACCTGCATCTACGACCAAGATATCGACCTGTTCTCTGCGTGCGCCAAATCTGTGGCGGCTCAGACGGGGAAATTCGAGTGGATCATCGTAGATGACGGTTCACGGAAGCCCAAGATCGATGAATACCGTGATGTGTTGGCGCAATTGTCGCTGTGGCGATCGACTGAGATAATTGAACTCGACGTCAATGTGGGCCTATCCTTGGCACGGAATGTTGGAATCCCAAGAGCTCGCGGGTCCTGGATTGTAGTGCTGGACTCAGATGACGAGTTGGGAAAAGCGACAGTGGAAACGCTTTCCTTGCTTCCTTCCGCCAGCAGGCTGGCTTGTTTCGACGTCGATTACGTGAGGTCGAACGGAGGCGTAGAGAAGCGACGCATGCGCCGATGGTCAGAGCTGTATCGACAGTTTGGAAGAACGGTCGCGGACCCATTCCTGTGGTTTGATTTTTACTATCACGGAATGATCGCTCGGCGGGATGTCTTCAACAGTATTGGTTTGTATGACGGATCTTTCCGCGTGGGAGAAGATCAGGACGTTCTCTTCAAAGCATGTGAGCTCATCGAAGTGGACCAATTGCAATTCATCGAGGAGGTGGGTTACATCTATATGGAAAATCCGAAGGGTGTGTGCTACAGAATGGGCTCGTGTCGAAGCCAATTATGCAAAGTCGATGCTGGATGCGATGCGCAGAAGGGGAACACCATTCGAAACGTGTCGATTGGTGGGCGCCAAAGACATCGAGGGTACCTTCATCGACGAATACGAGTATTCGGTTGATGGTCAATGGATAAGCTGGGAGAGTATAAGTGCGGGACTTTAGCGATATCAAATCGGACTATGATAATGCCCGGTCTGCTGCTGAAAGAATGGATGCTATCACAAGTCTTTTGGAGGTCCGCGCTGCGGAGTTCTCGAAGCCGACGACATTTTTAATGAACGTCCTGCGCGATGATCGCGATCCGATCGTCAGACATGAGGCCGCCTTTGTGTTGGGCGACTGGCGGGCGAAGCAGTTGATCGCCGACGAGCCGGCCGCATCCAGCCTATGCAAAGTGGTCGAGGGCGATCCATCAGCGGTCGCGCGCCACGAGGCTGCGGAAGCGCTGCGCTGGTTTGGCGGTGCCAATGTGGACCGCGCGCTCGACGCGGCCGCGAATGATCCGGTTGAAGATGTGCGCCTTACGGTTGCAATGACAATTGCAAAGAGGGATCGCTTGTACCAAACCTATGGTTAGACGGCGATCGGCGTAGCGGCCGAAAGCCGAGGAGAGGATCACGTTGCCGCGCGCGCCGGCTCGGCAACTCGCACTGACGGTTTTCATCTTCCCGCCTGATCAAATCAGCTCCGCGACCGGTCATCTCGATATTGGCCTTTGGCCTGATCAGGTCCGACGTTCGCGATGACATCTTCTTGTCTTGAAAATCCGCGAGTTCGGATGGATAGTTGGATCAAGTCCTTGGCCATCATTATTCCGAGGAAGACGATCATGGCGATCCAGATCGTGATGGACAGTACTGGCGACAGCCGTCACTTTTTCAATCCAGACGATGCACGAGAGCTCGCAAAGGGGCAGCGGCGGTTCTACGAACTGACCGACGCCGGCTTCACCGCGGCGGTCCGGACGGGTCCGGCTCAAGTATCGCAAATGCGATCGTTCGCTCCCAACGCGGAAGAAGCCGTCTTCCTCCCCAGGCTGGTCGGCGGGTGATCGGCTCGCGCATGTTCGGCTTCAGATCACCTCACTCGCGTGAACGCCGGCGCGCGAGAGCTATTCGGGTTCTCTTCATCAGACACGGCGCCGAGAGGGGGCCTGACAAGAAGGTCAGTACTGCCGTTAGCACCCCTAAGCCAGAGGCACAGAGCTTGCGCGGTTGCGGCGTCGCTTGCTGCGACCAGCACTCCCATCATTCGCATGCAAGCGGGATGAAGCAGAACGAACGTTAATCCGTGTAACGGCTGTATCAACGAGAGCAGCAACACGGAGGTGGTCACGCTCGCTACAGACCAGCGGGCGATTCCGGGCGCAGCTGCCAAGACAGCCGCGCCACGCACGCCAAATCTGTCCAGGAGTGGACAGGCGAGGATGAACACCAACACTTGAGCAAACACCGCTTCCGACTACAGGAAGCTAATCGTCGAAGTGCTGATGTCCGCATTGCTCCACCTGATAACTGCAAATGCATCGTGCTCTGCATGACTGCCATACATCAGGGCTGATGCGATAATCATGTCGAAACTGCGACATGCTGATCAGCGCTTTCATCTTTGACAAGCAAAGGACGGCGACCTCTGCGATCGGGCTTGCCCAGGTAGCAATGCAGTGGCGCCAGTGGCGGCGATCAGGAAAGCAGCGTTCATCCAAATAACCGGCGTGAGATCGCCTGGGCTTACGAGTTGTCCGGCGATCAGTATTCCCAAGACGAAAGCCGCGGATGCAGCCCTCGTATCCAACCGTACTCAAATGGCCTTCCGGCGAACCGAGGCCTCACTGTATTGACCGATAACGCATCGGCGATCGAGGTGGTGGGGGCGAAAGCGGCAGCCTGAACCAACGCGACATGAAGCAACACCCAGAATGTATCAGCCCAGAGCAATGCGACGGCTGCTGGGGCCGACACGGCAGCACAGCCTGCGAGCACGAGGCGCAAATGACCCGAGCCAATCCGCCAGCATAGCGACTAACGGTCCGGAAACGAGCCGCGTCAGCATTGCGGCAGCGAGGATCAGACCGATCTGCTAGCGACGCTAGAGCTCGCGTTTCGAAAAATTGTTGCCAGAACCGAGATGCGGCGCCGAACGCGGCGTCGAGCGCAACGTACAGGACTATATAGGCGATTGGTGCGGGAATGCGCACAGGGGCCCTACATCGTTACTGTATTGCCTGCACGCCCTTGGGGACGGTTTCAGGCTAGGGACGCAAACGAATCGGAGACCCGGCTGCGAAAGCGAAGTCGGGCCGTATCGCACCAGTCGGATCAAGTCGATCCGCGCTGCTCGGTTCGCCAAGTGACGGGCGCCTTCTCAGTTGTACCAGCACTCCGGACGACGCCCAAAAAAACGAGTCCTGTAGGTCAGTTATGCCGACCAACGCCAATTACGGTCCGCTCAGCGAGTGAGGACATACCTTGAGTCGCTGACCTCGAGGATCACTTCGCCGTCACCCGAAAAAATTATACCGCATCTTGCCGAAATGTAATTGGGCGAACCGGCTCTTGAATGGAGGCGATCAGCCGCAGCGCCATTGCCATGGATCGCTCTCGGTCGGATTGCCAGCGCGCAGGCCACGTACACGACAGCCGAACCCGTCGAGCTGGGCTAGGCACTGACGGGAGCGCAACGACGTTCGTGGTGAGCTCTTAGCCAGTGTTTCTGACCGCCTCAGCCAGAATGGCGTGAAGCTGCTGCTTGCTGAATTCCTTAGGCTGCTGCCTCTCTGCTGGCGCGACTGGACGGGCGCAGGCTGCCGACGACGGCCTCAGCTTCGGGGCCGATCTTATCTTGGGCCGTGCTGTGGGCGGCTTGTGGCCGCGCTTCAGATTCAGACGGGTCAGCATGCCGCAGACCGCGTTACGACTGCACCCGAGACGGTGTGCAATCTGCGCCGCGCTCTGTCCTGCGGACCAGAGCTTTTTGAGAAGCGCTATGTCTTTCCCATCCCAGCCCATGGCAGATATTTATAGCGCCGACTGCCAGGCACGGGCTAGTCTAGTCTTCGTCCGGCTCGCGCACGACCGCCGGTTCGTCAGCAGCATCTTCCTCATCGTCGTCTTCGTCCTCCTCGTCTTCATCGGGATCCCGGGGCGGCATCGCGGTGCCCATAAGCATGAGCGGTGTCCAGCCGACAGCTGTGGTGGAAAATGCTTCGGAGGTGTGTTGCTTCATGTCGTTTCTGCTCCTCGAAAAGCACGCGCAGTCGAATATTCCTGACGGGCGGCACGCGCATGTCCAGGGCGCGATGGTTGCAAAAGCGAGTTGACATCAGGTCGATTACAGAGCGAGCGGCGGCACCCGCCACGCCACTGGTGACGTTTGCCGCTACTTCATGCCTGAAGACCCACTAGGCTCTATGTTCACCAAAACCTCGCCGGTGGTGACTTCGGGTATCCCAAGATCGAGGTCATGTAGACTCGCCTGAATAAACGCCAGTATCTTGGCGTTCGCTGCGTTGGCGCTTTCGCGGTCGTCAAATATCATCACGGCGATACCGACACCGTCGCCCGCATCCAGCACATGGTAAGATCTGAATCCCTGCGATTGCCTTAGGATCTCACCGACGCCGCTCTTGGCGCGACGAGCGGCGTCCGCTACCGAACGAACCTTCGTGTACTTGCGAATAACCATGTACATGGGGCTACCACGCGCCACACGCCCTCTCGCATCAAAGCATATCGGCCCCTGTCGGACTAGGGCCAACTCGCGAGATGGGCCACAGTGTCCGGTTGGGCGGACCGCGCAACGCGCATTTTCCAATGAGCCATCCTCGCCCCGCAAGTGGGCGAGGTGCTGAGGCTCAGGAGCCCTCGAACTTGAACGATACGTTGAGCTTGGCGCGATAGGCCTCGACTTTTCCCTTGTCATCCAATTGTATATCGAGCTTGACGACCTCTGCAACGCGAAGATCTCGGAGCGAGTTTGCAGCTTGCTCGACCGAATTGGCGGCCGCCTGCTCCCATGAATCGGTGCTGGTACCGACCAGTTCAATGACCTTATAGACGCTATCGGGCATGTCGGCCTCCTATTCGCTAGGAGCAGGAAATCTAGCATCACGATCTCGACGCTGATACGTCTCGGAATGCCACCGAAAGGGTCCGATTGGCTGTCGCTTTCCTGTTTGACCAAAAGAAGAACTCGGGCGGCGCCCTCCGGGGGGATTCGTTCGCATTTCAGCCCCCAGGGACGCTCACATGGAATCTCCTTCCCGCCAGTTGGCTTCAGCATATATTTTTGCCGGCCACGGTCGTCTTGCCGCTGTTCTGACCCATGAAGCGCTGGCATCACATCGGCATCAGCAGCATGGTTATCGCCATGGGTCTGGTATGTGCCGATGCCTGGTGGTCAATCAATCGCGCGTGCCGTCAGAAGCCATAGCGTCATCGTAATACGTACTCCGGAGCTTATGGAACATGGCCACGAGAACGTTGAAAGCGTGCAAGGCGTCGGCGGTGGAGCGTCAGCGCTGCGCCGACTCGCGCAAGCGCGAGCTGACCGCGAGCCGCTTTCATAGAAGACTTCTAGCTCGTGCTCTTGCAGGCTTTCGGCGAGCGCCTTCGTGAGCTCACGCCTTTCCCCGGCGAAGGACAAGGCGACGTCACACTTCGAGCGGAACTCGATGGAAATGAAGCCGACCTTCTTAACGAATTTGCTCCATAGCAAATTTCGCATGAAGTACATGAACTTCGGATCCTCAACCGCGAAGACACGTGTGTAGGGATCGCAGTGAAAAAAATTCTGTAGGTCTTTGTCTTCTTCCCTCAAGAATGGCTCTAGATACTCCTTATCGATGACCTGGCCGAGCGAACCGCGGATTTTGGAGTTACTCGCGATCACGTCGTCAACCTTGCACGTCCACTCGTTGACGTAGCTAGGTAGCGGAGTAAGTGGAGGTAAGGTGCGCGGCCTTCGCGCCGAAGCCGCTTGCCTCGTGCGAAGCTTGGCTAGATTGCACGGGGAAATTGAGCACGTGGGCCCGCGAACTGCGGCGAGTGACAACACGAATGGATGGCATGCCTCTTCGTCGCACGCCTACGGCGTCGAGATCAACCCACGACCTGTTGCAACTATCCAGCGGTTGCCCCAACGCACGATAGAATCGATTCGCCCGATGCCGGGGATCACGTCCCCCCGTGCTGCCATTCGAATCCCATCGGGCCCTTCGAGCACTGCCGTTCCGCCGCGAACGTCAAGGACTGCCCACCCGCCAATAGTTGTTGGTCTTGTCTCCGGGACCGACAGGAGCGGCCCCGCAGCCTCGAGCGAGCCGGTCACGGACATGTCCGCCTCCAAAACCGAAGAAGCTGGGTTCGAAGCTTCCGCCGATTGCGCCCCACCCGACGCTTTGGCCAGAGGCTTCGGAGCAAGGCTCGCGCTGACTGTGGAGGGCTGACCTAAACCGGGCGGTGTTCGCGAGCTTGCTGCTGATGCTATCTTTCGGGTGCTTTCGGCCTTACCGCCTGACTTTGTGTCCGGCATGCGGCGCGAAGCCGGTTCTATCCGAGCATTTGGATTGAGAGCCGAGATGGTTGCAGGAGCATACCAGGCACCAGCCCATCCCAATCCAAAACCTCCAGCCAATGCGACCGCGACGAGCCAAATAGTGGGTTTTGAATGACCGCTTGGCGCCAATAGCGCCAGGACCTCATCTCGGTTGGAGGGCGAGAAATCCGATCGGCCGAGCGTGACGGGCCACGTCGCGACCTCGCCACTACCCTGATCCGCGACCGTCTCGATTATTTCCAAGGTATTGGCATGGTGCAATTGCATGCTCGGGTCCCTTGAGGTCCCCAATGATCATGCCGGGAACTAAACCAACCCTTAACGACCGATGCACCTCAGCACGAATAAGACAGCGGTTGATCGCGCAGAAAAACCCAAGGAGTGATGTCCGGCGGCCGCCGCGACTCGACCACATGACGGTGGGGCTGTGTTTGCAACCTTGAGCGGCTGGACCGGATTTGTATTCGGACCCGTGGCGCACGTCAGGAGCACAATGAATCCATGGCCCCGCCAGATTTGAGCCGCATGGCCGCCTATGTCGATACGAAGGGTCATGCCGGGCGGGGCGCAACACCGGGAGTTTTCGATGTCCGGTTATTTGCGAATGTGCTTCGTCAGTTTGGTTCTAGTTGAAACTCTTTCGATGGGGCCTGCGTCTTCCAATCCTCTTGCGGATATCTTCAATGCTGCTGCACCCCAACCTACGGTGACCTCTCCACCGCAAGCGGAATGCTTGGGGCGCCCCGGCAACTCGACCCCCGATAGCCAGCATTGGGTCTACCGAATGGACGGGCACCACAAATGCTGGTTCCTGACCGAGGGTGTGGCGAAGGTGAAGAAGACCGTTCGTCGGCGCGTGGCGAAAGATACCACCGCCAGTTTGGACGAGAACGGGACCGTGCGGTCGAGGCAGACCGGGGTCGTTGACGCGCGCGCAGAGTTGCTGAGCTCCGCACCGGCCGAGCCGTCTCAGCCGCCTCACGGCGAAGTCAAGGTAGCTGATGCTGCTTCCGATCTCGATACGGGCACCACTCTGATGTCGGCGGCCCTCATCGCTGAGCACGGCCGCTGGCCCACGCACTCCGTGCCGAGCCAAGTCGATGTTGAGCAACTTCTCGCGGCCGCGCCGGCCAACGATATGGTGACTTCGTCCGAACCTCCGACTATCCCGATCGGCGTGCTCGTGCTCACTGCAGAGGCTCGTAACGAGGCGCCGAGCCGGACGGCAACTTGGCTTGGCGTCCTACTGATGATGCTGGGGATGCTCTCCATCTTAAGCTCGAGCCGCTCGCTTCGGCACGCGATGAGATTGCGCCACTGAAGCGCACTACCCTGTTTACCTGATCCGTCGTCGCGCCGTCGATGAGGTCTGGCGAGCTGGTATAGCGGAATTGCCACACGTACAAAGGTTCCGCGCGCATGCATTGAAGTTTGGCGCGGCGTTAGACGGACATTCGAGTACGGTCACGGTCCCCCTTTGGGATGGGACTGCATCATGCGGTACAAAGTGTTCGTGGTGGACAGCAGCCGGCACGTGATTTGCGCCGCAAAGCTCGACTGCATTGACGAGCAGGCGGCGAGACGTCGAGCCGAACAAATGTCTGGCGAGCACGATGTTGAGCTTTGGGAAGGTGATCGCCTCGTTGCTGTATTTCGAGGTGCAACGTCGGACGAACAATCGAGGCGACCGCTCCGTCCTACATAGATGGCCGGTCTCACCGCCGGGTAGTTCGAACATTAGCCATGCCGGTCTAGCAGGTTGCCGACATGTCGCATCGAAGCTCGATGAGCTAAAGCCGCAGCCGCCAGATGCTCCCGGTACCCTGCCTCTGCGGGCAGTTTCCAATGCTGCTTACTAGGATCTTGTTGAGCGTTTAAGCGCATCTTCCCACCATGGCGCGCGTGTCCAGGAGCGTGCGGAAGACAACGCATTCATGCGCAGCTCGGAAGCAGGCGTCCCAATGTCGGAATCCGAACCGACCGAGCGCGAGCACTCTTCTCTAATTGGTGGTTGCTGAGAACCGAACCATATTGGCGATCAGCCCGGCGCCAAGGCCCAGCTTGTTCGTCGCGCTCAGTGCTGCTTCCCGTTCAATTCTCTCAGTAAGGCATGCAGGAAGTCGCTGGCATGATCGTATTCGACGCGGCCATCGGCAACCGCGCGAGCGCGGGGACATAGGACATTGCCAACAATCTCGGGATCGAGCGTGTTGACGCGCTCAGACCACAGCTCAAGTAGACCGTCAGGTATGTCGTCGCTGGATCTGAACAGCTTCGTGAGGCAATGCTCGCCGTCGTGCCTCTGATCGTGGTGCGCTTTGGCAGCATAAAAGGCGAACAGACCGCGGAATGCTTCGCGGGAAACAGCGATCCTGGCCATTATTTCCCCTAAATCACTGAAGTGTCGCTACATTCTAGCAATCTAAGAAAGTAACCTAAAATAACACAAGGCCGGATCGGGAAAAAAATAGGAAAGTGCGTCAGCAAAGTTGCCGCAAGGTGGTAGCTCGCCCATTCGCGTAGATGGAAAGCGAGTTAGCGGGGCACTTCCCCTTCTTTCTTGGGCTGGGACGGCGCTTGAGAAACAGCTCCGTCACATCCCCCGCTGATAGCGTGCTCTAGGAGTGAGTGAGCTCTGAAGCGAGACCGTTGATGCTACCCACAGCGGTTCTGACGGCTTGATTTCCTGTGCCATTAGGGGCGAACGTATCGCACGGAACGAAGCGCAGATGGATCACCTTCCTCCAGATCGCGACCCTTGGAAAAGGTCTCCGCTGAGGGCACCAAGGCCTCTATCGCTGTGGCGCAGATTGCTCCGACCCCCGGAATGATCATTAGACGAGAAGCGACCTCGTCCCGTCTGGCGCGCATGCGTAGTCCTTTCTCCAGTTCTGCTATTTGCTCCGACAGGGCCTCCACATGCTTCAAGAAATTCTGGCAAAGGGTCCGGGCAGACGTCATATCCTGTCCCGGCCCCATAGCAGCCAACACAATGGGGTGCTTTCCGTGCCGCTCTCGGAAAGCTCGCTCGGAGCGCAACGAACGCGATGGCGATCGTCGGTCCACGCCGATCAGCTCCGGCCGTAAACTTCGGCACCGCCGCCGCGCGCAGGGCCGGCGGTAGGATCGACACCTTCAGGAAAATCGACGACGAGCGAATGGGTCGTCAGGATCAGCTTGGCCACCGACACCGCATTCTCGAGAGCGGCGCAGGTAACCTTGACGGGATCAATGACGCCGGCTTCGAACATGTCGGTAAATCTGCCGCTCCTGGCATCGAAGCCCGTGCCGGGTTGCTCGGCGACGACCCGTGTCACGATCATAGCGCCATCCTGCCCGGCATTGCCGGCGATGATCGCCAATGGGCGCTTGATCGCGTCGCGGACCAGCATCGCACCGGCTTGTGCGCCATCAACCTCCTGATCCACCAACGGATCGAGCCGCGCTGCGACCTGCGCGAGGGCAGTACCGCCACCGGCCACCACACCTTCGCCACGGGCAGCCCGGGCTGCGTTAAGGCCATCTTCGAGGAGTTGCGCCGTGCGTTTTTGCTCGACCGGCGTGGCGCCGCCTGCGAGCAGGAGTGCGGTCCCGCGGGTGAGCTTTGCAAGGCGATCGGCCAGCTTGTCGCGCTCGATATTCTGCGGTGCCTCGTCCCACAGCTTCTGGACCAGTTGCCGCCGCCCGTCGATGGCCGCCTTGTCGCCATTGCCGCCCAGGATCACGGTCGCGGATGCGGATACCCTCGCGCGCGTCGCATTGCCCAGATCGGCGATCGTCACCTCCTCGATCCGGGCACCCAGGTCGCGCGCGATCACGCGGCCACCCGTCATGATCGCGAGATCCTCCATCATCGCCTTGCGCCAATGACCGAATTCCGGCGGATTGATCGCGACGACGGTGCCACGTCCCTGAAGCCGAGCCTGCATCACCGCCGCGATGACCTCAGGCGCGATCTCGTCAGCTACCAGCAGCAGCTGACGCCCGCTCTCCTTGAGCTGGTCGAGGATACGCAGGATCGGCTCGGCCGATGGCACTTTGTGGTCGGTCAGCAGGATCGCCGGATTGTCGAGTTCGGCGGCCAGGCTTGAACTGTCGGTCGCCATATGATGCGATACGAATCCGCGATCGAGCACGAGCCCTTCGTCGACCTCCAGCCGCGTCGGTGAGCCCGGCAACGCATATTCGACATGGACGACGCCTTCGATGCCGACCCGCTCAAGCGCTTCCGCTATAAGCTCTCCCAGTGACGTCTCGGTGGCCGCGACGCTTGCAACCATGCGCAATTCGCCCTGACGCAGCGGCCGAGAGCCCTCTCGCAGTGCTTTGATGACCAGATCGCGGGCGTGGTCCATGCCGGCGACAACGTCGACCGCCTTGTGCTCGTGCTCGACCAGTTTCACGCCATCCTGCACCAGCGCATTGGCGAGCGCTGTGGCGGTCGTGGTGCCGTCACCGGCGATCTCATTGGTCTGGGCGGACACCTCGCGAACAACCTGCGCGCCCAGATTCTCGAACCGGCAGGGTAACTCGATCTCGGCCGCGATGCTGACACCATCGCGCGACACCAACGGCGTCCCGATCGGGCGATCCATGATGACGTTGGTTCCCTTCGGGCCGAGCGTACCGACGACAGCGCGGGCAAGCTGGTCCACGCCGCGCGCAAGCGCCGCCCTAGCTTCAGCATCGTAGAGCATGATCTTGGCCATCTATCGTCTCCTGAGCGCGCCGCCATCCGTTGGGCGGAGCCTTGTCATTCCGGTCTGGCTAGTGGGATGGCACGCGCCGGCGGCGCGGCCAACAGCGCGTGATCGTGTCATTCGTATTGGAGCGCCTCGTCCATGTCCCCGAAGAGGATCACGGTGTTCTCGTCGATCATCACCATCCGGCCGTAATGGGTGGCGGTGGAAATCTCGAAGATGTGCGGTGTCATCTCGCGGCCGAGCGCCTCGCTGATCTCGGCCATGTCGAAGACGATCTTACCCTCGCCGTCCACACGGATCATCGCCGGCAGGTAGGTGACCTTGACTCCTGGACGCTGTTCCATGATCTCTGCGATGCAGCGTGCCTCGACGCTGTCGTTCATCGTCACCCCGCATTGATGCGAGATGGTGCGTTCCTGGGTGATGTCCTTGAGCGGCGTGAAGAGCTGCTGCTCGGTGGTAACGGCCATGGTGTCGGTTCCTTTCGTGGCGCGATTATTCGACGGGCTCGGCGACCTGCAGCTCCGGCATCGGAATTTGCGTCGAGAAGACGCCGATCTCCGACACGATCGCCTGCAGGCGGTTGATCGCCGACGCATAAGATTCGGCGAACTGCGCGGATTTCACCCGCGGCTGTGACCAGATGGGTTGCAGATCGAGCGCCGCCTGGGTCGCGATCGGCGAATATTTGTCGAACCAGTCCTGCAGCAGGCGCCGATTGTCCTCACCATGCGCGGGATCGCGCACGAGGGTCGCAAACAGCTCAACCGTATTGGCAAGGTTGCGCTCGTAATCCGCTTCCGCCGCTGAGATGACGACGGGCGACGAATAGTCGCTCTGTGCCGCCGCGACCTGCATGACGAAACCGGAGCGGAACAACTCGCCTACCAGTGGCTCGAATAGCACGTTGACGATGAAATACTGCTCCAGGAAATCCTCGGCGCCGCGTGCAGATTCCACGAGTTCGCGAGCCTTCTGCCAGATCGAGTTCTCCAGCCAATTTCGCTTGCCGGCGTCGACGTCGAAGCCTTCGATGTCGAGCGCGATCTCGGCGAGATAGAGCGTTAGATCCTGCGCCAGCCGCAGCTTGTAGGACGAGTTGGTCAGGATCGCGTTGTTGACCATTTGGGTATAGCCGTAGCGCTGCGCGCGCATCAGCGCGGTGCCCAGGCCATATTCGGCATGCTTGAAGGCACCCAGATGATCTTGCAGTATTTTCACCCACGCCTTGTCGAAGCGCCTCGGTGCGCCGGCGCGCCGCGCGTTGTCGATTACGTTCTTGATCATGCCGCAGATGGTCGACTGGCGTTGATAGTGCGTCCGTTCCCATTCCTGGTCGGGCGCGCGATAGAGGTGCCAGTCGCTGCTCTTCAGCGCGGTCCACTCGTTCGAGTATGTCGGCGTGCCGTCCCCGAAGGAAATGATCCAATTCTGGAGGAGGTAGCGTTCGGGGTCCGGCTGGACGTCAACGGTGACGTCCTCGTAATGCGTCGCCCGACGCCCCTTCGGCTCGAAATAATTATAGGCTCGGCTATCCGATCCCGGAAAGGTCTTGGCGCCCGCCGCTGCGGACCTCTGCTCCTGCTCCATCGCTCGTCCAGACATCGTCTTCTCCCTCTCTCTCTTGGGCATTCGGCCTCATGCTTGGGTGGCTTGCGTGAACTTGTCGAAATACATCCTGGCCGGGTCGATATCGGCCATTTGCAGGATCGGCAGCGCGGCATCGATCATCGGCGGTGGACCGCAGCTATAGGCGTCCGCCTCCTCGATATTCTCCATGTCGAGCAGGTGGCGGCGCAGCACGTCGTGGATGAATCCGGTTTCGCCGTTCCACTCCGAATCCGCTTCGACATGTGACAAGGCGGGAATGAACTTGAAGTCGGGCATCCGCGCTTCAAGGTCGGCGAAGACGTCGAGCGCGAACAGATCCTGCGTTGTCCGGGCGCCGTAGAAGAAGCGAACCGGGCGCGTCTCGCCGCTTGCCGCCTGGTCGAGCAGGATCGACAGCAACGGTGCCATGCCAGATCCGCTGCCGACCAGGATCATCGGCCCGTCGCGCTGCTCGCGACGGAAGCAAGAGCCATAAGGCCCCTTCACCGTGATCGGATCACCGATCTTCGTCTCGCCGATCGCGGTCGAGAAGGCGCCGCCGGGATACCGCTTGATGATGAACGCCAGGCGATCGGGCTCACTCGGTGGATTGCCCATCGAATAGGAGCGCGTGATCTCCGCGCCATGGAGCGTCAGGTCCGCAAACTGTCCGGCCCAGAACTTCATCGGTTCGTCTAGGTCGATCGCGATGCGAACGATGTCGTGCGTCAGCGGCTCGACGCTCGCCAGCTTTCCGTTGAACGCCTTGACTGCGATCGAGCGCGACAGCAGGTCCTCGTCATAGTTGAGCAGCTCGACCTCGACGTCGCTATAGACGAGCGTCCGGCACAGCAGGACCTGACCGCTTTCCTTCTCCGGGTCGGAGAGCGCGAAGGTCGAATATTTGAGCATCTCCACATCCCCTTCGTTGAGGATGCATTTGCAGGCGGAGCACTGCCCTTCCTTGCAGCCGTGCGGCAGAGCGACGCCCTGGCGGAAGGCTGCGTCGAGGACGGTCTCACCTTCCTCCACTTCCATCTCGACCCCTACCGGCTCGAGGCGCACCTTGTGCACCGCCGGCCTACGCTGAGGCATTTCCTGTCCCATGATCATTCTCCGTGAGGCAGTCGCAGCGGATGCCGGGGGAGGCGGCGACACCACCTCCCCGGCCGCCGGTGGGGGTCAGATCCGGCGGATCTTGAAACCCTTGCGATAGTCCTCGACATGTTTGGCCCGCGCCTCGGGCTTCAGTTCGCGCAGCGCGAGCAGCGGGCTGCGGATGGTGTGGCCTCGGACATGGTCAAGCGTCCACATGTCCTTCTCCTCGAACGACATGTGCGGCTGAGCGATCAGCGTCTTGCCGTCAGGACGCACGAAGCCCATGTCAACGATGGCGTCGGCGACATCCCAGCCGTCATAGACCTCTTCCCACTGGCGGCGGCCCGAGAAGCGGCCCATCGCCGGGGTCGGACGGCCCTGATATTCGGCGGCGAACGCTTCCTTGTGGGTCCAACGGTCGACCTCGCTGGCATAGGTGAACAGCTCGCCGTCCACCTCGTCGACGCAGAAGTCCTCGCGGACGACGCATGGCACCAGGCTCGACCAGCAGCGATGCGGATAAACGTAGCCGGTGTCGGCGAAGGTGATGATCTCGCTGCCGGGTTTGGAGAGTTTCTCGTAATTCTCCCACCAGGCGCCGAACTCGTCGTACCAGCCCGGATACTTGGCCTCGAACCATTCGAAGTCGCGCTCGGTCTGCGCCTCGATCCGCCAGAAATTCGCCCACCAGCCGGCCGAGATGGCCTGCGCGACCTTGTGGACATAGCCCTTCTTGACGATCGAATCGAACGCCTCATGGACGTCGTCGTGGTGGATCTTGATGCCGTATTGTTCGAGCGGCAGCATATAAGTGCGATAATAGTCCTCGAAGATCCAGCGGTGCCACAGCTCCGCGTAGCTCTCCTTATTCTTGTCGCGATTCTTGGTGCCATATTCGATGATCGTACCGATCATCGCGTCAACGAACATGTGGTTCTGCCAGAAGGAATAACGAATATCGCGTTCCAACAGCAGATGATTATCTGGCTCCTTCAGGACCGACATCAGCATCGAATGGCCGTTGCCGATATGGCGGCTTTCGTCGCTTTGGACCGAGAGGAACACGGTCGGCAACGCGTAGTCGCCGTTGCGTGCGGCCTCCGACGGCATCGCCACAAATAGCGTGTTGGTGAACGCCGTCTCGGCGGCGACTTGGAGATAGATATTCGATGCGGTGATCGCATCACCGGTCAGGAAGGCCTCGCCAAACTGCCGCCCGATCGTCGTCGCAGCGCATTTGCCGAACGCCTTCTCAGTGATGTCGAACCCGGCCGGATCGATATAATTCTCCATGTACCACTTCTTGAGGTTCATCTGGATGGTCGAGTGCCGGAACTCGTCCACCATCTGCATCGTGAAGCCGGTGCGCAGATGATCGCCGGGGGCGAGCTGCCCGAGCGGCGCCATTGCTCGGGCGGCCGAGATCTCGGGGAAGGGGATGATCGCCAGGAACAGCTTCATCCATTCAATCCAGCGCGGCTCGACGTTGCGGAACATGTCGCCGCGCAAGGCTGCGTCGAGCGCGCCATAGACGCGATTGTCCTTCTCTTCCTGCATGGGGAAATAGGAACGCAGCACCTGCTTCATCGGGTCGCGCGGCGACTTGCTGATCTTGTAGTCGGTCGGGAACGCCATCGCGTCCTGCACATAGGACGGCGTCCAGCCCAGGTCGGCGATGAGGCGCGTCGCCTCCCCGATACTGATGCCCTTCTGGCTTGTGATCTTGTTGAGTGTGAGTGCCTCAGTCATCGCTCATCTCCTTTCCCTGGCGCGGCGGGGCTTTTTGCGGTTTGGCTGTGACGACATGGCCCGATCATCAGGCACGGCCACCGCTTGAGTCCGCTCAGCAACATACGTGCCAAGGGGAGAAGTGCTGGATTTCTTGGAATAGGCGGAGTGGGGCGCGTCATCAATGCGACACGGCGCGCAACACTATTGTCCCGTCGGTCCGGAAGCTGAGCGCGGTCTACGGTCAGGCGCAGAAATGAGTAGTGGGGGGTGGATGGTTCCAGATGAAGGCGTTCACCGCTCGCCAATGCTTCTGCGCCAGAGAGCGCTCCACGCCGCCGGGACCGGAATAGCCGCTGCGGTAACGCGCAGCCATCTCGCCATTTGTTGCTGATCGATGGATCTGAAACCTCCGGGCTCGACGGCAATACCCATTGCCATATCGCGTCGTTCACCTGGCCTCGCGGGGGCGCATGACCCCGATCGATACAAAGGTATATCAAAGCGGTTCGTGGCGTTGAGCCTCGCTGCGATAAATGTGCCTGAGACCCCAACACGACGCTCAAATTCGGCGTTAGACGGAACCTTTCAGCGGATTTCACCACAACGATTGTGTCAAGTTGCGCCGTACGCTTAGCAGTTTCAACGGCGGACCTCCTACATGGAAAGTCAGCATCTGAGCGAGTTGGGGATTGCAGCTTATCGAGTTGACATCCTGCGGTTGGCCGGCGGAGCCGACTAACCGAAATAGTTCCTTGAACTCCGCCAACGCGGAACAATCTAAGGATGGGAGCTCCTGGATCCGATGGCGCCGAAGTTGCCCGAGCGAACAAAGCGGCTCGGAAAAGGGCCGGACGCAGGTCAGGGTGTACTCAGGCAATTCGCGTGGGAGATCAGATCTATCAATGTGTGTCTGGACGACCTTCGCTGCTTCCAGGCGAATGCGCTCGGTATCACTGGACCGCAAATGATGATTTTGATGGCTCTGACCGACTTGGAACGCGATGAAGGCGTTCCGGTCAATGTCGTTGCAAAATTGATGAAGATCGGCTCGTCCTTCATCACGAAACATTCGAAGGAGCTTGAGACCAAACGATTCCTGCAGCGCACTCCAGGCGCGAAGGATGCCCGTTTCGTACATTTGTCTCTAACAGAGAATGCTCGCAAACGTCTTGCGAGCATCGCGGCCCAGCAGGAAGAGCTCGATCAGTTTGTTTTTGACTATCTTGGTATTCAGGAATTCGCGAGATTGGCTGGCTGCCTTAGGGGAGTTAGGCATAGGTTAGAAAAAGCTCGCCTGCACGCTGAACTAAAATCTTGAGATGAACTGAGTCATCAGGATGGCGATCTCGCTTCCTGAAGCGATTCCCGTCTTCAGCGTCGTTGGAGAGGGAAGCATTGCGGAGGAGGATTCGATCGCGGAGCGCGTCGGCCTGTATCCGCTCGACCACTTTCGCGCATTCCAGTCACTCGGTGACGTCGGCGCGAGCGAAGAGGACATCGCCGCACGGATTTCGTCGCGCCCGCAATTGTCAAGCAGCGTCTGCGCCTTGCCCTCGCGGCGCGAACATCTCATTTGAACTGCGATTTGCTTTCCTTGAGCAATCGCGCGTCGCGCGATCCGAAATCCAGAACCTGGCCCGCCTTACTGAGTAACGACAGACTGGATGGAGGTGTTTTGGATGCTTGAGGCGCAAGGATATATCGCAATTTCGGCCATCTACTTGGTCGTCGCCTGGGTTCACTGGCGGTTTTCAAACAAAGCTGACGTTGCGACCGGCCAATCGACGGCGAACGAGTCGAATGAGCAAGGAGCCAGAGAATGAACAAGGAGACCCTGATCATCTGCGCGAGTTACGCTGCCATCGCGCTGATCTACTTCGCGATGGCGATTGCTCATGCGCTGGGCATTTAGAAGAAGCCGGCGAGTGAGAGTGCGCTCGCCGGCTTGATTGCTAGCTCTCAGGGCTGGATTTTTTCGGTATTGGTTGGCGTTGGCGAGCACCGAACACTGCTCATATAACCGAGTTTCTCGAGGTCGATGGACGAGTTAACATCGCGATTCAATCGTGACATCTCGATGACCTTCGATGTGGATGGCATTGCATGAGCCAAAGACAATGTCGGATCCTTCATTCCAGAGGCTTGAGTCTCTTGGGGTGCCGGAAGGGAGAACATGACATGTCCTTCCCGATTGGCAAAGGAAGCCCGCGCTGACTTGATCTGTAGGGCCATTTCGGAAATCTCATCTTGCCTGTTCTTGAGCTCTGCTGTGACTTCCTTTTGCTGCCTCACAACCGAGGCGACGACAGCCGCGAGCGATTCCGGGCGCGCAGCCTGAAGGGACTGATTGATCAAGTGCATTTCGGCAACTTCAGATCGCAACTCGAGCGAGAATTCGATCATCGTCATCGTGCTTACAACCAGAGCGACGCCAGCTATTCCAAACCCTAGACGCAAGCACCATCGGGTCGTGAATATGCGTGCAATGGAGTTTGCAGCAGCGCCGAACCGCCCGCGTGGGTGAAGCTCTTCCCGAGGCTTCGGACCGCCCTGAGACTTTCCCGTCAGCTCGCGCAATGCCGGCGGCATTTCGGGGCGCAGTCCCGCTGCTCGCAGTTCCTCTCGAATGACGGCGGCCGGATAATCAAGAACATCCGTATGATCTTCCGGCGGGTTTGCGTCGAGGCGAGCCAAGATCGTTTCGATCAGCGGTTTATCCATGTTTACTCCTCCAATTCAGCGATCTTGGTGCCAGACGGCGGCTTACGCTTGAGGCGCAAGTCGTTCCGTTCAAGCGCCAGAATGATGCGGCGCAAATTCTTCTTGAGCGCGTCCACTTTTTGAGGAGAAACACTCATGGCCTCGGCGATTTCACGCGAGGTTCTCAGTCCTGCGAGCATATGCATCGCCACTTGGTTGGCCCCTGGGTCCTGTTGTTCGATTAGTTGCGAAAGACCCGCAATCGACAGCGCGTCGTCTTGAGTGGGACGCGCGGGGAAGCGGATCACCGCTTCATCATCGAAATCGAACAACCTTGCGCCTGGTGATCTCATCTGATCGCTGCGAATGCTTCGCATGATGCCGACGAGATAGACGAAGAGTTCGTATTTTTCTAAATCAACCGTCCTGGTTGTGAAGCTCCGCGTAATGGCTTCTTGCGCAAGTTGTTCGGCTTCGTGCCGCCTGTTCGCTCGGCCGACACTCATCCGATAGGCGACAGCGAGGACTCTTGGATAGAGGTCGTCCCAATCGATGTCGTCCACCCAGTCCGGTCGTTTTTGCATCCTTCACCGCCTTGATCGAGGCATTCTAATGCTCGCCGCCGATCGGGTTGGCGAACAGCTGAATCTCATTGGGGTAGGCGAGCCTGCGGCAGGTTTTCATCCCACTCGATCAAATAAATTCAACAACATAAAATCTTTGCAAAAACAGCGGCCTGTTCTTTTGGCATGAGACTTCCGGCGCAACGGGCCGGCGATCTGCAAGCTCGGCTTCAAGGTGTTCAGCTATGGGCTCTTCACGAAGCGCACCGTCAAGGAGACGCTCGGGACGATCAATCAGCCGATCGTCATCGGCGTGTTGCCGTCCAGCCGGGCGACATCGTCAGCGCGGATGATGACGGCGTGATGGTCGTGCCGACGGCGACCAGGGCCGCGGTCGTGAAAATCGCAGCCGCACGTGACGAGAAGGAAGCGGGAGTCATGAAGGCACTCCTGGACGGCGATAGTCTCGAGCTTTCCGGGATGAAACGGGTGCTTTCCGCCAACAATTGCACTCGGGACTGACGCCGGGCGCCGCTTTTCGCGCCGACAGCACCGGCAAGCGAGAATTGGCGGTGATGAAGGCGATCACACGGTTTCCGCCGGTGGCAAGAGCATCGTGCATATCCTGCATCACCTGATCGGCTTCGTTTCGCAAAATTCGCCGGCCACGTCATCCTGTTGGATGGCGAGCGTGCTGTCGAAAGCGAGCGAGACGGAAAGCCGTCCCCGCTCTCCTACCGAGCGGGGGCAGGAACTGTCTGGATCAGATCATCCAGCAGACCAGGTTCACTGCGGAAGACCAAACTTGATGCATGGGATCGGAGGCATCGAAGGGCGCTTCAGTTCCATGAGTTACGGTCTTGGAAAATGCAGGCCGCTACGGGCGCAGCCGGAAGATCGGCCGAGCGCCAGGGCCTGGTAACCTGGCCGATTGCCAAAGGGTGAATGGCGCTTCGGGTCTTCTCACCAGCCCCGCAGGTAGCGCCGTGAAAGGGGACCAAGGCCCAGCTCGTTTCCATCAGCCTTCCCGGGGGGGCACCAGGGAACAGAGGGCATTGGCTCTCCCGGTCAGCAATCATTGGCGATCCGAAAGATACGGAAACATATCAGATTGACAAGTCTGTCATGATCTGTGCGCGTATCATTTAGCTCATTAATGATCTGAAAACGTATCATGTCTTCTACATCGGATCCGCTCCTCAAGGACCTTGGCTTGCGCTTTCGCAAGGCGCGCTTGGCCGCTCGCTTGTCGCAGCAGCAAATCGCCCAGCGGGCCAATATCAGCAGGCCTCGCTATCGGGATATCGAAACGGGGGCTGCCGCCGCCCGTGCAACCACACTTGTCAACGTCGCACGCGCACTTGGCATGGAGATGATGCTGATCCCCCAGGCGATGGTGCCCGCTGTTCAGTCGATGCTCCAGCCTGCGGATAGTGATGATGATCGTCCTGCGTTCACGTCGGATGCCGAAGACGAGGAAGGATCATGAGCGCGACACCCCACGCCGCGGAGCGTATCCAGTCGCTCGATATCTCGTTGAACAATCTTCCGGTCGGCACCCTCGTCCGGACGCCGGGCGACTACAACGCGTTCAACCTCTTGCCTTCTTATCGGAGCTTGAACAACCCGCCGATCTTCAGCCTGTCGCTTCGATCGATCGATGGCGGCCTTCGCAGGGACCCGAAACCGATCCGCGGCGCACTTCCACCGTTCTTTGCAAACCTGCTGCCCGAGGAGAAGCTGCGCGAGGCGATGGAAAAGCACCACGCGGCGTCAGTCAGGCCGGGCAACGATTTCGATCTGCTCGCAGCTCTGGGAACCAATCTGCCCGGCGCGGTGCGCGCGCTGCCAAGTGACGGCATCCCCGTTCCCAACAGGAAGGCGCGCTTTTCGCTCGCCGGCGTGCAGATGAAGCTGTCGGTCATGAAAAACACGGGAAAGGAAGGCGGGATCACGCTCGCGGTGGACGATGAACAAGGGCAATACATCGCGAAATTTCCCTCCCTCACGCACATCGGCCTATCGGAGAACGAATTCGCAATCCTCGCCCTTGCGGAAGCGCTGGGGATGGACGTGCCCGCCCGTGAACTCGTCGACAGATCAGAGTTTGCCGGCATCCCGGAAGAATTCAACACCATGTCCACGGGCAAGGTTCTGCTTGTCCGCCGTTTCGACCGCGAGGCTAGCGGCGCGCGCGTGCAGATGGAGGATTTCGCGCAAGTGTTTGGCCGATATCCGTCCGAGAAATACACCGGCGCAGCCTATCACAACATCGCGGCAGCGCTGAACAGCGGCGTCTCCTTCGATGCAGCTATCGAATTTGTGCGACGCCTCGCCCTCACAGCGCTCACCGGCAACGGTGACATGCATCTGAAGAACTGGTCGCTGCTGTATCCCGGAGATGGCCGGACACCAACACTGTCGCCTGTCTATGACGTGCTTTCAACGATTCCCTACATCCCAAAGGACGGCATGGCGCTCAGCCTTGCCGGCGAAAAGTCGTTCAAGGCGCTGACCCAGGAGCGCTGGCGCAATTTTGCAAACCGCAGCCGTCTTCCGGAAGGGGCCGTGGTGACAGCAGTCGCTGAGACTGCGGCGATTGCGCGCGACAAGTGGTCGGCTCTTCCGGAACGCGATGTTGTGCCTGCGCAGGTCCTCGAGCGGATCGATGCGCATGTCGATGAAATGGCAGCCATCCTCGACCTTTAAGGTCGGCAGGTCTTCAAGCGCACATCACCCGATCCTGCCATCGCATAAGGGATGTTGCCGAATGCGCTCGCTCACAGATTTTCCGGCCAGGCTTCCGGGCATCATGCCAATCAAGAGGCGACGGCTCGTTCTCGAAGGCGAGCTTCTTTCTGCGGCTGAAGGCGCCGACATTCGCCCGCGCATCAGCTCTTTCCCGATCTCGTCACCGAGGTCGGCCCCGATGCGGCTGCGACAATCCTCGTCACTACGAAGCGAGAAAATGCCGCGTCGATCGACAGGGAGCCGCGCATCCGATTGACGGCGATAAGAACACCGCGATCCGACCAGCGAGCCGGGTGGAGACCGGCACTCGCGGCGTGCCCGGCAGCGGAAGTCGGCCGGTCCAGTGCGGAACGGCCGTATGCAGAAACCCGCCGAGCATCGCCGCGAGGCAGCCGAACCGCATTTCTTCGAAGGGTCTCCAGCAAATACGCCAGCCACAGTGGGATCACCGCGCCGGCATAGATTAACCCCAGCAGGAAGAACGCGGAAGCTGTAGGACGTCGCGGGACCCCGGTCGTTGTAAAGGCGCGGGACCGACATACGGGGCTTCCCCTACTTGGAGTGGGGTCTTGACGGCTTCCATTTTCTCAAACAGCGTCGCAAACATCTGCTTTGGCCTTGCCGGCCTGCGGCACCGCATTGGCCTGCTTGATGTTTGTCGGCGTGCCGACCACGTTCATCGCCACCGTGACTATGGCGCAATGCGGCAGCCGCTTCACGCCATAGACGCTGGCCTGATCGGATTTCATGCTCATGTCTTCGCCGTTCTTGCCGACGAAGGGAGCCGTGCCGTCCGGCAGCATGCCCTGATGCTCGCGGCGTTGTGTTCCTTGTCGGCGGCAACGAGGTTGACGGTGTCGCCGGGTTCGATTTTCACCGGCGCCGGCTCGAACACCATGAGGCCGCCATCTGAATCTTTGTTCAGCATCTTGACCTCGATTTCGGCCGCAGCAGCGAAGCTCGTCACGGTCAGCATCGCTGCGGCATCCAGAAGCAGCGCATTGTGCATTGTGATCTCCTGTCGTCTCGCGTTGACGGAGTTCGACGATATCCAGGATGTCAAAGTGACCGAGGAGCACGGATGGAGGGGTAACGCGAGTCCTTGCCGGGAAAAACTCGCGCCGCCCCTTGAAACCTTTTCCGGGCTTCTTAATCTTTTCGGCGTCGCGACCGCGGCGATCGGGATGCTCTCGGGGCCCGCGAATGAGTCGGGCGCCGGACGGTGTCCAAAGCCTGCTCGTACCCATCTTGCTCCAGGGAGGATTTGGCTATGAGGTATGATTGGACTCCCCTCGGGAGATCCGCCATCGGCTTCGACCGTCTTTTCGACGTTCTCGACGAGGTGCAGCGGACTGCCGAGGAGAGCTATCCCCCTTACAACATCGAACGTCTCGACGAGAACCGTTTCCAGATCTCGGTGGCGCTGGCCGGATTCACGCCGGACGAGGTCGCGCTGACGGTCGAGCAGAACGTCCTGACCCTCGAGGGCCACAAGAGCGAGAAGGAAGAGAAGACCTACCTGCATCGCGGCATCTCGGCGCGCAATGTCAAGCGCCAGTTCACGCTCGCCGAGCATGTCGAGGTCAAGGGCGCCCGCTTCGAGAACGGTCTGCTCATCATCGAGCTGCAGCGGGAGATCGCCGAGGCGACGAAGCCGCGCCGCATCGCGATCGACGGCATCGCTGCGAGCAACGTCACACAGATCGGATCCCGGTTCGCCTGATCGGTCCCGAAATCTGAAAAATCCGAAATTGCCGCCGCGAGGACCTGCGCGGCGGATGCTGCAACTCGTCCTGGATCAGGAGGCGACCATGCGGCCGACGACCGCGCCTGAACGACAACATTGTCGATTTCAACTCTTTCCTTCATCCCGGCGCCCGTTCGAGCACCCGCGGGGTGTAGTCTCACGCCCAGGCCTCAGCTTTTCCGGGAAGCGCGCCATCCTGGCCTCATGGGCGCCGGATGCGACCGCGATCGCGTCGTGCCCGTCGCTGCGGGCTCCCGAAGGGCTCAAGGCGGCGGTGACCATCGACGAGATCCTGGAAGCACTCTGCGCGCTGGACGGCGGCCCGCGGCAATTGCATGCCGGCGTCGCTATCACTGTCCCGTGGGCGCCTTCTTCCATGACCGATCGAAGCTGCCGTCCGATCCTCGCTAGCAAGACGCCGCCGGTGACATCCATCGGCATCGCGCAGGATAATGATCGACCCACATCGCCGGCGCCCTGATCAGACATTCCCGCCCGCCGAAGCCAGGCGGCTCGGACTTCCACGACACCTCCAAGGGTGCGAGCTGGCTCAACATGATTGAGATCGAGATCGAACATCTTGCGGGGAAAATGCGTCTATCGCTGGATCGATGATCTAACCGATTGCGCCGCGCGATCACCGCTTGAGAACGGCCGAGGGATGCCGGGATGCTCCCGCATCAAATGGATGTTCGCTACTGACAAGGCCGGCGCCAAAATCGGTCGAAGTCGATCCCAGACCCTTCCAAAGAGTCATGATCGCTATGCAGAGGCACGCGTGCGGTCGGAGGCGGGTAGCGGCGCCCCCAAGCCGCTTATGTCCGAAAGCAAACGGACGGCTTGTCCGAAGCTCGCCAAGCTATCGCGAACGCGACATTGGGCGCGACAAGCCAGAGGCCATGAAGGCCGCTTTGGCACTGGCCTCAATCCTGCAGTCAAGAACGCTGCGTGTGTAAAACGGCGCAACAGCATCAGGAACGCAACGAATTAGGACTGCGATGACGCTCTGCCCGTCGCAGGGTGAGCTTCGACGCATTTCCCTTTCGGTGTGTCGCTGATGCATGCGCTGCGGCGACATGCGTGAAACAGATGTCGTACCCGGTCCACCGAAGGACGGGTGCAAATTTCTGTGCGTGATCAGCCTTCGTTCGATGATGACGCACATTATGGGGTGATGATGCGATTTGAAGTTCTTACCTGGGGGGCCGCAACAGCTGCGCTCGTTGCAAGCGGAGCGGCCAATTCAACAGATCTAAAGCCGGCAGCAAAAGTCCCGCCGAGACTGTGGAGCTGGAGCGGAGGATATATCGGCGGTCACGTCGCTGGGGGCTACGGCCGGACGTCGTTCAGTGATCCCTATGGTCCGTCAATCTACGGGGACGTCGTTGACACGCCTGCATTCCTGGCTGGCGGACAGCTTGGCTACAACTGGCAGAGTGACCGCTGGGTGTTCGGCCTCGAACTGGAGGCGAGCCGTACTGTCTCGGACGGCACAAACACCTGTCTTGCCTTCTCCAGCGTTGCTGTGATCGCAACCTGCAACGCGGGTCCAAGCGTCCTTGCCACGGCAACCGGTCGTGTGGGTTACGCTTTCGGCCCGCACGGCCACACGCTGGCCTACGTCAAAGGCGGCGCCGCTTGGCAAAACAATCGCGGTGCGATCGCCAATCACAACGAATTCCGGGACGGGAACTTTGCCGGCTTCCCGCGGCATACGACGCAGTTCGATGACGGTCGCTTCGGCGGGACTGTCGGCGTCGGCATCGAGCAGCAGCTCACACCCGCCTGGTCCGTCAAATTTGAGTACGACTATATGGGGTTTGCCGGCCCTCGTGTGGCGACCCCTCCAACCGTGCAGCGTCCGCCCCTTGCGATCATTCCTGCCAGCACCAGCAGCCTATCCAGCGATTATCACGTTGGTAAAGTGGGCTTGAATTATCACTTTGGCGTCGATCCGAGGGCGGAATGGGCCGATGCGCCGCTGCACCCCGCAACAGCGACCGCCGAAGCCAAGCCTGTTCTATCGACAGGCGACTGGTCGCTCGAAGGCGGCTCACGGGTCTGGCTCAGCCGGGGAGCTTTCCAGTGGGACTACACAATTCCGCCCCGGTTTCCAGGAGATGAGAGCGTTCCCAGTTCCAGGCTCACCTATCAGGGGCTCGACGGCGTGTCCGGCGAGTTGTTCGGACGCCTTGACAGCCCCTTTGGGATATTCCTGAAGGGCAATATCGGCCTCGGACGCTTCAACAAAGGAAAGATGAACGACGAGGATTCGAGCATCTTGAACCGTGCCTATTCCAACACGTTATCAGGTCAGGCGAACGGACGGTTCGTGTACTACACGGCGGACGCCGGCTACGATTTTCTGCGCGGCAGCACCTACAAGCTGGGCGCATTTATCGGATGGACCTCCTACGGCCAGAAGTCTGATTCGATAGGTTGCGTGCGGATCGCCTCGTCCTCGCCGGCCCGGGCATGCGCGGGGCAGCGGCAGATCATCGGCAGTCAAGACACCAATTGGAATGCGCCGCGCATCGGCCTCAGCGCCGAGGCTTTGGTGCTTGAACGCTGGCGCGTGAGCGCCGACGTAGCTTACCTGCCATGGACCGATTTCACTGGTCGCGACAACCATCTCCTCCGCCCAGCGACAACTTTCTACGATCAGCGCGGAGACGGTGGTGGAGGCCTTCAGGTGGAAGGGGTGCTTTCCTACTTTCTCACCAAGAATGTCAGCATCGGAGTTGGTGGCCGATATTGGTCAATGTGGACCAGGAAGGACAGCGATGTGACCTACAACGCCAATTTAGAGAATACCCGCGTCCAAGGGCCTGGTCTTGCGAAATACCGCATGGAACGATGGGGCACGTTCATCCAGGCCTCCTACAAATTTGACTGACAAGCCAGGTGGCTCTGCACGGTGTTTTGACCGGTTGCGTGCGGCGGCGGTCAGATGTCGTGCGCGACAAGTGATCGCCCTTCCAGAACGCGATGTCGTTCTACGGGACCCTGATAATTGCGCGAAGGCGCGCGACCGACATACGGGAGCTCTCCTACTTGGAGGGAGTCTTGGCGGCTTCCAGTTTCTCGAACAGCGTCGCAAACATCTGCTTGGCTTTGCCGACCTGCGGCACCGCCTTGGCCTGCTCGATGTTGGTCGGCGTGCCGACCACGATCATCGCCACCATGCCCAAGGCGTAATGCGGCACGCACTTCACGCCATAGACGCCCGCCTGATCGAATTTCACGCTCATGTCTTCGCCATTCTTGCCGACGAAGGGAGCCGCGCCGTCCGGCAGCATGCCCTTGATGCTCGCGGCATTGTGTCCCTTGTCGGAGGCAACGAATTTTACGGTGTCGCCGGGCGCGATTTTCACCAGCGCCGGCTCGAACACCATTACGCTGCCGTCAGAACCCTTGTTCAGCATCTTGATCTCGATTTCGGCCGCGGCAGCGAAGCTCGTCATCGTCAGCATCACTGCGGCGGCCAGAAGTAGCGCCTTGTGCATTGCAATTTCCTGTCGTCGCGAGTTGACGGGCCACTAACTAGAGCTGGAAGGCCGGTCGAGATTTGAGCTGACGCAATCTTTCCGAAGAATCTCCCTTTTGTGATCACTCTGGAGCTGCCGCGGAGAGAAAATGCCGGCAATCGACCGTTCGGTCGAGATCCCGCTGTTTACCTGACTTTCACCTGGAGAACTCGAAACTTCGCGTCAGGCGCGCTCCGTCCGCTATGAGAAGGACACCGCTGTCGTCGAGCGGGGCCCGATGCGAAGTTGTTTCTCGTGCTGTTGCACGGCCATTTGCGCGTTGACAACACGACGCCGTGCTGTCCGTCGGTAGCGCGGCAACGGCTGGCGGCGAAATTTGCGGTGCTTGCGGTGAATGCGCTACAGACCGTCGGCCGCCGGCTGCAGGACACCCAGACGCGGGTGCTGGAAATGTCGCGCCAGCCGGTCGAGCAGCGGGTTTCGCATGCTGTTACGCCTTTCCGAGCAGGTCGGCGGCAAGACCGACCCGGGGATCGATATCCTGCATCCGGTCAGCCAAATCCTCGGTGTATGGCGCAACGGGAGTTGGTTGAAGGCGGTCGCCAGTGGATCGTTCTGCGCAACCTCATGAGTCGTTCGGGCTTGCCGAGGCCAGCCGAGGCGGTTTCGGCCAACCTCAACGTAATTTGCGCGGGCTCGCGCAGCCGTTCCAGAAATTTCTCGAGATCGATCCCGTGTTCGCGGTAGGCCTCGTCGACCGCGTGGAAGGTCGCGATCAGGCCGCCGGCGAAATGCATGTTGAAATCGAGGGAGATTCGGATGCTCGAAGGCGAACGCTGTATGATTGTGTCGACAATCAGCTCGATGGTCGGGAACGCGATCTCTATCATGGTGCCGGTCTGCGCGTCTGGCGTTGCCGCCTGTTGTGTTAATGCAAGCAGCACGGCGATGACCGCTTCGCCGGATTGACGGACAACGGCTGCGCGTCGTTCTTGACCTGCGTCAATGCCCCGGCGGCAAGCGTTGCTAGTGTGCACTCTTTGTAGAAGTCTCGCCAAGGCGCTGGATGCGCGACCGTTGCATGCTCCTCAGGCGGGCGAGGGTACCCTGCGAGATGGAAGCAATGGACGAGCGAGCAATGTGGGAAGGGATTTCGACGGCCCCGTACGAGCGAGCGCTCGAGCTCGCTGTGATCGAAGGCAATCGCGTGCATCCGCTGATCTTCGCCTGCCGTCGCACTCCGAGCGGCTGGGTCAATGATACGACCCGTGAGCGGGTTGTCGTCCATCCGACGCACTGGCGTCCATGGCCTTCGAAAGACTAGTTTGCTCCAGCTCCCCTCTTGCCGAAGAGACGGCCAGTCGTGCTATGAGGCGATCACCGTCCCAGTCTCGCAAAGGCGCGTTCGTTTCTGCATCGGGCTACTGAATGACAGCACAAGGCCGATTTTGGCTTCGCTACGGGGCGGCGGCCGCTGCCGTCGCTGCCATATTTTGCGTGCGCCTTGCCTTGCATCATTATTTCGAGGATCGGACCTTCACCGTGATCTATGTTCCGGTCGTGGTCTTTGCGGCATTTGCTGGCGGCCGCGGGCCTGCAATCTTCGCCACTCTGTTGTGTCTTGCGAGCGCCAGCTACTTCCTGGGATCGAGCCTTTACAGCAACCCGGCGAACCTGATCGATGTCTCGTTCTTCGCAGTCATGGGGCTCATCCTCGGCGTGATGGGCGACCGGCTGTTGCGGGAGACGGAAGACGCCCGATATCGGCAGGCGCAGCTCCAGTCGATCCTGGATACCGTCCCGGAAGCCATGGTTCTGATCGATGAGCGGGGCATCATGCGATCCTTCAGCGTCACAGCCGAGCACCTCTTCGGCTGGTCGGCCGCGGAGGCGATCGGAAAGAATGTCTCGATCCTCATGCCCGCGCCGTACCGGCAGGAGCACGATAGCTATCTCGATCGCTACCGCTTTACGGGCGAGCGTCGCATCATCGGGATCGGGCGGATCGTGGTCGGCGAGCGCAAGGATGGCTCGACGTTTCCGATGGAGCTCGCAGTGGGCGAGGCCAAGGCCGGCGCCGAGCGATACTTTACCGGCTTTGTCCGCGACCTGACCGAACGGAGAACCCAGGAGCGCCGGATGCAGGAATTGCAGTCCGAGCTGGTGCACGTGTCGCGGCTGACCGCCATGGGCGAGATGGCGTCCTCGCTCGCGCACGAACTCAATCAGCCATTGTCCGCGATCACAAGTTATCTGCGCGGTGCCGCGACCTTGCTGAAGGCAGGTGAGGTCGACAAGGAGCGCGTGCGCGAGGCCATGGACCGCAGCGCCGACCAGGCGTTGCGCGCCGGCGACATCATCAAGCGCCTGCGGGAGTTCGTCGCCAAAGGCGAGACCGAGCACACCATCGAGAACCCGGCGACGCTGCTCGAGGAGGCGGCGGCGCTGGCCCTGGTCGGCGCCAGGGAACAGGGGGTGCGCGTTTCGCTGCGCTGTGACCACAATCTTCCCGATATCGTCGTCGACAAGGTGCAGATTCAGCAAGTCGCGCTCAACCTCATCAGGAACGGCATCGAGGCGATGGAAACGAGTAGCCGGCGCGAGCTGACCATCGGTGTCATCCGCCAGAACAGGTTCGCATTCTTCTCCGTCACTGATACCGGCGTGGGCATCGCGCCGGAGATCGACGAGAAGCTGTTTCAACCCTTCGTCACCAGCAAGGCAAACGGCATGGGTGTCGGTCTTTCAATCTGCCGAACCATCATCGAAGCACATGGCGGCCGCGTCGCGGCGCGCCCCAATGACGGCGGCGGCACAATATTCGAGTTTACGCTGCCCTTCGCCGAAACGGAGGCGGGCGATGAACGATAAGACCGTCATTCACGTCATCGACGATGACGCTGCGATGCGGGATTCGCTGGCGTTCCTGCTCGACGTCAATGGATACAAGTCACAGGTCTACGAGACGGCCGATGCGTTTCTTGCTGGCGCCGGCGCCGGGACGTTGAGCTGCGTCGTCTCCGATATTCGCATGCCGGGCATAAGCGGCATCGAGCTGGTTAGGAAGCTGAAACGCCAAGGAACATCCAGCGCGGTCATCCTGATCACCGGTCACGGCGACGTCGCGCTCGCCGTGGAGGCGATGAAGGCGGGTGCCGCGGATTTCATCGAAAAGCCGTTCGACGATGCCGCGCTGCTGGGGGCAATCCGCTCTGCGCTGGAGGCGCGGCCCGCGGCAGGAAGCGAGAGCTCGGCGAAGAAGGAGGCTGAAGCGCGGCTTGCCGATCTGTCACCGCGCGAGCGGGATGTCCTGCAGGGGCTTGTGGCAGGCAAAATCAATAAGGTCATTGCGCATGACCTCAGCATCAGTCCGCGCACCGTTGAGGTCTATCGTGCCAACCTCATGGCGAAGACGGGGGCGCGCAGCATGTCCGAACTGATGCGTCTCGCGCTCGCTGCGGGTCTGTGAGGGCTGGGCAACCAGGCATCTCGAAAAGCTTCACAGAGATGCCCCTGAGTGCGCCCTGGTCCGGGACCTTGCGACCGACAAGGCCAAGCGATCTGTTTGATCGGCTAGCGAGCCATCTGACGGGTCTTGCGGAACACGTTGAGATGGCGATGCTCGAACGGAACAACGGAACGGAAAAGTAGGGCCGTCTCAGTTGGCGGCCTCCGCCAGTGACACAGCGACATCATTCCGCTTTTCCATCAGCTGCAGCACGCGCTGCAATCTCCTCGGACCCTCATGATGTGGTGCAACATGATCTCGTCGATGGCCGTACCCATCATGTCACGTCGTGCGGCAGGATGCCGCTTGACTGGGAACAAAGCCTTCAATGCATCGGCTTTCGAGACGATCCCGCCTAGTGGCTCTGCACAGTGATTTTGACAGGTTGGGTCCGGCGGTCAGATTAGCTCCGGCAGGAGTTTCGGATCAATGAGGACCTCGATGCTGCGAGGCGTCCTTGGCTGCCGTCTGATGAGGCCGACGCGTTCCAGCGTCAGCACCATCTGGTGAACCGAAGGCGGGCTGACGCGGAAATATTCCTGCATGTCGGTCTCGACCGGGGGCCTGCGATGCAGCCGGGTATAGAGGTGGATAAAAGCCAGATACTGCCCCTGCGTGGGCGTGAAGAGTTTTGACGAAGGACTCAAGCCGGCCATCCGATTCAGTTGTTCGTGCGTGCCTCGAACGAGGTCGGCACGCCATGAATGTACGCTATCGGGTCGAACTCAGCCAAATCGAGCGCACCGAACTGAGGGCGCTGCTCAGCGGTGGCAAGCAGGCGTCCCGCAAGCTCAAGCGAGCGCAGATTTTGCTGGCCGCCGATGCCGGGACCAGCGACGAGGAGGTCGCAAGGAGCGTTGGCGTAAGCGGCTCGACCGGATATCGGACCAAGCGACGCTTCGTGGAAGGCAATCTGGAGCGGGCGCTGAGCGAAGAGCCGTGCCCCGGAGCGAAGCGCAAACTCACCGGCAAGGAAGAAGCCTTGCTGGTGGCGACCGCCTGTGCCAGTCCCCCAAAGGGCCGTGCGCGCTGGACGCTCAAGCTGCTGGCAGGCGCGAAGGTCAAACTCACCGACAGTGACGGATCCAGGACAGGGGATGTGGGAAAGTTCACGACCCGATCGTGAACTGACGGAACCGTTGAGACTGACGCTGCGATTTGAACGCGTCATGATCCGATCGCGTCGCCAGGCCGGCTGATGAGAATTCTCGGACCCCGATTGTTGAGAGAGTTGTGCTGCGGACGTAAAAGGTGATTTTCGCCCCTGCAGAGCTTCTTCATGAGCCGCTGCGCCGCGCGCGAATCTCGTCGGCGCTTGATCACGACGTCGAGAACGAGGCCATTCTGGTCGACAGCGCGCCAGAACCAATGTTGTTCGCCGGAATCGAGATAAGGACTTCGTCGAGATGTCTTTTGTGGCTGCGAGCGGAGCTAGCGAATCCAATCGGAGTGGATAACGCAAGTACGTTAGATGCCCGACAATATCGGACGAGTGAAACAGCAGTATTAGGGCTAGCATATTGACAGAGAACGATTTCTCCTTTGGCACGGTACGTGCTTAGCCTCCTCTATAAAGGCGCATTAACTGAGGAGAAGTCGTCCGATTCCTACGGAGAAAACGCCGCCGGGGCATGAGCTCACGACAACCCGACGATGTGCCAAGTGCCAGCGGTGGAGGCCGGGCGCTCCGAAACCCCGGCCATCTCCGTACCCAGCCTCCTCCTCAACCCTAGCCGGGAGCAAAATAGATGAGGCAACCCATCACACTCGGGAGCATCGATATGTGCGGCAATACGCAGTGTCACTTTGATCGTCGCGCCGCACGTGGAGGGCATCAGCTCGGATGGACGGCGGCCGGCACGTCCGAATGGGGACCTGGCGATTTTGATAGGTTGTGTCGCCGAGCGTCACATGTGAGAGTTCACTGACGGGGTCGGCCACAACATCAAGCCATTGCTTCCGCAGAACGTGTCCGGACGACATGCGCACTAGCGTCTCAAATCCTTGTTAAAGGGAGTATCACATGACTAACGCCAAAGCGCTCCTTCAGGAGCGGTCCCGGCCCATGCCAGCGGACCTTCCACTTCCGGCAGTGGCACCTCCGACTATTAAGTGGCCCAAGGGCTCTCTCCCGAATGACAGCGCTTATGCCGGCTATCTCACCTGAGTCTATCCGATTATGCCTACTTGGCGCCGCCCCTCAGACGAGGGGCGGACGAGTTATAAAACAATGCTCAAGGCCTGCCTGAGGATACGCGACCTTGAACTCTTTGATCCTGTGGCCAATGGCTCTTCAATATCAATTGGCGACAGTTATATTGACCCTTTCCATCATCAGAGTCTCGAGAGCTTTCTCCTCAAGACGTCTGAACAATGGTTCGTCGTCACGCGAGAGCGCCTGCGATCGGAAGCTCACTTGAGCGCCCCGATTGCTGTCGCCGCCAACGTCTCTGCCGATCACTTTCGCCAGTGCTATCAGGAGAGCCTGAATTGGCCTCTCGACTTCATTATCGTCGAGGCGGCCCGCAGCGGCGGCCGGCTCCGTGTGCGAGCTGGCCAATTGGGGAGCCTGCCGATCTATTTCACCGTTGAGGAACGCATTCGCTCGGTGACGCTTTCCTGGGACTTTGCTGATTTCTTGCGTGAATCGCGCGCGCTTGACACCGAAGTGATCGCGCATCATCTGGCGATGAGAACGTTCTACTCTGCACGGCAAGCCTGCCTCGGCGTTAACCTACTAACAGTTGGCGCGAGCTTATACGTCGACACGTCGGACACACTGTTTGATTGCGGCCCAAGACGATCACTACCTGATGCGCACGCTAGGTTAACGACCACCGATGCGATTCGTGAGTTTCATCAATTGCTGCATGAGGTTGTCGTTTCTCGACCAACCAACTGTGGTGCAAGTGCGGTGGAATTGAGCGGAGGAATGGATTCCGCTTCCGTCGCGATCGCTGTCGGCGAGGGCGTCGGATCGTTAACATGTGGGGGCATACTACTGGGTGATGAGAGTAGCCCCAACCAGACTGATAGACGAAATAGTATTGTGGCCGCACTGAATTGCCGCGACTACGCGATCGAAATGAACGCCCACATGCCGGCGATTGATCTGAATCTCGACTTAATCCACCATCTGCCACTTGTTTCGGAATATTACCTTGAGGCGTTCGACGCACTTTGGGGTAGGTTTCGTGACGCGGGTTGCGAGATAATCTGGTCCGGTATAGGAGGAGATGAGCTCTTCTTTCGCTACTCTGGCGAGGATGGTGAAGCAAGGTCTCCGTCGTCACGTTGCTTCGATATCGCCGTTGGACATGCGGAAGCCTTGCTAACGAGACGCGGCCTTGATGCCGCGCGTTCGTCTTTCCTATTTAGCGCGCCTCCTGGCGTCATCGCGTCAACGACTCTTATAGGGAAACTGTGTCATGCTCGACCTCTCGCGATGCGAGGACTTTGGCCAGTGACCCCGCTAGGCGATCCGCGATTGATCAACTTTTCAGCGACCCTACCGCTCGAACTTCGAGCAAACAAGCAGATGCTCCGTCTTTGCATGCGTGTCCGTAACGGCCTTGAGATGTTTCCGCGAGACTATAAGAAGGAGAGTTTCGAGCTTGTATTGCCAAGGGCGATTTCCGCGCGGGCGGACTCACTTGCATGCCAGCTAAAGTCTTGCGCATTGGCGGACTTAGGCTTGGTTTCGCCAGATTCGGTTATGACGCTTCTGAACAAGGTAATAGCAACGCGCGAATTTTCTGCGACGAGTGCCTTGGTGCGTTTTCTGTGGGCGGAGCGTTTCGCCCGGCAACTTGGTTGATGGTGTCCGTCCGACGCAGCGGCTGAATTCTGAGGCTTAATCGTCCAAAAGAATATCAAAGAATATCAATGACATGGAGCGTGGAGTCATACTCCTCGTAGGTGCCAAGCATGGTTTGGCCAAGTGCCAAATTGTGCACGGGATCGATGACCGAGGGCGATTCGTAAGTTGGTGAAATGGACCCAGCAAACAGTACTTCTTCGTCCCGCTCGTCACGTCGGAACGTTCGGTCCGCGCACCATTTGACAAGTTGCGTGCGGCGGGCCGCAAGCCGCTGTTCGGCTAGACCGCCTGCAGGCGTTCGATCACTTCATGAGCGAATGGCGACTGCATCGTCTTGTACACCTCGACGAACTTGCGTCGGTGCGCCAGACAAAAAGCCAGCTGGATCGCGCCGCCATGATTGCGCGCCAGCGCCTTGTAGGCGGCATAGCCGTCGACCTGCAGAATGCCGGAAAAGCCGTCAATTGCACGGCAATCTTGTCGGTGCCGCGGCCGTCGGCGAACACATAGGCGACCGCCGGCGGCGACGGGCCGCCCCGTGGGCGATCATCGATCGCATGCGCCCAGAACTGGCAGATGCGGGTGCGATGTCGCCCAGGATCAAGCACCGGGCATCGGCGTCTCGTCGCAGAACAGCCGCGGCGAGGCCTGGATCGTCTTGAGTTGCAACTGATAGAGGCTCTCGAGCCACCATGCGGCACGCTTCACCCAGCCGGCGAGCGTCGCGCGGTCGAGATGAATGCCCTGGCCGGCCAGCATCTGCACCTGCCGATACAGCGGCAGATACCAGGCGAACTTCGACACCACCACGTGGGTCACCAGCGCCGTCGAGGCCATGCCGCCCTCGATCAGCCGCGGCAGCACCTTCGCCTGTACCACGCCGTCGGTGCAGCCGCGGCAGGCATATTTGGGACGGATCGTGCGCAGCACCCGCAGAGCGCCGGGATCACGTCCAGCACCTCGCTCACGTCTTCGCCGATCTTGTGCAGACCGCCGTCGCAGCACGGGCACGCCGTCGCGTCCGGCTCGAGCACCTGCTCGTAGCGCGGCAAGTGCTTGGGCAGCGCGCCGATGTTGCGCCTCGCCTTCTTGCGCGGCTTGCCGAGCGGCTTCGTCGCAGGGGCATCGTCGTTCGCAGACAGAGGCGGCGTGGCGCCGGTCGCGAGATCGTCCAGCTCGAGCGCGAGTTGCTCGGCGACGATCGCCGCAAGCCGCTCCGAACGCTTGCCGAAGATCATCTCCTTGAGCGTCTGCATCGCCACGCGCCGCATCTCATTCTCGGCGTCGAGCGCGAGCACCATCTCGGTCAGAGCCGCTGCGTCAGTCGGGAGAGCTTCGGGACGAATCGCCATGACAAAACGATACATGCGTTCGCCATCGGCTCCAGCGAAATCCTCGCCTCTCAGCCGACAACGGCCGGCCGCGGCACAGGGCTTGGGTGAAACACGCGTCCATGCTGAACCGTCTCCTTGAGACATTCGTACAAGACAGCCTCTTCGCGGTCGCGGGTTTGATTGCGCGATCATCCAGCGATGGCGCGACCGCTCCTTGAACTGGATCAAGTGATAGCGACAGTTGATCGAGATCAACGCGCGCACCGTTCCCCCGGGCTAAGGATCTCTTAGCGAAACCGGGAGGCGGGACATGCCCCAAATATTGGAAGTGGTCCACGCCGTAGTCGGCTTTGCCGCGATCGCCTAAAGAATGGACCTTGCGTTCGAAGGCCTATGTCTTACGGCCTTTATCGCCGCCAATCGGCTGGCGACCGCGCCCTTTCTCTTTTGCTCGCCTTATGGCGTCTTCGGGCTGTCCACTTATGGACGGCTGGATGGTTCGGTCGGAGCCATCCGAGAAGTGAAGACAAGCCGCGTCGCGCCTTCAGCGTCTCGGCCGATCGCGTCCGTCATGCAACACAGTGAACGAGTTGGACCCGGAGCCGGCTGCAGTCGACAGGCGAGGTGGAGCCATGGTTTAACCCGCGAGCTTTCCGGGCAGTTCCCGACGCTTGATGTTGGGTTATCGTTGCAAATGAAGGCTGGGGTCTTGGTCCCGTTGTGAGTTTCGTTGCTGTCATCCTGATCATCGGCTTTGCCGTTGTTGCAGTGGGATGGGCGATCGGGCGCGATGTCTGATTGATCTTGCTCAAGGACTTCGCTCCGGTTCTGAGCAACATGTCGGCAAATAGGAGAACATAATGCCCTTATTTGAGGTGCGCTTCATCAAGACCGTCTGCGACGACACTGGGCACGAGCATCGTGCTTGCCAGGCGGCGTTCACCATCGAAGCTCCGTCCCTGACGGAAGCGGTGCGACGATCGGAAGCGGACTTCTGCAGGCAGAGGCACGTCCACGACTGGACGATCTTCGCGGATGCCGTCGAATTCCGGGCGCCGACCGCGCTGGAGCGGGCCCGGGCCCCCTAGCAAGGTCGATGCGTCTTGAACCCCGTCGTGCGCCGCTATGCGGGCCACAATGTGCCGCGCTATACGTCTTATCCGACTGCCGTCGATTTCTCGCCTGAGGTTGGCGCGAAAGACCACGAGACTTGGCTCGCCGGCCTCAACGCGCGTCAGGCCGTCTCGGTCTATCTTCACGTGCCTTATTGCCGAAAGATATGCCTGTACTGCGGTTGCAACACCAAGATGGCGGTACGTGCCGATGTGATCGATGGCTATCGCCGCGCGCTTGAAGCCGAGATCGATCTTGTTGCGAGCCTGGTCGGGGCGAGGCCCAAAATTGCCAGGCTGCACTGGGGCGGCGGCACGCCCGGCATTCTCGGACCTAGCGGCTTGCGATCCGTCGTCGCCGCACTCCGCCGTCAATTCCCGTTCGCCAACGGCCTCGAGCACGCGATCGAACTCGATCCACGTCACGTGACTGTCGCCTTCGTGGGCGCCCTGGCGGAACTCGGCGTCGGCCGTGCAAGTCTGGGCGTGCAGGACGTCAATCCTTTAGTCCAGGCCGCGATCGGCCGCCTTCAGCCACGCGTTGTCATCGAGGCGGCCGTCGAGCGATTGCGGTCGGCCGGAATCGGAAATTTGAACGTCGATCTGATGTATGGGCTGCCGCTGCAGACCGCCGACTCGGTTCGAAAGACCTGCGCCTCGGTTGCGGCGATGGGGCCGGACCGCATCGCCTGTTTCGGCTATGCGCATCTGCCGCGGTTCAAGGCCAACCAGCGGCGGATCGACGAAGCCGGGCTGCCGTCGCAGGATCAGCGCATCGAGCAGGCCGAGGTCATGTCCGAGGAGCTGATTTCCGCCGGCTATGTGAGAATCGGCATCGATCATTTTGCCAGGCCTGGCGATACGCTCGCAAGGGCTGCGGCAGGCGGGAAGCTGCATCGCAATTTCCAGGGTTATACCGAGGATGCCAGCGGCGTCCTTCTTGGGCTCGGCGCCTCCTCGATATCGACTTTCGCGGACGGCTTCGTGCAGAACGTCACGGATGTTCCAAGATATGTCGGCGCCATCGCTGCCGGCTCACTCGCCTCTGCCAGGGGGTGCCGGCGCGATGAAAACGACCGACAGCGCGCGCGAATCATCGAGCGGCTGATGTGCGATTTCGCCGTCGATCTCGATGCCGTCGCGCCAAATGCCGATTTTCGCGATGAAATGGCGATGCTGAGGCCGATGCAATCGGACGGACTGGTCAAATTCGACGGCGCGAGATTGACGGTAACGGACGCCGGCCGGCTCGTCGTTCGCGTCATCGCCGCAACTTTCGATACCTATGGATGCTCGCGCGCCGCACAGTTCAGCAAGGCAATTTGATCTGCATCAACGACAATGTCCCTTGGCGGATGTAACACATCATCGAAAAAGGGACCCAAATCGTCAAATGTTGATTGAAGCGGCCGGCAAGACGTGCAGCACCCTGTTCGGCAATCTCCGTGACCGTTTGAAGGGCGCCATGGATCGCAGGAACGAGTTGCAGCGGCTGGACCCGCGGGAGATTGACGTTATCGCGCGCGAGCTGAATCTTTCCAGGACGGAGTTCGCTGCGCTGATCTTGAAGCCTTCGGGGTCGCTTCAGTCCCTGAGCAGGCGCCTCTCCCATGCGGGCCTTGCCGAGGACGACCTGGAAGCATCTCACGGTGACGTGCTCCGCGATCTGCGACGCGTGTGCTGCCAATGCTCGTCCAAGGCGCGCTGCGCCCGGGACTTGAATCACGAGCGGCAAGCGAGCCCAGCAAAATACTGCCCAAATGAGCAGACGCTGCGGGCGTTGGCGGACGATGTGAAGCGGTGCGCCCCACCGGTTCTGCCGGCCCCCGCCACCCGCAATTGATGTCGATCAACCCGGGCGCCGCGCGTGCCTCCCTGATCCACTCATCGAGGATGTCGCACCATGACGAACGTCTCCGCTGGCGCAAAATCGATGACGATCGGAGAAACGGTGTTGTGGCCGCTGTTTGCGGTGCTCGCATTCCTGTGCCTGATCGGTGCGGGATTCGCGCATGACGCCCCGTTCGCCTTTCACGCGTCGCTTGGATGCGCCGCCAGCATCGCGGCTGCGTTTGCGATCCTCAACCGCTACTATGATCGCCCCGCCAAACTGCCGCCGCAGGAGATCAACGGGCGTCCCAACTACAACATGGGTCCGATCAAGTTCGCATCGGTGGCGGCGATGTTCTGGGGCATTGCCGGCTTTGCCGTCGGGCTGATCATCGCCTCGCAACTGGCATGGCCCGCGCTTAATCTCGATTTGCCCTGGACCACCTTCGGCCGCCTGCGTCCGCTGCACACGTCGGCCGTGATCTTCGCGTTCGGCGGCAACGTCCTGATCGCGACCTCGTTCTACGTCGTGCAGAAGACCTGCCGCACGCGGCTTGCCGGCGATCTCGCGCCCTGGTTCGTCGTGCTCGGTTACAACTTCTTTATCCTGATCGCCGGCACCGGCTATCTGCTCGGCGTCACCCAGTCCAAGGAATATGCGGAGCCCGAGTGGTGCGCCGATCTTTGGCTGACCATCGTTTGGGTGACTTATCTGCTGGTGTTCCTGATGACGCTGGTCAAGCGCAAGGAACCGCACATCTTCGTCGCCAACTGGTTCTACCTGGCGTTCATCGTCACAATTGCCGTGCTCCATCTCGGCAATAATCCGGCGCTGCCGGTATCTGTCTTCGGCTCGAAGTCGTATGTCGCCTGGGGCGGCGTGCAGGATGCAATGTTCCAATGGTGGTACGGCCATAACGCGGTCGGCTTCTTTCTCACCGCCGGCTTCCTTGCGATCATGTACTATTTCATCCCGAAGCGCGCCGAGCGGCCGATCTATTCCTATCGGCTTTCCATCATCCATTTCTGGGCGCTGATCTTCCTCTACATCTGGGCCGGCCCGCACCATCTGCACTATACCGCGCTGCCTGACTGGGCGCAGACGCTGGGCATGACCTTTTCGATCATGCTGTGGATGCCCTCCTGGGGCGGCATGATCAACGGGCTCATGACCTTGTCCGGCGCCTGGGACAAGCTGCGCACCGATCCGGTGCTGCGCATGCTCGTCGTCTCCGTCGCCTTTTACGGCATGTCGACGTTCGAAGGCCCGATGATGGCGATCAAGGTCGTCAACTCGCTCAGCCATTACACCGACTGGACCATCGGCCACGTGCATTCCGGCGCGCTCGGCTGGGTTGGCTTCGTCTCCTTCGGCGCGCTCTACTGCCTGGTGCCGTGGGCGTGGAATCGCAACGGACTCTACAGCCTGAAGCTGGTCAACTGGCACTTCTGGATCGCCACCATCGGCATCGTGCTCTACATTTCCGCCATGTGGGTGTCGGGAATCCTGCAGGGCCTGATGTGGCGCGCTTACACCTCGCTCGGCTTCCTTGAATATTCCTTTATCGAGACCGTCGAGGCCATGCATCCCTTCTACATCATCCGTGCAGCCGGCGGCGCGTTGTTCCTGATCGGCGCGCTGATCATGGCCTTCAATCTCTGGATGACCGTCAGGGCCGGCGAAGCCGAGGTGGCACGAGCCGCCGGACGGCTCCAGCCTGCCGAGTAGGTCATCCCATGTCCTTCTGGAATCGACACAAGATCTTCGAGAAGAACGCGACCATCCTGATCGGTGGAATCCTCGTGGTCATCGCGATCGGTGGTCTCGTCGAGATCACGCCGCTGTTCTACCTCAAGAGTACGATCGAGGTGGTCGACGGTGTCCGTCCCTATACGCCGCTCGAGCTTGCCGGGCGCAACATCTATGTCCGCGAGGGTTGCTATCTCTGCCATTCGCAGATGATTCGCCCATTGCGCGACGAAGTGGAGCGCTACGGCCACTACTCGCTGGCCGCCGAGAGCATGTACGATCACCCCTTCCAGTGGGGATCGAAGCGGACGGGTCCCGATCTCGCCCGCGTCGGCGCCAAATATTCCGATGATTGGCATGTCCGGCACCTGATCAATCCGCGGGCGATCGTCCCGCAATCGGTGATGCCGGGGTATCCATCGCTGGCTGCGACCGAACTCGAGCTTGAGGACGTCGCCGCGCATCTGCGCACCAGCCGCGCGATCGGCGTACCCTATACTGACGCCCAGATCGCCAATGCCAAAGCCGACCTCAAGGCTCAGCTCGATCCCGATGGTGCGGATGCCGAAGCGTTCCAGAGGCGCTATCCAAATGCAGTTGTCCGCAACTTCGACGGCAAGGCGGGCGAACCCACCGAACTCGATGCGCTGGTCGCTTACCTGCAGATGCTGGGGACGCTGGTCGACTTCAAGCTCTATGACGAAAAAGCCAATCTGCGGTGAAGGTGATTTGTGATGAAGGCGATTGTCTCCGTTGACAACCTGGTGTCGCAGTTCGTGCTCAATTTCTGGACGCCGATCTTCGTCGGCATCTTCCTTGCCATCGTCTTTCACGCGCTGCGTCCCCGCAACAAGGTGCCGTTCGATGCCGCGGCGAAAATGCCGCTGCGGGAGGATTGACAGATGAGCGCGCACAACGACATCGACCGCGTGTCCGGCCGGTTGACCACGGGCCACGAATGGGACGGCATCAAGGAGCTGAACACGCCGCTTCCCCGCTGGTGGGTGCTGACTTTCTATGCCACCATTATCTGGGCCTTCGGCTATTGGGTGGTCTATCCGGCGTGGCCGCTGGTGAGCGGTTATACGACCGGCGTCCTGCACACCACCAATCGCGCCGCCGTTACCGCGAATCTCGCCCAACTCGAAGCTTTGCGCGGCGAAAAGATGGAGGCGCTTGGCACCGCGTCTCTTGCCGACATCGAGAAGGACCCAGCCCTCCTGGCCTTGGCGCGGGCGCGGGGCAAGGCGGTGTTCGGCGACAATTGTGCGCCCTGTCACGGTAGCGGCGCCGCCGGCGCGAAGGGCTATCCGAATCTGAACGACGACGACTGGCTCTGGGGCGGCACGCTCGACCAGATCATGCAGACCATCCAGTTCGGCGCGCGATCCGGGAACGCGAAGGCGCATGAAGGCCAGATGCTCGCCTTCGGGCGCGATGGCATCTTGAAGAAGGACGAGATCGTCATGGTTGCCAATTACGTGCGCTCGCTCTCGGGACTTTCGACCGCGGCCGGCTATGACCCGGCCGCCGGCAAGACGATCTTTGCCGAGAACTGCGTGAGCTGTCACGGCGAGGATGGCAAGGGCAATCAGGAGTTCGGCGCGCCGAACCTGACCGACCAGATCTGGCTCTATGGCTCGGACGAGTCCATCCTTGTGGAGACGATCACCAAGGGCCGCGCTGGCGTCATGCCCGCCTGGAGCGGACGGCTGGACCCGGTCACGACCAAGGCGCTCGCAGTCTACGTCCACTCGCTGGGCGGCGGCAAATAGCAATCCCGGGCGAGGTTTGAGCGGTTCACCCAGGTGAAGCCGTTCCGCCTTAGGGTAATGGAGCCTTATCGGGGGATTTTGATGGGCCTTCCGATGACCAAGAACGTCACGCCGAAGGTGCTGATGAGCGGCGATGATGATCTGCCGCTCTATGCACCCCAGAAGAAAATCTATCCCCAGCGGGTTTCCGGCACCTTCCGGCGACTCAAATGGGGACTGATGGCGCTCTGCCTCGGCGTCTATTACCTGCTGCCGTTGCTGCGCTGGGATCGCGGCCTCGGCGCGCCCGACCAGGCCGTGCTGATCGATTTTCCAAACCAGCGCTTCTATTTCTTCTTCATCGAGCTGTGGCCGCAGGAGATCTACTACTTCACCGGGCTGTTGATCCTCGCTGCCTTCACCTTATTCCTGATGAATGCGCTCGGCGGCCGCATCTGGTGCGGCTACCTCTGTCCGCAGACGGTGTGGACCGACCTGTTCTACGCGGTGGAGCGCTGGACCGAGGGCGACCGCCGCGAGCGAATCAAGGCCGACGCCGGTCCGCTGACTGCCAACCGCCTGGCGCGGCGCGCGTTGAAGCACGCGATCTGGCTGATGATCGCCTGGTGGACCGGCGGCGCCTGGGTCCTCTATTTCTCGGATGCACCGACACTGGTGAGGGATCTCGCCACGTTCCAGGCGCCGGCGATCGCCTACATCTGGATCGGCATTCTGACGGCGTCGACCTATCTCCTGGCCGGCCACGCACGGGAGCAGGTCTGTCTCTACATGTGCCCATGGCCGCGCATCCAGGCCGCGCTCACCGATGAGTGGGCGCTCAACGTCACCTACAAATACGACCGTGGCGAGCCGCGTTGTTCGATGAAGAAGGGAAGAGACCTGCGCGCGCTGGGCGAGAAGATCGGTGAGTGCATCGATTGCAAGCAGTGCGTCGCAGTTTGTCCGACCGGCATCGATATCCGTGATGGCGCGCAGCTCGGCTGCATCCAGTGCGGCCTCTGCATCGATGCCTGCGATAACGTGATGAAGAAGATCGGCCGGCCGACGCGGCTGATCGGCTACGACAACGACATCAATGTTCAGCGCCGGACATCCGGCAAGACGGAAGTCTTCAAGCCGATCCGTGCCCGGACGGTGGTCTATGCGTCGCTGATCGCCGTGGTCTGCGCGGTGATGCTGCGTGCACTGCTGACGCGGTCGCTGCTGGACGTCAACGTGCTGCACGACCGCAACCCCGTGGCGGTCAAGCTAAGCGATGGCGCGATCCGCAACGGCTATACGCTGCGCTTCCTCAACAAGCGCGGCTTTGATCGCGTGATTGCCGTCGATGTCGACGGGCCCGCCAATGCGCAAATCCACATCGTCGGCGTCGACTCCGTCACGCCCGAGCGGCCGATGATCGTCCTCGCGCGCGATGCCACCACCGAGTTGCGCGTGCTGGTGACTGCGCCTTTCGACGAGAAAGTGGAGAAGACCCAGCCGGTCAAATTCCGCATCACCGACATCGGGCTCGGCGAGGTTGCCTCGGCCACCGATCATTTTGTGACGCCCTGAGATCAGAGGAAACCGGACATGACAATTTCTTCATCCGCCATACGGCCAATCACCGGGCGCTTCGTCCTGATCGCCGTGGTTTCCTTCTTTGCCGTCGTGATCGGCGTCAACGTGGTGATGATGCGGCTTGCCATCGCCACGCTGCCGGGGACCGAAGTCGACCGCGCCTATAGCGCGAGCCTGGCCTATCAAAAGGAAATCCAGGCCGCGCATCAACAGAACGGGCGCGATTGGAAAGTCGGTGCGCATATCGAGCGCCAGGCCGATGGGACGGCGCGGCTGAATCTGGATGCAACGGCGCAGGACGGCGCGCCCCTTGCCGGATTGTCGGTCTTCGGCCGGCTCGAGCGTCCCACTGATCGCAGAGCGGACCAGCTGCTTGAGATGATCGAGGGCGGCGGCGGCAGCTACCGCGGCATCGCGCACGGCGTTGCAGCGGGACAGTGGGAGCTGGTGATCGAGGCCGATCGGGACGGAAAGCGCCTGTTCCTGTCGCGCAATCGTGTGGTCCTGAACTGACGGAGCGCTGCAATGCAGTCGACGATCGATTTCTCACATTATCTGAGGAGGACGGGCCCGGGCCTCCTGCATCTCGATCTCGCAGTCGAGGGCATCAATTGCGCGGGTTGCATGGCCAAGATCGAGCGCAATCTGTCGAAGATTCCGGACGTGACCTCGGCCAGGGTCAATCTGACGGACCGCCGGCTCGCGCTGGAGTGGAAGGCGGGCGCGGTGGATCCCGCGCTATTCGTCGTTCGTCTTGCCGAGCTCGGTTACAGGGCCTATCCGTTCGAGCGCGCCGACGCCGAGACACGGGAGGCCGAGCGCGCAAGTGCGCTGCTGCGGCGCCTGGGCGTCGCCGCCTTCGCGGCGATGAACGTGATGATGCTGTCGGTGCCGGTCTGGTCCGGAAATCTCAGTGACATGCTGGGCGAGCAGCGCGACTTCTTTCACTGGCTCTCGGCGCTGATCGTGTTGCCGGCCGCGGCCTATTCGGCCCAGCCGTTCTTTTCCTCGGCCTGGGCGGCGCTCCGCGCCCGCAATGTCAACATGGACGTGCCGATCTCGGTCGGCATCGTCCTGGCGCTGGCGATGTCGCTGTTCGAAACTGCCATGCATGCCGAGCACGCCTATTTCGACGCGGCGATCATGCTGATCGCGTTCCTACTGGCCGGTCGCTATCTCGACCAGAACATGCGACGGCGCACCCGCGCCTTTGCCGGCAATCTTGCCGCGCTGAAGGCGGAGACCGCGACCAAGTTCGTCAGCGAAGAGGAGATCCGCACGGTCCCCGTCGCCGCGATCCGCCCCGGCGACATCGTGCTGCTCCGTCCTGGCGAGCGTTCGGCCGTCGACGGCAACGTCATCAGCGGCCGCTCCCAGATCGACCAAAGCCTGATCACCGGCGAGACAGTGCCGACGACGGTAATAGCGGGAAGCGCGGTCTATGCGGGAACGCTGGTGCGGTCGGGCGCGTTGCGTGTCCGCGTATCGGCGGCCTCCGAAGCAACGCTTCTGTCTGAAATATCGCGCCTGCTCGAGAATGCCGTGCAGTCGCGCTCGCGCTACCTGCGTCTGGCCGAACGTGCCTCGAGGCTCTATGCCCCGCTCGTCCACGCCACGGCACTGCTGACGATGATCGGCTGGCTCATCGCAGGCGCCACGCTCCACGATTCGATCGTGACGGCGATTGCGGTCCTCATTATCACCTGTCCCTGCGCGCTCGGCCTCGCCATTCCGGCCGTGCAGACGGTCGCTTCCGGCGCCTTGTTTGGCTCGGGCGTATTGCTCAATGCGGGTGACGCGATCGAGCGGATCGCCGCGGTCGATCGCGTGATCTTCGACAAGACCGGCACATTGACCTTGCCCGAGCTCGACATTGCGAATGCTGCGGCGATCCCTCCGGATGTCTTCGGTCTTGCGGGCCGCCTGGCGCTGTCGAGCCCCCACCCCGTAGCTGCCGCAGTGGCACGTGCGGCCGGCGCCAAAACGCCGCTGCCAGGCATCGAAGAGGAGCCGGGGAAGGGTGTATTCGGCGTGGTCGATGGCATTGAAATCAAGCTCGGGCGTCCGTCCTGGTGCGGCGCGGACAAGGCGGCCAACCAAATCCTCCAGAGCGATCCCGAGGCATCCGTCGTTGCGTTCCGGCATGGTGAGACCTGCCATGTCTTCGCGGTCAGGCAGCGGATCCGTCCCGACGCGGCGAAGATCGTTTCTGCGCTGCATCGGCTGGGTCTGATCGTCGAGATGCTGTCCGGCGACCGGGAGCCGGCCGTGAGGGCCGCTGCCGAGGCGCTCGGCATTCAGCGATGGCGCGCCGAGGTGACGCCGGTTGATAAGATTGCGCGCATCGACGATCTCAAGCGCCTCGGCCACAAGGTGCTGATGGTCGGGGACGGCCTGAACGATGCGCCGGCGTTGGCAGCCGCCCATGCCTCGATGTCGCCGGTCACCGCGACGCATCTGAGTCAGTCGGTCGCCGATGCGGTGTTTCTCGGTGAGCGGCTTGCACCCGTGGAAGCCGCAATCGGGGTTTCGCGCAAGGCGCTGCGGCTGATGGGGCAGAACCTCTGGCTCGCGGTGATCTACAACGCGCTCGCCGTTCCGGTGGCCATGGCCGGCCTGGTGACGCCGCTGATCGCCGCGGCCGCGATGTCCACCTCATCGCTGCTCGTGATGCTCAATGCCTTGCGCGCGCGCCGGCAGAGGGAAGCCATCTGATGGAAGTCCTGGTCTATCTGGTTCCGCTTGCGATCATGCTCGGTGCCCTCGGCCTTGCGGCCTTTCTCTGGTCGCTCAAGAACGGCCAGTATGACGATCTCGCTGGTGCCGCCTGGCGGGCGATCGCCGACGATGAGCCGCCTGAGACATCCGCCACCTCGGCGCACCCGGCGAGCGCCCAGCATCGTCAACGCGATCGCAATCTCGGCAAAGACCAGTAGGGCCCACCAGGACGCCTGGGCGGCGAACCGAGCGGGGTTCGGTAAACCGGACGGTCGCCACCACTCAGCGATGCCGCCCACCCATCAACATCAGCTGATCGGCAGCGTTACCGGCCGCCTGTAGCGCCAGTGCATGGCAGTTACATCGACCTGCCTCAGCGTTTCGGCATCGAGCCAACCCGCGCCGTGACGCAGGCATGAGCCGGCGCACATGATGATGCAGCCGTCAATCATGGCAACCTCGATATCACGATCGAACGGCGCACTGGCGATCTCGCGTCAATTGTCGCGCAGCAGGCGCGACAAGAATGCTCTTGGTCGAATGATGCCTGCATCCCGCCATCTTGAGGAATGGCGACGATGGTAGCGCAAACATGCGTGAGCCGCCTTGAGCTGCGTCAAGGGGCGCGAACCGCCGTACAACTTTCGAAAAATTGCAGGTGCCTCCGGATTTATACTTAGGGGAATAACACGAGTTTCGAAACCCGGGGAAGCGGGCAGACTGCCGTCAACGACGATCAAAACCGGAGTTTCTACCATGCTCACCGCCGCAACCGCCGAGTCTACAATCCACGCGCATCCGGCCGCTGCGGTTCGGTCGAACTCCTTTGCGCAAGGCCCGCTGGGCTTGATCGGCGCTTCGACGCGCTTTGCGCGCAACTCTGAAATTTACAGCGAAGACGATCCGGCTGAATACCTTTACCAAGTTATCTCCGGCGCGGTGCGAACCTGTCGCACGCTGGATGACGGCCGTCGCCAGATCGGCAGCTTCTATCTGCCCGGTGATATCTTTGACGTCGAAGCCACCGAGGTGCATCTTGCCTCGGCGGAAGCGATCAGGGAGGCGCATGTCGTGGTCGCCAAACGCAGCGCCGTGATGGCCCGGGCCGAGTACGAAAAGGATTTTGCCGAACAGCTCTGGACGCTTGCGGTCCGCGAGCTGCAGCGTATGCATGAGCACTCAATGGTGCTGATGAAGAGCGCGGAAGAACGGGTGGCCGGGTTTCTGCTGGAAATGGCGGGCCGCAATGCCGCCGCTCAGTCGATCGAACTGCCGATGACGCGTCAAGACATCGCCGACTATCTCGGCTTGACGATCGAGACGGTATCGCGGACGCTCAGTCAGCTGGCGCAGTCCGGAACCATCGCCCTGGAAACCTCGCGCCGTATCCTCCTCCGCGACCGCGTGGCGCTGAGCCGGATCAATGCCTGACAATCGAATCTCCGTCCGCGCTTTTTTGTCACCAGCGATTTCGCTTTGCTGCGTTTGGCCCCGAGCACCGTGTCGTGAACGGGGCAGTGAGGTGAACGGGCTGAGAAGGCGAGGAAGGTCACCATCCCATCGCGCGAGCCGGGGGGAGGTTTCCTCCGCGACCAGCCCCTGGACCTTCTGGCCGGTCACCGGGCAATCGAACAGGGCGCCAGCGCTCATGGGCGGTCATTCGTCACTCCAAAGCGCGGTGAGATTGGGATGAATCGTCACTTTAGATATATTTGAGCATGACCTCCGAGCAAACGCTCCGCGTTTGTCGCGAGGGAAAACCGCTGCTCACGTTCTGCGGATCATGCTCTAAGTGCGTGCTCCGCGCGCTGCGCTCATCTGCCGTCGTTAAAGCCGCTCGAGAATTGGCCGCATTTGATCCGCGCCATCTGCGCTGACCACTGGAACTCCATGATCATGAGCAAGCGCAAAACCCTCCTACTCATGCTCCTGCTGTTGTCGAGGGCGGCCTCGGCTGCAGATTTTGTCGGACAGGCCAGTGTCATTGATGGTGATACGCTGGACATACAGGGAATACGCATCCGGCTTTGGGGGATCGATGCGCCGGAAAGCACTCAGCTGTGCCGAGGTGCTGACAGCAATCTGTATCGCTGTGGCGCGAACGCGGCAAATCAACTTGATAGTTTCATCGCCCGGCGTCCGGTGAGCTGCACCTCGCTGTCCAAGGACCAATATGGGCGTACGGTCGCGACATGTCTTGTCGGGACTGCCGATCTCGGGGAATGGCTGGTCAGCAACGGTCTCGCACTGGACTGGCCGCGCTATTCCGGGGGCCGGTATCGCGCCGCGCAGCGCGAAGCGGATCGTTCAGGTCGCGGGATGTGGGCAGGCAGCTATGTGGAGCCCTGGCTGTATCGCGCGTGCATGCGATCGGGCGGCTCACCGGTTCATTGTTCGGATGACGCCAACGCACATCCTTGAAGGCATCTTGGATGCGTCTTGGATGCAGCGAATCAGCGCCCGTGCAGCTTGGCCGAAAAATCAACAATTTTGGGTCACTGGCGCGCATTGGGCGACTCGGGGTAAGCCGTTATCCTCGATCTCGCCGTTGAGCAAAGGACTAAGATGGTTGCAGCTGCCCGTGAATTGCCAGCTTCAGGTTATGCGCTCGAAGTTGATGGCCGACTCAAGGCCGAATTTGCGACCAGGGATGGGGCCAAGACCGGTGCGGAAGAGTTGAAGAAGCGTTTTCCCATGCTTCGGATCAGAATCTATGACGCAGAGACAAAGACGCGTGAGGATATCTAAAGCGCGATAAGAGCGGGCTGAATCGTCATCGCGCTTGAAGTTATCGATTGCGCATGATCTTCGCGCAAACGCGCTGCCGCGTTTGCCGCGAGGCAAAGCCGCGGCACACTTTTTTCAGATCATGCTCTGGCGCTCCAAGCGCCTGGTTGGTCCATCCGCATTGAATTTGCGGTGCGTCTCCCTGCGGGACCGGGCGGTCGGCTGCGCTGAAACCCCGGCTTTGGTCGGGTTTTCACCCCTTCGGGCTTCCATCCCTGACGCGAAGGCCGGCGCTCATCTGAGGATCTGGCACCGCCACGTTGCTCCTGCAACAGACTTAACGCGCCTGCAACAAGCATTGAGAGTGAGAGGGCTGGCCGGGTTCGGCCGCGACGGGTTGGAGCTGCGAGAGAGGCTTGCAGCGCCCGTCGCGAAAGACCCGCGATGTCCAGACATCCTCGCGCGCGCACCGGCCAGGACCGGGCCACCCTTTATGACGAAATCACCGACAAGATCATCGCCGAGCTTGAGGCCGGCCGCGTGCCCTGGGTTCAACCCTGGGGGACGGAGGCTGCAAAGGCGCCGCTGTCGATGCCAAGGAACGCGGCGTCTGCCCGGCCCTACAGCGGCATCAACGTTCTCATCCTCTGGGGGGCGGTGATCGAGCGCGGTTTTGCCGGCCAAAGCTGGCTGACCTTCCGCCAGGCGCTCGCGCTCGGCGGTCACGTCCGCAAGGGCGAGCACGGCATCACCGTGGTCTATGCCGACCGCTTCGTGCCGGCCGACGAACGGCGCCGCGCGCGTGAGACGGGCGAGGAGGCGCAGGCCGTTCCATTCCTGAAGCGGTTCACCGTCTTCAACACCGATCAATGCGACGGATTGTCCACCGACGTCGCGACCACCGCGCCAATGCCGCCGCCGGGCATGATCGAGCCGCAAGTCGAGGCGCTGATCAAGGCAACCGGCATCGACTTCCACATCGGCGGCAATCGCGCCTTCTATATGCCGGCAGAAGATTATGTGCAGGTGCCGCCGCCGGCGGCCTATTTCGAACCGATCAATTGGCACCGGACCGCGCTGCACGAGCTTGGCCACGCCAGCGGCCATCCTTCGCGCCTCAACCGCGATCTCGGCGGTTCGTACGGCACAAAAAAATACGCGTTCGAGGAATTGATCGCCGAATTGTGTGCAGCGTTTTCCTGCGCTTCACTCGGCATCGTGCCGACCGTGCGGCACGCCGACTATATCGGTTCCTGGCTGGAAGTCCTGCGTGCAGACAACCGCGCGATCGTGCGGGCGGCCTCACAGGCGAGCAAGGCCGCGGATTATCTGCTTGGCTTCCTGCCAGCAGATAATCCAACCGCTTCGGCCGATTGTGCCGAGGCAGATCAGGAGGCGGCGTGAGCGGAGTTGAGCTGCCAAACAGAGGAAGAGGGCGGCGCCGAGCGCCATGACGGGTTGGAGGTCGAGAGAGAGGCTTTCGGCCGCCCGTCGTGGGGACAAAAAATGACCAAGGCCGTCCAAAAGATCACGCTGTCGCCCTCGCGTGACATTCCCTTCAACAAGCTGGTGCTGAGCCAGTCCAACGTTCGGCGCGTCAAGGCGGGCGTCTCGATCGAGCAGCTTGCCGAGAGCATCGCCCAGCGCACGCTATTGCAAAGTCTCAATGTCCGCGCCATCGTGGATGCCGCGGGCAACGAGACCGGCATGTTCGAGGTGCCGGCCGGCGGCAGGCGTTACCGTGCTCTCGAGCTCCTGGTCCGGCAGAAGCGCATGTCGTTCTCGGTGAGCGGCGATCACGCGCGCCTGGAGCAGGTCTGGGACAATATCGGCCGGTTGTCCGGCTCTGATGAGCCGTACCAGATCCGCCGCACGCTGACCGAGAATCTTTCAATTATCCACCCAGCGCGATATCGGTGAGGCGTGACAACCCGCACCATAGCCCGCCGCGCCCGCGCGCACGCGTCAATCAGGCAGTCTTCGTCGTATGCGTACCTGGGGTCTGAGCAAAGAGCTGAACGCGTCTCAGAAAATTATCGCAGCTAGCGTGCCAAGCGCGCCGAACACCAGCCCGATCAGCGAACCGGCTGTCGGCACGTCTCGAAAGAGCCGAAGCGCCAGAATCGGTTCCACAACTAGAATTGCTCCCACCGATACTGCGACAATGATCCAGATATTCTTGAGATACATGTAGCCGAGTGCGTATCCGCAGACGAGCAGGATACCGCCCACCGATATCAACAGGAACATCGGCAGGAGCGTTGTGAAATACCCGCCAGCTTTCCCAAACTGCTTTGAGGCAATCAACTCGGCGACTATCGAAAGGGCTTCTCCGAAGAAAATCGCCCCCACCGCCACAATTTTCAATATTGAGCTCATCGCCTGATGCAAAAGCAAGGTGAAAGGTACCTTCTAATATTGGAATTTATCTGGCGCTGCCTTTTACAACTGGAGTCATTATCATTGCGAAGCCATCGCATTGCTCTCGATGTACTCCAACCAGAATTGGAAGGTGCTCGAAGTTGCAATCTCCATCCAATGGTCGACGCTTAAGAGCGCAATTTTGGGCGTTAGGCAGCGCATGATCCGGGCATCCGTGCTCAAGAGACTTCATCGCCATGCCGCGGCTCCCGACGCTTGCCGCGGGTTCGCGGTCGCGCTGGCGACAACAACAGCCTATCGCAAGCGAGCGCAAGTGGTTGTGAAGGCTATTCCGACGTCACAACCTCGTAGGTGGGGTTTGCTTAGGTAGCCGGCCGCATGGGTTCAGCGCGCGATTCATGATCTCTATATGAACCACACCAGAACCAAAAAAGGCAGCTGCGGCTGGAATCGTCATGATGGCGATCGGACCTCTTGAGACGCGCGACGAATAGCCTGCTGGTGACCTTAGTGAGTGGCCGCTCGAAGGTCCTGACCGGCTTGGCATCGCTGGGCTCGACGCCTTTGATCGCAAAGCCCCACACCTGGCCGCTGTCGGACTGGGTGACGTAGAGCCCGGTTGGAGCACAGATCCACGCCATTGGTGGAGCACCCATGGTACGCGGCGCGATCATGACCTCGCCATGTCCCGTCAGCAGTGCGTGCGATTCCGAGTGTAATCAACCCGCCTCATAGAAATGGTCCACGACCTGAGGCCTGACAGCCTGAGCTTATGAAGTCATCCCCAAAACTTCCCGGAATCACGAGCATTGTTGGCGCGGCGGCGCCCCCGAAGATTCCGCACTGGACCGTTCAAGACAACAGGTCAGGCCAAGCCGAAAGGTGCAGCGTCCGGAATTGTACCCCACCAAAACAGAGAGGCGACGGCATGTTTTGTGTGTGGCAAACTTCTTTGCCAACGTTTGAAAGGGACAATCCGTCCACCAGAGCCGCTCGCAGCGCTCACGCTCAGGAGCAGTCGGATGATTACGCCGGTTCGACGGAACTGGAGTCCAAAAGAAATGTTCAATGCTCTTACGCCGGCGATGTTCAGCGCCGAACCGTCGGTTGTGCGCGCACGTTGGAATAAATTGTGGCCTGACCTGTACACGGAATATGACGCCAGGCATTTGAAAACCGAGCTATCCGTCCGCAATCTGATCACTACCGATGAAGCTCGGGCTTTTTTTACTGTCTGGGCCGCAGACGAAGAGCGTCACACCGATGGCTTTATCCGCATCATTGAACTTGTCGCCAATGGATCCGAGAGGAACCTCCGAGAGAGGTTGGAGGCTCGACCGCATGATTTCGGTGCGATCAATGACCACCTCGCCGACGAATTTTCTGTGATGGTTATGATCGCATTTGATGAGATGTGCACTTGCCACGCCTATGCCGCCGAGAAGCCGTTCTATACCGAACTTCGCAACGACATCTTCCATCATTGGCTGCGAGAGGTGATTGCCGACGAGGCGGTTCACTCGATGAACGCCGTTAACGTGATCCGCGGACGCTATCGCGACCGCGTTGGAGAAATTGGTGCAATGCTCAATAGGATAATCAGCGGCATTGACGATCTGAGCTATGCTGGCACCTTCCTGCTGGACTATTTCGGCGTCGTATACACGAAGGAATTGCTCGACAAATGCCGCGTCGCGATCCTGAGAAATGTCGAAAAGCCTCTCCCGGCCATAGAGCGAGACAGATGGAGCCATCGCCCAAATTGAGGTCGACGCCGTGACCCTGTTGCGGAGTAATTCCGGCAATTTAGAACCCGCTCCGATTCCATCGGAATGGAAAAGGCTCTAGACGCTCCGCCTAGCATAGCAGTGCGGATCAGGTCGACCGCCGTGAGGTCGCCACGCTGAAGGCCGCCGAGTGGGACAGAAACTGACAGCAGCTCACACCTTGGTTCCTGCCAGGCGCTGCGGCCGTTTCGGCCAATGCACGCCCGGTGCCGCAGCAGCGGGATTCAAACCGCAAGAGAGAGAGGAAGAGGGCAGCATGGAGTGCCACGACGGGTTGGAAGTCGAGAGAGAGGCTTTCGGCTGCCCGTTGTGGAGAACCGAAATGACAAAGCCAGTCCAAAAGATCACGCTGTCGCCTTCGCGTGACATTCCCTTCAACAAGCTGGTGCTGAGCCAGTCCAACGTTCGGCGCGTCAAGGCGGGTGTCTCGATTGAGCAGCTTGCGGAGAGCATCGCCCAGCGGACGCTTCTACAAAGTCTCAATGTCCGCGCCATCGTCGATTCCGAGGGCAACGAGACAGGCATGTTCGAGGTGCCGGCCGGCGGCAGGCGCTACCGTGCTCTCGAGCTCCTGGTCAAGCAGAAGCGTATGTCCAAGACGCAAGCCGTGCCCTGCGTTGTTCTCGGTTGCTCCGCCGAAGCCGTCATACCGGCCCCAACTCCCGGTCAACCTCGCTATGGACGGCCTGTTGTCGGACGCCCAGCTCGAGAGCGTGGTCTACGCCGGCGAAGCACACGCGGCCTTCCTTGCAGGCGCCTGGACGGTCGATGCGACCTTCGACGGTGTGGCAGCTGCGCGCGACGACGCTTCAAATGCCGTCCGCTTCCGCCGCGGCTGGTTTCTGGGCGACGGCACCGGCGCGGGCAAGGGCCGGCAGGTCGCCGGCATCCTCCTTGATAACTGGCTGAAGGGCCGGCGCCGGGCGGTCTGGATCTCCAAGAGCGACAAGCTGATCGAGGACGCGCAGCGCGACTGGTCGGCGCTCGGCATGGAGCGGCTCCTGGTCACGCCGCTCTCACGCTTCCGCCAGGGCACCCCGATCCGGCTGTCGGAAGGCATCCTATTTACCACCTACGCTACGCTGCGCACCGATGAGCGCGGCGAAAAGCTTTCGCGTGTCCGGCAGATCGTCGAATGGTTGGGCTCCGATTTCGACGGAGTGGTTGTTTTCGACGAGAGTCACGCCATGCAGAACGCCGTGGGCGGCAAGGGCGAGCGCGGCGAGCAGGCCGCCTCGCAGCAGGGACGCGCAGGTCTGCGGCTGCAGCACGCGCTCCCCAATGCACGGGTGGTCTACGTTTCCGCCACCGGTGCCACGACCGTTCACAACCTCGCTTATGCCCAGCGGCTCGGCTTGTGGGGCGGCGATGATTTTCCGTTCGCCACGCGCGCTCAGTTCGTCGAGGCGATCGAGGCGGGCGGTGTTGCGGCGATGGAGGTGCTGGCACGCGACCTCAAGGCACTCGGTCTGTATGCGGCGCGTTCCCTTTCCTATGAAGGCGTCGAATATGAACTGATCGAGCATGAGCTCACCCCCGAACAGATCCGCATCTATGATGCCTATGCAGCCGCGTTCAGCATCATTCACAACAATCTCAATGCCGCGATGCGAGCGGCCAACATCACCGGCGAGACCGGGACCTTGAACGCCCAGGCGAAGTCCGCCGCCCGGTCGGCCTTCGAATCCGCAAAGCAGCGCTTCTTCGGCCATTTGCTGACGTCGATGAAGACCCCTTCCTTGATCTGCGCCATCGAGCGCGACCTCGGGCAGGGGCATGCCGCCGTCATCCAGATCGTCTCGACCGGCGAAGCGCTGATGGAGCGCCGGCTCGCGGAAATCCCGACCGAGGAATGGGGTGATGTGCAGGTCGACATCACACCGCGCGAATATGTGCTCGACTACGTCGCCCATTCCTTCCCGGTCCAGCTTTACGAGCCTTTCGCCGACTCCGAAGGCAACCTCTCCTCCCGGCCTGTGTACCGTGATGGTCAGCCCGTGGAGAGCCGGGATGCGGTTGCGCGTCGCGACCGGCTGATCGAGAAGCTTGCCTCGCTCACGCCCGTGCCCGGCGCCCTCGACCAGATCGTCCAGCGCTTCGGCACCGACAGGGTCGCCGAAGTCACCGGGCGCTCACGCCGGATCATCCGGAAACATGACCGCCTGATGGTCGAGAACCGCGCCGGTTCGGCGAACCTCGCCGAAACCGCAGCCTTCATGGACGACCTCAAGCGCATCCTCGTCTTCTCGGATGCCGGCGGCACGGGGCGCAGTTACCACGCCGAGCTGTCGGCGCGGAATCGCCGTCTGCGAGTGCACTACCTGCTCGAACCCGGCTGGAAGGCCGATGCCGCAATCCAGGGCCTCGGCCGGACCAACCGGACCAATCAGGCGCAGCCGCCGCTATTTCGTCCCATTGCGACCGACGTGAAGGCCGAGAAGCGCTTTCTCAGCACGATTGCGCGCCGCCTCGATACGCTCGGCGCCATCACCCGCGGTCAGCGTCAGACCGGGGGGCAGGGGCTGTTTCGGCCCGAGGATAATCTCGAAAGCATCTATGGCCGTGATGCTCTGCGCCAACTCTATTTGCTCCTGGTTCGCGGCAAGGTGGATGGCTGCTCTCTTGAGATGTTCGAGAATGCGACCGGGCTGAAGCTCGTCGACTCCAATGGCATCAGGGATGACCTGCCGCCGATCACGACTTTCCTCAATCGTCTGCTGGCGCTGACCATCGCGCTGCAAAACGTGCTGTTCACCGCCTTCGAGCAGTTGCTGACGGCGCGGATCGAAGGCGCAATCGCCTCCGGAATCTATGATGCGGGCCTTGAGACCCTTCGCGCCGAAAGCTTCGTCGTCACGCATCGGCGCACCATCTACACCCATCCCGCGACCAGCGCCGAGACACGGCTGCTCACGATCATCCAGCGCGAACGCAACCGGCCGCTCTCGCTGGATGATGCCCTCGGCCTTCTGTCGGATCGCCGCGCAGTCCTGCTGGTGAACGAACGTTCCGGCCGCGCGGCGGTGCAAGTCCCGGCTCCGAGCCTGATGCTGGACGACGGCGAAATCGAACAGCGCGTCAAATTGGTTCGGCCCATGGAAAGCCACAATGTCCCGTCCAAGGCCATGGCCGAAAGCCACTGGATCGAGACGGATCGCGAGCAATTCAGTGCAGCCTGGACAGCTGAGCTTGCAGACGTGCCGGCGTTCACCGAGAGCACGATCCACGTCGTGGCCGGGCTGCTCCTGCCGATCTGGAAACGGCTGCCGAAGGAATCGACCCGCGTCTACCGCCTCCAGACCGACGCCGGCGAGCGGATCATTGGGCGGAAGGTCTCGTCCACCTGGGTCGCCGACGCGCTTCTGGGTGAGCGGCCGATACTCAAACCCGAAGACGTCTTCGCCGCCTTGCGCGAAGGTCGCGCGTTCGTCGAGCTCGCCGAGGGCCTGACACTGCGGCGCGTCCGCGTCATGGGTGCGCATCGCATCGAGCTCGCGGACTTCAACGACACCATGCGCGACCGCTTGCGGACCTATGGACTGTTCAGTGAGATCATCTCCTGGAAGCTGCGCATGTTCGTGCCTACCGATGCAAGCGGGGCCGTCGTGCTTGGCAAGGTGCTCGAATGCTACCCGGTCGAGCGCATCTGCGAACGCGAGGCCGCCTGATGCGGCGCGATGCTTTCGAACTGGCATGCCGCCTCGCGCGTGAGGCCGAGGCTGTGTGCCGCCACTCTTTCTCCAGCCGCAAGGGCGAGGGACGCTGCTGGCTGCCGCGCCATGTCCACAACCGGCCTGGCCGCTTCTTGTTTGTGCGGCGGCACTGCTCGCACAAAGGACTGGCCGGCAAGTGGGCCGAACAGGGCTCTCGGCGGATGATGTTACGCGTTTGCGCTTGGGTGCTGTCTCACAGACGGTTGACAGCGCTTGCGCAACCAACTGCCAGCGCAGTGCGGGAGGTTGCGTGATGTCCCGCGACGCTTCTGAGCTGGGGCGCCGCCTCGCCCGTGATGCCGAGGCGGTCTGCCGCCATTACCTGTCCAATGGACGGCGCCAGGGCCGCTATTGGATCGTCGGCGACGTCCGCAATGCGCCCGGCCGCTCGATGTTCGTCCGGCTCAGCGGACCGGACTCTGGTCCCGGCGCCGCCGGGCATTGGCGAGATGCTGCCTCGGGCGAACATGGCGATCTCCTCGACGTGATCCGCGAGAGCTGCGGCTTCGTCGATTTTCGCGATGTCGCAGGCGAAGCACGACGCTTTCTGAGTCTGCCGCCCGCCGAACCGCGCCGCAGCCCAAAGCGCACACCCGTCCCCGCCGGATCGGCGGAAGCGGCACGGCGGCTCTTCGCCATGTCGCAGCCGATCCGCCGGACGCTTGTCGAGACCTACCTCGGCCATCGCGGCATCAAGCCTGTCCACGATGCGGGCGCGCTGCGGTTTCATCCGCGCAGCTACTATCGCCCGGACGACGGTTCGCCGACTGAGACCTGGCCGGCGATGATCGCCGCCGTGACCGATCTTGCGGATCGCATCACCGGCGCACATCGCACCTGGCTCGCGCCCGACGGCTCTCACAAGGCGCCGGTCGACACGCCCCGACGGGCCATGGGCGGTCTCCTCGGCCATGCCGTCCGCTTTGGCGCCGCCGCCGACGTCCTCGCTGCCGGCGAAGGTATCGAGACGATGCTGTCGCTGCGCTGTGCGCTGCCTGCCATGCCGATGGCCGCCGCGCTCTCGGCCAACCATCTTGCCGCCCTTCTGCTGCCGCCGACGCTGCGTCGGCTCTACATCGCCCGCGATGCCGATGCCGCGGGTGACACGGCGGTCGCGGCATTGACCCAATGCGCCGAAGCCGCGGGCATTGAGGCGCTTGTCCTGTCTCCGCGCACAGGCGACTTCAACGAGGACCTGCATGCATTCGGCCTCGGCGCCTTGCGGGCGGCGCTGCGCATCCAACTCGCGCCGCAGGATGTCGTTCGGTTTATGCTGTTCGCCGATGCCGGGACCGCTTGACCGACCGATCTGCGGTGCCGCCGGCAATTGAAGAGATGATGTCTGTTGTCGGTTATGTTGCGGACCGCAGTCGAGCTTGGAAGAGCGCTACAGCCGGCCTTGCCCAATCTCTGCCGAGATCCGCGGCGCAATCACTCGGCAGCAATCTGAGCGACAGCGACCGTGGCGCTACCGAATTTGGTAGGTCAGCTTTGACCAAAGCAGAACAGTTGATGATCGTAATCGACCTGCGGTTTGTGCTACGCGACGCCTGACGAAAGGGATATCTGATGGCATGGCTATACATACTTCTGGCGGACGTGTTCGAGGTCGCTTGGCCTTTCATGTTGAAGCGCTCGGTCGGGCTTCCGAAATGGACAACAGTGTTTTCGGCGGTGGTCTTCGCTCTTCCGATTTTTCTTCTGTTGGGTGAATCTGTAAAGTGCTTGCCCGCTTCGACGGTTTACGCGGGCTTCGCCGGAATTGCGACCGTGGGGACAGCAATTGTGGGCATTGCGTTTTTCGGCGAGAGCGCAAATCCTGCTCGCCTCTGTTCGGTCATGTTGGTTGTTGTCGGTCTGGTCGGCGTCAAGTTGTTTTCGGAATAGTCTGTATTTGCATCGTTCGTAAACGGATCATCAGCCATGGCGAATGCGGTTGTCATGTGTTATCGAAGCGCGCACATTGCGGGAGTTGACGCGTCATGGAAAAACGCATTCCGGATAGCAAGAGTTGAAATGTCGCTGCCGCAGACATCCCGGAAAAGATCCGCTTCCAGCCGGATCTCATGTTGCTGGCTTTCAAAGGGTGGATTGCAACTCTGATTTCCAACGCTGTTGCTGAGTTCCTCTCAGAAAAACTTCGAGGGGTGTTCTGAATCCGAGTCTCTTGCGTGGTCGGCCGTCAAGGCGTTGCTCGCTCCATCGCAGGCGCTCTCGGTGAAGGTGCTGAAGTCGTGTGCCGTGGCAAGTTACTTGCGTGTCAGTCCATTTGCGTTTTCGTTGCTGCCGCGTTGCCAAGCAGAGTATGGATCGGCAAAGTAGAGATCGGCCTGCAGGCCTGTGGCAATGAGCCGTCGTCCTTGCGCCGGCTCAGGGCGGTGTCGCTCATGCTCGCTCCATCCGTCGCGTCGAGCGACAGCGTTGCGTCGGATCGGACCGACAGCAGCGCGCGCACCGCCGCCTCCCGCGCGTTCAGGCCGGCGCACGCTTGCCTCCGCCCGCAGCGTCGTTGCGGTAGCGGCCGGTCGAGGTCTGGTAGTACTGCGCGCGCATGGCCGCCATGGCCTCGATCAACGGTCCCCACGGCGCGGGAAAGCGTTCTTCCGCCATCACCCGCTGCAGCATGCGCGTATGGCCGGCCAGCTCGTCGTTGAGGAACTCCACCACAGGCATAGCCGGATAGCGCTGCAGCAGCAGGATCGCCGCGTTGTCGGCCTCGCCTGCCGACCTGTCCTTGTCGCGTCCATGCAGATCGTTCTGCAGGCGCCCTATCGCGGAGATGAGTCGCACGACCTGGCGAAACGCCGGACGCGCGCGCAAGGTCGCCATGTCCAGTCCCCACAGCAACGACAGGCAACAGAACACGTTCGCGTAGGCGATCGAATCGATCCCGTTGTGCAGATACTCGGCGTAGGACCAGCGTTCCGCCCCCGCCGCCTGCGCATGTCCGGCGCGCAGCGCCGCGCAGTAGCACAGGGTATCGTCGAGAAGCTGAGCATAGTCGCGACGATCATAGGCGAGCGCGGCCAGCGAAGCGCGCAGCACAGCGCAGCCCTCGAATCCGGGGACCGCGCACGGCACGCCCTGCGTCAGCGCCTGCTCCACCGCTGCGAGCTGCTCCGGCGCGATCAGGCCAAGGTCGTTGCAATCGTCGAGCCAGAACAGCAGCGCCAGTTCGCGATAGAACGCCACGATCAGCGTTTCGTCCTGCGGATCGCGGCCGGTGCGGGCGCTGGTGTCGCGCAGGCTCGGGTGGATGCGCTGCAGGATGTACTGGCCGCCCCTGACCGCTTCCACGGCATGCTCGTCGGCGAACCCGGTCAGGGAACGCCCCCACTCCAGCACCTGCTGCAGCGCGCGTTCGGTCTGGATCATGGCGCCGCTCCTGCTCCCTCGGCCTGGACGCGCCGCCCCCAACGAAGCGCCAGCCACAACCCGGCGAGTTCGGCCACACGCACGACCCGGGTGGGGCAAAACAGTTCCTTACCGATCCACAGCGGCGTCTGCGGCAATGCATGCGCCGCATGGCGGGCGAGCATCCACGCCAGCGCACGCGCCACCGCCTGCGCGATGCGCCGGCGCCCTGTCGGCTCTTCGCTCCCGTCCATCACGTGCAACGCGAACAGCGCATAGGCGGTTTCCTCGAATGTGGACGCGCGACCCGCTCCCCAGCCGCCGTCGTCGCGCTGCGCCTGCAGCAGCGCCGCCAGCGCGCGCTCGTCGCGCCGCTGGGGCTTGCCTTGCGCCAGCGCAGCGACCGCATGCGCGGTGGGATACAGCCACGAAGCGTGCCATTTTTCGTTGTCCCATAGACCGTGCGGGTTGCGATGGGCCTCGACGTAGGCGCTGGTGCCGGCGGCGGGCTTTCCCAACAGTCGCAACGCATGCAGGGCATGGATGTTGGTCGACACCGAGGCATTGCGCTCGCCGGGGAAGGTGACGAACAGCTCGCCGATTTCGAAATGGCGCAACGCATCGACCGCCGGGTCGCGGCCTGCAAGGCACAGGACGCACAACGCAATTGCGGTGTCGTCCGCATCGGCCGCGAAGTGCAAGGCCGGGCCCAGACCGCGCACGCCCAGGCGGGCGTCGAGCTGCGCGACGATCACGCGCACTGCCTCGGCGAGCGCGGGATGCGCGAACAGCCCGGCCAGATGCAGGGTGTACAGCGACCAGCATGGCTCGAACACATTGATCGGCCAGACGTTGGGAACGACACCTTCGATGCCGCTGCGCGTCGCCCGCGATGCCGCCTGCAGATACGCGTCGGCGCGCTCGACCTGCGGCGTGCTCTCCTGTGTCACGGCGTGCGCACGCCACGCGGCGGTGGCCGCCGGACTGATGCCGATGCTGCCGTCATCATCCGAGCATGCGGTGGTCGGCGACGTCCCCCAGGCTTCCCAGGAGTGCAGCAACGGATGGCCGCTCGGCAACGTCGCCATGGCCCCCAGCTCGGCCCCCAGCTTGACCAGGCACGCATGCCGCAACGGCAACAGCGCCGGGTGGCGCGGAAACGCCATGCCGCCCGGCAGGGATGCGGCCTCGCCGCAAAGCTGCGGCAGGATCAGCTCGGCGCCGATCGGCGCGTCTTCCGGCACCGCATGCGCGTAGGGATCGGGCTGGCGCTGGAGGAACCGGGTTGCAGCCTGGACTGCGTCGGCTGCGCCGGGAAGAGGATCGGCACGCTGCAATGCCAGCAACGCCGCCCACGTGGGCGCATGGCGGAACAGTGGGAAGTCCGCGCTTCCCCATCCGCCATCGGCCTGTTGCTGCGCGATGAGCCACGCGTATGCGTCCTGCCGATCGGTGACGTTGCCGTGGAACTGCAAAGCTCGCGCGGTGTCGTAGACGGATGGACCGACGCTGCCGCCATCGCTCATCTCGCTCAGCAGGTGGCGCAATTCGGAAAGGATCTGTTCGGACAGCGCGTTCACGCGGGATGTTCCTTCTGCAGACGGTTGACGAGAACCAGGATCGGGCAGATGCCGCGCACGTCGCCGCAGGCCCGTCGCGGCGCGGCGCATTCTCGGCGCAGAGAAGACGCGCCAGCGCCTGTTCGACCCGCTTTGCGCCGTCCTCATCCAGATCTCCGGCAGCAGCCTGCTGGATGCGCCCCGCGCTTGCGCGCGCAATCCGCCGAGCGCGGAAACGCCAGGTCGGTCGTTGTGTAGCGTCGAACCGGTCTGCATGTTGTTCATGTCCTTGTGCCTGACAGGAGACGGCCACGCCGAGCGGCGAACCGCCGCGGTGTTGCCGGCGTCGCACCGAGCGCGCGCCGAGTGCAGCAATGTCGCGCGTCGCCGGTGCCGCTGCCTCGCCACACGGGGTATGCGATGTCGGCTCATGAGAATCCGATGCGGATTGTCATGGACGGATGTGCGGTCGGGTAATAGCGCTGGCCCTTTTCGACGCCACTCAACAACCGCGGCCGTACCCCGGCCTTGTGCATGGTCAGCGCCAAGGCGATAGAGAACTGCACCAGTTCCAGCCATACCAGGTGGTAGCCGATGCAGACGTGTGGGCCGGTACCGAACTGCAGCATGTCCACCGGCCGGATCGGCTCCGTGCGTTGCAGCCACCGTGCCAGGCTGAACTGATCAGGCGCCTCGTGCAGCAGCGCCGAGGTCGAGAAATGCAGCAGCGGGATGCACAGATCGGTGCCCGCGGGAATGCGCCGTTGGCCGAGTTGCAATTCCTGCAGCGCGCGACGCGGCAGGACCGTGGTCGCCGGATGCACGCGCAGCGTCTCGCGGAACAGCGCCTCGGCGACCGGACATTGCGCCAGGTCCGCGTGCCGGGTCGGCACCGCGCCCACACGTTGCGCCTCCTCGACCAGGGCGTCCCACAGCATAGGCTGCCGCGCCAGCTCGATCACCATCCAGGCCATCGTCGAGGCGGTGGTGTCGTGACCGCCAAGCAGCAGCAAGCGGATATTGGCGACCAGGACGTCATCGGAGAGCGCATCGTCGCTGCGATCGAAGGCGCTCACCATGTCGTTGATCAACCCGGTGCGCGCGGCATGCGCGCGCGCGTCGCGGACGTACTGGCGCAACTGCGTGTCGATCCAGTCGCGGGCGGCGCGGCCGCGCCGCAAGGGCAGTCCGGGCAGGTCGACCGGGGGCGCGACGATCAATTGCAGCAGTTGCCGGTACTTGCGATGCCATCCCGGCAGGTCCTGCGCGGGGATTCCCATGAGGCTGAAGATGAGCTTGAGCATCAGGTCGCCGGTTTCGCGCAGGATGGTGACGTCGCCGCGGTCGCGCCACGCCTGCACCCGCGCCCGGATGACGGGCGCGAACAGATCGCCGATGCCGGCCTGGGTCAGCCCCTTGGGCAGGAACGCCGCCTTGATCGCATCGCGCGCCTGCCGGTGCGCGCCGCCGTCCTGGGTGACCAACGTTCCGCGAAACAATTCGGGCGCGATGTCTTCGATCAGCGCGGAGGACACGTCCTTGTGCCGGAGCAGTGCGAACGCATCCGGATCCACGCAGGTCATCAGGTGTCCGGCAGGGCCGAAATCCAGCCAGAAGTGGCTGCCCAGCGTCCGTTCCGCGCGCCGCAGCAGGCGCGGCAGGTCGAAGACGATGGCGGGAAGATGCCCGACCAGGGGGTAAGCGCCGGGCACGACCGGGATGTCGCACCGCAGCCGGTGCCGACGGTCCAGCGGGTTGAGCAGCATGTCCATCAGAGCCGCGCCGCCGCGGCGGCTTCGGCGGTGTCGCCGGCAGGCCGCGCGGCGGGGCTGTTGCCACCGTCGGCGTATGTCGGCAGATGCGCCAGCATGCCGCCGTCGATGCAAACCACCTGGCCGGTGATGAACGCAGCATCGTCGGAGAGCAGGAACGCCACCAGTGCGGCCACGTCCTCGGGGCGCCCGACACGCGGCAGGAGCTGGTGCCGGCGCAGATGCCGTTGCATGCACTCGTCCAGCTTGGCGAGGAGACGCTCGGTCATGATGAGACCCGGCGCAACCGCGTTGCAGCGGATCAGCGCATGACCGTACTGGGTGGCGAGCGAGGCCGACAGCATGTTCATCGCCGCCTTCGACGCGGCGTAGGACGTCAGCGCGGTGTCACCGCTGAGCCCCTGGCACGACGACATGTTGACGATCGCGCCACCGCCGCGGGCGATCATCCGTGGGATGGCCTGCCGGCAGCAGAGCAGCGTGCCGCGCAGATTGGTCGCCATGGTCTGATCCCAGACCGCCAGGTCCAGGTCGAGGATCGCGCCGTCGCGCGGGGTCAGATGCATGGCGCTCGCGTTGTTCACCAGCAGGTCGACCCCGCCGAAGTGCCGCTCCGCCGTCTCGAACAGCGTTGCCACCGCCTGCGCATCGGCGATGTCCATGGCCAGAGCCAGCGCGTGGCCCGCTTCGGCCGCGATCTGCGCGGTGCAGGCGATGGCCGCCGAGCCATCAATGTCGGCCACCACCACTCTGCCGCCCTCGCGCGCGATGGCGAGGGCGCATGCCTTGCCGATGCCGGCACCGGCGCCGGTCACCACGGCCACCTTGCCTTCAAACCGTCCCATCGTGTCCTCCTGGATTGCGTTGGTCTTTCGCGGCATGCCGCTCGGCCTCCGCCGGAGAAGGCGCAGGGTCGGCGCTGGCGCGCTCGTCATCGCCAGCGTCGCTTTCGATGACCCGAATGGCGGCGACCGGGCACTGGCTGGCCGCGAGCCGCACGGCGGCGTACAGCGCCTGCGGGACCGTCGCCACGCACACTTCGGCCACGCCGTCCGGCTCGCGCTGGCGAAAGGTGCCCGGCAGCGTCAGCACGCACTGCCCGGTGGTTCCGCACAGATCCTGGTCGACCACGACGTGCATCTCAGCCCCCCTTCGCATGCAGCCGCACCGGCAGCGCGCGGAACGTCCTAAGGAACGCGGAGGGCTCCCGGGTCGGCTGCTCGGCTAATGCCAGTGTGGGGAAGCGCGCCTGGATCCGCGGCAGGCTCTCGGCCAACTGCACCCGGGCCAGTTGCGCACCGAGGCAGAAGTGGATGCCGTGGCCGAAGCTCAGCATGATCTTCCCGTCGGTCGACATGCCGGGACTGGTGCCGTAGAACCGCGCGGGATCGAAGCGGTCGGGATCGGCGAAGGCGTCCGGGTCGCGATTGCCGGCCGCGATCAGCACGCGCACGTCCGCGTTCTTCGGGATCACCACGCCGCCCAGTTCGATGTCACGCTGGGCGATACGCGGAATGGAGCTGAACATGGCGGGCGCGTCGCGGCGCAGAACTTCTTCGACGAATGCCTTCACCCCCACGGCGTCTCCCTGCAGCCAGTGCCGCTGTTCGGGATACGCCAGCATCGCCAGGACCGCATGGTCGATGGTCGCAGCCGTGGTGGCGAAGCCGCCCAGCAGCATGCCCCACAGCATGCTGATCAACTCCGCATCCGACAGCGTGTCGGCATCGTCGTCGTGTGCGCCGACCAGCATCGACACGATGTCGTGGCGGGGATCGGTGCGCTTGCGCTGTATGAGGTCGCCGAAATAGGCCTTTACCCTGGCGCTCGTCGCGTCCGCCGCGGCAAGCTGGGGATCGCTGGCGTGCGGGCTCAGGCCTTCCAGAATGGCGCCGATGCCGGCGGCGAGCCCGAACATGTCGTCCTGGGGCATGCCGAACAGTTCGGCGAAGACCAGCATGGGCAAGGCCAGCGCGAATTCCCGATGCAGGTCCACCGCCTCCCCGCGCTCCAGCGCGGGCGCCATGCCGTCCAGGCGCGCTGCGACGATGCGCGCGATGCTCGGCCGCAGGTTGTCGATCTGGCGTAGGGTGAAATCGCGCGAGATCAACCGGCGCAGACGCGTATGCGTCGGTGGGTCCTTCATCCCCAGCGTGGACGCCAGCAGATTGAGCGACAGGCTGGTCGCCGCGCGCGGGAAATAGCGCGCCAGTTCGCCCGGCGCCGGTCCCCGAAACGCATCGCCCGTGGCCTCGAGCGCCCAGTAGATGTCGGCGTGGCGGCTCAACAGAAAGCGGCCCGACGCCGCGCGATGCACCGGATCATGCTCGCGCAACCACCGCATGAACGGATACGGGTCGTGGATGCACGCTGGCGACGCCAGTTCGGCGAAGGCGTCCCGGCATGCTGCCGTGGTGTCTGGCACGTCCATCTCTTACCTGTTGGCTGGCTGATCTGACCGGCGCGCGCCAGGCGTGCCGGCAAATTGCGGAGACGATCGCGATCCCCGGCGGCGTCCGCGCATCACCAGAGCACCGGGAACTCCTCGAACCCGCCAGTGATGATCTCCTTGCGCAACTTCAGTTCTTCGGGCGCCACAGCCAGGCGCAGCGCGGGAAAGCGCTGGAAGATCGAACCGAACACCAATTTGAGTTCGAGCCTCGCCAGCGCCACGCCGATGCACTGGTGCGGCCCGTGGGAGAACGCCAGGTGCGGCTCCCCGTCGCGTCCGATGTCGAAGATTTCCGGGTCGTCGAAATGGCGCGGATCGAACGACGTCGCCGGCAGGCCGACCAGCACCTTGCTCTCCGCGGGAATATGCACGCCCGCGATGGTCACGTCGGTTCTCGGATAGCGCATGATGCCGTCCCAGCCCGCGCCCGGCGGGTACATGCGCAGGATTTCCTCCACCGCCTTATCCACCAGGGATGGATCGCCGACCAGGCGTTCGCGCTGTTGCGGATGGCGGAGCATGGCCAGCAGGCCGAATTCGATCTGCGCGACGGTGCTCTCGTGCCCCGCCACCAGCATGCCCGCCGCCAGGCCGATCGCCTCTTCCTCGGTCGCCTTGCCCTGGTCGACCGCCGCGAGCAGATCCGTCAGCAGGTTGTCGCCCGGATCCTGGCGCTTGTCCCGCATCTTGCCGCGAATGTAGGCGCGCAGTTCGTCCCAGGCCAGGCGCGACGCGCTGCGCGGGCCGCTTTCATGCTGGTGCGTCATCACCTCGTCGGACAGCCCGGCGAAAAAGACGTGATCCTCGTAGGGCACGCCCATCAGCGCGCTGATGACCATGGCCGGAAGCGGAAAGGAGAGGTGGCGCCGCAGGTCGGCGGGCTGGGGCTGGGCCGCCAGCGTCTCGAACAAGTGCGCGGCGATCGCTTCGGCCTGCTGCGTTAGCAGCTTCATCCTGCGGTTGCCGAGGGCCGGCGCCACGATCGTGCGTAACCGGGCATGCTCGCCCCCCTCGTGCGAGACCAGCCATCCCGGCGAACCGAGAATCACCGAATCCGGGGTGAATGCCGCCGGCGGCATTCCCGCGGGCCGGAACGCCGCGTCGGACAGCACCGCCTTGGCCTCGTCGTAGCCTGTCACCCACCAGCCTTCGTGCCCGGACGGGAAGCGCACGCGGTGGATCGGACCGTTGGCGAGTAGCGCCAACATCTCGGGCGAGGGCTCGATGTGATCGACGCGCCACATCGGCAGCGTCGGCAAGGGTTGTTCGGACATCAAGGGTTGTTCGGACATGGTGGCACTTCACTCTCTCAGCGATGGAAGGGCGGAAGGTGACCGGCAGGCGCTGCGGGCAGCGAATGACGTAAGACGGCATGTCGACGACGTCCTCCGCGGCGATGGTCGGCGCCGGATCCTCCGGCCGCACGAACAGCGCGGGGAAGGCGCATCGCAATTCCAGGCGCGCTAGCCGCGGCGCCAGGCAGACATGCGGCCCCTAGCCGAACGACAGCTGCGGGTTGTGCCGCCGGGTGACATCGAACCTGTCGGCATCGCCATAGATCGACTGACCGTAGGGATTGGTGAAGGAGGATCGAGCGCACCCGCCACCGACGTGTCCGCCAATATAGCCTCCGGACCAGTCCCACACCGCCGGTGGCAGTTTCACGCCTGGCTCAAGGTCTGCCGCTTTGGTTGCATCGCTCGCGACGGGCGCAATTGTCGTGGCTCCCAAAAGAAGAACTCCAGATCGCATCCAACACTTCCCTGCATTTTTCTCGGTCCACAACCGAGCGCCAAGTCATTGCCACAGCAAACCGCCGGAACGGACCAGACGCGACAGCGACGCGCGCCGTGTCCGTCCCGAAGACCATCGCACTGCGATTGGTAATGATGCCGTGAACAGAGCAAATCGCGTGCCGAAGTGAATTCGCAGGCCGAGCAGGAACTTCGTAGCGGCGCGTAGTGCCAGGTTTCCGGCATTGAGTCTCAATGCCGACAACCGGCGCAGCAAGTGCCCGACAAAGGCCTGCTCTTGCGGAATATGCGCGAGCATGTCGTCGAATACTTCAAGGCGGCGGTCACGCGTCAGATCGATGGTCTCTAGAGATTGCCGAGAACAGAGCAACTGTCATGCCGGGGACGAAAATGCTGATACTCCAAGGATGAGCATCACGGATGAGCAGCGAATCGACGGCAATGGACGCAAAGCTGACAATCGTGTGCGATTGCGCACATTCTCAGGCTAGTTCGATCAGTTGGGATGACTCGGAGGCAGCACACCGCGAGCTGCTTGTAGGTCCTGGAAACGGCATGATGCGAGCGCCGCGTGCTGCATTTGAAAGGTGCTCGACCTGATTAGCTCGCATATTGCTGCGTTGTCCTTCAGACTGGTCGCTCGGAGATTTGACGGTGTTCATCCGTATCTGGCCGGTGACACAATGTCCGCAACTCAACCCTGAACCTCGGGGATCGCACCGGCGAGGCGCACCCTTCGTCGCCATTGAAGCATTCGCTGCACAAATGCTCTGGTGGCACACCAATTGCTAATTAGGTCCCAGATCCCTGACCGGTCAGTCGTTCCGGTCCAAACTCCAGTCGCGACTATCAACCATGATCAATAGCTTGAGATGTCAGCCCATCTGCACAAGCTCTTTCGCGCAAAGGGTAAGGCGAGCAAGCATCGTCAACTTCATCGACCGCTGAGCTGAAGGAGTTGATTATCAAAGGTTCGAGATTCGGCCGTCCCATCAGGCTCTACGGTTTCTCGATTGAAAAGCGTCATGATCCGCTGGCGTCGCCGCGTCGCGCCGTACGAACCGAGCTTGTCAGCGATCATCACGCGCGGCGGCGTGCCGGCGGATTTAAAGAGCTTCGTCATGAGCCGCTGCGCAGCGCGCGAGTCTCTTCGGCTTTGGATCAAGACGTCGAAGAACGACGCCATTCTGGTCGACAACGCGCCGGAGCCAATGTTGTTCGCGCGATCGAGATAACGAAGTCGTCCAGATGCCATGTCGCCGCGAGTGGGAGTGCGCCGGGGAATCCCGATGGGAGAACGCCTTGCCGGATTTACGTCCCCACTGGCGCACGGTTTCATAGGTCACGCCAATGCCATGCGCCGCCAGCGTTTCCTCGACCATGCGAAAGCTTAAGCAAAGCCGGAAATACAACCAAACGGCATAGCTGATCACTTCCGACGGGAAGCGATGCGCCGATAAAGAGGGCCCCGTGCGGTCGGCATGCCGGTCGTCTACCCCTTGGCCGTTCCAATTCGTTAACTTGACGGTGCCCCAGAACCTGAAGAGACGAAAAATTGGCCTTTCATTCGGCACCGGTTGAACCACGCCTAATTCCGGTTTTTGTCTCAAAAGTGGAGATGCGATATGATTTCGAGTCACCCTGTCGATGTGGTTGGCGGTAGCGACGAACTCATCGAGCAGGCGCTGCGAGCTGCGATGGGTAGTGCTCTGAGTCCGGAGTCGCCGACTCACCTGCGGGAAGCGCTAGAAGCGGCGGTGTTTCCAGGTGGCGCCCGGATGCGCCCCAAGCTCTGCTTGAAAGTCTTCAATGCATCCGGCGCAAGCCATCCGGAGCTGGCTGCAAGAGCTGCGGCAGCAATCGAATTGCTGCACTGTGCCTCGTTGGTCCATGACGACCTGCCTTGCTTCGATAACGCCGCGCTGCGCCGCGGCAAACCGACGGTGCACCGGCTATTCGGAGAGCCGACCGCCGTTCTGGCCGGCGATGCCTTGATCGTGACGGCTTTCAAACACCTCAGCCGGCAGGCTGCGCGGGCACCTGAGTTGGTCGCGCGCATGATCGAGGTGGTCGCGGAGGCGGTCGGCCCCAGTCATGGGCTGATCGCCGGACAGTCGATGGAGGCCGCGACGCACGTCCCAATCGACCGCTATCACCATTACAAGACCGGCTCCCTCTTTGTGGCGGCGGCCACGTGCGGCGCCCTGACAGGTGGTGCTGACCCGGCCCCATGGGCGAAGGTGGGGGAACTGCTCGGGCATGCGTACCAGATCGCCGACGACATCGCAGACACGGTCGGCCGCGCCGAGGTGCTTGGCAAATTGCGTGCCGTGGACACGCAACTGAATCGACCCAATATCGTTCGCAGCCAAGGGTTGGATAGCGCAGCCGCCAAATTTTACGCGTATCTCGAGCAGATAAGTGACACCATTCCTGCCGGCCCTCACAAAGGGTCCCTCGTTGACTGGCTGAACCAGGCGCTTTGCAAGGGCGTAGCGGGCCCGGGAAAAGCCGGACTGATACAACAAGCGGCGCTGGAATGCGTCCAACCTTTATGAGAAATGAATCACAGCAAGGAAATCCGGTCGTTGGCTCCGTCATGGCTGGATAACGATCGACATCGAGGCTGGATCTTTCTGATCGCCGTGCTGAAATCTCACCGGAAAAGCTAGAGGGCAGGCGCTCATTGCTCGTGCAAAAGCGCGACTTGCGACATTCGGCTGCGTCAAAGTCAATCTCCTGGTGTCGAAATCCAACTCAGCCTTGCGCGCACAACTCGTGCCCGAGGATATCGCCCGCTGTCTGCCGCCTCCGAGGGTCGCTACGGGATTAGCGCCCAAGCAATTTGAATTTGCTATCATCATGACCGGTCATTGCGTGGGCTGCCTTTGCCGGGTACCGCCGCGCCCAGGGCCTTCTAGCGGGCGATCGGACGGCAAGCGGCCCGGCCCGGCAATGGCAGAGGTGCGGCTATTTTCCGCCGGCGCTCACGCGCCTTTGCATCGCGAAACAAAATAGCCGCACCTCTGCCATCCTCCGCTTCGCTCCGGCCCGTCGGCTGACGCCTCCGGGTTCTGGTCCGTTCCGCCCGCCGTCTGGTGATCGCCACGAAGGCCGCGATGGGCGCGGCCGAACGGCAAAGGACCCTAAGCCATGATGACCGAACACGACGATAGCCAGTTCGAACCGCCGCACGGCTCATCACCGACCGATCATATCCTCAACGAGCTTCAGCTCTATGGCCATCGTCCCTTTCACGACGAGCCTGACCCAAGGCCGCTCCCGGAAGCCAAGGCCATCACAGGCGCGATCGCCGACATCTTTGATGCGCTCGTGGCGACCCTGAGCGACACACGGCTTGAACCCGACCTCGAAGATCTCCTCTGGTCGACCGTCAATCTCTTCCATCGCGCCACGGGCCGCATCGAGCGCGAACTCGATGACAACGAAAAAGCCCAGCAAAAGAGCCAGCGCGAGCAGAATGGATCGGAGGTGCGATCGGTCGAACTGGAAAGGCTCACGGCCGAAGGCGTCACATTGATCGAACGCCGCAACGCCATGGAGCTGTTCCGCGATCTGGCGACTGAGCAATTCGAGCTTCATACCGGCTCGCCCTGGCGCCCCCGTTCCGGGTCACTCGTCAATCATCGCACGCTCACCTCTGCGATGATTGATAGCCGCGATTTCCTGGCTGCCAAACGTCGCGCGGACACCGAGGCGTTGCTGCCGTCGGGACCCAAGATCGGGCTCACCGGTGGACTCGATTTTAACGACGTCGCCCTGATCTGGGACCGCCTCGACAAGGCCCATGCCAAGCACCGGGACATGGTGCTGCTCCACGGTGGCTCGCCGAAGGGCGCCGAGCGGATCGCCGCAAAATGGGCCACCAACCGCAAGGTTCCCCAGGTCGCCTTCAAGCCGGACTGGACCAAGCACGGTAAGGCAGCTCCGTTCAAGCGCAACGACGCCATGCTTGCAGTGCTGCCGATCGGTCTCATGCACTTTCCGGGCACCGGGATACAGGACAACCTTGCCGACAAGGCCAGGAAGCTCGGCATTCCCGTCTGGAAGTTCGGCGGCGCGTAAGCGCCGTCGCCCATCGGCGCATCTTCGTCGAGGACCAAGTTCGCCAGCGCAGATCAGTGCAAATTCTCTGATGCGACCGTATAGCGCTCGAGCAGAAAGCTTCGGTTCTTGTCCGATTCGACGAACGAGGTTACGCACTCGCACAGCGCTGCATTCTGCGCTATTATTCTTGTCGCGCCGTGGTGGTGGTGGAAGGCGCGATGCGTCATGTCTTTTGTCGCGAGCCACCACCATGCTTATCATCGCACTCGCCCTCAATATGCTTGGCATCGGCCTGTTCTGCTGGCTGGGTCTCATCCTTGCTGTCTACGCGCTGCCATATTTCGTTGCGTTTTCCGCAGGATTTGCGGCTGTTCACGCTGGGGCAAGCATTGCCTCGGCAGCTCTGGTCGCAATTCTTGCCGGCGCCGTGGTCGTTCTCATCGGTCAAACCGCCTTGATCTGGGCTCGATCCAGCTTCGTGCGCGCGGTGATTGCCGCAGCGTTCACCGTCCCGGCGGCTGTCGCGGGCTATCACCTCGCCCATGGCCTGTCGCAAATCGCGATGCCATCCTCACTTTGGCAGGATATCTTCAGCTGGACCGGCGCCTTTGCCATCGCCGGCATGGCGTGGAGACGGATAACCAGCTTTGCCGAGCCTCCGGCATTGGGCGAGGCTTTGCTGGAGGAACATCAGTAGCCCCTCTCGGCCGAGACGCGAAAGGAATGATCCTTGGGTCTCGACGCTGAGGCCGCTCAGGTCCAAGCGTTGGTTGGGTCGATGAGCTTGAGCGAGAGATAGTCGCGGCGTTCTCGAAGGCTTGGCACCCGGCACCTGACCTCCCGGCGGAAGGCAGGCCAGCCAGGGGGCGTCTCATCGCGGCTGGTTCACGGCAGTCGCGTTGGCCCTTTTCTTCGCTTTTGCTTCCAACTCTACGCCTGAGCGCAGCGACCTCTTGTGCAGCCCAACCGAGCGGCGCCACAACTTCTCTGGGGTTGCTGTTCAGCGCACGGACCACCTGGCCTCTTGATGGCTCGATCTGGCCGAAGAGCGGCTGCGCCTCGATCGCCTGAACGCAACGCCAGCGGCTCGACTTTCTTCCCCTGGGCTACGCCCATTCCTCGCGCGGCAAGAAAGTCGCCCCGCTGGCGTCCTCCGCTGCGCTACGGCCCGCGGGCGGGTGCGTCGTCGATCGTCTTCGGCCTGTAGATCGCCATCGAGGCCGCGGTGGTCGCGGCTCGAAACAGCAAGGAGAAGTAACATGGCTACCATCGGTTCTTTCAAGAAGATCGGCAGCGACTTCCAGGGCGAGATCGTCACCCTCAGCCTCCAGACCAAGGGCGTCCGCATCGTGCCCGAGGCCAACCGCACCAACGAGAACGCCCCGAGCCACCGCGTCTTCGTCGGCCGGGCCGAGATCGGGGCCGCCTGGTCGAAGCGCTCCGAGGAGGGCCGCGACTATCTCTCGCTCAAGCTCGACGACCCCTCGTTCAACGCACCGATCTACGCGAACCTGTTCAACGACGAGGACGGCGACGGCTTCAGCCTGATCTGGTCCCGACCCCGTAAGAACGGCGACTGAGGTCGCCAAAAAGCCCCGTCCGGTCTGCCGGGCGGGGCTTCTCTCAGGTGCGCATCAAAGCATTGTTGAGGCCACTGCGCTTCGGCGCCTCTCACTGGTCGCCTTTCGCGGTCATTTCCGTGAACGTCGTACGGCATACGTCGTCGGGATTTTAGCTATCGTCGCGGTTGGCTCCAGCGGGAATCTATTCGGCGCCCGGAGGGGTAGCCACGCCCAGTGTGCGATGTCTGCCTTTCAACGCAATTCGACTGGATCGAAGCATCCGGGGAAACGTCCATAGCTGGACGCGAACGCATCCTGCCTTCCTGCCAGTTTTCAATCCAGACCTCCCCCTATGTTCTGGTCACGGTCGATCTTGAAGAAGGACCCCGCATGAACGCGCGCCTACGTTGCGATGGACAAGACCCTGCGATCGGCACTCGTTGTCTGTCGATTTGAGGTGCATGAGGAAAGCTGGACGTTTCCGATTTTCGTTCTGGCTTAGCGTCAACGCCGGCTGTCGATACAACGTCCATCTGGGGATCCCTGCGATTCCATTCCGCATGGGATCGAAACTTGATTCCGAAATTCTCCTGCAGTCGGTTGTCAAGGTGAGCAGAAACTCACGCAGTACAACGCGGTCAGAATCATTCAAGCCTGAACCGCTTGCCGCATCCTCGTTGGATTCAATATTGCTGCATTGAAGTGCGACTTCGAATCATTTGGTAGTTGGGAGATGCTTGTCCCAGCAATGGGCTTATTCGCCGAGTCCAGATTATCGATGCCAGTCGCCACTACCGAGACACGGACGAGACCCTGCAGCCGTTCATCGAAAGTGGCGCCGACGATGACGTTAGCGTCCGGGTCGGCTCCTTCGCGAATGCGGCTAGCAGCTTCGTCGACCTCGAATAGCGTCAGGTCCTTGCCGCCGGTGATCGAGATTATGAGGCCACTGGCGCGCTTGATCGAGGGGGCCTCGATCAATGGATTGGAGATCGCGGCCATAGCGGCGGTGAGCACGCGCTTCTCGCCAGAAGCCTCACCCCCGCCCATCATGGCTTTGCCCTTCTCGCGCATGACGGAGAGAACGTCGGCAAAATCGAGATTGATCAAACCTTCTTTGACTATAAGGTCGCTGATGCAGGCCACACCCGAATAGAGAACTTGATCGGCGATGGCGAAGGCATCGTTGAATGTGGTCTTCTCGTTGGCCACTCGGAGCAGATTCTGGTTTGGGATGATCAGTAGGGTGTCAACCGCGTTCAGCAGTTCCGCAATGCCCGCTTCAGCAACGCGCATACGGCGCTGGCCCTCGAAGTGGAAGGGCTTGCTGACGACGCCGACGGTGAGAATGCCAAGTTCACGCGCGATCCTGGCTATAACAGGCGCCGCCCCAGTTCCCGTGCCGCCGCCCATGCCAGCGGTAACGAACACCATGTTTGCGCCGGTCAAATGATCCTGGATCGCATGAACTGCCTCTTCGGCCGCGGCGCACCCTACTCTGGAGTTCGAACCGGCGCCAAGGCCTTCGGTCACCTTTGTGCCCAACTGGATGAGGCGCTTGGCCTTGGACATGGTGAGTGCTTGTGCGTCGGTATTGGCGACGACGAAGTCGACGCCTTCCAGCCCGGCCGCGATCATGTTGTTGACGGCATTGCCTCCGGCGCCACCGACTCCAAACACAATAATACGCGCTTTCATCTCGCGAATGTCGCTGATGTCGGTCACTTTTACCTCATGATTTCTTCGGCACGTTGGGATAGCGGACCCGGATTGCTACCGACGAACCTTGTGGTCTGTCTCTACCAGGAGCGCAGCTAGATAGCCTAGTCGACGTGCGGCCTGTCCGTGGCTGTCGATCGAGGCGCCAACTCGGTCACCGGTCCGTAGAGCCGCTGCCTCGTCCTCAAGCCGCGCTGTCGCCTCTCTAGCGGCATGGTCTTTGCGGTCGCTTGCATCACTTCAAGCATCAGGCGTTCGGCGCGCTCGCGTTTGCGCTCGAAATCCGCGCCGTAACCGGCCGCCCTTGCTTCGAGCTGCATAATTTCCGTCTGCGACGCCTCAATGTTTTCCACTAATGGGACAATGTCGCCCGCGCGACGACCACCTTGTGGGCAGGGAGTATGCCTGACTTCAGCGAGGTCAACGCTCACTAGCGCCTTGCTATTATCCGAAAGCGAGCGCGGCAATCTGAGTCGCTTGGCAACCGATCGGGCGGCCTCAGGTGAGATTTTCGGCCGGGCACCAAGTGCGACATATGTCTGGGCCTCAATGGGCATCGACTGTTCTCCTAGAACGAACCGGGAGGCAATCGGCTGTTAACCGAAAAGTAACCGCAAGGTAGGCTGCGTTGGTTAACAAGTCGTTAACAGCTCCGGCGAAGAAACAGGTCGCGTATCCATGCGGACTTACTTTTCAAAGCAGGTGTTCCGCAACGAGTCGTGATCTGATCAAAAGGCTATTGCGGACCATTTTCGCGTACCTTCTTTCCGCGGCTGGGTTTCATGTTTCGCCAGTGATGCGTCGTTCCAAGCCGAGCGGCACGATCCAGCCGCCTGCGCGGTCGTACCGGGCAAATTCATCAGGATGTACCGCAGCCAGGCGATTGCGCACGGCGTTTGGGTCTTCGTCGATGGCTGCGCGAATGAGATCGCGCTCGATCCCGACAAAGACCGGCCGGAGGTTGAGGCGAGCGAGCGCTTCCTGGTCGACGGCGGTGACATCGGCGTCGGTGACTGGTCCCGCGCGGGTAACGATGCCGCCGACAAGCCCTCCGATGGCGCCTGTCTTTTCCACTTCCCTTACCGCGGCGGCGTCGAGCAGCGCTCGCGGGCGTGCGAGATCGTCCTGGAGCCTTCGGGCAAAAGGTTGATGCGTGAGACGATGGAGAACGCCCGCCAATTCGGCATGTCCGAGCGGCTTGATCAAGTTGGCGACATGCAGCCGAAGAAGGCCGATGAAGAGCGCGTTTTTCTCTTCGGAAGCGATGGGCTCGCCTTCATCGACGGGATCGCGGACCGAGAGATGGACATCGGCTGGACCAGCTACAGCCATTCCCCAGCGCGTTGCGATCGCGATGCGCTTCAACGTGACTTTGCGGCCTTGGGCGGTGACATCGATCCGTGCAGCTTGCGTCCATGCGCGATCCAGGGCCTTCGCGGGTCCTCCCACATCATGGCAGCCTTTCGCCTCGGCGACCGTCAGGGAGGATAGGTCAGAGGCGCAGGCGATCCAATCGGGCAGGTCGCCGCGAAAAAGGCGCTTGACCTTGAGCTGCCTGCGGCGGTCCAGGTCGATGGTTCGGCTACCGAGATGCGCAAAGATCGAAAGATTGAAGTGTCGCTCGAGATAGGCGCGGGCGACGAAGCGTCCAAACAGGCCTGAGAGCGCGACTTTGACTTCGCGCGCCTGCCCAAGCGGCTCCCTGAAGATGAAAGGCGTTCCCGCGCCGGTCGGTGCCAGCAGCGCGTCGAGAATAGACCACGCGCCATAGGCGGCGCCGGGTGTCTGCAGCACCTCCCGAATGCCGGCATCCTCGATATCGGAGACTTCAAGGTCGACGGTCGGGCCGGCGATGGGGCTCTCCGCCGCAGGATCGAAGCTATGAAGGAATGTCCGTGTCAAAGCGCCAGCGCTCGTTTGAGATCATCGTGCTCGAAAGCGCTGGCCATGCGATTGATCTCGGCCGCGCGGGTGCCGACTGCTTTGGCCGTGTCGCGCCAGGTCGCGGTCGCTGTCGCGACTTCCTTAATGATCGCGCGGGCCTGCGGCAGCGTAAGCCCAAAATATTCCGACGCGGCCTCAAGCAGGTCGACGAGCAGGTGCCTTCGTCGAGGTCGATGTTCGTCGTCAGCACCCGCGCCTTCACATCGGTAGGCACGGGATTGAGATCGTAAGCCGGAGAGAGCGACCATCCCGCCTTTCCCAACCACAGGAAACCGTGGTTGCGCAGATGATCATCGACATTGGAGATCAGCACATTGAAGACGACGCGCCTGTAGAGGGCATGGGCGTCCGTCTTTCCTTGCGCACCATGTTGCGAGAGAGCGTCGACAATCTCCGGGTAGCTGCCGCGCTCGCCGTCTTTGGCGCCCATCATCGCCATGGCGGACAGGAACGGGATGCGGACGGCGTCATTGCGATCGAAGCGGCGCGACAGCATGACGGCCTTGCCGGCCACCTCGATCAGTTCGTGTTGCGGGGTGGCGATGCCGGCCTTGCTGGCGAGCCGCAGCGCAATCTCCTCCCAGGTCTCCATGCTGTAGTCGTCGGTCTCCTTTGGAAACTTGGCGATCGAGAGATTGCCGTGTTGATCGATGACCGAGGCCTTCGGCCGCCCGCCACCGAGGGAGGAGCCGGGCGCGAAGATGAGCTGAAGATCTTCGTCCGTTTCCTCGTCGCGGAGAATGCGCTCGGTGATCTGGAGCAGCCGCCCGAGTTCGATGAGGGCCGGTACATCAGCGCGGGTCGGCGTCTGGAAAGTTTCGTCGCCGACCCAGCGGAAGCGAAGTGCGCCAAGTCGCGTTTCGTCGGCAACGCCCAGCAAATAGTCGCTTTCTGCAAGCGTGCGAACAGCGCGGCCTTCGCGGTCGGCGAGGCGGCGTTCGGCGCGCTGCATGAGGCGGCGGCCCCAGGTGTCAGGCGCGGAGTCGCCAATGGAACCGAAAGTCGCCAGTCCGGCAGGAGGAGCAAAGGCGCCGCGCGTCAGGGCGAGGGCGGGTTCCAGCGAGAACCGGTCCGAGTCATTAAGCCATGCGCCATCGTACTCGAAGAGGATGGTCTCCGAGCCTCGAGCACGGTTGCTCCTCGCCAGTCCGATGCGGCGCGTGCGGCCGCCGAGATCGATATGCACCTCGAAGTCAGCCATCACGTGAGGCCCCGGTCTTGCGTTTGAGGTGGATATGTTTGGGCAGCTCGGCGCTGGCGAGCGCTTGGCCGACGCTGTCGTTGCTGATGTCGGCGAGCTTGATCAGGCCGTCGAGCAGGCCGAGCGCCTGGAGGACGCCGGCATAGATGCCGATGCTGACATTGGTGTCGCCGGCTTCGACTCTCTGCAGCGTCGAGCGGGACGTGAAGGCGCGCTCGGCGACGACTGCCATCGGCAGCCGCCGACGCCGACGGGCATCGTGGATGTCCGCGCCGAGCTTGCGCAGGGCCCGCCGAACAGCGGCAGGGGGATTGTGGGGGGTAGGCATTTGTGGCCTTCATACTACATATTTGACGAATATGTAGCACGAAGATTACAAATTTTCTAGCACATTAGGGTCGGTACCTCAGTATGGGGGACGGCTAAGCATTCACCCGAGTCCCCGAAGAATGCGCGCAAGACCCCGCACAGTGAGGCGGCGATCGAAGCTTATGCGAGCGTCGACGCCAAGTTATCTTACAGAATCTGGTGGTCGAACCGGAGTTGGACAGAGAAGGGCGGCCACGGGGTTTTCAGACGGCCTGCCCGGCTTCTGAGAATGAAGAAGGAGATCAACAAGACCGAGCCGAACCGCAGCATCATCGATACTGCGAACGATCCGCACGAAATCAGCCTAGACGAGAATGTCACGCGGGAAAATGTGGATCCCGCCGATCAGTTCGAGGCCTTCAAGAAGCTAGCGGAAAAGCGCGGTTTTGGTGCGGAAGAATTGCCGCCCGCTTCGGCATGACGTCGCATGTTGTCATGCGGCTCGGCGCGGTCTCCCCGAAACTGATGCAGGTCTATCGCGATGGCGATCTGACCCTTGAACATCGTCGAAACCGTTTTGGGCGAAGCACATCGCAAGCCGGAAAGCAGTTTTGATTTCGTGCAAGGCACGCGCCTTGACCTGGAAGGCAAAGCAAAGCGCTTGATGGACTGTCTGAACTTGGGCCGCGTAGCTGGGGCGCCGGTTGCGCGGCCTTGAATCCGGGCCGCATGCGCCGCCGCCGATCCGGCTTGCCGGCAGCGACGCGCGGTCCGCGTCCGGCGCTCGCCGGGCCATTGGCCCGGCTCGCGGATTGTGCCGCGCTATTTGGCGCGACCTCTCTTTGCCGTCCGTTTTAGGAACTCATCAGGCTCGACTTCGAGCTTGTCGGCAAGGCGGCCAATGACCTTTATGCTGACGTAGTACACGCCCTTCTCGAGCTGGCTCAGATAGCTCCGGCTTATCTCAGCCTCCAAGGCAAGTTCATCTTGAGACCATCCCCTCGCATTGCGTAGACGACGCAAGTTAGTGGCGAATGTCTCCCGCAAATCCATGCGGGCAAAGATGCCGCTTGTTCAGTATATTGCACCTCGATATACTTAACAAAGTGCGGCCCATGAACCGTTAGACAGTAAACTCCGCGACCGTGAGATCATGCAAATGCCGCCGCTCGATCCTAACGTGGTTGACCTTGCTCCCAGCGGGCCAGTGTTGACATCCTACGACGAGGAGCACGTTGTCACGTACATTCGCCTTTTGCAGGCGGAGGGTCAGGGAGCGGACTGGCAGGAGGTCGCTCGAATCGTCTTGCACATCGATGCGGATCGAGAGCCGGACCGTGCGCGGACTGCATACCAGAGTCATCTTGCGCGCGCAAAATGGGTGACCGAGCAGGGGCGCCTCTTACGCGGCGCCAGCTCAAAATAGACGAAAATCGCCGACTAGAGACCTGCAGCTAAAACGATTTTCTCCCGCGAACCGGTGGTCATTCTCATGCACCACGTTGTGCCAAACTAGAGGCTTCCTACAACCGCTTCATTCATAACTATTGCGCCGCAATCATTGTTGGCTGCGTGCAATGGGATGGAAGCAATGCCTGAATTCGACTGGCGATCGCCAGATTCGTTTAAGAGCCTGGAGAACGCTGAGATCACTCACATCGCCTGGGAAGGCCTTCGTATGAACGTGGACTATCAACGCGACTACGAAGCGATGATTGCGAATAGCCCAGATGGCGAAGTGACCGAGGAATTCAGGAGGAGGTGGGGTATCTGCTTTCGCCCATGACCCGCAAAAGTCCTCCAAACAGCAGGCAATCTTTTGGACACCTGAGGTTCTAGCGTCCGTTGTCCCCGTGACAAGTGCGCCGGCGGTTTCTCACAGGTCAGCGTCTTCGGCACTGCTCGACTTCACTGCCGGACAGGTGTGCCGCGCCCCCGACGGTTGGCACGCGGTGCTGCACATCGGCTCGGTGGAGCATCGCATCTGGTCAAAACAGCCGCTGACCGCAGGCACTTACTATGCGGCTGAGTTGCCGCTTGACCGCGATTTCGAAGCGCGCGCGCACGCTGCCACGCGGCTATGGCGCACGATGAATGGACGCGCGCCAGGACCTGCCTTCCGTCGCTTGTCAAAACAGCGGCGCGAACGAATATGCGCAGCCCTTGGCGCAGTCGCCGCGTATTTCGCCGGCGCGACCTATCGCAGCATCGCAGAGGCTCTGTTCGGCGAAAAGCGCATGCCGGATCGCGTCTGGAAAACGCACGATTTGCGCAGCCGAACAATCCGCCTCGTACAAAGCGGCCTTGCGCTCGTGCGCGGAGGCTATCGCAAACTTCTGCGGCCCGGGCGCAGGGACAAGTAGCGCTGCCACCGGGGGTGCCGAAAATCCGCGCCCCGATATTCGGCATCCTCCTCCGAGAACTTGCTTCTCCATGATGACCGCACACACGCCGGTGCCGCCATCCGCAGTTCGCTGTCCTCTTGGAGTTCTCAAATGCCCGATCCGATGGCCGGTCTGCCCCCGCGCTTCCTGCGTACATCGGAGGCCGCGCGTTATCTTGGCCTTTCCGGTCGCACGCTGGAGAAGCACCGCACGTACGGCACCGGGCCGACGTATCGGAAGATTGGCGGGCGTGTCGTCTACGCCGTAGATGACCTGAAAGCATGGGCTGATCTCGGCGCCAAAACCTCGACCTCCGATCCCGGCAAAGGGACTGTGCTGCCCGCAAAGAAGCACCCGACGCTGCGCCCCTATGCGGGCCAGGAACGTCGCTGATCCCTGTTTGAGAGCGATGGTCATGCGACGCAAACACCATTCCGAGCGCAACCAGCTTGAGCTCTTCCGCGCACTGCCCGGTGATCTCGCGCCCCGCGACGCGCAGGATCTGATGGCTTATCCATTCTTCTCGCTCGCGAAAACAAAGCGCATTGTGCCGATCGATTTTCGTACCGGTGCGATCACAATTCGCGTCGAAGCGGTGCCGGAACACGGCATGGCGACCATTTGGGATGCGGACGTCTTGATCTGGGCCGCTTCCCAGATCGTCGAGGCCCGTGACGCTGGCTTGAAGACGTCCCGCTTGATGGCTGCAACGCCTTACGAGATTCTGACGTTCGTCGGCCGCGGCACCAGCTCGCGCGACTATGACCGCCTGAAGGCGGGGCTCGACAGGTTGCAATCGACGACCGTGTTGACGTCAATTCGCCAGATTGCAGAACGACGGCGGCATCGTTTCTCCTGGATCAACGAATGGAAGGAGACGGCTGACGCAAACGGACGCCCGTTCGGGCTCGAACTGATCCTGCCCGATTGGTTCTATTCCGGCGTGATCGATGACGCGCTCGTGCTCACGATTGATCGCGCGTATTTCGATCTGACGGGCGGACTTGAGCGCTGGCTTTACCGGCTCGTGCGCAAGCATGGCGGCCGGCAGCAGGGCGGCTGGAGTTTCGATCTTGTGCATCTCCATGCCAAGTCCGGCAGTCTCTCGCCTCTCAAGCATTTTGCATACGACGTGCGTCAGATTGTCCAGCGCCAGGCATTGCCTGGCTACCAACTCGTGCTCACGCGCGATCGCGATGGCGCCGAGCGGTTGAAGTTCGCGCCCGCGCTCATCAATCCATTCACCGAGAGACTTCGCAAGCGCGGTCTCCTTCCGAAATCGGGAGGCAACCTGTGAATCAGCTCGTGCTATCGGGGACCGCAACCCTCGTGCCATCAGGGACCCGACCCTCGTGCTATCGGGGACCGGAATCGGATCGAAGTCCTTGTTCTTTAGCGCTTTTCAGCCGCCGTAACTCTTCTAACCAGAAATCCTTCGGATTTCTTCTAACGGACCGCGCCTTCGGGCCTGATGAGGATAACCACCACGGTCCGCCTGTTCTGCCTCGCCACAGTGAAGGCGAGGGCGAGGACGCGCTGTCGCAATTCCGCTCCCGCCAGGCAACCAGAACCTTTCTGTACTCGGAGCGCACCATGAACAATTTCACTGAAGTCGAACTCCTTTGGCTCGAGAAGCGCATTGAGAACCGCATCCGGTTCGGCCACTCCGTCGAGGAGAGAATCCTCGATCGCCGCCGACGCGTGCTGTCCTTTGCGCCCGGCAGCATCTTCGCGTTCGTACGCTGGACATCAAACGACTTCGGAACGGCAATCTCACGGATCGATATTCTGCGCGCGGTGGTACCGGGACAACGATGCTCCACGGTGCCCTATGTGAAGCCCGGCGGGGACATTCTCCTGCGCCTATCCGGCTGGCCCAAGGTCGAACGGGTGCTTCAGTTGATCGACGCTGTCGAGGCACTCGACATCGATCCCGCGGACGCTGCGCCCGATTACTGGCATCATGTTCATAACCGCATGTCGGTCAATGAAAACCCCCGCCCCTACACGAAAGCGAGACACCAGGCGTGGCTTCAACGGCAGAGGACCATGCGATGACAGGTCCGTGGAAGACCTTGGTCACGATGTTCGGCGGCGCTGCTGCTCTTCTCGTACCGATAGTTCTCGACCTGACACCACTCTACGTCTGGAATGCATCTGACAGCGTGCCAATCGGCCTGTATCGCTTGCAACCTGCGGAAAAGCTGTTCGTGACCGAGTTGCTCGCCGTTCAGCCGCCGGAGCCGCTTGCAACCTTCCTTGACGCGAGCGGCTATCTGCCGGCCGGGATACCAATGCTCAAGCGCGTGCTGGCGCTTCCGGGGCAGACCGTCTGTAGAACCGGGCTCGCAGTTACCGTCGACGCGATCGAAATGGGCGAGGCAAGGGATCGCGATGGCCGCGGCCGTCCCCTCCCGAAATGGCAGGGTTGCCGCGTCGTCGGCGAGGGCGAACTCTTTGTCATGAACTGGCAATCCGCCGGCTCGCTGGACGGAAGATACTTCGGCTTTCTGCCGGCATCCGCCGTCCTTGGGCGTGCGCTCCCCGTGTGGACCTGGGAGGACTGAGCGTGCGGGTGTTGGGATTCCGATCTGCTATTCCGCTGTTCGACCGAATGTCGCCCCATTCCTCCGTCCCGGCCAACGATCGCGGAGCCCTCGCGCGCAGGGCCGGTCCAGCGCCCGCCCCGGACTTCGTCCGTGGGCGGCCGATGGGCCGGCGCCAGGCGACCTTAGCCCGGAGGAGCACGAACACAAGGGCATGCTGGCGTTCAGTCGAAACAAGCCTTCGCTCCGTCGTGCCGTTGTTCCTTGCGCTGACGATCAGTGATGCTGCGGCTTTCGCCGAGACACGATCGGCAGAGCATACAGCGAACTCTCAAACCAGCGAAGCGTTTGCACCGATCATTGACGAGGCCTCGCGCCGCTTCGGCTTACCAGTGTACTGGATACGCGCCGTCTTGGAAGTCGAGAGCGCTGGAGACGTGTGCGCCAAATCCCCGAAAGGTGCCATGGGGCTGATGCAGATCATGCCGCAGACTTGGGCCGAGCTTCGCCTGCGATACCAGCTTGGCAACGATCCCTACGATCCCCACGACAACATCCTTGCTGGTGCGGCCTATCTCCGGGAACTGCAGGACCGATACGGTTCGCCGGGCTTCCTCGCAGCCTACAATGCGGGACCTGGTCGCTACGAAGAACATCTCGCTGGTCGAGCATTGCCAGCTGAAACCCGAGCTTATTTGCAGAAGCTTGCACCAACGATCGGCAGCGATATTTCCGTTCCTGGGGCGGTCGCCAGGTTGCAGCCGTCGGGAACGACGCTATTCGCTGTGCGGTCCGAAAGCCTCAAGAGCACCACGTCGGCGCAGCGCGGCCTCATGCTGGATCACACTCCGATCGCGGGCGTTGCACACGACATTTCAGCCATCGTACCCCAAGCAACCGGGCTTTTTTCCGCGAGCTTTGTTGCGGGAGGTCGGCGATGAGCGAATGCATAAGCGCGCATGCATTAGCGTTCCGTAGAGAGAAATGGGCGGAAAGGAGGGGACGGTCGGAAGACACGAGTAAGCGTTCGGCGGCTGCACATCGGGCAGCTCGTGATATCAGTCGTCAGTTTCCACGTCGCGGGCGCCCCGTGACGGACATTCGGTTTACATTCGAAACGCCGCAACACGATCATGACGCTAAGACGTTCGGGTTTGCTACTGAAGGACCCTCGCTCACGCGGCAAGAGTTCGCTGAGGAGTGCGATAATAACGTGCTGATGGCATACGGGCGATGCCTTCGGCCCGCGCTCTACTCGTCGCTTCGCTCCTCACCGAGCCACCCTACGGGTGTCTCGGCCCTTCGGGTAACGATCGCTATCGCAAACGCTCGCAAACAGTGGGGGCTTCGCAAGTCAACTGCGAAGTCGCGGCGGCTCTTTCGCAATGAATCGGCCACCAGCCGAGGTGTTCGGGCAGGCGCTATTAGAGGATCCACCGCAACGACCCGAACTGCATTTTGTCGCAAACCGCCGCGAGCACCGACAGCCTGTTGGCTTGGAAGTTGGGCCCTGGGAACCAGGGACCGGGAGAACATGAGCATGACGGCAGGACGGCGAGATAAAAGGGGCTCGCCGGTCGAACCGCAAGCCATTGACATGGCTTGGGTTCTGGCGTGCCGGTCGGTCGGGGCGCGTGCCGCGCCGTACATTTTGAACAGCGCAATCAAGCAGATTTTCGGCACTGTAGCTGCCTTGGCGCCTTTCGAGGTCCGGCAATGACCCTGCGTGACAGCGATCTGCGCATTCGGCCCGGGCGCATCCGCAGCACCCGCGCGCCCAAGCCGAAGAGCTTCATCAACCAGGTGCTACGTGCCGCGAAGAAAGCCGGACACACGTCGGGTCAGGGCAGGTTTGGCAGGCGTTCTGCGGCCTATGGGCGCTCGACGTTTGGCCGCGGCCGGCTGTCCTTTGGTCGCAGCCGGTTGTTCAGTCCGACGCGGCGCGTTGTGGTGAAGGCGCGCATCGTGCGTCACAAGGGACGTTCGTTCCGCTCGGCGCCGCTGACGGCTCATCTTTCATACCTCAAGCGCGACGGAGTAACCCGGAACGGCGAGCGGGCCGAGATGTTTGATGCTGGCAGCGATCGAGCTGACGGTGCGGCCTTCGCAGAACGCTGCGAGGGCGACCGCCATCATTTTCGATTCATTGTCTCGCCCGAGGATGCCGCCGACATGACTGATCTCAAGGCCTTCACCCGTGATCTGGCCAAGCAGATGGAGATCGATCTCGGAACGCAGCTCGAATGGGTGGCCGTCGATCACTGGAATACGGACAACCCTCACATCCATCTTCTCGTTCAGGGAGTCGATGAGACAGGCGCAGACCTCGTGATCTCCCGCGACTACGTCAGCCGCGGCCTGCGCTCACGCGCCGAGGAGTTGGTCGGCATCGAACTGGGTCCAAGACCTGAGCATGAAATCCGCAATGCGCTGGAGAGAGAAGTCACGGCAGAGCGATGGACGCGGCTCGACCGGGAGATCTGGCAGGTCGCCGACGAAACCGGCTATATCGATCTTCGCCCCGACAATCCCGGCAGCTCCGATCCCGAAATCCGGCGCCTGATGGTCGGCCGCCTTCAGCACCTGGAGAAGATGGGCCTTGCTGCGTCAGCTGCGCCAGGGGAGTGGATGGTCGGGCTCGAGGCTGAACGTAATCTCCGCGACCTCGGCATGCGCGGCGACATCATCAAGACCATGCATCGCGCCTTCAGCGAGCGTGGGGAAGCGCGTGGCGTGTCCGACTACGTCATCGAAGGTGGACAGCCAAGCTCCCAGATTATCGGACGACTGGTCGATCATGGATTGCATGACGAGCTCACCGGCGAGGCCTACGCCCTGATCGACGGAACAGACGGGCGCGCGCACCACGTCCGGTTCCGAGGAATCGAAGCTTTCGAACATGCGCCATCCGTCGGCGGTATGGTCGAGGTCCGGCGCTTCGGTCCGGCCGATGATCCGCGCCCGACATTGGTCCTTGCGGCCCGTTCTGATCTCGATCTTGGCGAGCAGGTCGCCGCGAAAGGCGCCACCTGGCTCGACCACCGGCTGGTTGAATCCAACCCCATGCCGCTCGCCATGGGCGGCTTCGGTCGCCAGACGCGCGACGCTCTCGAAGCTCGCACAGAGCATCTGGTTCGGGAAGGTCTGGCGCGACGGCAGGGCCAGCGCATCACATTCCAGCGTGATCTCCTGAACACGTTGCGCCGACGCGAGCTGGACGAGGTGGCGGCAAGAATCTCGGCGCAGACCGGCCTGCCTCACGTGAAGGGCGCCTCGGGCGAGCACGTAGCGGGCACGTATCGTCAGCGGTTGACGCTCGCCTCGGGGCGTTTCGCCATGATCGACGACGGGCTCGGATTTCAGCTGGTGCCCTGGTCGCGCGAGCTTGAGAAAAGGTTGGGCCAGCACGTTGCCGGCACCACGAAGGAGGGCGGCGGGATCGAATGGAGCTTCGGCCGGAAGCGCGACCTCAGCCTGTAGCTATCTTGTCAATTGCTCGAAAGGTGTTCGGGATGTCCGGAACCAAAATCCTATGGGGACAGGTGATTGTCGTCGGCCTGATCGTCTTGCTCGCCATATGGGGTGCGACCGAGTGGACGGCCTGGCGCCTCGCCTATCAGCCGGAGCTTGGGCAGCCGTGGTTCGAGTTGTCGGGCTTCAAGATCTATTACCCGCCCGTCTTCTTCCGGTGGTGGTTCGTCTACGACGCCTATGCCCCTCAGGTCTTTGTCGAAGGTGCATTCATCGTGGCCTCGGGGACCTTTGTTTCGATCGCGGTCGCGATCGGCATGTCGGTCTGGCGGGCGCGCGAGGCCAAGAATGTCCAGACCTACGGCTCGGCGCGGTGGGCCGATCCGCGGGAGGTGCAGGCGGCCGGACTTTTGGGTGGGGACGGGGTCGTGCTTGGCAGGCTGGCGGAGGATTACCTCCGCCACAACGGACCGGAGCATGTGCTCTGCTTTGCGCCGACCCGGTCCGGCAAGGGCGTTGGCCTTGTTGTTCCTTCCCTCCTCACGTGGCCAGACTCGGCAATCGTGCACGACATCAAGGGCGAGAACTGGCAGCTCACGGCCGGGTTTCGGTCCCGACATGGCCGGGTGTTGCTGTTCGATCCGACCAATCCAAAATCGTCTGCCTACAACCCACTTCTCGAAGTACGCCGCGGCGAATGGGAGGTTCGGGACGTCCAGAATGTTGCGGACGTGCTGGTCGATCCGGAAGGGTCGCTCGACAAGCGGAACCACTGGGAGAAGACCAGCCATTCGCTGCTTGTCGGTGCCATCCTGCACGTCCTCTATGCAGAACTTGACAAGACGCTCGCCGGGGTCGCGGCCTTTTTGTCGGACCCGAAGCGCCCAATCGAAGTCACGCTGAAGGCAATGATGACAAGCTCGCACCTTGGTGAGCAGGGTCCACATCCCGTTGTCGCCTCAACCGCGCGAGAACTGCTGAATAAGTCTGAGAACGAACGCTCTGGCGTGCTCTCGACCGCGATGTCGTTCCTTGGACTCTATCGGGATCCGGTGGTGGCGCAGGTGACAAGCCGATGTGACTGGCGGATCGCGGACCTGATTGCCGATGCTCGTCCGACGACGCTCTATCTTGTCGTGCCTCCGTCCGACATCTCCCGGACGAAGCCGCTCATACGTCTCGTGCTCAATCAAATTGGCCGTCGCATCACCGAAGATCTGCAAGCCAACAACCGCCGCCACCGCGTCCTGATGATGCTGGACGAGTTCCCGGCACTGGGACGTCTCGATTTTTTCGAGTCGGCGCTCGCGTTCATGGCCGGATACGGGATCAAGGCCTTCCTGATTGCACAGTCGTTGAACCAGATCGAGAAGGCCTACGGCCCCAACAATGCGATTTTGGACAATTGCCATGTCCGCGTGAGCTTCGCAACAAACGACGAGCGGACCGCAAGACGCGTTTCGGACGCGCTTGGGACTGCGACCGAGATGCGAGCCATGAAGAACTATGCCGGCCATCGGCTGAACCCGTGGCTTGGCCATCTGATGGTCTCGCGGCAGGAGACCGCACGCGCCTTGCTCACGCCCGGCGAGGTGATGCAGCTTCCTCCCACCGACGAAATCGTGATGGTGGCCGGGACGGCGCCGATCCGAGCCAGGAAGGTGCGCTACTACGAAGACAGACGGCTTACCGAGCGCATTCTCTCACCGCCAGAGCCGGCCAGGCTGGGGCGGTCTTCCCGGGAAGATAGTTGGTCCAGCCTCAAGCTCCCCGCGCGGAATGGCGCAACCGTCCAGACCGAAGACTCCGAAACCGATGCCGCCAACAGCGGTCTGCGCCGGGAACCCGAACTTCCTGACCACGTCGCCATCGTCAAAGAGACAACCGATGTGACGCCGACAGAAGAGTTTGCCGTCCTGGACGACGACGATGAGGCCGTGCGTCAAGCCCGGCTTCTTCGCCAGCAGATGCGGGGCGTGGCCCGCCAGGCGGCGCTTGACCCGAACGATGGCATTGATCTCTGAGGTCCCATGCGCAACCGCATGAACGTGTATTTCCCCCCGGAGCTTCTGAAGCAGATTTCCGACCTTGCCGATCGCAAAAAGCTCTCGCGATCGGCCATCGTCGAGGCGGCCGTCATCTCGTTTCTGTCACCGGATGGAGTCGATCGCAGAGAGGCAGCGTTCGCCCGCCGGCTGGACCGGTTGTCCCGGCAAGTGCAGAGACTTGAGCGGGATGTCGGGCTGACAGCCGAGACCCTGGCCCTGTTTGTTCGGTTTTGGCTGACGATCACGCCTCCCTTGCCGAACGAAGCCCAGGCCGCCGCTCAGATCAAGGGACGTGAGCGCTTTGAAGGCTTCGTCGAGACATTGGGCCGCCGCCTGCAAAAGGGCCAAAGCTTCTTGCGGGAGATTCCGGACGATGTCGTTCATGGAGCGCCCGAGGATTCCACCAAATGATTGCGCCGGCCTTGCTGGTTGCTCCGGCCTTTCTCTTTCTACGCCAGACTACGACGGAGATGATCGCCTGGTTGCAGGAAGGTCGTTGGTGGTTTTTCTAATCATCCCCATCCGAGGGCGCTGCTTTAGCCCTCGATCGGTGGGGGGCAGGCAGTGGCAATCCATTCTCTTCAGTCGGAGGCGATCTCGCGTGGCGCGCGGATGCTCCGCAGCGCGCTGGGGCTCGCCATCGCGCGCTACCTCGAAGACGATGCGATCGTCGAGGTCATGCTGAACCCTGACGGCCGGTTGTGGATCGACCGGCTCTCCAGCGGACTGACTGATACAGGTGAACAACTCTCCGCCGCCGATGGCGAGCGCATCATTCGCCTGGTGGCACATCATGTGGGGGCCGAGGTCCACGCCGCCGCGCCCCGTATTTCTGCTGAATTACCCGAGACCGGAGAGCGCTTCGAAGGCCTATTGCCTCCTGTCGTCGCGGCACCAGCGTTCGCCATTCGCAAGCCCGCCGTCGCCGTCTTCACGCTCGACGACTATGCCAAGGCGGGCATCATGACGGCCGATCACGCCATGGCACTGCGCCAGGCCGTCGCCTCGCGCAAAAACATCCTGGTCGCTGGCGGCACATCAACGGGCAAGACCACGCTCACAAACGCATTGCTTGCCGAGGTCGCGAAGACCAGTGACCGGGTCGTGCTGATCGAGGACACCCGCGAGTTGCAATGCAAAGCACCGAATCTGGTCGCGCTGCGCACCAAGGATGGCGTGGTCTCGCTCTCGGATCTCGTGCGCTCCTCACTTCGACTGCGTCCAGACCGCATTCCCATTGGCGAGGTGCGGGGCGCTGAGGCGCTTGATCTGCTCAAGGCCTGGGGAACCGGTCACCCCGGCGGTATCGGCACCATCCATGCGGGCACTGCGCTCGGCGCTTTACGCCGGCTGGAGCAGCTCATCCAGGAAGCCGTGATGACCGTGCCGCGCGCCCTGATTGCCGACACCATCAACGTCGTTGCGGTCCTGTCCGGGCGCGGTGCCGAGCGCCGGCTTGCCGAACTCGCGCGCGTCAACGGCCTCGGAGCGGCCGGGGATTACAGCCTTTCACCAGCAGGAGACCTCACATGAGCAATCGAAACATGAGCAATCGAAACCGAGTTCCGCATTGGAGCGTTTCCATCGCCGCGCTGGGTGCGGTCCTGCTCATAAGTCCGCCCGCCTGGGCCGCCGGCTCCAACATGCCATGGGAGCAGCCGCTCAATCAGATCCTGCAGTCGGTTGAAGGACCGGTCGCCAAAATCATCGCCGTCATCATCATCGTCGTCACGGGCCTGACGCTTGCCTTTGGCGATTCCTCGGGCGGCTTTCGCAGGCTGATCCAGATCGTGTTCGGGCTTTCGATCGCGTTCGCAGCTTCGAGCTTCTTCCTGTCGTTCTTTTCGTTCGGCGGCGGCGTGGTGGTGTGATGGACGAGCCCGTCGCAGGATTTATCGCGCCGGTGCATCGGGCTCTGACGGTGCCGATCCTGATGGGCGGAGCACCCCGGTCGGTCGCCATCGTTAACGGGACGCTCGCCGCAGCCCTTGGGCTGGGATTGCGCTTGTGGATCGCCGGTCTCCTGCTCTGGGCCATTGGGCACGCGGCGGCTGTATGGGCTGCCAAGCGAGACCCCGCATTCGTCGAAGTGGTGCGCCGTCACCTGCGCGTCCCAGCCCATCTCAACATCTAGAGCTCTTTCCATGATGAATCTCGCGGAATACCGCCGATCGAGCAAGCGGCTTGCCGATTTCCTGCCTTGGGTGGCCCTGGTCGACGCGGGCATCGTCCTGAACAAGGACGGCTCATTCCAGCGAACGGCCAGATTCCGCGGACCAGACCTCGACAGTGCCGTTCCGGCCGAGCTCGTGGCCGTGGCCGGTCGTCTCAACAACGCTCTGCGCCGCCTGGGATCCGGCTGGGCCGTCTTCGTGGAGGCGCAGCGCCATTCCGCAGGAGCGTATCCGCCCAACGCTTTTCCGGACGTCGCATCCGCGCTGGTTGATGCCGAGCGCCGGGCGCAGTTCGAGGAAGAGGGCGCCCATTACGACTCGAGCTATTATCTGACTTTCGCTTACCTGCCGCCGGCCGAGGATGCGGCCAGGGCGGAGCGGCTTCTTTATGAAGGCAGCAGTCGCACGCCAAGTGCCGACGCGCGCGAGGTGCTCAGCGGCTTTGTCGACCGAACCGACCGCGTGCTGCAGCTTGTCGAGGGCTTTATGCCTGAATGCGCCTGGCTCGACGACGAGGAGACGCTGACTTACCTGCATTCGACGATCTCGACCAAACGGCATCGGGTTCGTGTGCCCGAGATCCCCATGTATCTCGACGCGCTGCTCGCTGACCAGCCGTTGACCGGCGGTCTCGAGCCGATGTTGGGCACAGCGTACCTGCGCGTTCTGACCGTCGTCGGATTTCCGACAGCGACCACGCCCGGAATTCTCGACGACCTCAATCGTCTCGCTTTCCCGTACCGCTGGTCGACCCGGGCGATCATGCTCGACAAAACGGATGCCACAAAGCTCCTGACGAAAATCCGGCGCCAGTGGTTCGCCAAGCGGAAGTCAATCGCCGCGATCCTGAAGGAGGTGATGACCAACGAGGCATCCACGCTTCTCGATACCGACGCTCACAACAAGGCGATGGATGCGGACGCGGCGCTTCAGGAGCTTGGTTCGGACCAGATCGGAGAGGCCTTCGTGACGGCGAGCGTTACCGTTTGGGGCCGGGATGCGCGCTCGGCCGACGAGAGATTGCGACTCGTCGAGAAGGTCATTCAGGGGCGCGACTTCACTTGCATGATCGAGACGGTGAACGCCATCGAAGCGTGGCTCGGCAGCCTGCCTGGACAGGTATATGCCAACGTCCGGCAGCCGCCCCTCTCGACCCTCAACCTTGCTCACATGATTCCGCTGTCGGCCGTATGGTCCGGAGAGGCGCGGGATCAGCATTTCAAGGCTCCACCCCTGCTTTTTGGCAAGACAGAAGGATCAACTCCGTTCCGTTTCGCGCTTCACGTCGGCGACGTCGGACACACGCTTGTGGTTGGCCCGACCGGTGCCGGCAAGTCGGTCCTGCTGGCGCTGATGGCGCTCCAGTTCCGCCGCTATCCCCAGTCTCAGGTCTTCGCCTTTGATTTTGGAGGCTCAATCCGGGCGGCAGCCCTCGCGATGGGCGGCGATTGGCACGATCTCGGCGGCGCGCTGTCGCAAGATGCGTCCGAGCCGGTCGCGTTGCAGCCATTGGCCTGGATCGACGACACGGCGGAACGGGCCTGGGCCACGGACTGGGTTGCCTCGATCCTTGCCCGCGAGAAGATCGAGATCACGCCGGAGGCGAAGGATCATTTATGGTCCGCGCTGACCTCCCTTGCGTCAGCGCGCCTCCCGGAGCGGACCCTGACAGGGCTGTCCGTTCTGCTCCAGTCGACGACGCTGAAACGCGCTTTGCAACCCTATTGCCTCGGTGGGCCCTATGGGCGGCTGCTCGATGCAGAATTCGAACGAATTGGCGAGGGGTCGGTCCAGGCGTTCGAGACCGAAGGACTGATTGGAACGGACGCGGCGCCCGCGGTGCTGGCCTATCTGTTCCACCGCATTGGCGACCGCCTCGATGGCAGGCCGACGCTCATGATCGTCGACGAAGGCTGGCTTGCGCTTGATGACGCGGATTTTGCCGGCCAGCTCCGCGAATGGTTGAAGACGCTGCGCAAGAAGAACGCGTCTGTGGTTTTCGCCACACAGTCTTTGTCGGACATCGATGGATCCGACATCGCTCCTGCCATCATCGAGAGCTGTCCGACTCGATTGCTTCTGCCGAACGAGCGTGCGATCGAGCCTCAGATCACCGCGATCTATCGCCGTTTTGGGCTCAACGATCGCCAGATCGAGCTCTTGAGCCGCGCGACGCCGAAACGGGACTACTACTGCCAATCCCGTCGCGGCAACCGCATGTTCGAGCTCGGGCTCGGTGAAGTCGCACTCGCCTTTGCGGCTGCATCATCCAAGACAGACCAGGCCGCAATCGACCGACTGGTTACAGAGCACGGCCGCGAGGCCTTTGTACCTGCTTGGCTCCAGCACCGCGGAGCCGGTTGGGCCGTAGACCTCATTCCCAATCTTGGCAATCTGGAGAAGTCGCAATGAGCCGTCGTCGTCTCGGTCTGGCGATCAGCATCGTTGCTGCCTCGCTTCTGGCAGCCGTGCCTAGCAGGGCGCAATGGATCGTCTTTGATCCCAACAACTACGTCCAGAATGTCCTGACCGCAGCACGAGAGCTGCAGCAGATCAACAATCAGATCACCTCGTTGCAGAACGAGGCGCAAATGTTGATCAACCAGGCGAAGAACCTGGCAAGCCTGCCATATTCCTCGCTGCAGCAGCTCCAGAGCTCGATTCAACGCACCCAGCAGCTTCTCAGCCAGGCCCAGCGCATCGGCTATGACGTGCAGCAGATCGATCGGGCCTTCGCCACCAGCTACGGACCAGCAACCAGCAGCCAATCCGATTCAGCGTTGATCGCAGGTGCGCAATCGCGCTGGCAGGACTCGGTCGTGGGATTTCAGGACGCACTTCGTGTGCAAGCCGGCGTTGTCGGAAATCTCGACACAAACCGCATTCAGACCTCAGCACTGGTGAGCTCAAGCCAGGGTGCAAGCGGCGCCCTGCAGGCCACGCAAGCCGGGAACCAGATCCTCGCACTCCAGGCGCAGCAGCTCGCCGACTTGACGGCTGCCGTGGCGGCGCAAGGCAGGGCTCAATCGCTCGAATCTGCACGACGCGCCGCTGCTCAGGACCAAGGTCGCGAGCAGCTTCGGCGCTTTCTGACGAGCGGTCAGGGTTATCAATCCTCCAACGTGCAGATGTTTCATTGATGAGCGATCAAAAGGCATTCCAAGCATTGTCGCTCGCCATCACGGTGATTGGCGGAGTGGCACTCATCGTCGCATGCACGATCCAGCTACGCGGTCCGGACAGAGTCACGGGTCCGAAGCCATCGAGCACAACAGCCAGCGGCACAATGGAATCCGACCTCACCCGCTGCCGCACCGTGACGTCAGAGCATTCCGCGGCATATCAGGATTGCCAAAGGATCTGGGCCGAGAACCGGCGCCGATTCTTCGGCCAAGGGGTGAGCTCGACCGGTCCCGCTGTCAACGATCGAGCCAGCTCGCCGTTGCTGTCAGCGCCGAAAGATCAGAGCCGAATGCCTCAAGGCGATCCCTCCGTCGCGTCACCCGAGGGAGGTGATCAATGACGGGCACAGGAATTATCGATCAGTTCCTCGAGACCTTCACCCGCTACATCGACAATGGCTTTGGGCTTCTTGGCGGCGAGGTCGGTTATCTTGCGACAACGCTGGCTGCGATCGATATCACCCTGGCCGCCCTGTTCTGGAGCTGGGGCACGGATGAGGACATTGTCGCGCGGCTCGTCAAGAAAACCCTGTTCGTCGGTGTCTTCGCCTACCTGATCGGCAATTGGAATAATCTCGCCCGCATCGTCTTCGAAAGCTTCGCCGGTCTCGGATTGAAGGCCTCAGGTACGGGCCTTTCGGCAGGCGATTTCGTTCACCCTGGAAAAATTGCTCAAGTCGGGCTCGATGCCGGCCGGCCGATCCTGGATTCGATCTCAAACCTGATGGGCTACATCAGCTTTTTTGAGAACTTTGTCCAGATCGTGGTCCTGCTGTTCGCCTGGGCCGTCGTCCTGCTCGCCTTCTTCATTCTGGCGATCCAGCTCTTCGTCACACTGATCGAGTTCAAGCTAACGACGCTGGCGGGGTTCGTGCTGCTTCCGTTCGGCCTGTTCGGCAAGACGGCGTTTGCGGCCGAACGTGTCCTTGGCAATGTCGTGTCGTCCGGCATCAAGGTGCTGGTGCTGGCCGTGATCGTCGGTATCGGCTCGACCTTGTTTTCCCAGTTCACCGCCGGCTTCAATGGCGGTCAGCCGACGATCGAAGATGCCATGACTCTGGTCTTGGCCGCATTGTCGCTTCTGGGTCTTGGAATCTTTGGACCCGGAATCGCGAACGGTCTGGTATCCGGTGGTCCGCAACTCGGAGCGGGCAGCGCGGTCGGTACGGGACTTGCGGCCGGCGGGATGGCGGCAGCAGGAGCCGGTCTGGCTGCCGGCGGTGTCGGCCTCGCCGGCGGAGCGATCGCAGGTGCGGCGCGGGGCGGCAGCGCGATCGCAAGCGGCGCGGCGGCCGCGTACCGGAGCGGCGGCATAGGTGGTGTTGCCGAGGCAGCTGCTTCAGCTTCTGTCAGTCCGCTCCGCAGAGCCTCCGCGGCGATCCACAGCGGCAGCCGGTCCACCAGCACCACCTCTGCCAGCTCGGGCGAAGGTCCGCCGGATTGGGCGCAGCGCATGAAGCGCGCGCAGACAATCAGCCATGGAGTTTCGGCGGCAACTCATGCCGTCCGGTCGGGAGATCATGGTGGAAGTGGCAGTTCGATCGATCTGTCTGACGGAGGGCGCTAGATGTCAAAGTGCCCGTTCGCTGAGAAGCCGCGCGAATACGCCCACAGGACTGACCAGCCAAGTTCAAGCGCGCGCCCTGGTCGGCGCACCTGGCATGGTCCGGCTTGGCAAGCTCTGGTCCTGGTTTCTCAAGCACTCTCGTTGAGCCTTACGCCCGCGCTTCTCTGGCAGGCCATGCATGACCAGACAGCGTCAGTGAGAGCGCAACTGCACGAGAGGCAACAAGTGTTCGAGATGTCGGCGATGCAAGATCGGCCGGACGCTTTCCTTACGCTGCCTCTCGTGCATTTGCTACCTGACCTCCGGGGTTTGAGCTCAAGCGTTCGCAGACGGCAATGCAGGGCCTGCCGTGTCTCGCGTTGCCTTTGCGTGTTCAGACACCTCGTGCGCGTCGAGCAAGCGACGTGATTGCAACCCTCCGCACTCGCCGCCTGGCGATCGAGCAAAATGCAAATCTCAATTCCGTTTCTTGGGGAAATGACTGATGTTCAAGAGGTCTTCGATTCACTACGGGCGAACGCCCGCGCCGGTGACGCCCTACCAGAAGGCGGCGCAAGCGTGGGACGAGCGCATCGGCTCGGCACGTGTGCAGGCCAGAAATTGGCGGCTGATGGCATTCAGCTGCCTGACGCTCTCGTGCGGCCTCGCAGGAGGGCTGGTCTGGCAATCAACGCAAGGAACGATCACGCCGTGGGTCGTCGAAGTCGATCGTCTCGGCCAGGCCCAAAGAATAGCTCCCGCGACGTCCGATTTCGAACCCAGCGATGCTCAGATTGCCTATCACTTGGCTCGCTTTATCGAGGACGTCCGCGGTCTGCCGGCAGACGGCATTGTCCTGCGCCAGAACTGGCTCAGGGCGTACGACTTCACCACCGACCGCGGGGCCGCCGCCCTGAACGAATACGCCAGGAGCAATGATCCATTCGCAAGGCTCGGAAAGACGCAAGTCTCGGTCGAGGTCTCGAGCGTGATCCGCGCCTCAACCGAAAGCTTCCGCGTTGCCTGGGTTGAGCGCGGCTACGAGAACGGATCGCTTGGTTCAACGGAGCGCTGGACCGCCATTCTGACGATCGTCGTTCAGGCCCCTCGCGATGCCGATCGGTTGCGCAAGAATCCTCTCGGCGTCTACGTCAATGCAATCAGCTGGTCGAAGGAGCTCGGGCAATGAAGCCACAATTCTCTCAGGTCCCGACTGGCGTCTCTCCAGGATTATCGGGCAGGGCAGCCGTTTCAGTGCTCGCGGTTCTGGCGTGCATGCTTGGCGCTTGCTCGACCTATATTCCGCCCCAAATCACCTATGACTCCGAAGTGCCGCCACTGCCGCCGCTACCGGCCGATGTCGATGATCGGAGCCGTCCACTTCACGTCCCGCCCGCCTGGAAGCCGGCGCTCGGCGGCAAATCGGGGGCAAAGGAGGAAGCCGAGCCGGTCGACAGGGTCGACGCGGCCAATAGCGCAGCTCGCGTCCAGCCACGCAAACGCGGGTATTTCAACGCCGCGCAGATCTACAGCTTCAGTCCCGGTGCCCTGTACCAGGTCTACGCAGCGCCGGGTCAAATCACGGACATCGCGCTGGAGGAGGGCGAACAGCTGGTCGGGTCCGGCGCGATCGCGGCCGGTGACACGGTGCGTTGGGTCGTCGGGGATACCGAGAACGGAAGCGGCGACACCCGCCGCGTCCATGTCCTGGTGAAGCCGACGCGCGCGTCGATCGAGACGAACCTCGTCATCAACACGGATCGGCGTACCTATCTGATTGAGCTTCGCTCGCGCGAAAAGCCCTACATGCCCTTGGTTGCGTGGTACTACCCGCAAGATCGGCAGGGGAAGAGACAATCGGCACCTTTGACACCTGCTTTGCCGGACATCACGCAGCGCAGGTTCCGTTACCGAATCGAAGGTGACAACGCTCCCTGGCGTCCCATTGCGGCCTACGATGATGGTCGCAAGGTCTACATCGAATTCCCGCAAGGCATCGTACAGGGCGAAATGCCGCCACTGTTTGCCCTCGGTCCTGACGGCAAGACCGAGATCGTCAACTATCGGGCCTATGGCAATCTGCTGATTGTCGATCGGCTGTTCGCAGCCGCCGAACTCCGCCTGGGCGGAGAACACCAGCAGAAGGTCAGAATTGTCCGGACCGACGGGAGTTCGACATGACCGACCGTCAGGATGAAGAACAACCGGCCGGCACGCAGCGGCCGTCTCAGGAGCAGGCAGAGCCGTTTCGGCTCCGGCCAGAATACCCGCGCGTGACTCGCCTTTCGCGCAAGGTCCTGTTGACCGGCAGCTCGCTAGCAGTATTCCTTGTTGCTGGTGCGACCTTCTGGGCGCTGCAGAAAAATCAGGCACGCGGTCCCAGGCCAGAAGAGCTCTACAGCACGGATCATCACAACGTTGCGGAGAGTATCACTGCGCTTCCGCAGGATTACACCATGCTGCCACGCCAGGTGCCGCAGTTGGGCCCGCCGCTCCCAGGCGATCTTGGCCGCCCGATCCTCGCTGCTCAGGGGCAGCCGGCTGGCACCGCGGCAGGCTCGGCCGATCAGGAGCGGCAGCGGGAGAACCAGGAGGCAGAGGCGGCGCGCATCAGCCGTCTGTTTGCTTCCACGAATACGCGAGAGGCCTCAAATCCGACAGGCGTCGGGCAAGCAGTTGATCGCGCGAACGTGGCTGCACCGACGCTCAACAACGAGGAGGGATCTGCGCAGAATGCGCAGGACCGGAAGCTTGCGTTCGTGAATGCTGCCGTCGACAGGCGTACCACGAGTCCAGATCGAATCACGAAAGCTGCTTCACCTTATGTGGTGCAGGCAGGAACGGTCATTCCCGGAGCTCTGATCACGGGCATCCGCTCCGACCTGCCGGGACAGATCACGGCTCAGGTCACCGCGCACGTGTATGACACGCCAACGGGTCGGTTTCTGCTGATCCCGCAGGGAGCGCGTCTCATAGGGGTCTATGACAGCCAGATCAGCTTCGGCCAGTCACGTGTGTTGCTGGTCTGGACGCGGCTGATCATGCCCAACGGGCGCTCCATTGTCCTCGAGCGGCAACCCGGCGCGGATCCATCGGGGTATGCAGGGCTTGAAGACGAGGTCGACAACCGCTGGGGCGAACTCTTCAAGGCAGCCGCACTTTCGACCTTCCTGGCCGTCGGCACAGAACTGGGAGCTGGCTCCGATACAAACAGCAACGATAGTGCGATCATTCAGGCGTTGCGACATGGCGCATCGGATTCGCTCAACCAAACTGGACAGCAAGTGGTTCGGCGCAGTCTCAACATCCAGCCCACACTCACTGTCCGACCCGGGTTTCCGATCCGGGTCAACATCAACCGTGATCTCGTCCTGGAGCCATATAAAGGGTGATTGCACATGCCAAAACTCAAAATCGGAGCGATACCGGATGAAAAGCCCGTCAAGATCAGTCTTGATCTGCCGGCGTCCGTGCATCGCGATCTTGTTGCCTATGCCGAGACCCTTTCGCGTGAATCGAGCCAATCTGTAGAGCCCGCCAAGCTGATTGCGCCGATGCTGGCACGGTTTATGGCCACCGATCGCGGTTTCAGAAAGCTTAGGCGTTCAAGTCATCCCTCTGCTGTTGAAGGCGGTGAAGGATAGCGTTCGGCCAAGAGATCAAGGAAGCGCGTAAGCGCCGGGTTCTCATTGTCCTTACGCCAGTACGCGTTAAAGCCCATACGGCTTGGTCCAGAACCGTCCTGGATTTCCCGATAGACCACGCCGGTGAAGTTGGCTCCCACGTCAGCTTCAAGGACCAGACTTATTCCAAGCCCCAAGCTAACGAGGCTCTTGATGATGCCTCGGCTTACATCATGCCGCTCGATCTTTGGCCGCCTCTCATTGGCAACCAGCTTTGAAACCAGCAGCTCTTTTAAATCGCTTCCAGGATCACGTTGGCTTAGAAGAACTGTCTCGTCGTGAAGGTCGGTCCAGTGGATAACGTTGCGGGAGAGCAGAGGATGATCCTTTGGAAGCACAATGAGAATGCGTTCGCTCCAAACCGGCAGACTCTTCTGACCGGGTAGCGTACGTCCTCCAGGCACGACGGCGACATCGGTCGTGCCACTGCGAACTGAATCCATCAGACGTGTGCGCGACTGTTCGGCTGTGGTGAGTGCGACCATAGGAGTTCTCTTCCTGAACTCCGCGAGGGTGGCACGTAGATTGCCTGCAGATATTGAGGTGCAGAAACCCACGGAAAGGTGGCCTGCCTCGCCGCGGCCGCTGGAGCGGCCCGTTGCGACCAGTGTGTCGACCTGCTCAAGGATCATTCGCGACATTTGCAGGATCGTTCGCCCGGCCCGCGTTGGTACGACCCCGCCGGTCGAACGGTCAAATAGAGCCACTCCGACCAGGTGCTCAAACTGACTGATCGAGCGACTGAGCACCGAATGCTGCACGGCCAGGCATTCGGCCGCCTGTCGAAAGCTTCCGCAGTCCGCCGCAGCGACCGCCGATCGCAAATGATGAAGACTGATATTGGTTGATTGCACAGGGCGAGACATGTCTCTTGAGATCGCGGCCGGCAATTTTGGGGAGGTTGAGGGGTTGAACATGCGAGATCTCTACGCAGCTTTCAGCGCCGGTTCCCAGAGCACAGGTGAGCGGAGTGTTCCGGTGTCGCGGACCCGGGATAGTGCGGCCGCGGAAATCTCGAGATAGCCAGCAACTGCTTGGGTGTTTCCCAATGTCCTTGCCTGGCCCGTCCGTCGCAGGGGCCACCCGGCGCGTCGCAAGATGCGCTCCATCCGGGCGTCGGTCACCGTAATAATTTCTGTGAGCCGCCTCGAAAGGCCGAATTCGATCATGCCAGCGAAGAGCTCGTAGGTCGCGCTGGTCAGCCCGCGCATCGTTCCGCACGCACCCGCGTCAACATCCAGCGCAAAACGGCTGCTTTCCCAGACCGAAGGAGTCGCCTTAAAGGGCTGTCCATCGAGCAGCACAGGGAAGGTATCGCGCAACATCGTCGGTCCGGTAGATGGAAGCAGTCGTACGCAGCCCTGAACGCTATAGTTGCTCGATCGCTGAACCAGGTAGACGGGACCGAGTGCATCGAATTCATCGATCTCCATGTCCCCGCTGGTCTGAACGTCCCATGCGAGTCGTTCCTTGAAAATCCTGTATCTAAGCCTGTGCATCTCACAAAGGTCTTCAGCAAAGGCTCCATAGAACTCCTGTGTGATGATCTGCATCATGATTGTGCCTCCAAAGCCGCAAGGGCAGGTATTGAAGGCGAATCATCGGGGATGTGCAGCCTCCTCAGTTAAGGAGGGTGTGATACCGAGATCCGACCGGCTAGGTCGGAGTCTTTTGGGCTGGATAGCGCGACCGTTTCGAGCTCTTACCGGCCATCATCGGGCGTTCCAGCTCTTCTACCGAGGCATCTGCTGGATCTGTTCGGGGGGACGTCGTGAGACCACGCTCGGAGGGACTAAGGGCTGGGGTCGCATGGCCGCCCACGACGAGCGCACCGTGGTGCTTGTCTTCCGACTCCGATGATATGCCAAAATCAAAAAACGCCGCCAACTGAGGCTGCCTTACTCCATCGGTTTACATCCGAAGGTCTTTTTTGCTCGTCCAACTCGGCAATAGAACGGCTAATCCGGACAAGGTCTCCCGATCCTTCATGCGCGAAGCGATTGCCGTTTGGTCAGGGGGCGCGCCACTCTTCAAAACCAATTCTTCGAGTGTGAATAATCTCCCGTTGTATCCTGGAGCTGACTTCGATTGTCTCCAGCACGTGAACCAGCCGATATTCTCGCTGCAGTTCCAACGCACCATCCACGTCAGCTTACGGTCAGCAAGCCTGATTATCGACTTCTGCGTGGCCCAATCAGCCTGAATCAACATAAGATTCTCTGCGCCTCTAGGAGGGCGAATCCTCATGTACGGTCGAACTGTTGGATATGACGCAACATACCCGTGGACATCCTGCGACGATCAATCGGATTCAGGAGATTTCGCCGACAGGCTCGCCAATATGGACCTGGGCGCATCGGAGTCTAGCTCCTCTTCTGCAGCACAGTCTTATTCCCTTGTGAGCGAACCTCCGATTGTGCCGATCGACAAGGCGACATTTCGGAGAGAAGCAAAGGTCTTCCAAAATGATGAGGAAATAAGGCGCATCGCCAAGAATCCTCAAGAGTACTCGCATTTCGTGTCCAAGCGAGCCGAAAACGTCAGAGAGGCTGCAAAGGACTACGGCACGACTAGAGATTCGGAGGACGCGCGGTACTACAGCTACAAATTTGGAGACACAACTGCCGCACTGCTACGAACGGAAGGCGGATTCAGTATGACCGAGCTCCACGACGATAGATGGAGGGACTTGTTTCCCGGGCGTACTCACATCACATCCGTCGTCGATCTTCAGCTTGCCCACCCCTTGGTTGAGAACGCAGGGGACATTCTGCTCGAGCATCAACTTAGGCGGGATGCGCGAGGGCGAAGAACCGTTGCTCAAATGGTTTCCACTTAGTGAGAATCGAAAGCCCGCGCGGCGAAGTTGGGCTTCGTCGAGGTCGACGACTGCAACATGGTGCTTGATCCGACGCAGCATCCCGACAAATGGACAACGAAAAGCGCAGGTGAGTGGCAGCGCGCAAACAAGCATGAACTCTATCTCGCTAAAGCGGAGGACGACGCGCGCAATGATGCCGCTTCAGCAAGCTCGGGGTACGAGTATGAAGATGACTACATGTAATCGTAGAGCTATCGAAACCGCCGCGGATTGAGAAACTTGTCGATCTACCCTGTTTTTCGATCCTCGAAGAACTCGCAAACCATACTCGGAGACGGCAGTGCGCGCCTCGAGCGCGCTTGCTCATCCGCCGCACGATGTGCCCTGGGTCTCTCCATGAGGAAGAACTCGCTACGGCCAAGCATGCTCAATTAGGCGGGAACACTGCCTGGTGAGACGGCGCAGAACGGGTCGGCGCGATCTTGCCCAGCGCCCAAGAATTGCGGCCAGCTCCTATTGAGATGTTCCTTACTCTGTTGGTCCCGTGTGTGCCGAGTTACTTCGGTCCAAAGGAATCAGGGCGCGCTAATTAGGTCGCAGAATGGGTTTGCGCCAGGGTTTTTCTCCAGGATTTGTTTTCTGAGTATGGACACTGCTCAGACGATAGCGGAAGGATGAGACCAACGATGGCGTGACGTACGGCGGGCATCGTTGGTTGAGGCGGAAGCCAGCAACTGATCCCAGTTGCCTGTTGCAACGCATTCTGCCATCGGCTGAACGCCCTTGCGATCACCCCTGCCTGGTCTTATGACCCAAGCGATCCAGGAAGAACTTGAGCCAGCGTTAAAATTCGTCTCCATTCCACCATGGCCAGCCCTCCAAAAGCCGGCCCCCAAGATCATTGAAAAATCGATTGAGGAAACCTCCTCAAGCGCCCAATCCAACAATCTGCCAAAGCAGTGCTAGATCTTTCGACCAGCGGCAACAAAACGCGCGACCGCTTGGATCGTCGATCGAACGCCCAGCTTGGCCTTGGCGTTGTCCAGGTGAAACGCGACCGTATAGTGAGAGATGCCCATGATGCGGCCGATTTCCCAGGACGACTTGCCCTGAGCGGCCCAATCCAGACATTGGATTTCCCGCCGAGAAAGCGTGACACCATCAATCTGATCGCGGGCACGCAGCTTACGTTGTGCATGTGCATGGAAAGTCGTTGCTAGAAAAGGAAGTATACGAGCATGCCGGCGTACCGCACGCCCGAAGGACGCGCCTCGTTCGCTGGCGGCAAATGTGACGGCGGCAATAGCGACGCCGCTCTCGTGAATCGGAACGGTAAAACCGCAGCGAATGCCAAATCGGGCGGCCTCCTCGAAAAGCTGACGGGCAGGCTCCGAATGTGCTTCTGGCCCGAGACCTAGGCCCCACTCAAAGGCCTTGTCCCGGCGAAGGGACCGAACAATTACGGGGTCGAACCGATGGTACTGCTGCTGAACGTAATGCGAAATCCAGCGTGATGGATAGGTCGAAATCAGGAGCGGCTCCGCGCCTGGCCTGGAAGGCAAAGTGAGGTAGGCGAAACAACACAGATCGAGCGCGGCAACAGTTTCGGCCATCCCTAGCCTAAGGTCATCGACGTCAGTACTTTCAATCAGTTGGTCGACGAAAGCTTGGAAAACGTGACGCATCGTCCTTCTCGCTGCAGGCACTTTGAAAATCCCCGTTTGACTTTCGCCTCAACCAGCAAATTTACATATCGGGCTCACACGCCTTGTCGCGTCGTGGCGCACGGACAGCGCCTGTGACGTGGTTCAGGTGAAATCTGAGCGCTTGCCTCCAATGTTGAGATCAAGTCGGTTCAGGTCAAGTCGTGCTTCATATCTTGTGATTGTTTTGATGCAGCATCTCATAGCCGCGCGATCGCCGTGGCAAACAGTTTCCGCTCGACACGAGAATTCGGTCCGGTCAGCCGCCACTTACGGCGGCTCATCGACGATTGCCATGTCGGTCTTCGTTCGCTTGTTTGGAATCCTGCGTGATCGCACAAAGAATCGCGGAATTTCAGCGCGACTTGGCTCCACTTTCGCAAGTTTGCATCGCGTTTCCTACTAGAAGGGGGCCGTTCAAGAGGAGATTCCAAATGAAGGTCGGTGTTCCCAAGGAGATCAAGACGCACGAATACCGCGTGGGCCTGACACCTGGGGCTGTCCGCGAATATGTGGCTGCAGGCCACAGCGTGCTGGTCGAGACCACGGCCGGTGCTGGCATCGGCGCAACCGACGACCAGTACCGCAAGGCTGGCGCGACGATTCTGGGGTCCGCTCACGATGTATTCGCATCGAGCGAAATGATCGTAAAGGTCAAGGAGCCCCAACCTTCGGAATGGACCCAGCTGCGAGAGAGCCAGATCCTCTTCACATATCTGCATCTGGCGCCGGACCCGGAGCAGGCTAAGGGCCTCATAAAGTCCGGATGTACCGCCATTGCCTACGAGACCGTGACTGGTCCGGCTGGGGGGCTTCCGCTGCTTGCGCCAATGAGCGAGGTTGCGGGCAGGCTTGCGATCGAAGCCGCGGGTGCGGCGCTGAGGCGCTACTCAGGTGGGCGGGGGCTATTGATCGGCGGCGTGCCCGGTGTGCAGCCGGCCCGTATCGTTGTGATCGGAGGCGGGGTCGTTGGTGCGCATGCCGCACGGATGGCGGCGGGACTCGGTGCCGAGGTCACGATCCTCGATCGTTCGATTCCCCGGCTTCGCGAACTGGACGATCTATTCGAGGGGCGCGTTCGCACCAGGTTCTCGACCATAGACGCCGTTGAGGAGGAAGTATTTGCAGCGGACGTTGTCATTGGGGCGGTGCTCGTTCCCGGCGCCAGCGCGCCGAAGCTGGTCAGTCGCGGCATGTTGAGCTCGATGCGAAAGGGCTCCGTCATCGTGGACGTAGCTATCGATCAGGGCGGATGCTTCGAGACCTCGCGTCCGACGACGCATGCGGATCCAACCTACGAGGTGGACGGCGTCATTCACTACTGCGTCGCCAATATGCCCGGAGCTGTCCCGCTCACCTCAAGCCAGGCATTGAACAATGCCACGCTGCCCTTTGGTCTGGCTCTCGCCAACAAGGGATTTGCAGCCGTGCTCGAGAATCCGCATCTGCGCGCAGGCCTCAATGTCTATCGGGGCCGTCTAACTTATAAGGCCGTGGCCGAGAGTCTTGGCCTACCCTTCTCACCGATCGATCAGGCCGCGGCCTGATCCCCAGAGGCTCCTTAGGGGGCGTTTTCCTCCCTCACTTGGGCCACTCCTTCGGAGTGGCCCTTTTTTGGAGGAGGTATGGCACAACTCTACGCAAGACAGTGTAACGTGCCCTCTGAAGGCAAAGGTCACACGTTCGAATCGTGTCGGGCGCGCCGTTTCCGTTTTCCCTTCCCGCACTGAGTCTAAGAGTTTGAAAGGCATAGTAGTTTTCGCGTTCGTAAACCCGCTTTCGGGCGAGTACACGAGGTGGTCGGCAAACGTGAGTCTGAGTACTAATTTCTGTATCCGCAGATTGCCGGAAGCCCAGAGATCGTAAGGCTTTGCAAGGAATGCGATAGCGAGTTCGTACAACTCGTCGAACGAGCCCGGCTTCTGCGCAAGGTTTTCCCGCTTTTCCTCAATCAGCAGCTTCTCGCGCTCCAGCTCGTTAAACGCCGCTCATATGCTTTCGCCAATTCGTTCGAGTTCGCGCCGATGATGAGATCAATGAGGCGGCGTGTTTCTTTTTCGATCTTGGCCTTCTGCTGCGTGTAGCTTTCGACCATCTGAGCGCTCTGTGTGACGCGTTGACGCCAAGCCTCCTTGAACATGGCGCACGCAAGATCAATCAGCTTCGTTGAAGGCATCAGTTGTTTGAGAAGTTCGCTGAACCTCGTCTCGACTGCGTCGCGGCGGATCGACTTACGGTAGCGGCCACAGCCCCGGGCGATGCGAAGGTAATACGGGTGCTTCACGCCGGTGCTACTAGTGGACCAGCATGCACTCAAAGGCTTTCCGCATTCCGCACAACACACAGACCCGCGAAGCGGAAAATCGGACCTGATGTCGGCGCGCATCGGCGCACGCGCAACTCCGTCAATGCGATGTTGAATTTTCTCGAACGTTTCAAGGGTCACGATGCCTTCGTGCTTAGGTTCCTGCGTCTTTGAATTCATGAATCCATCCTTTGCGCGTTTGACCCATCGGCCTTCGCGTCTTCTGTGTTCGACATGTTTGAAGTTGATAGCAAGGCTAGCACGCTCGACGAATCAACCACCAGAGGCTTTGAATGAGTGCCCTGAGAGGCGGGGCTAAGACCGAGGTCGATGACACCGACGATCACCAGCCAGACGGCTTCAAGCAGAGCATTTTCCTGCTCTGTCGAGAGGTTCATGTCGCGGACATGCTCCCGCAACACCTCAGGATCGTATTGGAGCGGGCTGTACGTGTGGGTGTCGGGGGTTTTGGTCTGGTCGGTCATCTCGTCGGTTTTTTCTGGCCGCAGACCAGTGGCGTTTTGCCCTCGGAAAAATAAGCCACGTAATCAATATAGGACAAAAGTCCTATAACGGCAAGTTTTTCATTGTTTTTCATAACCGTGCCAGCGCGTTCCTGCCTCCGTATTTTCTGGGTAGAACAGATGGCAAAGCCTGAAGACTGGTTGAAGTCGTCGCCGAAACAACGGCGGGACCTGTATCAGGCAGTGCATCGTTTGGAGCAGTCACGAGAAATTCGTTGGGCGGAATTCGTTCGCGCCGCCACCAACCAGAAGTCGATCAGTGGCGCCTTCCGCGAAAATTTCCGAAAAGGAAACATTGGCCGTCAACACGCGGCCAAGATTTACAAGCACCTGCAAGAGAACCATCCGCAAACCGTCGCAGCTTTGGATGTCGAAGCGTTCACCAACAAGGTATTCAACGAATTTCTACCGCGGTTTCGACGGCTAGGTCTCATCTCGCTATATCCCGAAACAGTCGGTCCAGCATTTCTCTCACACCGGCGCGGTCCGGAATGGATTGAGATGCCATTTGAAATCGCGGACGCACTTTGTTTCTGCTTGAGACTACCGTTTGCGTATGACGCGATCGTAGCGCTGAACGGGTGTGATACGGGCTGGTTCCCACTTCGTATGACAAAGTCGCAGAGCGATGATGTCGCACCATCCACTAAGCAGGGAGATTTGATGCTGGCCGGAACTCAGGGCGAGCAAACAATTTGCACTGTCCATCCGACGCCACAAGAGTCCGAGAACCGGCGCGGCTCCAACGTGTTTATCTTTATCGCTGGAGACTTTTCGCTTTTAGAGGAAGTGGCCACGGAGTGGAAACCCGGTCGCGCGATCACTGAGGGAGAATTGACCCGGATGTCAGAAAAGCTGAGTCGGTCGATTCCTCGCACCTGGGCACTGACGCAAATAAACGCAACAGGCATCGGCCCGTACTAAAAAAGTGCGGCTTCGCTTGGCTCGCAAGATGTGTGCGGTAATACCGCACAATCTTGGCAAGGGGTCCCGCTGGCGCGCCCCCGTTGCATCCCCCCGGCAGTTGACGCTGATCGGCATCGAGCTGATGGCGCGTCATAGACCGTTTCGGTCAATCACTCGCAGGACCCGGAGCCTTCCCGCTCCACCTGCACCGAATCATGGAGGACCGTTATGGCCGGTCCAGCGCCACGCGGTGAGCCTCCAAGCTCCCCGAGACCCCATGGTCGTCACCGTCTTGCCGCTGAACGACGCGCGGGAGATTTCGCTCTCCCGCACCCATCGACCAAAAAGCGCCTTCGCCGACTTTGGTAGCCGCGAGCAAGGCTTGGAGACTTCCCTCTCCACCTGCACCGATCCATGGATGAACGTGCGCCGTTCAATCGCGCTCAGGGAGCCTCCAAGTTCCCCGAGACTCCATGGTCAGCATCTTGCCGTCGAACCGGCGCGGGAGATATCATTCTCCCGGCGCTCATCGCGGATCATCGCGCGGGACTTGGGAGAATTCCCTCTTCACTGAAGCCGAACACGACGTCGAATTTCCGTATTACACAACAATATCCGGCTTCGACGTTGCTCGGTAGCTAGCCAGCATGCTCTACTCGCTCAGGATGCCGCGATGATAATCGCAGCCTTTCCTTGAGGCGGCTGTCTGAGTTAGACCGATCTCATAGTGCCCCTACTATAAACTCTTGGCTTTCATGCGGATACCGATGCCACCCGCCAACTGATCCGTAGACAGCACCATGCCCCTTCCTGTCACAAGCCAATTTGCTCCTCCGCAAAGTTGGGAAGAGTTCGAGAGCCTCTGCTGTGATTTATATGAACGACTTTGGAACGACCGAAGTACGCAAAAACATGGCCGACAGGGCCAGCCACAAGGTGGCGTTGATGTTTACGGCAGGCCTGACGGGAAAAATTATGCGGGTGTGCAATGCAAAGAGAAGGCTATTTGGCCTCCCAAAGACTTGACGATCGATGAAATTGACGAAGAGGTGACAAAGGCCAAAACCTGGAAACCCGGACTAAAGCAATACGTTGTCGCAACGACTGCGCCAAATGATGACAAAGTGCAAGCGCACGCACGCGCGATAACCGCGAAGCACAAAAGAAAGAGACTGTTTTCGGTCGAAGTTGCGAGCTGGGATCAAATTACTCGGCAGCTCGCGAACTATCCGGACTTGCTTCGAAAATATGGATATATTTCTGATATTGCTGAGACAGCAAAACTTGTGGCCGTGCACTTGCGCGAAAGCGCACCGAGTCAAAGTGCAACGCCGCGCGTAGCAACGCCTTCACATTCTCCGGGCCAAGAACCAGCCGTAGTTGAGGCCGTCGAGCGAGATCTAGCCGCACGCTTCACACGCGCTATGAGGCGTTCGTTGTTTCCGGAAACCGCACAGACTGATGAATATGTAAGTGTGGCAGACATCGCCTGCGAACCGGAATACACGGGGGTATCTCCCGAACTTCGCCGCCGAATCTTGCTTCGCGCCGCTCGGAGCGCCGCCGTGCGGGGAACTACCGAAAAAGCTCAAGAGCTTCTTCGACAAGCGCAGAAGCTAAAAGGGCAAGACTCAGACTTGCTCGCCCGCGCCCGAATATTGGAACGCACAGACATCGACGGCGCACTTAGCCTCATTCGCGATGAGACCGACGCGGACAGCCGCTCAAGCGTCTTCAACATGCTCGTGCGACACCGGAGTCCTGCGGACGGGCTCCAGTGGCTTGCCGATTCAGGAATGCCAATTACTCAACTGACTATTAATGGTCTCCAGACACTCGTGTCGGCCTACCTGCAATCGGAAGATTATGATGGTTTAAGACCGCGTCTTGAAGAAATAACGCCCACGCAGTTGTCGGAAGGACCTTACTTCCGCTTCGTGCGCGCGATGGTTAGCGTGGCATCAATTTTGCCGGTACCGGATCGTGAGCTTGCCGTCCGCAGCTTTCAAATGGACGCGCGTCGTGGCACGCGATCCATCGTTGACGATGCAACTACAGCATCAAGAATGGATAAGGCAATGGATGATTTAACGGCGTTATTACCGATTGCTTCCGAGCTTGAGCTTCCTCACGCCAAACGATTGGCTGAGGGCTACATCCTGTGGTGCGAGCTGCTCCATCCACACCGCAAAACCGCAGGACTTAACCGCCTGCGTGAAGAATTGAAGGACCCGAAATTAGCCCGTGAGCGACTTTCGCTCGCCTTTGCCTTCGACCCTGAGTTTAAGCCGGAGGCGCTCGACATGTATTTAAAACGTCGAGAAGAACTTGGTGGATTGGATGGTGAAGATCTAAAAGCTGCACTGATAATTCGTATCCACAGCGATGATCCGGCAAGCGTCGCGTCGCTAATTTCACGCTACCGTGCTCGATTTGAAGCAGACTATAAAGATCCGCCAATCTTCCCTATCGAGATTCAAGCGCTAGCACTGGCAGGAGACACCTCATCTGCTCGCATCCTATTTGAAAAGCATCGTGAAGAGCTCACGCCGGACGGCGCGGCCATGTTCGATGCCCTGATTGCAAAATGTGAGGGAAAGGACCCCGTTGCGGAAGATCTAAAGCTGTATGAAGCAACCAAAAGCCTGGAATCATTACGTGCGCTGGTTGGTTCACTTTCAGAACGCAAAGATCATCGCGCAACAGCGAAATATTCGGAAGACCTCTTTGCTCAATCGTCAGACCCGCGTGATATTGCACGGGCAGCCTATGCCTTTGCCTATTTGGGAGACGACCCCGAGTATGTTGGTATCATAGAAGCGAATCCGGTACTCAAGGACCGCGACCCCGAATTGCTCCGTCACTACGCCTGGGCGCTGTTTAAACAGGGTCGCTTGAAAGAGGCAAAGGACCATGTTGATAAATTGGCGCAGCAGTCCGTCACGCATCGAGACCTCCAGTTAGAAATCGCTATCGCAATTGAGTCCGGAGAGTGGGAGACATTAGCCAAGCCATTAGCCGCATACCTCGATAATCTCGCCAAATACTCGGGTCTTGAACTTATTCGCGCGGCGCATATCGCGCAGCAGTCGGGCCACGGACCAATGATGGATTTAGTGCGGGCGGCAGTCACGAAAGCAGGAACCGATCCGCATGTTTGGCTTGGAGCATATTCACTAATTATTGAAGAAGGTCTCGAAGATGGCGTTCCTGAATCTCACCTTTGGCTTCGCAAAGCGCTGGCCCTTTCCGATAAAAAAGGTCCGGTCCAACAATTCGAATTGAAAGAACTCATACCTCAGCAGATTGAGTGGAATAAACGCACCCGCGACATCAGCGAGCGCATAACTCGCGCAGAGGTTCCGCTTGTCATTGCAGCGCCGGGCCTCCGGACCACCCTGGTCGATATGCTCCTGAGAAATTTGGTGCGAAATTCGAAGCTTGAGGACGCACGACGCAAATACGTGCTGCCACTGTTTAGCGGACATCGCTTGCCTTGGACGTGCGGTGATGATGTTCAGAGTCTAGCCTTGGACGTGTCATCGATACTGGTTCTCGGATGGCTCGGCCTTCTTCCAAAAGTGCTCAGAGCGTTTAAGACACTTACACTTCCTGCGACCGTCATGTCGGAATTATTTGAAGGCAGACGTAGAGTCCAACAGGTCCAGAAATCACGGATCCTGCGTGCGCGTGAGTTAGAGCAAGCGCTGCGCCGCAACAGCATTAAGATTGCACGCCCGATCGAGCGGACCAATGACCCCTTATCGGCTGAAATTGGCCCTTCGTTAGCCGCGCTGGTTCGATCTGCCGAAGCCGGTGGAACAGTCCTGCGCCCGGCACCAATACATCGGCCTAGTCTAGAGCAAATTCCGGCCGACATCACGAGCATCGCACCATTTCTGTCCGATATGCATGCTCTCTTGAAGGTTCTTTCAGATAACGGAACAGTCAACGAAACTGAGGAACAAACCGCTCAAGAATATTTCTCGCTTCAAGATAAAGGGATCCCCAATTGCACAGCCCCAGATCCTGCTAAGCCTCTTTTCATCGACGAGCTCGCGTTGGTTTACTTGCAATACACAAACCTATTGGGCGCGGTTCTGAAGGTATTTAAGGACGTTCGCATTGAGGGAAGCTCCGAAGACGAAGCACAGGCAATTATCGATCACGATCAACACGTCGGAGAAGTGCTCCGCGTAATCGACGATATTCGGGATACGATACGGGCGACCCATGCTTCGGGGAAGGTCCAATTCGGACCGCGCCGTGTTGAAGGTGGCGAATTGAATGACGATCAGACGCCATCGACGTTACACTTACTTTCCGATCTGACAGGAATCGATGGCGTCGTCTGCGATGACAGAGCGCTAAACAAGGAAAACTTTGCCGCCGACAACAAAGGCCGGAGAGTTCCTTGCCTCACGACGTTGGATTTGCTCGAAACGTTGCGAGTTCGAGATGTGATTAAGGATCCGGAATGGTTTTCAGCTCGCCACAAGCTTAGAACGGGCGCTGCTGCCCTTTTACCTGTGCATGTGTCCGAAGTGGCCCGCGCTGCCAGCCGCAGTCGTGTGTCCATTTCCGCAGAAATGCGTGCCATACAGGAAAGCATTGATCTTGCCAAAGTCGCCGAGGTGCCGACGTTCCCCCGCGAAATACAATGGTTCGCTAGCGTTAGTCTGGCGATGAAATCTGGCATATTTGAAATTTGGAAAGCTGAAGCTGATCCGGTGATTGCCGCGCGGCTGTCTAACCTCATAATGAGCTCGTTGCCACGGCCTCAGGATTGGGAGGCAAAATGGGAGCCGTCACCACCACTTCAATGGGTGGAAGCCGTTGATCGCGTGATCCTCTCCGGCTTAGCAATGCCAGTCGAGCTTTCGGACGACAACGTCGTTCGTGCTTATAATACCTGGCTAGAGCAGCATTATATCGAGCCACTGAGGTCTGTATGGCCTGACCGCTATCATTCTGTCATCGAGCAGGTTCGATCATTTATCTTAAATACGGAGGATGAAAATGAAAAACAAGAAGGTGGGTCAACGCCGCCGCAAACCCCCACCACCAAAAAGAAAGCGCCAAATCGTAAAGCCGTCGGCCGAGGCAAAGCCAAGGGACGCCGTCAAGCAGGCGCCTGATTGGCCAAGAGTCCGCGCACTGTTTTCGTTGCGGAAGCTTTCGGGAATGGTTCAATCGGATGTAATGTCTGACGGGCAAATTCCCAAAAAATTCGCGATTCCCACACATCGCCCCGCGACGCTTGGTCCAAATATTAAATTGCCTCAAGACCAAATGCTGACCGCATTTCGGGACGTGTTGGCGGGGAGTCGCCCAAAGCCTCTGAAGGACAATGATGGCCAGACGATCAAGGCAACAATGACCATCGAGTCGAATGGAACAGCCAAGATTAAGGTTGATAACGCGATCTTTGCTTTTACCTACGCAGGTCTGCTGAGCTCTGATCCGAAACAACGGCTCGAATACCTAGAGATTTATCTCAGGGAACACACGCTGGCGGATATTCACGCAAAGGCGCTTCGAGCAAAAGTAGCACAATCCACGTTTTCAGATGAAGACTTCCTATCGGTCGTGGAGACACTTCTCACGGCGCAGGAAAGCTTTGTTCAAACCGTGAAAGGGGCAGTCGCAGCCCGTGAGTTGACAAATTCAGACCTCCTTCCGAACGACTACCGCCACTGGGAAAACTTGGTCGCGCCGTCAGGCGACTCTCGAACGCTTGAGACCTTTTTGAACGCCGAATGCGAATCAGAGAGAGTCCATTTATTGGCTGCAGATCCCATTCGCGCATTTCGCGCCATATCCCTGTCATTCTGCGGGCCTGCACTGGTTCCCATTGACAAGTTCAAAGCACTTCCAAAACACTCCCTTTTGGAAATCCTACAGATTGCGGCCTCATTGCCAGATCACCTTGCACAGGTCGGCGCCTTCGAAATTTGCGCATCTGCATTCGAGCAAGATGCAGAGCTTGAGGCCGCCGGTTTGAAACTGTTGGATCGCCTTCTTGACATGGAGACGCTCCGAATCCGCTGTCTGTCTTATGCTGGCGCTTTTGTTATGACTTCAGCTCGTTTGGCACAGCACTCCGCTCTGTCGCAGAAGCCCGCCTTCTGGCGACGCGTGACCACATCTGCTCAATCGTCATTAATTCTTCGAGCGTGCGGCTTCGGCAATGCCGATGATCTATATGAGTGGGCGATGGAACACTCCGGGAAGGCCTTTCTTTTCTCAGTCTTGCTCGAAATGGATCGAGAACCACGATGGAAGGCCGATTGGCTGACTGGTAGGCATCTCGTAGCCGATGCTTTCGGTCGCGTTGAAGCCGCCATCAACAAAATTCCCGAGGAGGCGAGACCCAAGGCCTGGCTTGAACGGCTTGCAAAAGGCCGTGAGTGGATTACTGAAAATGGCGTTGAGTTATTTGCAGTACTTCCCGCTATTGGCGAAAGCGCTCCGCGGAAGATGCCATCCGACAACGAATTATACGTGTTTCGCCCCGCTTACGACAGGCTTGTGGCGGAGCCTACTGCGACAAACCTCTTGCGGGGCGCTGTCGGGTTTTACACCGTTGGTGTGACCGAAAAGACTCTTCAAGCCTGCCATTCAATAGTAACTCGGCTACAGAAAGACGCAGTTCGCTGGGACGATGATGACACGCAATATGTGCTTCAGGTTCTTGCATTTGTAGCAATCCAAACAAAAAATGCGGGACTAGCTGAATCTGTTGCTGAGTTTTGCGTCGAGAAAGTACGCGAATTGCCGGTCGATGGTTCGACACTTGATGTCGTATGTCGACTTGTAGAATGCGCCAGCGCAAATTCTAATCGTGATCAGGCTATGGAGGCACTTGCGCGTCGTCTTGAAAGCGTGGCGTTCCTCGCTCCCCCTCAAGCGCTCAACGACCTGCACGACTCGCTCCGTCACCTTCAACTGCTCGACACTCGGTTATCATCGAGCTTAGGTAAGGCTGTTGCAGCGGCACGCCTCGGGCGTAAGGCTGCGTGATCTATGTTGGCTGTGATGTAGGTACAGTGATCTCGTGCGCAAAGTGATTACCGTCAAATGCCAGCCGAGAGTCTGGTAGATTACCAAAATGACTCAGAATCAGCATTACGTCCCCAAATTCATCTTAAGGCAATTTCTAGCCGATACGGACGGCGAGCGCGTAGCTGTCTACGACAAGCAGACGGATAAGACGTTTGTCACTTCCATCCGAAATGTCATGGCTGAAAACCGCTTCAACGATTTCCTGTTTGACGACGATTGGATTGTGTCATTTGAACCGATTGCTTGTGCGGCTGAAGACCAGGTGCTTCCCACCTACCAAAGGGTTCTAGAGACGCGGCGCCTAGACAACTCGCCGCAAGAGAAAGCGGCTCTTGCCTTGCTCATTGCGTTTCAAATGCTGCGGACCAAAGCAAATCGCAATAGTTGGCAACAGGTGGAGGCACTCATCGTTGCAAAGGTTGAGGAAGGCGGCGGAAAGATGCAGGATGTGCAAGGTTGGGAGGATTGGCAACCTGCCACAGAGAACTCGCTCAAACGCGATCATCTCCTAAGCATACGAAAGAGCATCGGCGACTTCGCGCAGATAATTGCCACGAAGGATTTCCTGCTGGCCGCGCCTGCTGAGGGACGCAGCTTCTATCTTGGAGATAATCCGGTGTGCCTCAACAATATGCAGACGTTCGGGCTGCGTGGAAACCTTGGCCTAGCCGTCACAGGCATCGAAATCTACATGCCTCTGGCTTCTGATCTCCTCCTCTGCGCGTGGTGTCCCTCAATTCTTTCGACGCTCCGTTCAGACTACGAGAACGTCGTTCGCGAACGGCGATCTGAGGCCGTAGGCCAAGTAATGGCGGGCAAGATGACGGCACAAGAAATGAAAGAATTGATGGAGCAGTTCGGAGCAGCGGACGAGCCCGCCGCTTCGCTCCTATCGGCTGCGGCGGAGAGCAGACCTGTATCCTCAACTGGGGAGAACATGGACTATTACAATTCGCTGCAAACGTCATTTGCCTCCCGCTACGTGGTCTGCCAACAGGCAGACTTCGGATTGGCACAGAGGTTCTGTCGTGAGAATCCCGATGCCAGACGCGGTCATCGAATGGCCGTTGCTTGACGTGCCTACGCCTTGGCGGCGGAGACTGATTCGCGCAGCGGCTAGGCCCGGACGGCGCGATTAGCGCTGGATATGCGCTTCTCAGCCGGACACTTGCGGGCGATCACAATCTATCCCAAAATAGTCGGACAGACGGGCGTGTTCGGATTCTTCCGGTCCGGCCCGCGCCATGTCTTAGCATCCGGCCTGTGACGGCCAATGCCCGCTCGTTGCCGCTTGGCTAGTCGGTTGCATGTGCAACCCTCGCAGGGCTTTGGAGCCTTCCTGCTCCACCTGCACCGACCATGGAGGACCATTATGGCCGGTCCAGCGCCACGCGGTGGAGCCTCCAAGCTCCCCGAGACCCCCTGGTCACCGTCTTGCCGGTGAAGCACGCGCGGAAGATTTCGCTCTCCCTGCACCCATCGACCAAAGGGCGTTTCGCCGCCCTTGGGGCCTACGAGCGGGACTTCCAACTGCACCGGCCATGGAGAACCGCTTGAGCCGTCACTCGATAAGCTTGATTCTATGGTTGCGTACCCGCATTATAATCAACGTCTGGCGGTGACGTAAAGAACGCGTCTAATAGCATCGACCTCTTGAGGCGATTGCGAATCCCGACACTAACTTAGCAATTTGAGAAACATGTATTTCGAAGCTGAACCTTCGCAGATTACACGCCTAGAAAGTACTGCCTTAGTGCAGTTGATGAAGCTTCTTTTGCTGGCAGAGTCGCAAACCAACGACATCACGTTGCGTGCTACGACTGTTGCCCTGCAGATCACGCACGCCGATGGAGGTGAAGATGGTCGCGTGGAATGGTCTGGTGGAGTCACTTCAACCGACTACTTCCCAAGCAATTTCTGCATTTTCCAAGCCAAGGCACAGAACCTTACCGACGCTTCAATTAAGCGCGAACTCCTGAAGAAGTCTAAAGACAAGAGCCGAAGGGGAAAAACGGAGCTCAACCAAGCAATTTTGGATGCTCTGGCTAACAAGGGCGCGTACATCATATTCAGCTCGGCTGCTTTCACAGGCCCTAAAATCAAGAAACTTAAAGATGCGGCAAAGGCCAGCATTCGCGCCGGAAAGAAGAATCCGAACCACTTAGCAGCTATTGAAGTGTATGACGCCAACAAGATCGCGACGTGGGTAAATTCACATCCTGCTGTAGCGCTCTGGCTCGCTGAGCGTGAACGAAAGCGCCATCTCGCTGGATTCCAGACCCATGAAGGTTGGGGTAAATCCGCGGATATTACGACCGGGCCATGGATACCCGGTGACAGCCCAAGATTTATTGGCGTCAATGTCCAGCCTACCGACAACTCTGATCAGACATCGAACTGCGAATGGACGTTCGGCGAAGTCTCCAAAGAAGTATCTCAACGCCTTGCGAGTCCTGGGCAACTTGTCCGAATTTTTGGACCGTCTGGGTTCGGAAAGTCACGTTTCGCGTATGAAATACTTAAACAGGACGACACGTTGCGTGGGCGTTTGAATCGAGCATCAACGATTTATGCAGACGCTTCTATCGTCGGTGAGGAAGTTGGAAAGTTGGCTTTGGAGATTGCCGGTAGCGGCGCATCTGCTGTGCTCGTCATCGATGAATGCCAGGACGACCTGCATCTCAAACTGGCCAGTATTGCGCAACGCAATGGTTCCAAATTGCGCATCATTTCCATGGACGTTGAGACTAAGGTGCTGCAATCTAAAAATACGCTTCCCATCAGGCTAGCGTCCGCATCCGAAAAACTGATCGAAGCGATCGCAAAAGGCGTTTCGCCAAAGCTTTCAGCAGCTGACACTAGCTTCATTAACGATGTCGCAGCAGGGTTTCCACAAATGGCTGTGCTCGCGGCACAACAGAATGCAGACGGACGAGCAACTTTTGACTCTGTGGATCAGTTGCTCGATCGAATTTTGTGGGGGCGCAGGCCTCAGAATATAGACGCGCAGAGAGCCTTGGAAGTCCTCAGCATCTTTGATTGGGTTGGCTTGTCTGGCGAACATGAGGCTGAAGGCCGACTGGTCACCCAAGAGTTAACCGGTTTGAGCTTCGACGCGTTTGTCGAACACATCCGATCCTTCAAATCCCGAGGCATCGTTGTCGAACGCGGCAGCTATGTGCAGGTGCAGCCAGTACCACTTGCGGCCCGGCTCGCGAGGACCCGTTGGGAGCTTATGCCAGATGGGAAGATGATTGCGTTCTTCCGAACGGCAAACTCTCGCTTGCAAGAAAGTCTCCTGCGGCGCGTTCGCTGGCTTGACGGCACACCACAAGCACGCACGTTTGCGAAGACTCTTCTGTCTCCTGACAATTTTGGAAATCTTGAAGCCCTTAACAGCAAGTTCGGAAGCGAGCTGCTTGACCGTTTGGTACACGTCGATCCCGAATTCGCTGAAGTTACGATAGTAAGAGTCTTTGGAGGGCTGTCGATTGCCCACCTAAAGCAATTTCAACAAGGCCGCAGGAATTTGGTTTGGGCGTTAGAGCGCTTGGTATTTCGTCGGCAGAGCTTTGTGAACGCCGCAACTCTATTGCGTCGTTTAGGTGCAGCAGAAACCGAGACTGGCATCGGTAACAATGCGTCCGGCGAATTTGAGCAGCTTTACCAACTCTATCTTAGCGGCACCGAAGCCGAACCCAGCTTGCGCTTGCAAGTGCTCGACGAGGGTCTGGCGTCCTCGGACCCTGACGAACAAGCTATCTCGTTCCGAGCGCTGACTAGAATGCTGGACACCGGAAGTTTCACCAGAAGCGGCGGTGCTGGGGAAATTGGAAGTCAGATTAGGCTTTTGGATTGGCAACCAAAGATCAACGGTGACGTATGGGAGTTCTATCGAGTCGCTATAAAACGTCTGCTCCCTATGGCTCTTAGCAATAACAAAAATGCCGACGCCGCTATTCGTGCGCTCGCCTCCCACCTACGCGGTCTAATTAGGGCGTTACCGTTTGAAGATATTGAAACGTTGGTGCGTACTGTTACCAAAGCCAAAGGTATGTGGATTGGAGGACTCCAAGGGCTCAATTCGTGGCTTTACTACGATAGTACCAATGGCACTCCTGCGAACTTGGGAAACGACGTTCGTAAACTGTTCGACGAGCTTATGCCCACCGATCCGGTTGATCTCGCCTTGCTTTACGCTGACGGATGGAGCGCCGATTTCCACGATCCGGATGTTCCGTTCGATCGCAACAGTAGCGACTTCGAGTACTCAGCTAGGCAGCTCGTTGAACAAGCGAAAGTAATCGCGCGCACCCCGGAGCTTGTGAATCGTACGCTGGAAAGTTTTGTACACAATGACGCCAAGTCCCCGTTTCCACTTGGTAGGACGCTCGCACAGCATGTGCGTGACCCCGTGGCGCTTTTCCGCAAGGCCGTTAGGCTAATCGAAAGCGGAGACAGGCGCCCAAATCTCGGGTTCTTTTCAGGCCTCATTTTTGGCGCAGACCAGCGGAATCCTGATCTAGCTCGCAAATGTATTCGCATAGCTCTGGATTCCAGAAAATTGCGCGAAAATGCAATTTCGATGATTGGGTCGGGTAAGCTTCAGCCGAATGACTTGCAGCTTGTAGTGTCGCTGCTGAGGTCCGGCGATGTGAAGCCAAGAGAATGCGCCGTCCTTTCTTATGGTCGGGGGCTCGACCACCTTTCCGCGAAAGACATTATGCCGCTTATGAACGAGCTGACGCGACATGGATCGGCAGGTCTTTGGACAGTGCTTGATATGCTCGGCATGTATCTTCATGGCGGCAGAGTCATCGATAAGCCGATCGTTGATAAATTAAAATCGGTCCTAACATCGCCAAAACTATTTAGCGCAGCAACCGATGCCTCCATGAACGGCCATTGGTTCGAAACGAAGGTCTCGCAACTGTCCGCCCGCGGGATGATTACGGCAGACTTCGCTAGCCGATTGATCAAGCAGATGTTGAGCATCTGCCGAACTAAGGACCACGACGTTTTCTATCACTTGGACGGCCCCGTCCAGAACGCTATCAGGGTGTTGTTGCCCAAATATCCGAAGGAAGTGTGGGCTGAGGTATCAAAACTTCTTCTGACGAAGGATTGGCTTGTACGTCATCGCGTCGAACGGTTGTTGCAGATCAGTGGCGACGAGCACATGGGCGGCGGACTTCTCGCAACGATGCCGGATGAGTTATATTTTTCCTGGGTTCGCTCCGCTCCCAAAAGTAGAGCCGCGATTCCGGTCCATTGGCTGCCGGTGACTACAAAAAATGCCGATGGAAGGCTAAGCTGGACACCAGAAATTGAAGCGTATGTAAAGGAGTTCGGCATGTATCCAGACGTGATGGCTCAATTGGCTATGCGTTTGCATCCGAACTCGTGGTGGGGATCGCTTGGACCTTTGCTTGAACCTTTAATACCGCTCGTCAACGAATGGACAACACATCCGCTTGAGCAAGTCCGCCAATGGGCACGGGATTACTTAGCTCATCTTCAACGGGACATCGCCAACGCCCACCGAAGAAGCGAAGAGGACGTGGTACGTTATGGTTAGCTTTTCCAGCTACGCGAAACGTTCTTCCCAAGACGTAGTGTATTGCGGAAACGCACGTAATTTACGTTGATCTTTGCTCGCTCCCATCATTAAAACAGGTGATGCAGCGATGCCCGCATGACAATGTTCGTTGCCTCAACGGACACGAGCTTATCCGCAAGTACCAATGTCAGGACTGCGGAGCGGTCATGATGTGCGCGTGCGATGAAGATGTCGGACGCAAGTTTCTCCCGCATCAACTTCGCGAAGGCGTCGAACTCGATACCCAAGAGAGAGTGCCGGTTACGGCTGGTTTTGCGCCGAATATTTGCGACGCATGCCGCGGGCTACCCCTGACTCCATATCCAGCGGGCTCGATCATGGGCCGAACATCGAACGTCCGCAGATATTATTGGCGGGAAATCGCATTCGAGACGATGAAGCGCGTCGATGCCTGGTCGAAAGCCAACGGTAATCAGGTCGACTCAGCCGAAGCGATCGAAGCTGAAAAGCAGATCGAAAAAGACGTTATCGCGGACATCAATCAACAGCACGCGATCGCGCCAAAATACATCTACCAAAACGAAACAGACGCTGCCGTCATAAAAAAATACGCGGTCGAACAGGTCGCCTTAAAGGCGGCGTATGTGAAAGACCCGACCGGAAAGAGAGAGATCGTAGTGGGACGAGACGGGCCTTGCACCGTCGAGAGATTTGTCACCGATCATTTTCAATCCCTTGGATTCAATGTCTTGCCACTGGAGAGCAGGCCATTTCACGTTCTCTTTGGTGTCTATTCATGGTTGGTCATCCAAGATTTTGCTGACCCGCTCATCCGCACCGAAGGCTTCGGCGACAGGATTGCCTTTGACAGCAGGCAAGAAGGCGATGTGGTCTGGATTCAAAAGCCGCGCGATTTCGGCACCAAAGGTTATGCCGTTCGCCGGGCCGAGGCCATCGAAGAACACTTCGCCCCTGATTGGGAAGAAGAAGGTCAACTCCAATTCCTATTCGATCTCTGGCTAGAGCCAAGCGCCAAGCTGCGCCAATATTTATGGGCGCACCGCGAAGGCGACGTCACGCGCGCGAGAACCCTTATAGACATTCTTCCGGCTGCGGACATTGTCAATATCTTGCGCTACATGATCGAGCACTACTGGGGCCATTATCTTGGCTGGCCTGATTTGCTCGTCTATCGGCAAGGCGAGTTCTTCCTCGCCGAGATCAAAGCGTCGGGCGATAAGCTAAGTGACGACCAAAAGGCATGGATCAAAAGCAATCACGAACGCCTAAAATTGCCGTTCAAATTGGTCAAGGTGCATAAGAGGAGCTGACTCAGCCGCAGCTTGAGCTACCTGCCGCGCCTGGATACGCGCCTTACAGCTCCTGAGCAGAGGGCACGACTGCATCAACCTGATTGGACATCGGCGGATTACCAATTTCTACTCCGAACTGTTTAATTTGAGCATGGTGACGTCGGAATTGCGTCTACCCCTTCGCAGGCGGAACATCTTCGCTCCACCCGTACAAACCAGACATAATGATGACAGGTTTGACCGGAGCCTCAGAGAGGTCATTTAGGCGCTTCCACTTGTGAACCTCTTCGAGCGACAGTAGCCCGATTTCGAAGGCATTGGTGATAATGCCGTCGCCGATGCGATCGTGAAACCCGGAAAGGCGCGTGACTGGAAATTGCCCAAAGTAGAGAGCTTTGGAAATAAGCAATCCCACGGTAAGGTCCACCGGAATTTGCATCCCGTATCCGTTCTCCATCTTCAGGCCGCGTGGCAAAATCGGAATCCGCGCATGCTCACCGGGCTCGGTCGGGTATCTGCCCGCGTCCCATTCAGCTGCGGCGATTGAAAGCATTGTGCCAAGTTCCTCTCCGGACTCAGCGTCGGTGACCTTTGTCTTGGTCATGAAATCATTGGGCAGCGTGAACGGCAGTGGTGCGCTCGTTGCAACGCCGAATGACATGCGGGCTTCACGAAAATCACACGCTGCCGGTACTTTCAGGCGTGCTTGCCATTTATGCGGTTCTGTATCGACAGGGCTGTATAAATCAATCTGCAACTGCTGGGCGCGTGCCTTGGCGTTCTTCGTGAAGCCGGCAGGGCATACGATCACGCCCCGCATTGCCGACACATCGTCGAACAATCCGGCGCATTCTTCGACATCCTTGATATCGACAGGATGCTTATAGTCTTTGCAGTCCAGAACGATGCGCACGTTGTATTGGCCAACCTTGTCTTCGACCAAAACGTCGATCTGCCTTTGCGCACCCGATTTTCCGGTGAGGCGAGCGTTATGCGTCACCTTGGCACGTGGAGCGAGGTCTTGCTGGATTTTCGCGACCAGCTTCTCGAGCTTCTTGTAATCCGCGTCGTCTTTCGGAAATTGCGCGTCGTCTTTGGCCATGATCAAACCTGAATGTTGCAAATTAACGGGTCACGTGATGGTGCCCTTAACGGCCAACTCACATAGCTTGGTCTTAATGAGATGCCCAAGCGCGTCAGTGTCTTGTAACGCCAGTAACTGGCCGGTAGTCAGGACGACGAGCTTGCGCCTCTCTTTGAGAGCAGTCGCAACGATGCTATGCGCAGCCGTTAGATCGTCAGCATCGCCAGTGATACCGTGCGGCGAAATCAAGATTCCGAAGTCCAATCCTCGGTTGCGCAACTTGGTATCGAACCAATTGACCTCAATGCTGCTGACGGGACTGGACCAGTTCTTTGACTCGATGAGAATGACATTCGGAAGGAAATGCAAGCCGCCAGCGTCCTGCTCATTCCACAAAGCAACGTCGATCTCTTCCGTGTTGAACGGATTCACATCGTTACGATGTGTGATCGCAACGCCCGGGACGAGGCCGAACAGATAGCAGATCATGTCTTCGAGAGCCTTGCCTCTTACGGCGGTTGTCCCGGCCCCAGTTCCCGTCGCGATATAGCCTTGCAGCGTTGCGGTTTGGATCGCCGGCATTAGCGCTCCCCGCCGTGTACGCGGCGATTGCGCAGATCCCGGATAACTTCCGCGAAGGAGCGTGCCCGCAATTGTTCGATCAAATCGCCAATCGAATAAATTAGAATCGTAGGTGGCAATCCTTTTGGACTTAAAGCCGAGTCACGTGGACCATCGCCGTATAGGAGTAAACCCCAAGTCCCACCCCGTGATGTAATCGACTCAAATAGCTGATTTGCCGCGCGGCGCAGGTCATCCTGACTGCGAAAGCGGCTCTTCACCTCGATCAGGAGAGGGTTTCCTACGAACGGTTGAAGTTCATCCGACCAGACTGCAATGTCGGTCCCTAAGTCTGGATTGGAGGCCTCTGACACGATGTCCGCGCCGGATCCTCGTAGCGCCTGGACAACAACCCGCTCGACACCTCGATAGTCACTCGACGCTATCGCCGCAGTTAAGTCCCTGATGATGGGATCGGCATCTGAACCCAGGGCTGGCCGGGACGGCGTAGCGATCGGCTGCTGGATCTTCGGTCGTTCCGGCGATGCAAGAATCTGGTCCAGCGCAAAATTGATCGCGTCGCGATTCTTCGGGCCACTGCGTATTACCAGAAACCGCTTCAGGTGAGACGGGACCGCCGCCAGCTTGGGTGGCGCAATGAGAACAATCTGGCGACCCAGCGCCGCAGCTTGTCCAAGTTCAAACAGAACCCACTGGGACCGGCGCTCCGACGTGAGAATACCGATTACAAGGTCAGCCTCGACGAGCTTCCGCGAGATCGATTCGGACCAGTTTGCACCCGGGTATAAATCGTCAGGGACTGCGGTCTGAATCCCGCGCTGCATAAGAGCACTTCGCAGGTACGTCAGGTCCGTTCCAGCTGGACTGGATATGTAACAACTTCTGATCCGCCCCAAGTCGCCACCGTCTTTTTGTTCTGAAATTGCAATCTAGCCGGTTGCGCGAACGAAGCAAAGAAAAGGTGCGTTGTCGGCAACCTGCAACTGCGGGGCGCGTCGGTATCTGTCGACCGGGCTCTACTCGCTTCGCTCACCATGCCAGCCGTTGCCGCGAAGATGCGGGTTCGGCCATCCGGTAACGATCCCTCGCGCAAAATGAGGAGCGTTCCGCTCCTCATTAGCGATTGGGTAAGTCGTGCTCGACCTAATCAGGCTGCTTTCCACCAAGCCGCCGTGTGCATATCCAGCGGCGTCGCACTGCACTTCGGACAGTGCCACATATTGGCCGTCATTTCCGCCCCGGTCGAACGCGTGCCGCAATGCAGGCAGAACCATTCTGCCGAAACGCCGCCGAACAGCGGATGCTTCACACTGCCATCCTTATCCGGATGCATTGAAGCCGGTCCCCAATCTTTCGTTATTGCCTCTCGCACTCCGTCGGCAGCTTCCATTGCGATCTTCATGACTTCAGAAAAGAACGCTTTGTCATCAAGGGGATTGGGCTTTGTGTAGGTCTCGATTTCGGCAGGCTCGGACGGCGCATGGCCGAGATGGATACTCCAGCCGTTGCCACTGATAAGTATGTCGTCGAAACCCACCTCGAGACTGTATGGCTCGCCTGCAATAACGCCTTCGGTCGTTTTGACCGAGCCGACGCCCCTTGTCGGGGATTCGGTGACACTGCATTCGTTGATGTCGATGAGGTCCCAAGGTGCGGGACACCACCCTTTGTCCCAAGCCTTCATGAGGGCATTCCAGTGTGGATGCCCTTGTTGCATCGCTATGATGTCCAACGCATTGTGGTGGGGAATTTGATGCTTACGCGAGAGACGCTTTGCAAACATGCGTAATGTGTCGAGTTCATTGCGCTCAGTCATAATCCATTCCTTAGATGCACGGATATGACTAGGTGCCCACTGCCAATCATTCCGCCCATTCGGGAACGGTCATGTTGCAAATTAAAAAGCACTGCGAAGCTTCGCGAGCGGTGGGCACACCGGCCTGTGCTTAAGGCCGACGAAATTCTAGCGCATTCCCTGGTGTCGTCAATAACACCGTAACTTTCTGGGGCGCGTCCTGTGGACCGGGCTCTACTCGCTTACGCTCACCAAGCCAGCCGATTGCCGCGAAGGCGCGAAACGTCCGTCTCGGCCATCCGGTGACGATCCCTCGCGCAAGGTCATATTGAGCCGCTCGCCGGAGGCACTCGCGTTAGGGTCCCGCCGTGCCGGCGTCGCTATCACTGTCCCGAACCCGGGTGCCTTCTTAACCGGTCTTCTCTAACCGGGGTTGGGCCGTCAAGTATCAAACCTGATCACGTTGCCGCATTGTTGCTGTGCCTTCCGAACCTGCCGTGGCGTCAAAGCTATCCGGCGATCGCGCTTCTCTTCGAGGTCGGGATCCTCGCCTCAAGATGATGTTCGTGAAGAAGTGGCGGGACCATCTCGGGAACGCAGTCACGGAGCGATCGGCTCGCGCTGCAGACCGGTTATCACCCTCGTCATTCCTCGTCCTGCCGGACTCTTTGACGGCCTTTCGGCCGTGTTCTGCTTATCAATGTATTCGGGTGTCAGGTTGCCGCTGCGGCCTCCGATTTCTCCCACCGGAAGTCGCTGCCGTCGCACCACATACGGTGCAGGATTACGGATAGCTTGCGAGCCACCGCGACAAGCGCATTTTTCATTGAACTACGCTTGGCGATGCGGATGCCCCACGCCTTTAACGAGCACCAACGTCTGGTGTTGACCATCAATGAATGCGCGGCTTCAAAGAGGTGTTCCCGAGCGAAGGCATCGCCGCATCGGGTGATGTGACCGTTGTAATCGACCTCTCCGGACGCGTATTTGCCTGGGGTCAATCCGAGATGGACACCAACATGCCGAGATTTGCGAAAGCGGCTTGGATTATCGATGGTCGTCTTGAATGCCAAAGCCGTCAGGGGACCAACGCCAGGAACTGTCATGAACCGGCGGCAAATAGCATCGCTCCTAACCAGGCGCCCAATCAAGCGCGTCAACACGTGTGCTTGTTCGCCTAGCGTGCGGCGAGCTTCGAGCAATGGAACGACGAGAGCCTGTAAATCTCCGTCAGCCACGATCAGCTCACGTACACGTTCTTCAAAGCGGCTTTGGCCGATAAGGCTTATTTTGAATCCGAAGGTCCGAAGTGCCGCCCGAATGTGATTGTTGAGGTCGCGTTGCTTGTCGAGCAGGCACCGGCGGCTGCCCATCAGCGCTCGTAGCTTTTGGCTGTCTTCAGATTTGATGTGAACCGCCTTAAACCACCCCGTTCGCATCATTTGTGCGAGCGCACGAGCATCATTGCGGTCCGTCTTGACAGTTTGAGCTTGCATCACGCTCTTTGCGTGCCGGGTCTCAACGCAAATGACGGGTAGTCCGTCTTCCGAAAGCCCCTTGTGCAGCCAGGAGGAACATTGGCCGGCTTCCAGCCCAACGCGCTGCAAAGCGAAGCGAGTATTTCTCAGCCAGGATATATCCGTCACTCCTTCCCGGACGATATTTCCATCTCGATCAACGATGCAGATCGCGGTGCGCTTCAGAGACACGTCGAGTCCGGCGAAAGTAATTCATCAGAATCTCCATCTCAGCATTGTTGGACGAATCGATTGACGCATTATGCGCCCCAGACATCGGTGCCCGGTTACTTCATCTCGCGGCTGCAGTCGCCTCGGTGCCCGCGGCAAAGACCCGCGTCGCTATCACTGCCCTGTCGTCGGCTGCCTCTTTCTGAAGTGGGGGCGTGCCGCCCGTTGCCGTCAAGGCCAGGCCCTGGCGGGCGTGTGCGAAGACCCGTGTAGTCGCGAAATGCTCCGGCCCGCGCCACGTCTTCGCATCCGACCTGTGACGGCCAACCCCCGCTCATTGCCGCCTGGCTAGTCGGTTGCATGCGCAACCCGATCCAGAAAGGCAGGCAATGAAAAAAGAGCGGAATAACAATTAGTCCTGCACGATCAAATCGCCACTGCTGATCATGTCGCTAATGCTCGCGAGCAGGATATATTCACTTCCTCCAACGCCGACGCCATAGTTCATATGGGCTTCTTCATCATAGATATCGTTACCCTCGCTGACGACATACTGATCATCGGCGGCTGAACCATACAGCGTGTCATTCCCGCCCTCGCCATACATCCGGGCCCGATTGTATTGCGAGTAGATGGTGTTGTTGCCATCGCCGCCATAATAATAATCGTAATCATTCACGTTGAAGGTGTACGTCCCTGAATACGTCATCAAATTAGCTTGCGACGTGACGCTTAGATAGGAATAGATGACATCGTTACCATCGCCCCCATAGAGGAAATCGCTACCTTCAGCAGCATGGAGGGTGTCGTTGCCGTAATCGCCGTAAACAGTGTCATCGCCTGACCCGCCGTTGATCACGTCCACGCCGCCGTAGCCGTGGATAATGTCATTTCCGCTCAAGCCGGAGATCGTGTCATTGCCACCTGCACCGTTCAGGGTATCCGCGCCTGACGTGTCGTTGATGGTCTGGTTCAGCGTCGCAATCGTCATCGCGAAACTCGCCGCGGATAGCGTGGCTGTGCCGTCCCCTGTCATAAAACCGAAACTGTCGCTGCCATTATAAGACGCGGTCGGCACAAACGTGACATGCCCGTCGATAATATCCTGCTTGGTGAAGCTATTGCTCACGCTCAACGCTGTGCCATTCAGCTTCAGCGCGCCATGCGCAGGCGCCGTCGAAAGCGTAAACACGAGCTGCGATGCCGTATTATCAATATCCGATGCGCTCAGCATCGCGGTCGTCAATGTCAGCGTGGAATCTTGGTTGAAGCTGGCTCCGTTGTTGGTCAGCGTCGGCGCATCGTTGACCGCATTCACGGTCAAGGTCACCGTCGCGGTATCGGTCCCGCCATTACCATCCGTGACCTTATAATCAAAACTATCTGCGCCGCTGTAATTCGCGTTCGGTATATAGGTGAAATTGCCATTGGCCAGAATGGACACAACTCCATGCGCGGTCGCGAAGGACGACACGGGCGTCACACTCAGCGTGTCGGAATCCGCACCACTGCCGTTGTTCGACAACACATTGCCGGTAATAACCGCATCTTCATTGCCGCTGACAGCGTCACTTGCAGCTTGCGGAATGTTGTTGATACCAAGCATCGCCGTCAGCAGATCGACGCTATCGAACGTCTCGGCGGCTTGGGTATAAGAGCTAGCGTTATTGATATACTGCCCCACGAGCGTGACGGTGCGCCCGTCATTCACCTGCACCAGCAGGTTGTTCCCGTCGCGCTGTAACGTGATATCGCAGGAGTCAATTCCGGTACCTAGAAATAGCTCGTCGGTTCCTGCGCCGCCCCTGATCAGGTCGTTCCCAATCTCGGAATAGATTTCATCGTCTCCGTCATCGCCCTCGGTAACGTCATCACCCGCGTCGCCATAGAGCTGGTCATTACCGTCACCCCCATAAACGGTATCGTCTCCATCCCCCGCATGGAGTTCGCATCTCCACCGTTGCCGCACATTACATCGCGCACTGAAAAAACGCCGTACGCAGCTTCGCTTGAACCACCACCAATGAACGTGGTTGACGAGCTCAAAGCCGGAAGAACCCATTCGCTCTGCTGGGCATAGTAGTCTGACAAGCGAACGCTTGCGCCACCGTCGAAGTAAATGACAAGGTCGTTGGAAGTTCCCACGCGCTCGGCGTGACTGTACGTAGCGCCAGTGGCGAAGAGAATGTCGACCTGATGTCCTGCCAACTTGTAAATAACGTCGTCTCCTTCGTCGACTGTTACCGTCGTGTCATTTTCACCGAGATGGATAACATCATCACCGTCGCCGCCATCCACTGAAACGTTGTTACCGCCGATAAACGTTTTGACCGTGATGACATCGTTTCCAGCATCTCCGAAGATGGTATGGCCGGAGCTTTCCGTCTCAATGAAGTCGTTGCCATCACCCCCATGAATGGTCACATTGAGCGAGTTTGAAGGCGCCCATATAGTGTCGTTATCGTCATCGCCATAAATCTGGGTCGTGCTGACGCCGCCCTGAATGAGATCATCACCAGCGTTGCCATGCATAATCTGGCCCAATACCAGCCAATCATTGCCTGCGCCGCCATTTGCCGCTTCCTTCCAGTTTGTCATCGCCATCGAGGCCGTTAAGCGTATCTGTTCCACCCAGCCCCTGAATGCGATCGTTGGCGCTCGTTCCATTGAGCGTATCGCTACCGGCTGTCCCTAAAATCGTATTCGTAGTTGTCGGTGAGTAGGTGCTTCTCTCATCAACGAGACCGGTGATGTGGTTCGCCATGAACGTGCTGTACAGAGACGCTCCGTTCTTGATCGTAATAAAGTTTGAATAGTCGGGAGACGAGCTATTTGTGGTGACGCCTGTACTGATAATAACCAAAAGGTCTGCACCACTCGAAAGTAGACCAACCATCGATTTCGTGATGCCGGGACCAAATGCCAAGACATCATTGTCGGTCCAGTCTTCGTATATGAAATCCTGTCCATCACGAATATTCCAGACATAGGTATCCTGACCATCGTAGCCAAATAAAGTGTCCGCACCGCGGCCACCCGAAGAATATTGGCGACACTAGTGCCATCAATGATGTCATTGGCTGCGGTGCCGATTGCGTTTTCAAATCCAGAGATATTGTCGTGTTCTCCCGAGCCGCCAGTACGCAATTCCACGATTCCGGCCAGGTCAATCTCCAAGGCCTGTTCATAAGAACTCTAATCAACGGTATCGTTGCCGCCCAAAGTCGGGTCCGTGTGGCGCTTTAATCGATCGCCCCCCTATAATGTTAAGGCTCCAACTCAGCTTTGCTTCGCTTTCGTGCAAGTCTGCGCACAGATGGCGCTCCACGTGGTCCCGTCCGAACCGCGGATCAACCATATGGCGCCTCGATCGGGCGCGATTTGGGTTTATCTCTCGCGCTGGACCCTCATGCTCGGTCATGTATGACAACTGGCAGGTGAGAAGGTTCGCGCCGGGCGGCGCAATCATGCGCCATCATCGAACTGAAACCTGTACGTATTGCCGGAGACCAGCGGCAGCCCGCCGAGCTTTTCCTGCAGGCTGCGCATCAGCTCCGAAACCCGGGGCTGTTCCTGCCGGTCATAGCGGATATAGCGCTTCGAGCGCCGTGCGTCGGCATCAGGTCTGAAGACGTGTGCCACTTCGCGCCCGAGCGTCATCGGTTGCGGCGAGATCGACTCGCGGCCGAGACTGTCATAGCGATCCGGCCGCTGGCTCGATGCTCGCCCAGGAAGCCTCCGTCAGGCGTAGGAAGTTCATAAGCAGCACGTGTCCTTGTTCCGTGAGTATCGATTCCGGATGAAACTGCACGCCAAATGTCGGCTGGAAACGATGTGCGAGCGCCATGACCTCGCCTTCGTCCGAACGCGCTGTCACCATAAGATGCGGGGCGCGAGCCTCATCCAGCTCAACAACAAGAGAATGGTAGCGCCCAACGCGAAGTGGGGATGGGAGCTCCTTGAACAGCCCTCGACCATCATGCGTGACATACGAGGACCGACCGTGCATAGGGCGACGTGCACGCGCCACGCCTCCGCCGAAAACACTCCCGATACATTGGTGTCCGAGGCAAACGCCGAGAAGTGGTACGCGACCTGAAAGCTCGCGAACGACGGCCGTGGATATTCCGGCCTCAAGTGGAGTGCAGGGACCCGGTGAGATGACCACTGCGCGCGGCTTCAAGCCAACAAGGTCCCCGACGCTGATCTCGTCGTTCCGGACCACCTCCGTTGCCTCACCAAGGTTGCGGAAGTAGCGGGCAATGTTAAAGACGAAGGAATCGTAGTTGTCGATGATGACAATCAAACTGCACCGGATCGTTCAGCGCGAAACGCATCGAAGATGCGCTTCGCCTTGGCCAGCGTCTCCTCGTATTCGGCCTCTGGGTCCGACATCGCCGTTATCCCGCTGCCTGCATGAAAGACAGCCACATCGCCGTCGATCGTTACAGTGCGAATCGCAATGTTCGTGTCCATGTGCCCGTTAAAGCCGATGAAACCGATCGCTCCGCAATAGAGCTCGCGTGCCACGCGCTCGATTTCCGCTATGATTTCCATCGAGCGCACCTTTGGCGCTCCGGTAATGGAGCCGCCGGGAAAGCAAGCGCGAAGTAAGGTAACGGCGTCCTGGTCTCCTGCAAGTTCACCCGTAACGACCGACACGAGGTGGTGCACCGAGGCATAGGATTCGAGATCGCACAGTGCCGGAACTTCGATCGAACGCGCAGTGCAGACACGTGACAGATCGTTGCGTAGGAGGTCGACGATCATGACGTTCTCGGCGCGGTCCTTTTCAGACGCAACGAGGATTTCAGCTCGGCGTTGGTCATCCCTCCAATCAGCGGAACGCGCGATCGTGCCCTTGATGGGGCGTGTTTCGACCCGGCCTCCACCAAGCTTCAGGAAACGCTCCGGCGAGCTCGATGCGACGGTCAGCTTGCCATAGCGCAGGAGCGCCCCAAAGGGTGCGGGGTTCGATGATCGTAGCTGGCTGTAGAAGGTGAGGGGGTCGAAGGAAGTCGGCACCCTGGCGCTGAAGCGCTGCGCAATGTTGGCTTGGAAGACGTCTCCGGCCAGAATCAAGCCGATGACGTGCTTGACCGCCGCAACATAGTCCTCGCGGCTGAAGTTCGAATGCCAGGCGCCCACGCTGCCGGAGGATACATCCCGCGGCGTCTCTGGGTTGGCAAGCACTGCTGCAAATTCGTCGGCTCGACGGCGTGCACGCTCTATGCGACGTATAGGATCCTGCTCCGGCCATCCGGTGGAAATGATCCAGCATTTGTTGTGCCGGTGGTCGTAACTCACGACTACGTCATAGAAATGCAGGAGCGATTGGGGCAAACCCTGGCCGGGAATTGCGGGCGTCGGCAAGTGCTCTAACGTCCTGTTTAGATCGTAAGCAAGGAAGCCGGCCGCGCCTCCCTGGAACGGGGGGAGATCGGAGCCATGCTCTTGCGAATAGTTGGCGAGAAGGGCGCGAAGAGCTTCCCACGGGTCGCCCTTAAGAGGCTCTCCGTTCCACCTCGCCTGTCCGTCCGCTACCATAAAGGTACTGAACGGGTCGCAGCTCAGATATGAATAGCGGCCGAGCAATTCATGCCTGGCCGCGCTATCGAGAAACGTAAGCTGCGGTCGATGCGCCAGACATCGCATCGCCGTCACGGGCTCGATCCACTCCAGCTCGCGGACGTGCACTGGGCTGTCAGTCACTGATGACGTGCCTGCTGTGAGATGTGCTCAAATTGTGATCCCGAGCCGACCGAGAGCGCTCGTCTGGGACCCGAGGACCATCAGGTTAGCCCCCGCCAGTCGGCTCGAGGCGCCGAGCAACTTGACCTCTTGCTGCCGTTGAGGCTGAGCGCGCATCCGTTGATACGGTGTAATCGGCCGCAAACCGCAGCTCGCGGAGCGGTCGCACGCGGCTAATCGATTCCTGGTATAGCTCATGAGCCCTGTAGGCTGCGAGTTCCCTCTCGTTGTCGAACTCACCGTAGACCACTACGTCGATATCGTTGCCGAACTGGTCGGTCTTGCGATTGCGACCAACCTCGAGCAGGCGTGCATGTGGGATTGTGGTGAGAACTGACAGGCCTTCGATCATTTCGTCGATCTGGGCCTTATCCTTGGCGGTAAACAAAACGATGTGACGAATCATGAATGGTCCTGATTGATATCGCAAGTAGGCGCATAACTATCTTGGCATTGAGGCCGCTGCAACATTTCCGCAGCGGGTCGCAATCGCCGCTACGGCCTCGCTGCTGGAGCTTCTGCCAGTGCTCAAGCTCGCGCCATTTGCGGCACGTGGCCGCGGTCCGGGCCCAGAGGCCAGCGCGCGCTCCAGATCCCGCGACGTGAGCCGCCGGCACTTAGGCGGTCATCGTTGCCTCGGTGTCAGGGTGAAACCGCCAAACCCAGCCACACGCCATCGGTCTTGCAGCTCTTCTTGTTGGGATCGCCGTAGACGAAGGTGCCCCGCGAATTCGTCATTCGTCCATGCGCGTAGCGGTAGTCGACAGCACGCCCGGCTCTCCGGGGAGGCAGTAGCCGCTCATGAGGTGCAACCCACATCGGCTTTCTGAGGCGGTTGATGGTCGCGGCACGTGAGCGCTCCGGTTTTGTCGAGACGGCATCGCGATCGGGGTGGCCACGGCCCGGGCGACACGCTCGATACGTCGTCCTCGATAGGCTCGTCGCGCGCAGCCACTCTAGGGGTTGCAGAAGCAGCTTTGGGCGACGGATTTACGATCGGGCTCAGCTGGTCGGATGTCAGCCGATCGCTCCTCCGCAGTGCGGCCGCTATGCCGAACCAATAGTCGAATTCTACGATGAATTTCTGCGCCAAATAGAGAAACCTCGCATGACGTATGCGCTGACAGGAAGGAGATCGGCGAATTTCTTCTAGACAAAGAGATAAACTTTGCGCTTATCGACGGTGCCTGATCGTAAGGTGCGCAGGTCAAGGTCAAAGCAACGAGTGCAGGCGGAAATGGATGCCGAAGCGCGACTCGGATTGAGCTACGTCGCGCCCCGCCACGCGTCGCAAGTCTGAGCCCTCCAACGAGCAATGGGAGATGCAGGAATTGGAGACGGACATGTCCAAAGACCATCAAAAACTTCAGCGCAACTCCGTCAAACGATGCGCCATTTGCGCCGGAAAGTTTGGCCTTATTCGTTACTACTCGTCGCGAACCGCGCTCTGCTCAAAGAGGTGCGTTGAGCACTTCAAGTCCCGTTGCGAAGCGGACAGCAATTGGTTGCGGCGATTACCCGCCGCCTGAGTGGTCACCGGCGGCTGAGACGGCGCCCGATCCGGAGGACGCGCCTCCTACTGCGGTCCGGAGTGCCGCACGTTTACTGCGGCGCCGAAATCGTTTGACGTCGAACAGCGCGCGACAATCTCGCGAACTGCGCACCGACCGCAGGGAAGGCGTGGATCTCCATCATGAAGTTCGTATTGGTCAATCACAGGGCCCCGCTTAACAGGGCGGCTTGCACCGCATGCGCGGAAGTTCTCGGCACCGGATACCTGAGGGACGTGTCGACGCAGAGGCCGTACTGTGATTACGATTGCTACCTTCGCTACGAAGCCAGGAGCCTGTTGATGCCCTGGCTGAAAACGTCATGTGCGAGAGCGGATGCCTCGAAGCTTCACGTCTCGCCGCTCGAACTCATGATGTCGTTTGCCGCAGCTTCCTACTGGTATTCGATGTCACTTGTAGCCTGGCGGGTGGGGGAGCTCATGGCCGTAACGCTTTCCAACACTGTGCGCGAGGGAACATGGACGTTTGGTTCGCCTCCGTGGCGGGGCTATGGAGGTGGCCCCAGCCCACCGCAATGAGGTCCGCCGAGCTAGATGCGTCGATACAGATACCAAGAAGCAGCTCCGTTATTGCAAACTGGTTTCAGGAACACCAAAATGACGGAGCATAGCTTCTGGCGCTTCTCGCGAACGTTGCATCGCGCGATCAATGACCGGCATTTTGAGGACATCGAGGCCCTCCTCGACGAGGAGGTCGATTGGACGCTCTATGGTCCGATCGACATGTTTCCATTTCTCGGCACTCGGCATGGCAAGCGCGCCGTGCTCGACGTCATCCGGGAGATCTCTGACAATGTCCAGATTCGCCGTTTCGACCGCGAGACCACCATGCTCGGCGTCGATTCCGCAGCCTCCATGCTGCGCTGTTCCCTAACGGCGCGGGAATCCCACAAGTCTATCTCGCTGCGCGCGGCGCAGTTCGCCCAGTTCAAGGCCGGTCGGCTCATCGGCATGCGTGTGCTCGTCGACATCTTTGATCTCGTCGAGCAGGCACTCGGCCGGCAAATTCATCTCCCGAAGATGGCAAACTGAGGTGAGGGGCGCCTGTGGGTCTCTCCCTCTTGGGGTCGTCGATGGCGCATGCGCGATCCTTACGCCGGAGGCGATCGCGTCTTCATCGCGTGGTGATGACGGCGATCGGCGTCAACGTAGACAACTTCGTCAATGGACCGGAAGCCTCTTCCAGTCAGGAGGCGGGAAGGGCAAGGCGCTCAATGGTTTGAATGTGGCGCGCGAGCAGGTTGCAGGCTTGATCGACGTTGCGGGCTCGCAGGGCCTGCAGAATCAGCCGGTGATCCTGGTTGGACCGCGGTCGCCAGCCGGCACTTCGCGCCATTGCGAACACCAACCGCGAATTTGCAAGCTGCAGTCCATCGAGACTAGCGAGCAGGCGCGGCATTGCGCAGGGCGAGACCAGCGCGTGGTGAAAGGCGCGGTTGGCCGTTTCAAACTCCTCAATTGTCTCGGCATTATCTCCTTCAATAAGGGCGAGCTCGATCCGTGCCAAATGAGCCGATGTGAGCTTTGGAGCCGCATTGCGCAATGCGACCACTTCGAGGGCGGCGCGCATCTCGGCGATCTCCTTCACCGCCTTGGTGTCGAGAGGAGCAACCCGCACGCCGCGACGGGGCCGAGCTACGACAAGGTGTTGGGCTTCCAGCTGCCGAAAGGCCTCGCGGACCGGAACGTGACTGGAATTGAACTGCCGCGCCACATGATCCTGCCGGAGTGGAGCGTCTGGCTGCAGCGCGCCGGAGATAATGCGTTCGCTGATCGAGTCAGCGATGCGGCCGGCAACCGTCGTGTTCTCGTCCATCACCATAGATTATCTACCAGAAAAACCAATGCGTTCACTTAGAACATCCTCTAGCATTCGTCGAGGCTCGTTATCATAGATAATCGCTCGCATTATCTATGACTGATCGTGAATGGAGGGGGTGGCTCTTATGGTTGCTGCTGTGGATGTGAAGCGAAGTGACGGAGGCAACAGCCCGCAGCTCCGCAGAAACTGGAAGCGCGCCGAGGTTGAAGCACTCTATGGCCTGCCGTTTGCCGAGCTGATGTTTCAGGCGCAGAGCGTTCATCGGGCCAACTTCAATCCAAACCACGTCGAAACCGCAAGCCTGCTCAGCATCAAGACCGGCGGCTGTCCGGAGGACTGCGGCTACTGCTCGCAGAGCGCGCATTACGATACCGGGCTGAAAGCCACCCGCCTGATGAGCCGCGCGGATGTGATCGCGACCGCGCAGCGTGCCAAGGATGCCGGAGCGACCCGCTTCTGCATGGCCGCGGCCTGGCGCAGTCCAAAAGACCGCGATCTTGATCAGGTCTGCGACATGGTGAGTGCGGTCAAGGGTCTCGGCATGGAGACCTGCGTCACGCTCGGTATGCTAACGCCGAAGCAGGCTACGCGCCTCTCAGAGGCCGGGCTCGACTTCTACAACCACAACGTCGATACCTCGCCGGACTTCTACGGCAAGATCATCACCACGCGCACCTTGCAGGACCGCATCGACACGCTTGCACATGTGCGCGAGGTTGGCATCAAGGTCTGCTGCGGCGGCATTATCGGCATGGGCGAGGGCGTCGAGGACCGCCTTTCCATGCTCGTCCTGCTCGCCAATCTCTCCCGTCATCCGGAAAGCGTGCCAATCAATCTGTGGAACCAGGTCAAGGGCGTGCCGGTCGATGAAATGGCAGAGCGTCCCGATCCGATCGCGCTGGTGCGTCTGGTCGCAACGGGCCGCATCATGATGCCGAAGAGCGCGATACGTCTGTCGGCCGGACGGCAGTATATGACGGACGAGCTGCAGGCGCTGTGCTTTTTGGCTGGCGCGAATTCAATCTTCCTCGGCGACGTGCTGTTGACCACGAAGAATCCGAAAGTCGACCGCGACGCCAATTTGCTGCGCCGGCTCGGCATCACGTCCGGGCTGTCTTGAGTGAAACGGTTCGGCGAGCGCGGCTGAGCAAAATTCCAATGTAGGTGACGCATGCAGATTACGTTGATGAAAGGCAAAATCCATCGCGCCTCGGTGACTGAAGCTGATCTGCACTATGAAGGCTCGATTTCGATCGATCGCGCGCTGTTGGACGCTGCTGGACTCCTGATCAACGAGCGCGTCGAAATCTTTAACATCGACACCGGCGCGCCCTTCGCCACCTATGTGATCGAGGCACCCAAGGGGTCCGGCATGATAGGCCTCAATGGTGCGGCCGCGCGACTTGCGATGCCTGGAGATAAGGTCATCATCGTTGCCTATGCCTCCCTTGATGAGGTGGAAGCAAAGACGTTCAGGCCACGCGTTGTGCTGGTTGACCGGGAGAACCGCATCTTACCGGGTTGAAAGCAGACGGGCCGATGCCGGAGCCATTGTCCTGGCGGCCGATGAAATTTGCATGATTTATGGCGACCCTGGGAGGGGTGAATGAGCTCAATCCATACGGCCAAAGTCGCCGACTATGTCGCGGCGTTGCATGCCCTGAAAGAGGATGACCGGCTGCGCCGCCTTAGGCCCCGCGAAGGCATCGATTTTGTATCGAACGACTATCTTGCGCTTGCGAGCGCACCGCGCATGAAAAAGGCAGTTCTTGCGGCGATCGAGGCCGGCACTCCGATCGGAGCGGGTGGGTCGCGGCTTCTGCGCGGCAATTGCGAGGAGCATGAACGTCTCGAAGCAGAAGCGGCTCGGTTCTTTGGGGCGGAGACGGCGCTCTTCTTTGGCGGCGGTTATGTCGCAAATTTTGCGGTTTTGACAACGTTGCCGCAGCGCGGCGATCTGCTCGTTCTTGATGCTCTCGTACACGCAAGCATCCATGAAGGTGCGCGAGCTGGCCGGGCCGACTTTCGCATAAGCGCCCATAACGAGCCTCAGTCGGTCGAAAACACAATCCGCGACTGGCGCGCCCAGGGCGGAATGGGCCGGGTCTGGATCGTGGTTGAAAGTCTCTACAGCATGGATGGCGACATCGCGCCGCTCGAAGACCTCGTCGCGATCGCGGACCGGCATGACGGGTTCCTGATGGTCGATGAGGCCCATGCCACAGGCGTCTACGGGGAGCTGGGACGAGGACTCGCCGCCTCCTATGAGGGGCGAGGAAATCTGTTGGTCGTTCATACCTGTGGCAAGGCGCTGGGCGCTGCAGGCGCGCTCGTCACTGCCTCAACGGCCATGCGCGACTTCATGGTCAATCGCTGCCGCCCGTTTATCTTCGCCACAGCGCCCTCACCATTGATGGCCGTTGCCGTGCGGGAGGCCCTGTTCATCCTGCAGCAGGAACCCGAGCGGCAGCAGCGTCTGGCCAAGCTTGTCGCGTTCACGCATCGGGAGATCGGCGTGCGCGGCGGGCAAATTCCTTCGGCCTCGCAGATCGTGCCCTATATCGTTGGCGACAACGCGCGGGCGATGCGGCTCGCATCGAGACTGCAGACGCGCGGTTTCGATATCCGCGGAATCCGGCCGCCAACCGTTCCCGCGGGCACGGCCCGTTTGCGAATTTCACTGACACTCAACGTCGGGGAGGATGACGTGCGTGCAATGCTCGATGCGCTGTTCGAGGAGACGAGAGGTGAAGTCCGATGAGCCAGCAGATCGTCGTGACAGGCACAGATACCGGCATCGGAAAGACGGTCTTTTCCGCGGGCCTCGCCAATCTCCTCGGCGCGAATTACTGGAAGCCGATCCAGGCCGGCCTCGAGGGAGAGACCGATACGGAGGTCGTAACCCGGCTGGGCAGTATCTCAGCCGATCGCATCGTGCCGGAGGTTTACCGCCTTCGGACGCCGGCTTCTCCGCACTATTCCGCCGAAATCGACGGAGTTCGCATCGACACAGATTCGCTCCATGTGCCGCAGACTGGCGAGCGACCGCTTGTGATCGAGGGTGCCGGCGGGCTAATGGTGCCACTGAACGGCAGTACACTTTATATTGACATCTTCGAGCATTGGCGGCTCCCTGTCCTGCTTTGCGCCAGCACGCGACTAGGGACGATCAATCACTCGCTGCTCTCGATCGAGGCTCTGCGAAAACGCCAGATCCATATTCTTGGGATAGCATTTATTGGCGAAAGAAATGCAGAAACTCAGAGTGCAATTCGCGAAATGGGTCGGGTGCGCTGGTTGGGGCGATTGCCCTGGCTTTCGCCTCTCACACCAGAGACGCTGCAGGACGCGTTCAAGAGTTCGTTCCGTGCCGACGATTTCAAGCCATGATGCCAATCAACATGACCTCAACCCAAGAAGTCGCCGATCTAGCATTGGTTCACGCAGTTCTGGATGACCGCTTGGCGTCAAAAAAGCTGGTTTGAGTCTCGGCTCATGGTCATAGACCTGCAAATGTTGAAGCTCGTCGCGTCCCCTTCAATCCGCCGCTCGAAGCAAGATACATGTCGGTTGACGGCTGCTTCGCGGGCAACTGCCTCGTTCTGAACACGGGCGAGCATGGCGCTCTCCTTGAGACTATTCCGCCAACGCTGGATGAGTTCGTTTTGGTCTCCACTTCGGCGGCAAGGCCGGTTTCTCGACGATGCAAGAGAGCATGGGTTCGGGGCAGCAAGATGAATGTCGAGTATCAGCGCTAGCTTCGCAAGGCATTTGTAGGAAGCAAATAGGAGCAACAATGCGCCGCGTCTACGTCGACCAGATCAATACCTTCATTGGCGGAAGCAATGAATAAGCACGATTTGCGAGAGCGATCGGGTGTGCGTTGGCGAGGGCGAGTGCCCGGGCTGTCTCCTCTCATTGCAAACACGCCACAGCCCGCGTTCAAGGCCTCATTCCGTGCTGATGATTTCAAGCCATGACGCCAAAGAAGAGGTCGGCGATCTGGCATCCGTTCACGCAACACGCGCTTCAGGGCGAGATGACAAAGGTTCTGCGTGGCGACGGTGCTTATCTCTACACCGCGGATGATCGCCGTATCATCGATGCAATCTCATCCTGGTGGGTCGTGACCCACGGTCATTGCCATCCGCATATTGTCAGTGCGGTTCAGGAGCAGGCGGGCAAGCTCAACCAGATCATCTTTGCCGGCTATACCCACGATCCGGCTGAGGAGGTTGCGGCGATACTCTTGAAGCTCGCACCCCGTGGGCTCGACCATGTCTTCTTCTCCGACAGCGGCTCTACCAGCGTGGAAGTCGCCTTGAAAATGGCGATCGGCTATTGGAATAATATCGGCGAGCCGCGGACACGCATTGTCGTGATGCAACATTCCTATCACGGCGATACAATTGGGGCGATGTCGGTGGGAGCCCGGGGCGTGTTCAATGACGCATATGGGCCCTTGCTGTTCGACGTTACCGCAATTCCGTTCCCTGCGGAAGGCCGTGAGCAGGCAACGCTCGATGCACTCGAGTCCGCATGCCGAAACGAACGTCCCGCAGCCTTTATTGTGGAGCCCTTGATTTTGGGGGCAGGCGGGATGCTGATGTACGCCGCTTGGGTGCTAAGGGAAATGAAGCGGATCTGCGAGGCCTCGGACGTCCTGTTCATTGCCGACGAGGTCATGACGGGCTGGGGCCGTACCGGAACACTATTCGCCTGCCACCAGGCCAATATCACTCCAGATATCGCCTGCTATTCGAAAGGCCTCACCGGAGGGGCGCTCCCACTGGCAGTGACGCTCTGCCGTGCGGATATATTCGACGCGCATTACTCGAGGGATCGTACGCGTACGTTCTTTCATTCGAGTTCATATACAGCGAATCCGGTGGCCTGTGCCGCTGCAAAAGCGAATCTGGATCTCTGGCAAGATCAGGCATCTCGCCGGCGCGTCGCGTCTGTCGCCACGATGCAAGAGCATGCAATCGAGCCATTCCGCGCCGACCGGCGCTTTGCAAACGTCCGTCGGACCGGCACCATCACAGCGCTCGATCTGAAAACGAGCGATCCGGGGTATCTGGCAAACATCGGTCCGAAGCTTCAAGCCTTCTTCGAGCGCCGAAATCTCCTGCTGCGCCCACTCGGCAACACGATCTACGTGATGCCGCCTTATTGCGTCACGGCCGCAGATCTTGATCAGATCTACGCCGGTATCAGGGATGCTGCCGATGCGCTGGCTTGAAGGTGCGGCTCGAGCGCGAGCTAACGGAACCCAGCTGTTGCCGTAAGATAAATAGGGTGGCCGAGCCTGAACCTGCCGGTCGCTTGGCAAAGCACCCGAGCCGCTGTCACAGATATGCCCGATGCTGGGCCCGACGCAAACTCGCCAGATGTGCGAAGAGCGGTACCGCGCTGTCGCGGTGGTGGCCGGTGCGATGCAAAGTCGCTTCGCGGAAATGTGGTGGTTGGAAAGCTTTCGCTTCTGATGATTGCGCAATCATGAGGCGTTTCTATCTGCCGGCCGCTGGCTTTTGGAAACGTGCCTTTCCGGTTCGCCTCAACCATTGACAGTCTTCTCTCACCTTCCGTAGGAAGCCCCGAGTCCGGGGATGCGGGCGGTGAAGCGATCGGGATCTAAGATGAGCCACATTTCAGAGCAGCCTGTTGAGCGTGTCACGATTCCAGGTCTGCAGCGATGCAAGGAGGAGGGGCGCCGTATCGTCATGACCACCGCTTACGACGCGGTTACGGCGCGCATCGCCGATCCCATCGTCGATGTCATTCTCATCGGGGACAGTGTTGGCAACGTCTGCCTGGGATTTGACAACACGCTGCCGGTCAGTATGGCCATGATGAACCATCACCTGGATGCTGTTGCGCGCACGAGAGCTCGTGCCTTGCTCGTTGCCGATATGCCCTTTCTCAGTTTTCATCTCAGCATTGAGGAGACGATACGCAACGCCGGGGGCTTTCTGCAGCGTGGCGCGGCAGCGGTTAAACTCGAAGGCGGAGCGAAGCGCATCGAAATGGTCCGTGCCCTGGTCGATTGCGAAATTCCTGTAATGGGGCATCTGGGCCTCACGCCGCAGAGCGTCAATGTCATGGGTGGTTTCAAGGTGCAGGGCCGGAAGGCCGACGACGCGCTGCGCTTGCTCGACGACGCCCACCGTCTGCAGGAGGCCGGATGCTTCGCTCTGGTCCTGGAAGGCGTCCCGGCGGAGCTCGCCGCGCGCGCGACGGAATTCCTGACGATACCGACCATTGGAATTGGCGCGGGTCCCAGTTGCTCGGGCCAGGTGCTCGTATTCCATGATGTGCTCGGATTGACTGAAGGTCATCGGCCTAAATTCGTTCGCGCTTATGCAGAGGGTTTTCAGCTGCTGCAGGAGGCGCTGTCGCGCTGGGCCGCAGATGTCCGCGGCGGTGCGTTCCCGGGACCGCAGGAGTCCTACGGGCTTCCCCAAGGTGTTGGCGAAACGATCGCAAACTGGGCTCCCAACTAACCTGAGGTACAGCAAAGCAATGCAGACAATCACGACCGTCGCCGAACTCCGTCGCGCTCTTTCAAACGCCCGCAGGGCCGGTCAACGCGTCGGATTCGTGCCGACCATGGGCTATCTGCACGAAGGTCACCTGGCGCTGGTCGAGGCGAGCCGGGCGCAATCTGACGTCACTGTTCTCAGCATCTTCGTGAACCCCACTCAATTCGGACCGAACGAGGACCTCAGTACCTATCCGCGTGACTTCACGCGCGATGAGAGGCTGTGCCGCGATGCCGATGTTGCCATCGTCTTTGCGCCGGATGCCGGCGAAGTCTATCCGACTCAATTTGAGACCTTCGTCGAGCCGGGCGACCTCGCAAAACCACTCTGCGGAGCGTTCAGGCCGGGGCACTTTCGCGGTGTCGCGACGGTCGTCTGCAAACTGTTCAACATGGTGCAGCCGGATGTCGCGTTTTTCGGACAGAAGGATTTTCAGCAATGCGCGGTCGTGCGTCACATGGCACTTGATCTCGATCTTCCGATCGAGATCGTTACCGTGCCGACGGTCCGGGAAGCGGATGGGCTCGCGATGAGCAGTCGCAACCGCTATCTCAGCGAGGAAGAACGTCGGCGGGCCCGTGCCATCAGCCGTGGACTGTTCGCCGCAGCGGACAAGTATCGCTCAGGAGAACGCGATGTCGAAAAGCTGCTTGCAATCGCCAAAGGGCATTTGAACGAGGTCGATCCGTTGCAATACCTTGAGCTTGTCGACCGTGACACGCTCAAGGCCGCCGAAAGTCCGCTACGCCGCCCGGCGGCACTGTGCGCCGCAGCCTATGTAGGCTCGACGCGGCTGATCGACAATGTGATACTGGCGTGACCGACTTCCTGGCACCAGCACAGCGGATTAGGTGCGGTGAAATCCGTCGGTAAATTCGCGCGAACGCGAAATTTAGGCGCCTAGTCGAGATAAATTGCATTAATCAGCATCCAGATGTCCTTACCATGCAGGGTTAAGCGCAACCCCGTTTTACGAGCCGAAGTTTGGTGCGCCGACAACAATGACGTGGTCAAATCCCTCTCAATTCCGGTGACGCGGCATAGGAGCAGGACATGGCAAGCCATTTCTACCGGTTCCGCATGGGCGCGTATGCCGAGACGTTGTTTCAGCGCAGCAAGCGCGAGAAGCAGCAAATGATGTGGCTGCAGTACAACTTGATGCGGCTCGTGGGTGAAGTCGTGCGATCCGAACGCTGGTCTATCGCGGCGGAGGAGCCAGTTCGGCATGAACAGGGCGCGGCGAAAATCGCCCGTAGAGGTGAGACGACCCTTGACGACCTCAAACAAATCGGCCGCGAAGCGTTTCCCGAAGCGCCGACCATGTGGCGGCAGGCGTGAACAATAGCAGGTGGTCGTTCTCTGAACATCCTGGTGAGCTGTCCATTGGGCGAAAGGCCAACGTCTCCATGTTCTCCGACACAAACCGATCATGCCGATATTTGTAACGCGACCGGCTGCGTCGTGTCCGTACTGCCGGGCTGAAGGAAAGTTGCACCGATAAACGCGAATTCAGAATTCCGAAATCAATCTGAATTAGCAAGCCACTCATCGGCGAGCAGAGCAGGCCAGCTCCAGTTTCGCTCGATACTGAATAATCGCTCGTCGGATCAGCGACAACCAGCACCCTACCGGGCGCATAAAACTCATCACGGGGTGCAATGACCGGAGTAGCGAGCAAACTTATCGGGCAGTTGAGGAGTTGCCGGGGCTTCCGCATTGGGTTGCGCGGCCAAATGGCACTGCTCGGGATTTCGGGAGTTCTTGTCACAGGTGCGCTCTGCGCCGCCGCCCTGAAGTACGCGAGCCTGGTCCAGAGCGAGGCGAATGACAGCAATAAGTTCAAAGCTCATGTCGCATCGTTGTCACAAAGCTTCCTGGAGTCACGACAAATTACGAGCGACTTCCTGCGCAAGCCCAGCGAAATGGCGATCGCGAAGTATGCGAAGAGTCATGAGGAGCAGCTCGCAGACCTGAGCCGGGTCGAAGCTTTTGTGTCGGCTCTGCCCGACGACGACCCACGGAAGGAAGCGACCGCGTTGCGATCTGTGATCAATCTCTATGCGACGCGCTTTCGAAACGTGGTCGCGGCGCAACACAACCGCGGCTTCAACGAAGATGATGGATTCCAGGGCAAGCTGCGCAAGGCCGTGCACGCCGTCGAGGAACTTCTAGCCGACCTGAACCAGCCACGCCTCACGATCTTGATGCTGACGATGCGCCGGCACGAGAAAGACTTCATTCTCCGTGGCGAAGACAAATATGGCGATCAACTGGCCGAACGGGAGGCGGGATTCGAGACCGCGCTTGCGCAGGCGAGCCTACCCGCGGAGATGAAATCCCAGATCCTCGAACTGATCCGCGCATATAAGTCGAGCTTTGTGTCCCTCATGGTGACGCAGCAGGCGCTGAGCGATCAGGCGGACGATCTCGGACAAATCTACGACCGCATCAGACCGGCGCTTACAAAAATCACGGCCGCCGCTGACATGCACTCGCGGGCTGCCGAAATGCAAGCTGAACAGATTCAGCGGAAGCTGGTTTGGCTGATCGGGCTTGCAACGCTGCTCGTTGGCCTGCTCGCGTTGCTGTTCGGCCGGCGCGTCGCAAAGACAGTCGCTTCGATGACGGCGGCCATGCGCCAGCTCGGCGACGGCCGGTTCGACGTCGTTCTGCCAGGCCTTGGCCGTAAGGATGAACTTGGCGAGATGACCGAAGCGGTCGAACTGTTCAAGCTGAAGGCGCGCGAGAAGGCGCAAGCCGAAATCGATGCAAAGGCTGAACAGGATCGTACCGCCGCCGAGCAGCGGAAGGCCGATATCGCTCGGCTCGCCGGCGAATTCGAAACCGCTGTGGGCAAGGTTATCGATACGGTCTCCTCTGCCTCCTCAAACCTTGAAGCCTCGGCCCGCAGCCTTACTTGCATGGCTGATCACAGCCGGCAACTCTCGGTCGAAGTCGCCTGCTCATCGGAGCAAGCATCTGGCAATGTTCAGCTTGTCGCGACAGCGACGGACGAAATGGCGGCAACGATCGTCAACATCGGCCGGCAGGTCGAAGAGGCCGCCGATATCGCGCGCGAAGCGGTTCGCAGGGCCGAACTCAGCGATCAGCGCATGGACGGTCTGGCGGCTGCGGCGGAGCGGATCGGCAGCGTGGTCCAGCTGATCGCCACGATTGCGCGCCAGACCAATTTGCTCGCGCTGAACGCGACAATCGAAGCGGCGCGCGCCGGCGATTTCGGCAGAGGTTTCGCGGTTGTCGCTGATGAAGTGAAGTCTCTCGCAACGCAAACGGCGCACGCGACCGTCGAGATCACTGAGCACATTCACGGCATTCAGGCGGCAACGACTGACTCGGTCAGCGCAATTGCCGACATCGGCGTCATTATCGGCCGCATTTCGGAGATCGCAGTGACCGTGGTCAATTCCATCGCAGAGCAGGGGGCAACGAGCAAGAACATCGCGTCCAATTTGCAGGAAGCGGCAGCCAGAACCAGCCAGGTGGCGGCGAGCGCCATTGAAGTGACCAACGGCGCAAAGGAGACAGGAGGGGCGTCGATGCAGGTGCTGATGTCTGCCGAACTGTTGTCTGGGGAAAGCGCGCGGCTGATGCGCGAGCTCGGCAGTTTCCTCGGGAGGGTCCAGGCGGCTTAAGCTGGCACCTCAACGTCACGAGCGGCCGGAGCCGGAACATCGATGCGTTTTCGAAGATTGCTCCAATTTGCTTAAGGCAAGTGTGCGGGCGTAAGCGTCGTCACGTGCGCGACCAAAGCCGTCGCACGTCCTGTCCCTCGATTAGCCGCCTGCACAGGAGATGACCGCCAACTCACCTCATCTTGGTCCATATTCCATTGTTTTTTGATCGCTCCTGCTCCAGAGCTTCCATACCGTTTCGATGCAGCCAAAGAAGCGCCCTTGCGAGCTGACGAAGATCGTTTCGGCTCGTACCCACGGGCAGTCGTCGTGCGCGACGAAGAGCATCCGCAGCTTGCTTCTCCAATCGCGATAATTCCCGCTCTGTCATCGTCACTTGACCGATCTACACTCAATCATGCCGCACGCCGCTGGGTTGGCCCAACGGCACTTATGCCCGGACTCGGACGGGCAGCAGCCTCAGATCTCAAGTATGCCGGCAGTGCAATCTGCGCCCGTGCCATTTCGCAGGCTAGGGGACGTTGACGGGTGGCGTGGGCGCGGTCGGTCGCGGCACGAAACCAACCTGGGGTCGGCCATGGACCGCCAGCGCAATTGCAAAGGTTACAAGGAGAATGATGAGTCCACGCATGGCAAAAGCTTACTCCGGTAGCAGTATCGGATTTATGAAACACCTCGCACTCCGGGATGCTTGAGGATCGGCGTGCAAACCCCGTGACCTCTAAATCAGACGAGCATGTCGGGCCGCAGTGACAGACCGGCTTAGGCTCGACCTTCCGGATTCTCAACGCCTTCTTGTTGCAAAACGGCGCGCGATCACCTCAGCGCGCTGGAAGAAAGCATGTCTTCCTGACAACAGCAGGAATAGTGCACGCGATTCGCATAATCATTTATGCGTTCGCCGGTCAAACCGCGAAGGCAGCAATGGGGCTCATGGTCTTCGCCGCAACTGAAAGCGATGTATGCCCAATCACGACTTCGTCTCGGGTAGCCTCCTAGCACTGACCGCGGCCGGCGTTGCGCTGCTCTGCTCGAGCCTGCTTGCCTTGGTCTTGATCTAAAGCCAGTGCGCCGGCTTTGGTTTCGTGCCTTTGCGCATGCGGCGTCGTGATCGGACGTCTTTCGATGCGAATCTGTTGGTGAACTCGGCCGGTCAGCTGCGAATGACTAAGATTATAACGAGACAACAAGTTCGTTGAATGTATACGGCGGAGGAAAAATGATCAGATCAATATTCGCTGCGTGTTTGTTGACGTGGTCCGTTGGTGCGGCGCAAGCGCAATACCTCGGTACGGGTTCTAACCCAAACAGCCACGGCGTCTCAGGTTACACTCGCAGCAATGGGACTTATGTGCAGCCATACACGGCGACAAATCCGAAAGCACTCAGCGCGACAACTACGGCACCAGGGGCAACTATAATCCGAACACTGGCACATTTGGCCATCGCTCGGCGCGCTACTGACGAAAGTCGCCGCGATGGCCAAGTCATCGCGTAACACCGGCAAGCCTTGGAGGCGCCAGGACCATCCGGCAGCTCAAAGAGCTGGCAAAAGGCAACGCACCCACGCGCGTTATCGGGCTCAAGCTCGGCCGCACCGAGACCGCAATCTACGGGAAGGCGTCATCCGAGGGCATCTCCCTCAGTCCCACAAACCAAAACCCCTACAATCGCAAGAAATGATGGACTTCGCCGGTATGCTCCAGTGAGCGCATTAAGCCTTGAAGCACTTGGGCCGAACGCAATGGCAAAGTTGCGCCTGCACAAGGCGGCTTCACGGCTCGTCGGCGCTGCGACAGCGCTGATCACCGGGATTGCCGTGGTAAACGCGGCCGATTGCTCACGTAAGGATGCGCTTGGCACTTCGCGCGTGCTCCTTGTCGATGCAAAGACTTATCCCCGGGTCGGCTTGAAGAGCTTTCCGCAGACCTTGCCGTTAGCCGATCATGAGGTCGTGCTCACGTTCGATGACGGGCCGAGGCCCCCAAACACGCAGAAGGTGCTGGCCGCGCTCGCGCAAGAGTGCGTACGAGCCACCTTCTTTCTCGTCGGCAAGTCCTCCGCCGAATTTCCCGAACTTGTCCGGCGGATCGCCGCTGAGGGTCACACCGTCGCGCACCATAGTTGGTCGCATCCGATGATGTCTCAGATCAGCTTCGAGCAGGCGAAGGAAGACATCGAGCGAGGAATCGCGGCCGATGAGATGGCGCTCAACGGCGTGTCGACCCAAGTGCCCTCGACGCCGTTTTTTCGCTTTCCCTATTTCGACTCGACGCCTGCGACGCTCGATCTTCTGCAGTCACGTGGCATCCTCGTCTTTAGCGCCGATCTTTGGGCGGCCGACTGGGAAAACATGACCCCGGAGCAGGAATTGAAGAAGCTGATCGAGCAACTCGAGATCACCAAAAAGGGGATCATTCTGTTGCACGATCCGCAGGCGTGGACGGCAGCTATGATGCCCGCGTTTCTGCGCTACCTGCACGACAATGGCTATCGGATCGTACACTTAGTGCCGGCTGCTGCCTCGGCCCAGACGCGCGCCGACGGAGCTCATTGATGGTGCGCGAGCGGCTCTGAGTTCCGCTCCGGAACCGCGGATTACGTAGAGTGCGGCTGCGTCCGCCTGCAAAGAGGCGATCTCTTCGCACTAGCCGCCCTCGAAATCACCCATCGCCCCCCGATAATCGCCAGTCGCACCTGCCAGGCGCCGTCCTCAATTAGGACACGCGCAATTCAAATTGGAACACAGCCATTTGCCTAGCTGAGCATGTTTCGACGCTCTGATGCAACGACCAGAAGGAGGGGGCCGAGCTTTCCTCCGGACTATTTCGGACAGTTGAGCCCCTCAGGAAACAACAACGCCGCTCGCTTGAAATGAGTGCGAGCGGCGTCGCTCCAGCCCCGGGAGGATGATGCAAAATCCCGGTCGCCACTAAACTAGCATAACCTGTGCCAAAATAAATGTTCCGAGACGGGACACACGCGGCGGCAGATGAGAACGTAACATAATAATCCGCGACCATAGTCGGCGCTCTGCGCCGAGGTCTCCTCGCGTGTCAGGGAACGTTTGGAGCGGCATGGGGCCTGATGCGGAAGTGCTATCGTGCCCTCAGTGCACTGGCGAGGCGGTCAACACCGTGTCGGATCTCTCGTGCTTCAAGTGCGGCGTAGCCGAAAACAAACCCTGCTCGCCGTTTCGCGCTTCCCGGCCCATTTTCGTATAGTCCGGAAACAGGATAAATGCCGACGCCTCTGTGCCGGGCGTTTCGTGCGGTTGCGTCCTCCTGCGCCGCATCGAGTTTCTTGAACCAGGCCACCACATGGAGCCCGGCCTCGGAACCCTGCACTTCGATAGCGTCTCCAAAATGTTCAACGAATGCCTCAAGCAAGGCTGAGCGGCGCTGCGCGTTCTTTCGCCGCAGCTTTCTCACGTGCCGCTCGTAGGCGCCCGAGTGTAGGAAGTTGGCCAGCGCCGCTTGCTCAAGCGCCGGCGAGTGCCGATCGGTAAGGCGCTTGGCCGTGCGGAAAGCGTGGATGAGTTCTGGCGGAACCACGACATACCCTAGACGCAGCAAGGGCGAGAGCGTCTTTGAGAGCGTTCCGAGATAGATGACGTGAGCCGCCTCATCGAAGACATGCAAGGGCTGAATGGGACCAATATCGTATCGGTACTCGCCGTCATAGTCGTCCTCGATGACATAGGCTCCCACCTTGTCGGCCCACTGCAGCAATTGAGCACGACGCTGTGCTGAGAGAACGTGACCTAACGGAAATTGATGTGAAGGCGTCACGTAGCAAAGCCGAGCCTTTTTGACATCCTTAAGGGCTTGTGTCTGCAAGCCTTCTTCATCGACCGGGACGAATTGAGGCGTAGCCCCCGCACTCTCAAAAACATGCCGGGCGGCCCAATAGCACGGCGTCTCAATCACGAAGCGATCGCCGGGATCGAGCAATATCCGCGAGCACAGATCGAGACCCTGCTGTGATCCGTTGACGACAATGATCTGGTCGACGCCGCAGCGCAGGCTGCGCGCACGCCACAGATAAGCTTGCAGCGCTGTTCGCAGCTCCATTGATCCCTGCGGGTCCTGATAGCGCAGACTGCGCGGACCAGGCGTCGTCAGGACTTTCGTCAGAGCGCGGCGCCAGGCCAGACTCGGGAAATCGGCAGTCGCAACATCGCCATAGCGAAAGTCGATCCGCAGGGGCTCGGTCGCGATCGGCGGGCCGGACAATTCGAAGAGCCGTCGCCCGAACGCCGATAGACGAGCGGTTCTTGGCGCCCGCTTGCCGCCTGCCTGCGACCGGCTCCCCGATCGAAGCGCAGGCGCAACGCAGGCCCGGCGACCCTGCCGCGTCTCGATGAAGCCTTCCGCGAGAAGCTGCTCGTAGGCGGCCGTAATCGTGGTTCGAGAGACTCCAAATTCGGCCGCGAGGGCGCGGGTCGAAGGAAGCTGGTCGCGCGGTCTGTAGACGCCATCCTCGATCTGCGCCTTCAATGCTTCATAAATTTGCCGCGCCCCATTTGGCTTATGGCACCGCTTTCCTGTCTCGGACTGGCCCACCAATATCGCTCCAAACTGGCCCTTCAAAGCGGCCTGTGTGCGGCCTAGATCATCGGGCCTCAAGATCCGATCGAGGTGTTCGGATGCGGAGGAGTTCTAGCAATGTATATGCCGCCAGCCTTTCGCGTCGAGGACATCGCCGAGATTCATCGGACCATGCGTGAGGCCCGCTCGGCAACCCTTGTCACTGCAACCGAAGAGGGGCTGATCGGAACGCTAGCTCCGATGCTTCTCGACGAGACGGAGGGTCCGAATGGCACGCTTTACGCGCACGTGGCAAGGTCTAATCCACAGTGGAAGCTGCAGCCTTCCTGTGAGGCGATGGCCATCTTTGGGGGGCCTGAAGCCTATGTCACTCCGTCCTGGTACGTGACGAAGCAGGAGACGCACAAGGTCGTGCCAACGTGGAACTACGTTGCGGTACATGCCTACGGTACGATCGAGTTTTTCGATGATGCGGATCGGTTACTCGACCTCGTGAGACGACTGACGGACCTGCACGAGCAATCGCAAAAGGACCCCTGGGCAGTCGCGGATGCTCCGGCTGATTTCATCCAAGCGCAGCTCAAGGCGATCGTCGGCCTGCGCATGCCGATCACAAGGTGCGACGCCAAGCGGAAGATGAGTCAGAACCGCAACGCAGCGGATCGCGCCGGCGTCATCGATGGATTGTCGAGGAGCGATCGCCCTGAAGACCATATTGTGGCCGCGCTGATACCCAGAGGATGACGCTGGACCCTGCCGGGACGAGGTGAATGATAGTCGATTTTCAACCGTTCTTGCTGTTCTTGGGAGCTGCGCTCCTGGTGGCGATCACATCAGGACCCGGGATATTCTACGTCGCGGCACGAACGTTCGCAGGTGGCCGTCCGCGTGGTCTGGCATCGAGCTTTGGTACCGGTGTTGGCGGTCTTGTGCATTTTAATGCCGGGGCGGTCGGCATTTCTGCGCTCGTGATGGCGAGTGCGGAAGCCTTCACTATGCTCAAGCTCGCCGGAGCCTTCTATCTGATCTGGCTTGGCTTCAAGACACGGAAGCCGAGATCGTCGACCCGGTCGGGCTGGAGACAGTCGGTGTCGGACGGGCATTTCGGCAAGGCATCATTGTTGAGGCGCTGAATCCGAAGACGGCTGCATTTTTTCTCGCCTTCATCCCGCAATTTATCGACCCAACCGCCGATGTCGCCCGGCAGTTCGTCATCCTTGGGACCATTTCAGTTGCGCTCAACACTGCTGCCGATGTGGTCGTGACCCATTGGGCCGCCAAAGCAAGAGCGGGCCTGGCGAAGCGACCGTCGACCCTCGCCAAAATGCGACAGGTATCTGGTGCAGCTATGTGCACGCTGGGAGCTTCACTCCTTATTGCGCGGCGGGCTGGTTGATCACCGGGCATCCATTCTGCCGCTACCGCCTGTCTCCGACGTTGCGGCACAATCTTTCGGCTTACTGCTCAGGAAAGACGACGCCATCTATGAAGACCACAGCGTGCATACGTTGCTCGCCTCGGGTCGCGCTAGTCTGACGAGAGTGGATGTGCGGCATGTGGGTGGTCGGTTCGCTCCGTCGCCGTAACAACCGGTCGCCAACCTTCACATCCCGAACAGCTCGGACATGAGTCCTGAATCAGCCGAACGGCAAGCCGCGTCAGCGTTTTTGGATTTGTTTCGCCGCCCGCGGCTAGATTTAAAATCTTTTCGGCAAGGCATGCTTTTAAGGAAGACGTCCGCGCTGGTTCCGGCATCATTTGGACAGCGTTGTCCAGGACGCGTCTCAACACGGCACGCAGGTGAGCATCTGAATTCGCAGCTGTCATGGGGCTAATCCAACGGATAAAATCTGTGCGCGTTGGCTTCGGCTCTCAGCCAGTGTTCCTGAGAAGATCCGTCGAAGCCCACCGTTCGATAGTCCCGTGTCGTCTAGTGATTGGTGCAGTCGGCTTGGTTGCCGTCACACCCGACACATACAAGAAACATGTTTAGCGGAGGTGACATTGAAGCTTGAAATGAGATTTCTTTGTTGGGTTTGCTTTGTCCAAAACGAAGTCGAGGGTGAGTTGTGTAACGACCGACCGAATCCCAGCAGATCGTGCGGCCTGCAGCTCCGCTCAAGAGCACGTGGTCGAGGTGATCAATGAATCTCCTTGCGACGGCATTTTTCTGCGTAAATTATCCGAACCGGCCGAATAACGTCGAATGCAAGCAGCTCGTTTGGGTAAGGGCGACATCACGCGGACGCTTATTCGGCAGCAGAGTCGTTTTCCCAATAACTGCTCAGAACCTTGTCTCACTGGAGCAGCGAAGGCCAGGGCATGCCTATCCAACGTGGCGCGATGCGGCGAGCCGAGGCCGGCAGGGCGCCCGTTTTTCGACAACGCCGTCTGAACCGGAGACACAGCCTGTGTGGGTAAAGGTAATGGCGGAGGCGAGCTCTACCACACCACCCAGGCGTCCCTCACAAGAGTGACGTAGTCAGCTGTTCGTCGATGCCCCGACTGACGCAGGAACGCATGACATGACCCACAGAAGCCAAACCAAGCGCGCCGCGTTCGACCGGGCCTTTCATGATGGAGAACGTCGGGCCAGTCTAGACCGTTCCGAGCTCGCTGCGATGTAAGGCCCGCAAAACTGGACGTCGCCGGATGGTGCAGGAGTTCGGCATCATGTGACGGCGTGGTATTGGGTCCAATCAGCCAGATTAGGTTGGAGGTGAGAAATGTCAGCCCCTCGGCAAACAGCTCTGACAGCCGAGCCGGCTAGTTCTCCGTCCGGTTGGCCGGCACGATGATCCCTCGTGTGGCCAGGCAGTTTAGCACCGTATCGGCCAGGCGCTCCGGCTGCTGGTTCAGGGTTGTCAAATGGATCTCCGGCGCGCTCGGCGCCTCGTACGGCGCATCGATGCCGGTAAAATTCTTGATCGTGCCTGATTTCGCCTTGGCGTAGAGCCCCTTCGGATCGCGCCGCACGCATTCGCCGATCGGCGTGTCCACAAAGACCTCGATGAATTCGCCGTCGCCCACGAGATCGCGCACCATGTCTCGCTCGGCCTGGTAGGGCGAGATGAACGAGCAGATCACGAGCAAGCCGCTATCGACCATCAGTTTGGCAACCTCGCCGGCGCGGCGGATGTTTTCAACCCGATCGGATTCGGTGAAGCCGAGATCTCGATTGAGACCGTGCCTGAGATTGTCGCCGTCCAAGAGCATGGTGTGATACGACATCGCAAATAGCTTCTGGTCGACGAGGTTGGCGATGGTCGATTTGCCCGCGCCGGAAAACCCGGTAAACCAGATGATGCAGGGTCTTTGGTGCTTGAGAGCGGCGCGCTCCTTCTTGCCGAGTGAGAGCGGCTGCCACGCTATGTTGGCGGCACGCCGCAAGGGGAAGGCAATCATGCCAGCGCCGACGGTCCGGTTGGTGTCGCGGTCGATCACGATGAAGGAACCGGTGCGCCGATTCGCTTCATAAGCATCGAACGCTGCCGGCAGTGCGGTTGCAATGTTGCAAAAGCCGATTTCATTGAGGCTCAAAGTGCGGGCTGCCACGTGCGCGCCGGTGTTGACGTCGATCCGGTATTTCATCGCGGTGATGCTGCCGGACGCAATCGATTGCGTGCCGATCCGGAAGGCATAGGACCGGCCCGGGACCATATCCTCCTGGTCCATCCAGATCAGGTGGGCGGCAAACTGATCAGCGACCTCCGGTCGTTCCGTCGGCTTAGCGATGATATCTCCGCGGCAGATGTCGATCTCGTCAGTCAGCGTAATGGTCACCGCATCGCCGGCTTCCGCGCGCACAAGGTCGCCATCGTACGTCACGATCTGCTTGACGCGCGAATTGCGTCCCGATGCCGGAACGACGATTTCGTCGCCGACCGCAATGCTGCCGGAGACCACCGTTCCAGCGTACCCGCGGAAATCCAAATTCGGCCGGTTCACCCATTGTACCGGGAAGCGGAAAGGCAAGCCGGCCGTCTCGGACTGGATGTCGATATTTTCGAGATAGTCCAACAGGCAAGGGCCGTGATACCAGTCGGTATTGCGGGACAGGCTGATGATGTTGTCGCCGTATCGTGCGGAGATCGGGATAGCCGCGATCGACGTGAAGCCGAGGTTCGAAGCGAGATCGACATAATCGTCCACGATTCGATCAAACACTTCCTTGCGGTAATCGACCAGATCCATCTTGTTCAGGGCCACGATCACGTGCCGGATGCCCAAGAGCGAGCAAATGTAGGAGTGGCGCTTGGTCTGCACCAGGACGCCTTTGCGCGCATCGATCAAGATGACCGCGAGCTGGGCGTTGGAGGCGCCGGTCGCCATGTTACGCGTATATTGTTCGTGACCGGGCGTATCGGCCACCATGAACGATCGGCGCGGCGTGGTGAAGAAGCGATAGGCGACATCGATGGTGATGCCTTGTTCGCGTTCGGCCTCGAGTCCATCGACCAGCAGGGCAAAGTCGATATCATCTCCGGTTGTGCCGTGCTTGACGCTGTCGCGCGCAAGGGCCTGCAGCTGATCCTCATAGATCGCCTTGCTGTCGTGCAGAAACCGGCCGATTAGCGTCGACTTTCCATCGTCCACCGAGCCGCAGGTGATGAAGCGCAGCTGATCCTTGCTGTCGGTGAAGGTGAGCTCTCGCAGCGCATCAGTATCCATTCAGAAGTAGCCTTCCCGCTTCTTTTTCTCCATCGATGCCACTTCGTCGGTATCGATCAGCCGTCCCTGACGCTCGGAGAGTGTCGCAACCTGCATTTCCGCGACGATGTCCTTGATGGTGGCGGCGTCAGACTCGATGGCGCCGCTCAGCGGATAGCAACCAAGCGTGCGGAAACGCATCATCTTAAGCTCGGGCGACTCGTCAGGAGCCAAGGGCAGGCGCTCGTCATCCACCATGATCAGCGCGCCATTGCGATGGACCACCCATCGTTTTTTCGCGAAATAAAGCGGAACGACCGGAATGTTCTCCAGCATGATGTATTCCCAGACATCGAGTTCCGTCCAATTCGAAATGGCAAACACGCGCATCGTCTCGCCTTTCCGGCTGCGAGTGTTGAAGAGATTCCAAAGCTCCGGCCGCTGGTTGCGCGGGTCCCAGACATGTCCGTGCGAACGGAAGGAGAAGATGCGCTCCTTCGCCCGGCTTTTTTCCTCATCGCGCCGGGCGCCCCCGAACGCCGCGTCAAAGCCGTAAAGGTCGAGCGCCTGCTTGAGCGCATCTGTCTTCATCACCTGCGTGTGCAGCGTCGATCCGGAATCTATCGGGTTGATGCCGCGCTCGATCCCGTCCTGGTTCACATGAACGATCAGGTTGATGCTGAGACGCCGGGCCGTCTCGTCGCGAAAGCTGATCATCTCGCGAAACTTCCAGGTCGTGTCGACATGCATCAGCGGAAACGGGACCTTCGCCGGATAGAAAGCCTTCTGCGCCAGGTGCAGCATGACGCTCGAATCCTTGCCGATCGAATAGAGCATTACGGGCTTACTAAATTCGGCAACGACTTCGCGCATGATCTCGATGGACTCGGCCTCCAGCCGCCGCAGATGCCGCGGCAGCGTGCGCGTCTGTGGTTGAGTGATATTTTGTGCGTTCACTCTGAACATCTGCGATTCCCCGCGCGGCAAGTCGCCGTTTCGATAATCTAACTTGCCATAGCTCATGGGGCCGCTCTCAGGGTCCGTAACGTTGAACAGCAATCACGCCGATTATCCGCGCGAGCTTTCGAAACTCATCAGATCAAGTGTCTTGCTTACGTGTAGCTTTCGTTTCCGTGCCACGCCGAACGATCGAGAAAGGACAAAGTAGAAAGGTGGCACCAGGAACGAAGCATCTGACCTGAGTGCTCGCAGCCATTGGTTATGAGATGAGGAGATCAAGATCAACACCTGAAGCGGTTGTCTCTATTTAAATTCTGGATGTGCTCCATCGACACAATCGATTTTACCAGTTGTACGAAATGGCGGATAACAAACGCTGAGTTGGAGAAACAGACCACCAGGCCGGTTTGCCTCGTATTCATGTGAGCGCCGTCTCGGATGGCGGTCGTCGGTTCTTGACGCGCCTGTCATCGCGCAGCTTTTCGACGAACGGCATTCATTTGACGTTTTGCAAAAGGCTTCGTGAAGAAATATTGACGCCGCTGTCGACTTGCCTACGCGCAAGTGTTGGGCCGGATTGCTTGAAGCGCATTGTCTATAGAGCAGTCAGCCGCGACAGCACGGTGTGTTCGTCAGGGATGTCAGCCTGCTCATGGCCAAGGTTAACGGCGAATGCCCTCGCCGTAAATGAACCGCCGGTAGCCCTCCTTCTGCCGACGGAAGCTGGTGCGATGTCTTGTAGCATCGCTCCTTCCAGACTGAACTTCGCCCGGCCCCAAAAGGGTCGGGCCCTTTTTAATGCGGCCGGATCCATCTAGCCCTCGGGGGTCAGGGCTCGCAAGCGAGCTCAACGCCTTTCGGCCTGCCCTTGAGACGCATCTGTCCATTCAAGCCAAGACCAGACTATCTATGGCTGGAATCGTATAGCGATCCGCCTTTGTATCCAGGCCGTGGATACATTCGATTATAACAATCGATTTTACCGATCGACTTAAACGCTGGATACTCAGCGCGCCGGTGAATTTGGAACTGAGACGCCGCAGGTCGTCAAGGTCGATTGTCAATTGATGAGGCAGTCGGGCAGCCCTGCGCAATCGGCTGGCCGGCAGGTCTCGATCTTCAAATTTGCGTGCCAGAAGGGTGCATGAGGCAGTCATGACTATGAGTGGGGACGGGTCTACCGAAGCGGCCAGTCGAGCGCCTGAAACGAGCGTATCGGGCGACGGTGCTTTGAGCGCTACCTCTTCGACTTCTCTCGTTTCACTTGCACAGACGCGTCAAAGGTTTTTCGTCGTGCCAGCGAGGACAGGTCCACAGCCAAGGCCAGCTGAACCGCGCGCTGTAGAACACATCGTGCATAGTCCTCGTCGCAATTCGCGTGTCCAGGACCTTAAGCGGAGCATCGAGCTTCAAATCGAAGAGCTGGCAAGGCTAATAAATGACGGCAAAAACGGGCAGGAGGCGACGCAACTGCTGAATGAGCTCACAATCGAGCTTATAACCGCAGCGCTCGGTCTCTGGGTAAACCGCGACGAGCGAGCCGGCGGCGCGGTCATAAGTAGTGGAGTTGGGCGAGTCATACAGGACTACCGCAGCGTATGCGAACCAGAACAGCTATCGGTTTTGGCACGAATCTTTGATGATGCAGTTGCCGCGCTACCGGAAGAAATGCGAACGCCTGCTAACCGAAGGCAGATGGCCGCGCTCATTCTGGGACGTGCAGTCATAGCTGAGTTCGAGCTGGGCTTACTCATCAGGTTTGTAGTCGCCGTTGCTTCTGCCGTTTGATCAAATCTTGCTGCGTCCCATGTGGGTTGGATCGAGGTCGGTTTCGTTGTTTAGAAGGTGATATATGTAAAAATGCACACAGCGTTGCCGACAGGACAGTCACGTAAGAGAAGTCTTAATTGAGGTTCGATACGCCCACTTACGCCGGATTCAATTGGGGAATTAGAAGTATGTGGCGCAGTCGGATATCAAGTCTCGCTCTGGCATTGTCTGTCCCGGCAGCGACAGTTGCGGCTAATGCAGACGTTCTGTCACTTCACTTCTGGGGCGGGCTCGTTCTTGGCGGATTTATGTTGGTCCTTTCGGTCCTGACGTCAAGGAGAGGGCAGGCGTCAGCAGTGACCTTGGACGACGCGATGGCGATCAAGGCGTTCGAAACGATCAAGGACGGTATCACGGTTTATGATGCGGACAAGTGCGTGCTCGCCAACGACGCTGCAGCTCACATGCTCGGGTTCTCCAGTGGAGAAGAACTGAAAGGGTTGAGTATCGCCTCGCTTTCGCTCGATCCTCAACCGAACGGCAAGACTGTTGCGCAGATGTTCGAACAGACCAATGAGGTTGTGACGCGGTCAGGCCATGTCGCGATCGAATGGTGGCTTCGGCGCAAAGATCAATCCTCCATTCCGGTCAGGATAAGTCTTGTTGTTTCGAAATTCTGCGGCCGTCCGGTAGTCGTGTGTGTATGGCAGGATATAACCGACCTGGTTCGTATGCGAGAAGAGAGGCTGGGTCTTGCGACTAGATTTGACAGCGATGTGTCGCGGGTCGTCGACGTTGTGGCGAGCTCAATGCAGGACATGCAAGCGGTCGCATCGGAAATTACAGCTTCAACGGGCGATGTCTGTCTTCGCACTGAAGCCATGACCGAAATGGTGAAGAAGACCGAAGGAAACTCGACCGCCGTTTCTTCGGCTGCTCAGGAGTTCTCGGCTTCGATTTCGGAAATCAGCCGACAAGTTTCGACGGCAGCGAACATTTCGCAAATTGCGCGTGACAAGACCTGGCACGCTGAAGCAACGTTAGGTGAGCTCGTCGCGTCGGTGACGAAGATCAGCAGCGTCGTCCAAATGATCGAGAGCATAGCCTCGCAAACCAATTTGCTAGCGCTCAACGCAACCATCGAGGCAGCGCGAGCCGGCGAAGCGGGGCGAGGCTTTGCAGTGGTGGCTGGGGAAGTGAAGAATCTTGCCGCGCAGGCGGCAAAAGCGACGAGCGAGGTTGACGCTCAAATTCTTGCCATTCAACAGAGGACGGAACTTGCGACTGCGGCGATGAGTGACATCGCCGGTATAATCGACAAGTTGCAGGAGATATCCAGCAGCATATCGGCGGCGATAGAGGAGCAGTCGATCGTGACGAACGACATCTCAAGAAGCATTACTAACATCAGTGCAGATATGCGCGAAGCGTCCCGAGATATTGACAAACTCAACGATGCCTCGCGTGCCTCAGGCTCCTCGGCGGGCCAGGCCGTTGGGAAGATGAAGAATTTGAGCAACAATATCGTTTCATTGCAGGGACAGGTCAGCGACTTCTTGACCAAGATCAGCGCGTAACACTGGTGCGCTCGGTTCAAGTGCAGGTCAAGCAACCAACGCGCCACGAAGTTTGCTGAGTGGCACGTTGGTCGGCCAGGCGCAACTCTATAATCGGATCGATAACCCTTGTCGGCTCAACCGGGCGCGGTTCGTAGGCCAGCTCGGATGCTGATTCGACAGAGTTGATCGAGCGATGCTGTTGCAAACCTCTGTTTCGACGGTAAGGTCGCACTCAGCGAGTGGTACAGGTTGTGGTCTAGCTCTGGGGCGCGACCGGTTGGCGACCTTGCTTTGCAGTTTGCGATGAACGGGATGGCGCGCAATCATGCGGCCGTTTGCATCCACGCCAATACGTCGGCTTCGCGCTGGTGACAATCGTCCATGCTGATCTCACTCGCAATCCGAGCTCCATAGTCATCCCTTCCAACGGCCTGGCGAATTCAGGGTCTTCGTCATCGACCGTGACGGGTCCGCGAAATTGGATGTGAAAAAATATTGCCTCGACATTGACCGCCTCCTGCACGGTACGACGCTCTGATAAATGAGGTGACCTGGGCCCTGAAACGCCACCGGTTTAAGTTGGGGTTCTGTTCTCCAGAGGACACAGACGATGCGTAAAGGCTTGTTCCTGGAAGAGCAGTCCATCAGGGTCTTGAAGCAACATGCTGCCGGTCGATACGCCAGTCGATCATCGCGCTTGATCCGGGCTGCGGCCGGAAGTGGACATTGCAGAAGGGGCCCAAAAGAGGGAAGAAGGATTGGACAGGGGAGAACGAATGACGCCAGGGGGCGTCAAAGGTGATTGACCATCGATCTTCGAGGCAATCATTGTCGCAAATGATGGAAGTCTTGCTTTCAAGTTCTAGCCATGGCGCGGCGGATGCGCGCCATTCAATTCGAGAGAGTAGCCGATGCTGCGCGCGGACCTGATCCGTAGCGTCGCGGCGGACCGCCTCAAATGTCCGCGCAAGCGATAGATTGCCGCCTCAAGCGCATTGGTCGAGACCTCATTGTCGAACGAATAAATGCTATCCTCCAGTGAGGCGCGCGGCACCGTGCGCCCTGCATGGCTGAGCAGATACTCCAGAATGCACAGTTCACGACGCGCGATGCGGAGCGGCCGCCCATCAACCCAAGCTTGCCGGGCAATCGGATCGAATTCGACATTCCCAAATATGATGAGCGGAGCCGTCATTTGCTTTGATCGCCGCAGAATGGCTCGCATCCGGGCGATGAGTTCAACAGTAGACAAGGGCTTTGGCAGGAAATCGTCCGCCCCACCGTTGAAGCTTGCAATTCGGCGATCGAGATCGTTGAGACCGCTTATCACCATCGCGGGCATCGATTTGCCGTTCCGCCTCAATTGCTTCAGCCAGTCCAAGCCGTCTCCATCCGGTAGAGCCAACTCAAGAAGAAGAATGTCATAGCATGCGCAATCAAGAGCTGCCGCCGCTTCGTCCAAAGTGCGTGTCACATCGACGGCGAACCCACAATCCACGAGTGCTCCTTGGACAGCACGCGCAAAGGCGGTTTGATGATCGACCAGTAGCGTTCGCATTTCGTCTTCTTTCGAAACAGTCGTCAACGGCCAATCTATCCGATCCGTCCATCGGCCTATCGGTAGCTTCGGCCATCCGCTGTTGATCGCATGCGTTCTCGGCAACGCTTGCGGTAATCTTGGCGTCAGCAGGGAGGCTCCGAATCATTAAAGGGATCGAGGGCCGTGACGATACCCTCGCGCATTTGCCCGCCAATGCTCCCAACGAGACAATATACGTCTTGCTCGAAAACACATGTCGAACCCTGGCGATCCCCAAAACCGGGTCACGTACGCTCCCGACGCTGCAGCCTATAGAGAGGCAGCGACCATTGGCCGGTCCATCCCGGCATTGGCACAAGTCACGCATATGGTGCGAGCCAGGGTGGCCGGCATGGCATTCACCCCGCATAACGAATACCGGCGAAGCCTCGGATGTGGAACTTGAATTCAGATCGTTCTCCCATCCGGCAGGGGCGAGGCGAAGACGGCCATCCCTGCTCTCCAAGTGACCGTCTTGCTCCTGGTGCAAGGCGGATGGCGATGGTTCCCCCGCTCGGCGCATCGGCCATCTCGACGACGTGCCGCCGCGAGGCGCGTGATGAGATTGCTGCGCAACCTTAAGAGCTTGAGACATTCGCGATTCTTGCTAGCTGTCAGGAAGTTTTGGCGCGACCGAAGGATCCCGCAGCCTGTGTCGGAAAACCTACAATCTGACGCTACGTACGATTCAAGTCCATCCGCGGGCCCGTTTCAGAATTTCCTGACATTCGCAGGCCCGCTTAAGCAGCGAGAACAAGATGTTGACGGGCGCAAGGCGTCGAGCGTCGGCAGAATTGGCTTGGAGCGCCCAGATATTGCCTCTCCGAAGGTTATCAGGATAACGGGCATCGAGGTCGAGGCTGCGCTTCAGCAGGAGCAAATCAAAAAGACAGTCAAGATGCCTCGGCGGGCCTTCCGAAAGCGTCGGAGCGTGCTGCCATTCGAGATCAAGCTCGTGCCTCGAGTGTCGGGGTTGGGACACACTGCTCGGCCGCATACACCCTGCTAGAGCCAAAGATACGCCAACCATGGTGCGTTGGCATTGGCACGAGCCTTGAAGGGGAGAAGGCGTCCGGCATTGTAGTCCCAGGAAATCACCATTATGGCGTACAAGATAGTCGCGTCCCAGTGCACCGCCTGCGGCGCATGTGAGTTTGAATGCCCCAACGCGGCAGTCAACCTCAAGCGCGACGTATATGTGATCGATCCGAAGACGTGCACCGAATGCGAGGGGCATTTTGGCACGCCACAATGCGCCGCTGTCTGCCCGGTTCCCAACACGTGTGTCCCCGCTTAACGGAGCGACGATGCGCATGGCCAGTACGAGCAGCACGGTCGAGACACAATTGAACGCTGCGGCCTTTCTTGTTGGTGTCCTGGTTAGAGTGACGGTCCGTCCCGCGTTAGGCCTGATTGAGCCGCTGGCCGATACGGTCGCGGGGGGACGCCATAACCGTTGCGGGACGTGGCCGGAATGGTCTCTGCGCGAGCGGAGGCGCCAATGGTAGCCGTACAAGAGACGATCGAGTGCGTGAAGCGCAGCGACGTCGATCAGTATCGTTATGGGTTTGAGACCTTGGTCGACTCCGAAAAGGCCCCAAAGAGGTTGTCGGAAGATACCGTCAAATTCATCTCGCAGAAGACAGAACGAGCCGGTCTGGATGCTCCTGCGGCGGCTCGAAGCCTGTCGCGGCCGGCTGACCATGATCGAGCCGACCTGGGCGTGCTCCAGCGCGGCCTCCCCCAGGAGGAGGCGGTCGGCCCTGTCGTCAACGGCTTGGTCGAGGACGACTCCAGCAGCTGCCAATGGAATTCGCAGTGGAAGCGCAGAAGCTGATCTCGATCCTGCTGGAAAGGGCGGTCAGCTAGCTCTGACCTCATCCTGAGGAGGCCGCGCAAGCGGCCGTCTCGAAGGATGGATACCGGATTGATTGTTGGCCTCATCCTTCGAGACGCGCCTTCGGTGCCGCTCAGGAGGAGATAGACGGAACGACACAATGGCATTGCTTGAAGTGAAAGGCCTGAAGGTTCGTATCAAGGAGCGTGAGATCCTCCACGGGCTGACCCTGACCGTGAACGAGGGCGAGATTCACGCGATCATGGGGCCGAACGGCTCCGGCAAATCGACGCTCTCCCACGTCATCGCCGGCAAGCCCGGTTATGAGGTCACCGACGGTCAGATCCTGTTCAAGGGCGAGGACCTCCTGAAGATGGATCCGGAAGAGCGCGTCGCGAAGGGCGTGTTCCTGGCTTTCCAGTATCCGGTCGAGATCCCCGGCGTTGCCATCACGACCTTCCTGCGCACCGCGCTGAACGCGCAGCGCAAAGCGCGCGGCGAGAGCGAATTTTCGACTCCGGACTTTCTGAAGAAGGTTCGCGAGGTCTCCAAGTCGCTGAACATCCCGCAGAACATGCTCAAGCGCGGCGTCAATGTCGGCTTCTCCGGCGGCGAGAAGAAGCGCAACGAGGTGCTCCAGATGGCGCTGTTCGAGCCGAGCCTGTGCATCCTCGACGAGATGGATTCCGGCCTCGACATCGACGCGCTGCGCATTGCGGCCGACTGCGTCAACGCGCTGCGTTCGCCGGGGCGCGCCATGGTCGTCATCACCCATTATCAGCGGCTCCTCAATTACATCGTGCCTGACGTCGTGCACGTGATGTCGAAGGGCCGTGTCGTGAAGAGCGGCGGCAAGGAACTGGCGCTGGAGCTGGAAGCGTCCGGCTATGCCAATTTCCGAGGACGCGGCTTGGCCGTGTTGCGGATATTCCGATGACCCTGGTTCTGGCGAATACCAATCCCGAATGCCCGGCGAGAGACGTTTTTAACGCCGCGCGGGGACGGTTACCTGGCGCGGGAGCTGTTGCCGATGCTCGCGCCCGCGCTTTCGACGCATTCGAGCGCGCTGGCCTGCCGCACCCGCGCCTTGAGGAGTGGACATGCACTGACCTTCCCGTGCTGATGCGCGCGGTCCTGCCGCTAGCGCCGTTACCGGACGTTGCCGCGCTGGTGCGTGCAAAAGCGGCGGTTGCGCGGACTGCACTCGAAGGCGCGGCTAAGCTGGTGCTGGTCGACGGAGTGTTCGCGCCTGACCTGTCGGACCTGGCGGCGTTCGGCGAGGGCGTCGATGTTAAGACGGTGCGTGAGATTCTGGAGAATCCAGCCGGGGCGGACCTGTTGACAGCCTTCACGACGGATGCGGTGATTTCGCTGAACGCCGCGATGGTGACTGACGGTGTCGTGGTCACGCTTGGCGATGGTATCGCGCTGAGCCGTCCGATCCAGATCGTTCACGTCGCGACTCAGGCTTTATCGTCTGCGTTCACACGCTCGCATCTGAAGCTTGGCAAGAACGCACAGGCGACCCTGGTCGAAAGCTTTGTTGCCGCCGATGGCGCGAGCGCCTATCAGGTTCACGACGCGGTGATCGCCCAGATTGGTGAAGGAGCGAATCTTTCGCATTTGCGCGTGGTGGCTGATGCAGCTGACGCCACGAACATCTCGTCAAGGATGATCACCGTCCATGAGAAAGCGACGGTCAGTTCCTTCAACATGACCTATGGCGGAACTGTCACTCGCTACCAGGGCTTCATCACATTGGCGGGAGCGCGGTCCGAGCTCTCCATCAACTGCGTCAACCTGCTCAAGGATACCCAGCACGGGGACACCACGCTGGTGATTGATCATGCCGCACCTCGTTGCACGAGCGAAGAGAATTTCCGCTGCGTGGTGGACGATCGCGGCCATTCCGTGTTCCAGGGACGCATCATCGCCAACGCGCAGAAATCGCAGGGCACGATGATGACGCGGGCCCTGCTCCTGTCTGACGAGGCCAAGGCCGATAACAAGCCGGACCTGCAAATCTTCGCGGATGATGTCACCTGCGGCCATGCCGCGACATCAGGTGCGCTCGACGACAGCCTCTTGTTCTATCTGCGCGCGCGCGGCCTGCCCGAGAAGGAGGCGCAGGCGCTTTTGATCCAGGCGTTTCTCGGCGAGGCGATCGAGGAGATCGCAGACGCTGGTCTGCGGGAGTTCGTGAGCGCGCAGGTCGCGCGCTGGCTGGAGACGCGGCGATGAGCATGCATCCGGCCGTTCGCGGTTCCGCTTATGACGTGATGCGCGTTCGTGAGGAATTTCCGGCGCTTGCCATTCAGGTGTATGGCAAGCCGCTCGTCTATCTCGACAATGCTGCCTCGGCCCAGAAACCCAGGGCGGTGCTCGACCGCCTCATGCGGGCCTATACAAGTGAATATGCCAATGTGCATCGCGGCCGGCATTACCTCGCCAATGTCGCGACCGAAGCCTATGAGGGGGCGCGGACCAAGGTGGCGCAGTTCGTCAACGCCCGCCGTTCAGAAGAGATTATCTTCACCCGCAATGCCACCGAAGCGATCAACCTCGTGGCCTCTTCCTATGGGCAGCCGAATATCGGCAACGGCGACGAGATCGTGCTCTCGATCATGGAGCACCACTCGAACATCGTGCCCTGGCATTTTCTGCGGGAACGCCACGGCGTCGTAATCAAATGGGCGCCGGTTGACAACGACGGCAATTTTATCATCGAGGAGCTCGAAAAGCTCCTCACCGCCCGTACCAAGCTGGTCGCAATCACGCACATGTCGAACGCGCGGCACTGTCGTGCCGGTCAAGGACGTGGTCAGGCTGGCGCACGCCCGCGGCATCAAAGTGCTGGTCGATGGTGCGCAGGGCGCCGTGCACCTGCCGGTGGACCTGCAGGACATCGGTTGCGATTTCTACGTCTTCACCGGTCACAAGCTCTACGGGCCGACCGGGATCGGTGTGCTCTATGGCACGTATGAGCTCCTTGCTGCGATGCGGCCCTTCAACGGCGGGGGCGAGATGATACGTGATGTGGCGCAGGACCGGGTCACGTATGGTGATCCTCCGCACAAGTTCGAGGCCGGCACGCCGCCGATGGTCCAGGCGATCGGACTGGGGGCCGCCGTCGACTATGTCAACTCGATCGGTAAGGCGCGTATCGCCGCGCATGAGCAGGATCTCGCCGAGTATGCGCAAGAGCGCTTGGGTGAAATCAAGTCCCTGCGGCTGTTCGGCACGGCGAAGGACAAGGGGCCTCTGATCCCCTTCGAGCTGAAGGGGGTCCATCCCCACGATGTCGCGACGATCCTCGATCGGCAAGGGGTTGCAGTGCGCGCCGGCACGCATTGCGCGATGCCGCTGATCAAGCGGTTCGGCGTGCCAGCAACGTGCCGTGCGTCATTGGCGCTCTACAACACGCATGCAGACGTTGATGCGCTCGCGCAGGCCGTTATTGCGGCCGTTGAATTGCTCGCATGAACAGGCGACGGCGCCCCAAGCGATAAGGGATGGCTTCGTCGCATCGCTGCTCCAATACGTGAAAGCCTCATTAGCATGTGGCCTCTGCCGGCGCGGGTGAGGCGGTCTTTGCCGCGACCAAAAAGCGAGGGCATGCGCGCTGGAGGACAATGGCGCGGCATTGGCCGATGCGAGCGAAATCGAAATCCGGCGGTAGAGCTGCAGCTTCACAATCATCCCTGCCAAGTCGCGTTTCAATCCGCAGGTCGTGCTCGCGGTCATGCGCGCTGGCTAGCGACATAGTGGGTCTTGGCGCGGCGAGGGAGATTTTGTGTCCCCTTGGTTGATTTTGTAACTATTTGATCTTACTTCATAAAATCTGATTTTCATGAGAGTGGAATGGAAGATTGCGATCCGGGGGCAAGAAGGTCATCGCGGTGCTGCAGAGCGCGGTCGTGAACCACGAAGCAGCGACCTATTCCCTCTTCACCGACCCGGATTGCCACACCTTGAAGGACTATACGACGTGCCGGATCCAGACCTGTCTTCGGCCTTGCCGCTGTCGGGGCGAAGACGATGGCCGCTATTTTGCCACCACGACCGACCGAACCGGAATCCCGGACTGCGCTTTCATGCCTTTCGACGTGAAGCGTATTGCGGCTTCAGTGAAGTTATCCTGATCTCGGACAGAGGCGAAAAGGTCAAGTGGCGACAGTAAACTCATTGATTGGACTTGGATTGGACTTGGGGTGTTTGCCCGACGCGCTTCAGGAGGATCGGGTCAGCGGCCAGCGCGCGAGGCACAGCTTCATCAAGCTGACACGCTGCGCGTGCCACTGCCCTGGCAAGCAGCGGAAAAGGAAAGCGCCCGCCGGTGGGGGCGGGCGCAGGGTTCAGCATGGGTTTGCGGGTCAGTGGAATGTGAAGTTCCCTGCGGTCAGGCCCAAGCTGGCCAGGCCGTCCACGCTGTGCACATTGCTCAGGTGGGCGAACTCATCAACGTGGTTCGGAGAGGTGACGCAGGCCAGATTTGCAGTCATACTCTTGTATCCAAAGTAGACGATAATGTCGCCGGCGGCCGCACCGGAAATGGCACCGGCTGCGTCAGAGCCGTTGGAGAAACCCCGATCGGTGATCACCACGACATGTTCCCCGTGAGCACCTGAGGCTGGGCCACTGTAGAAGGTGTCCACCTGATTGCCAGACCGCATGCTGACGTGATTGAGGAAGTTCGCGTTAAGACCGTCGCTGCCAAAGCCGACCGCGTCGAATGCGAAGGTGTCCTGTGCGGGGGCGAAATCCACGATAGTGGTGTGGTCGGGGGCCGGCCCGTACCGTGGGTCGAGTCCGGGGACCGGGTTGTGGAATTGGAACGCAAAGGTGTCGTTGCCGGTGCCTCCCGTCAGGGAATCCCTGCCGTCACCGGCGAAGAGGACGTCGTCGCCGGGACCTCCGTAAAGTTTATCATTGCCCTCATTGGCGACTCGCGGTTTGTCGGGACCGCTGTCGCCATAGAGAAAGTCGTTACCCTCCTCGCCGAAGATGTTGTCATTGCCCGTGCCACCGAACACTCGGTCATTGCCCTCGCCGGCCGAGATGACGTCGTTTCCGGCTCGACCGTCGATCCAGTCATCGCCCTTGGGGTCGGTGATTATATCGTTACCGTCGCCGCCAAAGAGACTATTGCTGCCCGGACCGCCGAGAATTGGTTTGTCCACCGCGAATACTCCTTGTTAGACAGCCCCACCACGCTACCTGGCCCGTTCATATTGCTCATCGGCCAATTGGAATAATTCATTGTTTTGATAGAACGCATCGACATGGCGGATACATCCGCATGCGCTTCTCTGGCGTAACATCTCAGCGCATCAGCTAATGCGACCGGTTTGAGCTGTTGCCCGCCGGGCTATGATGCAGTCGCCAGCGGGCGCGCCAAGCCCACCCCAAGCCCACCCCAAGGCTACCGCTTTGCAGTCGAATATCAGCGGTGCAATGGCACGCGCTGGTCCTTGTTTTCTATCGAACAGGCGCAAGCGAGTCCGTCTATGGAGAAGCTCCCGATGTCGGGTTTGCAACACAGTCCGGCCGGGCTTGCCGACAACGCTATGTTCTTCCAACTCAGCTGATTTTTGCGCTTGCGCGCGGCTGGCACGATCGTTGCTGAACTCTTGGCTGAGCGCCGTCTCGCTAACTCTCAAAGGATATCAGTATGAGCTTGGCTACGACCGAAAGCATCGAGGAGATCAAGGCCCGAAATAAGGAACTCATCCAGGAGGTGTTGTCCGTCTATCCTGACAAGACCGCGAAACGGCGCGCCAAGCACCTGAACGTTCATGAGGCCGGGAAGGCGGATTGCGGAGTTAAGTCTAATCTCAAATCCATCCCCGGCGTGATGACGATCCGCGGCTGCGCCTATGCGGGCTCGAAGGGCGTGGTCTGGGGACCGATCAAGGACATGATCCATATCAGCCATGGTCCGGTGGGGTGTGGCCAGTACTCCTGGGGGTCGCGGCGCAACTACTACGCCGGCACGACCGGTATCGATACGTTCGTGACCTTGCAGTTCACCTCCGACTTCCAGGAGAAGGATATCGTGTTCGGCGGCGACAAGAAGCTCGTTAAACTTATTGACGAGCTCCAGGAACTGTTCCCGCTCAACAACGGCATCACCATCCAGTCGGAATGCCCGATCGGCCTGATCGGCGACGACATCGAGGCGGTATCGAAAGCCAAGTCGAAGGAGTATGACGGCAAGACGATCGTGCCGGTCCGCTGCGAGGGCTTCCGCGGCGTCTCGCAGTCGCTCGGGCACCATATTGCTAACGACGCCGTGCGCGATTGGGTCTTCGACAGGCTCACGCCCGAGAAGTCCCGCTTCGAGTCAACGCCCTACGACGTTGCGATCATCGGAGATTACAATATCGGCGGTGATGCCTGGTCGTCTCGAATCCTGCTGGAAGAAATGGGGCTGCGCGTGATCGCCCAGTGGTCGGGAGACGGGTCGCTGGCCGAGCTCGAGGCCACACCGAAGGCGAAGCTCAACATACTGCATTGCTACCGCTCGATGAACTACATCTCCCGTCACATGGAGGAGAAGTTCGGGATTCCGTGGTGCGAATACAATTTCTTCGGTCCCTCAAAAATCGCGGAGTCACTGCGCAAGATCGCGGGCTATTTCGACGACAGGATCAAGGAGGGAGCAGAGCGGGTGATTGCGAAATATCAGCCGCTTGTTGACGCGGTGGTCGCAAAATACCGCCCCCGCCTGGAAGGCAAGACCGTGATGCTGTTCGTCGGCGGATTGCGTCCGCGCCATGTGATCGGAGCCTACGAGGACCTCGGCATGGAAGTCGTCGGCACCGGTTATGAGTTCGGCCACAACGATGACTATCAGCGCACCGCCCAGCATTACGTCAAGGACGGCACGCTCATCTACGATGATGTCAATGGCTACGAGTTCGAGCGCTTCGTTGAGAAGATGCAGCCCGACCTGGTCGGCTCGGGCATCAAGGAAAAATATGTGTTCCAGAAGATGGGTGTGCCGTTCCGGCAAATGCACTCCTGGGACTATTCGGGTCCGTACCACGGTTATGACGGCTTTCCGATCTTCGCGCGCGACATGGACATGGCTATCAACTCGCCCATCTGGAAGAAGACCAAAGCGCCCTGGAAGGCTGTCGCAGAACCGAGGCTCCTGGCTGCGGAATAAGCGGCCTTTTCGCCTCTCGTCCGAGGCGTCGAGCCGACATTGACCACGATTTTCAAGAGGATTCCCACGAAATGGCGCAGAATGCAGAACACGTGCTCGATCATGTCGAGCTGTTCCGCGGTCCGGAATACCAGCAGATGCTGGCCAACAAGAAGAAGATGTTCGAGAATCCTCGAGATCCCGCGGAGGTCGAACGCATCAGGGAATGGTCGAAGACGCCCGAATACCGCGAAAAGAACTTTGCGAGGGAAGCGCTAACGATAAACCCTGCCAAGGCTTGCCAGCCGCTCGGTGCGGTCTTCGCCTCCGTTGGATTCGAGGGCACGCTACCCTTCGTGCACGGTTCCCAGGGCTGCGTCGCCTATTATCGCAGCCATCTGTCGCGGCACTTCAAGGAGCCAAGTTCCTGCGTCTCCTCGTCGATGACGGAAGATGCCGCGGTCTTCGGCGGCCTGAACAACATGGCCGATGGGCTCGCCAACAGCTATAACATGTACAAGCCCAAGATGATCGCGGTCTCCACGACTTGTATGGCGGAGGTGATCGGGGATGACCTCAACGCCTTTATCAAGACCTCCAAGGAGAGAGGGTCTGTCCCAGAGCATTTCGATGTGCCGTTCGCGCACACGCCAGCCTTCGTCGGCAGCCACATCACCGGCTATGACAATGCGCTGAAGGGTATCCTTGAGCATTTCTGGGACGGTAAAGCCGGAACGGCGGCGAAGCTCGAGCGCATCCCCAACGAGAAGATCAATTTTATCGGCGGCTTTGACGGCTACACTGTTGGCAATACCCGTGAAATCAAGCGCATCTTCGACCTGATGGACGTCCGGTACACCATCCTCGCCGACAATTCCGATGTGTTCGATACGCCGACCGACGGCGAGTTCAGGATGTATGACGGCGGCACCACGCTGGAAGACGCCGCGAACGCGGTTCATGCGAAGGCGACGATATCTGCGCAGCAATGGTGCACGGAAAAAACGCTTGCGTTCATCGCCGGCCATGGCCAGGAGGTCCTGGCTTTCAACCATCCGGTCGGCGTCTCCGCGACCGACGAACTGCTCATGGCGTTATCGCGCATCAGCGGCAAGGACATCCCCGAGGCGCTGGCGCGAGAGCGCGGCCGCCTGGTCGACGCGATGGCTGACTCCAGCGCGCATATCCATGGCAAGAAATTTGCGATCTACGGCGACCCAGACCTTTGTTATGGGCTAACTGCCTTCCTGCTCGAATTGGGCGCCGAACCGGTCCATGTGCTGTCCACGAATGGCAACAAGGCCTGGCATGATAAAATGCAGGCCTTGTTTGCGAGCTCGCCGTTCGGCCAGAACTGCCATGCCTATCCAGGGCGAGACCTCTGGCACATGCGATCGCTGCTGTTCACGGAGCCGGTCGACTTCCTGATCGGCAATACGCATGGCAAATATCTGGAGCGCGATACCGGCACCCCGCTGATCCGCATCGGTTTCCCCATTTTTGATCGGCATCACCATCACCGCTCTCCGGTGTGGGGCTATCAAGGCGGCATGAACGTTTTGGTGAAGATCCTCGACAAGATCTTTGACGAGATCGACAGGAAGACCAGCGTGGCAGGCACCGACTATAGCTTTGACATCATTCGTTGATGACGAAAGACGCTTAAGTCATCGCCGGCAAACATCGGCGATGGCTTCAGCGCGGGATAGCTGATCTCACATAAGCGCGATTGAGAGGAGAGACCGATGAGTTCGCTTTCGGCCAGAATCCTGGATGTTTTCAACGAGCCGGGCTGCGCCAAAAACACCGACAAGTCGGAGGCTGACCGCAAAAAGGGCTGCACCAAACAACCTAAGCCTGGAAGTGCGGCGGGCGGGTGCGCCTTCGATGGCGCCAAGATCGCGCTGCAGCCCTTCACCGATGTGGCTCATCTGGTGCACGGCCCGATCGCCTGTGAGGGCAATTCCTGGGACAACCGCGGTTCAGCGTCGTCCGGTGCCAGCATCTGGCGGACCAGTTTCACCACCGACATGAACGAGACTGACATCGTGTTTGGCGGCGAGAAGCGGCTTTACAAGGCAATCAGGGAGATCTTGGAGAAATACAATCCGGCGGCGATCTTTGTCTATCAGACCTGCATTCCGGCCATGATCGGCGACGACATCCATGCCGTCTGCAAGGCGGCATCTCAGAAATTCGGCAAGCCCGTGATTCCGGTCAATTCGCCCGGCTTCGTGGGTTCGAAAAACCTCGGCAACAAGCTGGCCGGGCAAGCGTTGCTTGATCATGTCATCGGCACCGAAGAGCCAGACCACACCACGCCCTGCGACATCAACCTGATCGGCGAATACAACCTGTCGGGCGAATTGTGGCAGGTCAAGCCGCTGTTCGACGAACTCGGCATCCGTATCCTCTCCTGCATTTCCGGGGATGGAAAATATCGTGAAGTTGCCTCATCGCATCGGGCTCGCGCCGCCATGCTGGTGTGTTCGAAGTCGATGATCATTGTCGCACGCAAAATGCAAGAGCGCTACGGCATCCCGTTCTTCGAAGGCTCGTTCTACGGCATCCAGGATTCCAGCGACGCGCTGCGCAGCATTGCACGCGTCTTGGTCGCGCGCGGGGCGCCGGCAGATCTGATCGGTCGTACCGAGGCAGTCATAGCGCGGGAGGAGGCGCGTGCGTGGACGGAAATCGGATCCTACAGGTCCCGCCTGGCCGGGAAGAGGGCACTCCTCATCACAGGTGGCGTGAAATCCTGGTCCGTGCCGGCCGCGTTGCAGGAGGCCGGCCTTGAGCTGGTCGGTACCAGCGTCAAAAAATCCACGGACGAAGACAAGGAGCGCATCAAGCAGCGGATGGGGCAGGACGCCCATATGATCGACGACATGGCGCCTCGCGACATGTACAAGATGCTGAAGGGCGCAAAAGCGGACATCATGCTCTCCGGCGGCAAGTCGCAATTCGTCGCGCTGAAGGCGGCGATGCCCTGGCTCGACATCAACCAGGAGCGCTCCCATGCCTATATGGGCTATTTGGGAATCGTGAAGCTGGTCGAGGAAATCGACAAGGCGCTGTTCAACCCGATGTGGGAGCAGCTGCGCCGGCCGGCCCCATGGGACGATACCGCCAAGGATGGCCAGCCGCCCATGCCCATGGCCATTGCGCAGACAGGCGAGCAGGTCGTCGAAACCCCTGCGCTTTTGGAGGTGAGCCGCCGTGCAAAAAGGGTCTGTCTCTGCAACACAGTCGATCGCGGTACGATCGAAGATGCAATCCGCTTGCACGGTCTGACGAGCGTCGAGGCTGTCAGAGAGCACACCGACGCATACGGGGGATGCTGCAGGCACCGCATCCAGGACATCCTGACAGCGATGTCGGTCTGCCTGCCGCCTGCCATGCGGCAGGCCGCAGAATAGGACGGCGCCATGGCTATCGTCAGCACGCCGAGCAAGGCCTGCACAGTCAACCCGCTGAAGATGAGCCAGCCCATCGGCGCGGCATTCGCGTTCATGGGTCTGCGCGGGGCGATGCCGGTTCTCCACGGCTCGCAAGGCTGCACATCGTTTGGGCTCACGCTGTTCGTGCGGCATTTCAAGGAGGCGGTCCCGCTGCAGACCACCGCGATGAGCGAGGTGACAACCGTGCTCGGCGGGTATGAAAATATCGAGCAGGCCATCCTCAACATCCACAATCGAACCAAGCCGGAGATCATCGGGATCTGCTCGACCGGGGTAACGGAAACGAACGGCGACGACATCGACGGCTACATCAAGCTGATCCGCAAGAAGCATCCGCAGCTCGCCACATTTCCTTTGGTCCATGTCTCAACGCCTGATTTCAAGGATGCGTTTCAGGACGGCTGGGAAAAGACGGTGGCGCGCATGGTCGAGGTGCTCGTAAAGGCGCCGACGATCGAGACAGAGCGCGAACCCGCGCAGGTGAACGTCCTTCCCGGATGTCACCTGACGCCCGCCGACCTCGATGAGATCAGGACGATTCTGGAGGATTTCGGTCTAAAGCCAAGCTTCCTGCCTGACCTGGCGCGATCGCTGGACGGGCATATCCCGAAAGAGTTTACGTCGACGACCATTGGCGGAATCGGCATTGAGGAAATCGCCAGCATGGGCCAGTCCGGCTGGACCATTGCCATCGGTGCGCAGATGCGGCGGGCGGCAGAAGCCATGCAGACCAGGACCGGGGTGCCATTTCGCCTGTTTGAGCGATTGTGTGGCCTCATCCCCAATGATGACTTCATCGCCTTCCTGAGCGAGATCAGCGGCCGCCCTGTACCAACCAAATACCGGCGCCAGCGCGGTCAGCTCGCCGATGCGATGCTGGACGCCCATTTCCATATCGGCGGCCGTAAGCTCGCGATCGGTGCAGAGCCTGACCTCCTGTTCGACCTGTCCAGCATGCTGCACGACATAGGCGCGCAGGTCACGGCGGCTGTGACGACCACGCCCTCGCCCGTGCTGGAGCGGGTAAGGACCAAGGAGGTGCTGATCGGCGATCTCGAGGATCTGGAACAGCGAGCTCGGAGACAGAACTGCGATCTGCTGATCACGCATTCGCACGGCCGCCAAGTGGCGGAACGGCTGAAGATTCCATTTCATCGCGCGGGATTTCCGATGTTCGACCGGGTTGGCGCAGGACACCAGCTGTCCGTTGGGTATCGCGGCACGCGCGATCTGATCTTCAATATCGCCAATCTCCTCATCGCCGACCGCGGGGAAAATCATCAGCCAAGCCCCGATAGCTGGCGGACCTCGGCTCGGCCTCTAAACTCCGGCCGCAGCTTCATCGACGCAACAGAGAGTTCGATTCCATGAAGGTCGCATTCGCTACCCAGGATCTAAGCCGCGTCGATGCCCATTTCGGCTGGGCCAAGAACATTGTCATCTATGACGTCGGGCCGGACGGGTACGTCTTTCTGAAGGCGGTGCAGTTCGACGGCGATCTTTCGGAGGACGGCAACGAGGATAAGCTCGCGCCCAAGATCGAGGCGATCAGGGATTGCGCCATCCTCTATGTCGTTGCCATTGGCGGCTCCGGTGCGGCGCGGGTGGTGGCGAATAAAATCCACCCCATCAAAGTGCACAAACCCGAGAACATCCTGGAGCTGCTGCAAAAGCTCCAAAGGATGCTGAGGGGAACGCCGCCCCCCTGGATCCGCAAGGCCCTGGCCAAAGCCAAGGAGCGGACGCTTGATTTCGAAGGATGAGGATCACATGTCTGAGGCCGCAGAAGCGGGGCAAACCGGCAATGCGCTTGATGCGCCGTTCCTCAAGCAGCTGGTCAAGATCTGGCGTGCTGAGGACAGCCATGGGACGTGGGAGGGCAAGAGCGATCTCGACTTGCTCGAACCCTATATCTTGGACAAGGAGAAGCGGCACGCGCTGCCGATCGTGGGTGATCCTGATCCGGACACAGTGTGGCGCCTGGAGTTGTTCTTCAATGCGGTCGCGCTCTCGATCGAGAAGGCGACCGGCGTGATGGTCCAGCCGATGCTGAAGATGCATCATGAGGGCTTTGGCCGCATGGTGCTGATCGCAGGCCGCCTGATCGTCGTCAATAAGCAGCTGCGCGATGTGCATCGCTTCGGGTTCGACGGTCTTGCGAAGCTCGCCGCCGAGGGCGACAAATATGTCGCGGACGGGATCGGCATGATCCGGAAATTCCCAGACGCGGCGAACTATTGAGGGCGGGACATGAGCGAACTTGAAACGCTGAAGGCAGACATCAAAAAGCTGTCAGCCAAAGCCACGCAGGCCAAGATGGATCTGCACGACCTATCAGAGGAGCTGCCGCTCAACTGGAACTCGATCATGGCGGTGGCGCAAAGAGCGCATGACGCGTTTGCCGAACTTGAGAAAAAGCGCGAGGATCTCAAGGCGCAGGAAAGGGCGTAAGGGTATACAAGCATGTTATTTGCAACGCGCGACGGCCGCGACTGGATGCCCGATTATCTCGCATCGATCGATTCCGGGAAATGCATCGGATGCGGCCGCTGCTTCAAGGTCTGTGGTCGCCATGTCATGACATTAAAAGGCATCAACGAGGAGGGCGATCTTGTCGACCTTGGCAGCGACGAAGACGATGAGATCGAGAAAAAAATAATGGTGATGGATGATGAGGGCGCCTGTATCGGTTGCGGCGCCTGCGCCCGGGTCTGTCCGACCAACTGCCAGACCCACGCGCCCGCCGCGGCAGAAGGGGCCTGACGGCCGCCTCCGTCGCCTGTGCAGGAAGGAGACTTGGTGCGTAGGCGCGTTGAGAGAATTCCGGCGGTCGCAACTTCATGCTGCCTGCTCGGTGGCGCAACTTGGCGCCAGCCGCGGACAATAGCTGGGCCCCCTCGACGAGCATCCGAACACGCGAACATGCCCATCTCCTCTGACGGAGACCTGATGATGATGTCCAGTCCGTAAAGGTACGCCCACTTCAGGTTGGAGTGATCAATGGGCGGGCGAAAAAGGCCGGCGAGGACTTACCTCAACGAAGGGCTTGCTAAGCGAATGGGACAATGGAGATTGTCTCCGCGCGCGGCGTGAACTGCATTGCCGCCGTGGTCTCCGTCTCGCCTCATAGAGCAGCGGATGCCCCCGATGTTCGGACTGAACCTCGCGGTGGCCGGGCGACGGCAGAGTTCTTGCGCAGCTCGCGCTCAGAACTCGGCGGCTGCCTCTCGCGTGGTACTCGCGGCAGAATCCACCAACGGACTTAGAAGAATACCGATGTCGACACCAAGACGTTCAGAGCATGCCCGGTTTGGCGCGTGTATGTCATGGTTGTCGGATTGTTGATGTATAGCAGGCCCAGGGTTGCATGAACCCCGGGCGCCAGCCGCGCAGTGTATCTTCCCCAGATCGCCGTACTATCGCGATGGACGAGATCGCCTTTAGCCAGGGCCGCATCGACTGCAAAGTGGCTCCAAGCGATATTGGTGGCAGCAATGGCAATCTGATCACCTGGCCTGCTGCTGAATAGTCCTTTCGCATAAAGACGAAGCTCGAGATAGCGGCTGACCTTGTTGACGTCAGACGGAGCGTACATTGCGGAGAACCCACCATAGATACCCCGAGCTGGCGAACCTTGAGCATCAGATTGCCAAAGCTGCCGGTCCGCGGCCACGTAGTAGGCGCTGTTCGCGCTGGCTCTCGGTTGGAGCGAATGCGCCAAGTGCGGATAGCGGCTGTCATTGAAACCGATTCCAGCTCGCAGCCAGGTCTCGGGCAATCCCGGAGCTGCCTTGTTCTTAAATCCAGTTTCATCAAGCAATAGAATGCCGGCGTTGGCCGTGCGCCAGTCCAAGCCGGTGGGATTTTCGGTCATCTGCGCCAATTGACCATCCGGACTGACCGAGCGCTGGATCGAAATCTTGGTGTAGAGGCGATCGTCAAAATTGTACTTCACGTTGAGAGCCGGCGTCGGCGCCGAATTGTTGCTCATTCCAGCTTGGGACAAGATGACCGGCGTCGGCCCAAATGGATTCATTCCCAAGAACTCGTCATGATTTCTGAGGTAACCAATTTTGAGTTCGAACTTCCTATCGAAAAACGTCTGGTAATAGGCAATTGTATTGATCCCTACTCTATCGGGCCCGGCGGGCTTCCAGGTCCAATGTTGCTGCTCGGCTCCCACGGTTATCTGGCCATCGGGAATTCCAAATCGGCTGAGATCGTAGGTCACGATCATGAAATTGACCGTACCGAATGTCGGACTCTCGCCAACATACCGCTGATTGAAGATGGTGCTTTTAGATGCATTTGGCAGGCGATTGTCTATCAAGCTGTTTTGTGTCCAGCCTACATAGCCGATCCCGATGTCTGCCAGCGCAGATCTAACCCCGCCCTTGTCCTGATCGATCGTATCCGCAGGACCAGGTATATTGAGCCAAATGCCTTTTTCACGCAGGTGATCGAACTTCGCGAACGGGTCGATCTTCTTTGGGGGCCTGGCCTCAGCAACTTTCTCTGGACGATCGTGCCTTGAGTCCGGGATATTGGTTGGTTGTGCCGGCGCCGGGCTGCCGTCGAGATGCCTTGTTCGCTTGAGCTGACGGCTTCGGGTGGCCGCGCCCCTCGGCTTTTGAAGGTGTTTTCCAGGAGCCTCATCCGGCATCTCGCTCCTGGTGTCTGATGCATTCTCAACTCCTGCCAACGCCGAACTGCAGAGACTCGCCGCAAAAGATACGGCGATGGCAAGCCCGGTTTGCGTCAGAGTAGATCGAGCGCTGAAGACCGGAGCCGCAGTCGAGCGAGTTCGAGCCGACATAGGCACGCCCGCACGCGACGTGAGTTTCCCCTCCTTGTTGCTAGCTTTGATAGATTGTGCGCCGACCTGATCGGCCCGGAGCTTACTCGCAACGTCCGGAAGCAGCTGCGTCAGTAAGCGCGTCATGGACGTCCATGAGCAAGGGGAGATCGCGGTCGGAGGAGATATCATCGCTCAAGGCGCCGGGAATGGACATTGTTCAATGCCGACAGAGGACCCACGCTCGTGGATGCTGTAAGAGCAAACGAGCGGAAGAGACTGCGTCGGCGGGATATTTGACGTCTCTGGGGAGCCTTAAGCGACCTACGCGGGCGGCTCCTTGGCGGCCTTTATGCGCATCGAACTCAATCGACCATCGGTGCTGACGGGCACCTCGCCAGCGACGGTGGCACGGCGAACGACACGACGCTGGTCGCCGTAATCCCTGACCGCATAATGTTGCGTGGCGCGGTTGTCCCAGATCGCCACATCGCCCACCTTCCAACTCCACCGCACGGTGTTTTCGGGCGCGGTGATATGGGACTGGAAAAGGGTGAATAGCCTCTGGCCGTCATATTTCGGGATGTCAACCAAGCGTTGCACCACATCGCCGAGCACCAGCGCGCGTTCTCCGGTGTCGGGATGGACACGCACGACGGGATGCTCGGTCTCATAGACCGTCCTGGCGAACACCTCGTCGAGATGCTTTTTGTCGGCCTCGCTGTTGGCCATGACGGAGTAGTCGAACGCATTGCTGTGAACCGCCCAGAGTTCGTCGGCAAGCCGTTGCAGCGGCGTGGAGAGGTCCAGATAGGCGGTCGCGGTGTTTGACCAGATCGTATCGCCGCCAAATTGTGGGATCACAACGCCTCGCAGGACCGCGATTTTAGGATAAGCCTCGAAGAAGGTCCCGTCGCTGTGCCAGAGGTCGGCTCGGCGAGGGGGGCGCGCGGAATCAAGCTCGATCATCGATACCGTTCCCTCGATGACAGCGAGTATCGGATACGCCATAAGCGTTCCGAAACGAAGGGCAAAGCGCTCCTGCTCTGCGTTGTCGAGATGGCCCTGATCGCGAAAGAAGAGAACCTTGTGCTCGAGCAGCAGGCTGTTGATCGCGGTAATCGTCTCCGCCGGCAAATCGCCCGACAGCTTGATGTTCCTGATTTCAGCGCCGATCCGCGCCGCGCGCTTTGCGATATCGGCTTGCGGAATGATACTGTCGATCGAGGCCGTCTTGTTCATGCTGGCATTCTCCCAAAAGCGGATCTGTTTGTAGACCAACCCGTTGTGCTGGGACGCGAATGAGTGAGCGCAGAATCGGACGGCACATGCAGGTAGCATCAAATTCCGCTGCCTAGACCCGATGCTGCGTGTTACACGCGATATCAACGAGATCACGTTTGATTTGCACAGCGCTCATTTGCCGGTCGTGTGACATGGCCGGTCATCTCGAACAACTGCGAAGATCGGTAGTTGACTGGGATGCAAACCCATCCAGGTTTATGCGAGATCGTCGAGGGAATACGGCGCCATTTCAACGAATATGGTCTTCATCATGCGCTTGGGTGGAAGTACCCCGTGCAGGGATTTTCGACGACCAACTGTTTCTCGATCGCGTGTTTTCCTTGGCATGAAGCTCAAAAGCCCTGCCTGGTGACACCGTCGTGAAGCGTCACCTCCAAGACCTAATGGCTCTATTCGCGAAAGCCGTGCGCGATATAGCCGAGACTCCAGCTACGTAAGGGCAGGAGTCCCGAGCCGGGAACGCTCCCTGCGGACGCTCGACAAGTTCAAAAACACTTTGGGTCTGTTCGCTCTCAGTGGCAAACGTCAACCCAGGCACAGCCAGGCTGAAGGACGCCGACGACCGCTGATCCAGGCCTGAGATTCACAATCATTCTCCGCGCGCACGAGCCAATTGTGCACTTGTGGCCACGCCGAGTGTTTTAGCAGGCCGGACTGTCTACAAGGGACGCTCATCGGCTTCGCAGAGCACAAGCTCAGATGGCGAGGACTGCGTCCCTTGGATCCACGAGGATACGACCGCCGCCTTCTGTACGCACCTGCAGATGAAGAGGGTGGGTTGGTAAAACTGTCGCCACACCGTGCAGACGGCCCAACGCGGCCGTTGCCCGATTTGAGCTGCTCAACAAGCTTGAATCGGTCAATCTGCGGGACAGGCGACTACAGTTTCCTCTCCTGTCGCGCCTTCTAAAAGGGAAGCCGGCGGGTTTCCTGCCACGCAAATTTAGCCAAGAAAGCTATCCCTTCCCCGCAATCGACGAAGCGGACCAAGGCGTTTCCTCCCCAATTGCCGGCCTAGGGACGGTTGCGTTCTTTTTTCTGCAAGCGCTATTTTCAGTTTAAACGCCGGCGGAGTGCGCTCTCGGCTGCGCGAGCAATCTCCACTGGGAATGATGTCGGCTCAATCCAGCGATCAAGCCGTCGAAGGAAGATACCTTCTGCTACTTGATGCCGCATGGCATTCACAGGCCGAAATCCATCGGACAGCACCCTTTAAACGCGGAATTTCAACCTTAAAGGCAGCTCTATTGCACGATTTAACTTTAAGAGGTCCATTACGATTAAAATCACTATTTCGTTACGCTGACTCACTCAAAAACCGCAAGGCAACAGACGGACCGCACTATGACCGACCACGTGCCTCCCGTCCTCGACGCGCTTGACAGCTCTGGATGCCCTCCTTCCAACCAAGAGTACGGCAAACCGCCGATGTTTCATCGGCGCGCTATCGCACGTCCTAAGGCGCGGTCCTTCGTCAAGAATTCGATTCTAGCGAGAATTTCTCTGCAAGACCTTGCTGCTCTGGGGGAGTTCCTTGAGCCAATCGTCCTAAAAGAACGTGTGGTTCTCCAAGAGCCGAGACGGAACCTTGAGCACGTCTATTTCATAGAATCGGGTCTCGTTTCACTAAGGATTATTGCCCCGGGAAGTATCATTGAGACGGCAGTGGTGGGATATCGTGGCGCAGTTGGGGGCTCGCTCATAGCGGGAGGCAACGTTACGACAGAACAAGCTGTTGTGCTGTTTCCCGGAAGCGCACTGAGAATTCATGTTGATGATTTACGTCGAGTGGTGAGTAAGCGCCCAAACGTTCTTGAAAATCTATTGAGGTATTCTCAAACGCTCAACACCCATTGCGCCCAGACGGGATTATGTGGCGTTCGACACGAACTCGAAAGGCGGCTGGCGTGTTGGCTCTGTCTGGTGTGTGACACGCTCGACAGCAATGTCCTTTCAGTTACACACGACTACATTTCAGCCGTTCTTGGGTTGCAACGTGCGGGGATAACGAGGGCACTCAATCGATTTGAGGAGCAAGGGTTGATTCGCAAGATGCGCGGGATCTTGCAAGTGGACAATCGCGAACGCCTCGAGGCAAAGGCTTGCTGCTGTTACGGCATTATCGCGAGCGCATATGCGTCACTTGACCACGCATCGACCGGCGAACGGCTGGCGGAAGCGCCGGCCTGCCAGGTCACGTGAGCGAATTCGGATCTGCCGGTTCTATCCTGTCTCTCCCCTTGCTCCGTTGCGTGACCGATGTGTCACGCAGATCGCGCCGCATGGAGTCTATAAAGATACCTAGCCGGTGGCAGCCCCAAGCAGGTTTACTTCGGCGGCAGGCCCTCAAGCAGCGTGAGCGGCGCTCTGAGGCCGCCGATTGCAACGCCGCAGTTCGTGAATGCGCTTGGCGGGATGATCCGGCAGGCTGGGCAGGACGTAGGCAAGCCAAGCTTGGGGATCAATGTCGCTGAGCTTCGCGCTGGCAATAAGGGTATAGATCGCAGCCGCACGCTGGCCGCTTTTATCGGAGCCAGCGAAGATCCAACTCTACTTCTCACGGATACGGCCTGCAGCTCGCGTCCGATAGCTTCGTTCGACATGCACTAGGCGCCCGTCGTGAAGGAAGCGGTGAATGCAATCCAGTGCGGCTGAGGCAGCAATTGACCGCATTGCTCGTATCGTTGTTTTCTGGAGAGCTTGGCGCGCTCGCTTGCGTAACCCCGCCTCCAGCTCGGCGATCAGGGCGGCGGCTAGGCACCTGCGGACGCGTTCCTCAGGTGCAAGCCCGTTGATCTTGCGATTGATACCGAACAGAACATCGATGCGCTTGAGCGCCTCGGTCGCGACCAGCGCCTTGACTGAGCCGTGCGAGATCAAAGAACGTGCGCCTGCGGCGCACCCACCCTGCAGCGTCGATGATCGGACCTCCGCTGCGATTGGCCTCGTAGAGCTTGCTGAAGCTGGTCGTAGGCGTCGATCTGCATGAGCCCTACATAGCTCCCCAGATGCCGCTCCAGATGCGCACCAGCTCAGGCGGGCCGACAAACGGGCGGTCGTGGCGCACATAGGGCCAGAGCTGGCCGGTGAGGCCTTCCTTGGGTAGTACCGGCACCGTGGTATCATCGGCGTGGATGCGCTTGGGAGCGAAGACATGGCTCCGGATCGCGTCGACGAGCGCCATCATGGTTACCGGCGCAGCGCCCGCCCAATCCGCGAGCGCCGGCACATCCAAACGGGCGGTCGTGGCGCACATAGGGCCAGAGCTGGCCGGTGAGGCCTTCCTTGGGTAGTACCGGCACCGTGGTATCATCGGCGTGGATGCGCTTGGGAGCGAAGACATGGCTCCGGATCGCGTCGACGAGCGCCATCATGGTTACCGGCGCAGCGCCCGCCCAATCCGCGAGCGCCGGCACATCGAGATCTATGCCTTCGCGCTGGTGGCCAGAGCTTTGACGATTGAGCGGCAGGTGCAGGCCGCACTTGGCAAACAGGGCATGGGTAAGGAGCCTAGGCCAGGCACGTCCACGCGCGATCGGGTGCGAGAGGGCGGGCGATCGGGTGATCGCTTCGCGGGCCCGGCAGACGAACTTCTCGCGCAAGTGCTGGATCACTTTCCACTGGCGCGGCGCAGAGCTTGCGCATTCGGTCGTCGCGCGGCATGGGCGGGTCCCCGGCACCGGATGCATAATGCGTTCCCGTGCCAAATGCTCCGGCAACGGCCGCGCCATCTTGCAGCGCTCGAATGATGCCACCGTAGTCTTATCAGCTGCCGCCATCTGCGCCGCAGTTTAAGCTTGCGCGGCATTCACCTTGAGATCGCCGAGCTGCAGCTCGAGCGGGTCCAATAGCGGACCACGCTCCGAGGACCGTCTGAACTGCTCGTGCCGCAGTTTCTTGATCGTGAGTGCGAACTTCTCAATCATCAATATCCGCGCCTCCCACTCCGCTCTCGCGGTGAACCAGCCCGCTCGGCAGGCAGCATCGCCTTCAGCTTGGTTACATCATCGGAAAGCGAATCACCGACGCCTCATCGCTGTTGAGAGAATCACAATAGGTCGTCGCTCTTCGAGCCGCCGCGAGCCGGCTGCGGTCGCGAGGTGTTGTCGCGGCATGCGCCAGTCAATGCCCTCAAACAGGTAACCAAGTCGGTATGATCGTCGCAATGCCGTCAGCCGGTGCAGGCCAGGGAAAGCGGCCGCGACGCTGGATAGAACGACATGCCAAGCCGATCGTGAAGGATATTGATCGGCTTGCTGCTTTGCCACCGAATAGAGGCCGCCGCCATGCGCGTCGCGTTTGAAGGCTTTCTGCACCAAACCAATGGTGCCAGCGGATTCATGGCGCGGTGCATGTCGGTGTGACCGGTCGCAATCCACGCCCGAGCGGCAGGCGGAATGGGGATCGTCTCTGCCATCCATCAGCCAGCGCCGCGACGGCAGTCTTCGGCGTTGCCGCGTCGACCTCGCACGTGATCCCTATCCGAACTTCGACAGAAAGCTCGATCTCGATCGCCCCGCCGCTGCTGGCCGGCACGACCGGACCAGGCGTTGCGCCGCAGTCCGGGGCCACCCTCGCTGATAGGAAACCCATTTTGTTGCGCGAGAGTATCCTTCGGCTCCGGATGGAACGACCGTCGCCATCGCAGCAGCAATGGCGCGAAACATCATATGCTGCGCGTCGCCGCGATCTAACGTGTCGTCTGTTAGCTCTCAAGGCGATCTTGAGATTCTCGTCCTCGGAGCAGCGTCGCCGCCGACCCGTCTCTGCCACTTCGGACCGCTCGACTTGGGCACTGCGTTCATCACCCCCCCCATAAGGAGTGTTCTCAACAACGCCTCACTCGACAAGGCGGCCGTCACCGGATGCGCAACTATACGGGAAGAGGTGTGAGAACGTTCCAGAGTCGAGGTCGCTTGGATAATTGTGTGATGTACGAAACGTTCATTCATTACACCGTGTGGAACGCGCGCTTATAGCGTCGTATTGTGTAAAACGCACCGTAGTGACTCTTATAGAGCACAGCTTAAGCATCGGGTGAGTCCTCGGTGCATTTGGTACCAAGTTTGCGCCCCACCCTTCAGAACAATCTGTCAACCTAGCGATGTGAGGAGCGGAATCGTCCGCACCGCAACGCTCATTGGCTCAGTCTCTTCATTTGGCGTTCAATAACGCTGAGTTGGTCGAGGATGATTTGGGGGGCGCAAGTGATCGGTCTCATTTGGCTTGTTTGAGCCGGTCACTGTTGAGGCGAACAACTTGGAGGTTTTAGCAAGATGATCAAGAGACTTATTCTCGCGGCGGCGGCGGGTCTGGTCACCGTCGGCGGAGCGCAGGCTGCCGACCTTCCCGTCAAGGCCAAGGCGGTCGAATACGTGAAGATTTGCTCCCTGTATGGTGCCGGCTTCTACTACATCCCGGGCACCGATACCTGCATCAAGCTGGGTGGTTATCTGCGTACTTCGCTCGCACTGGGCACGAACGGGGTCTATGGCACCGCGGATAGCGGCGTGGCCGGTGCGCAAAACCGCATCAGGAACTACTACACTGCTCAATCTCGCGCAGATCTCAATATCGACACGCGCACAGCGACGGAGTATGGCGTACTTCGCACCTTTTTCGAGGGGGTGCAGACTTGGACCACTGGCGGCTATACCGGCGCGGGCACGACGGCCATCAATGGCTCGACGGCCTATACAACGTCGATCGCTTCTCAGATTTCCGCGGGATCGATCGGCGTTTACTACGCGTTCTTCCAGTTCGCTGGATTTACAATTGGTAAGGCGCAATCGCAGTTCGCCTCACCGTGGACCAATTATCCGGGCAACAGCTTCGATGGTCTGCCAGGCGGTGGCGGCTGGGAGCCAGTGAACCAATTCACCTATACCGCTGACTTCGGTCAGGGCATCTCGGCCTCCTTCTCGGCTCAGGATCAGGTCGCCAACCTCACGAGTAACATCTGGAACGTGAGTGGCGCGACCGCAGCGGGTCTCGCAACTGGAGCATATGGCGCCAACGACATTGGTGGTTCGCGAGCTCCTGATCTTGTTGCGATGCTTCGGGTTGACCAGGCTTGGGGATTGTTCCAGGCGTCGGTCGCGTCGCACGAAAATCATGCCGCCTACTATGGTGCGGACGAGACGAGCGGTCATCCGAGTGACAAATGGGGTTGGGCAGGTCAGTTGGCGATGTCGGTCAAGAACATCCCGACTGGTGCTGGCGATACCATCAACATGTCAGGTGTATATACAAGCGGTGCAAGCCGCTACAACTTCCAGGAATATATGTCGAGCACCGTCGCGATGTATGGAGGTACTGGCCTGCCCGGTGCTTACCAGAGCGTCGGCCTTGCCGGCCTGTCCGACTCGGTGTTCGTTACTGGCTCGGGCCAACAGCTGACGACGACGTACGGCTTTCAGGGTGCCTACACTCATAACTGGAGTCCTCAGTGGAACAGCGCCATCTACGGCGGGTGGGGTGCTGTGCGCTATAACAATACGGCAAAGGGCTACGTCTGCGGCGCGATGGTTACGACGCTCGCCCTCTCAAGCGGTCTTGCTGGCTGTAACCCCGATTACAACTATAGTGCCGTCGGTGTGGTCACTCGCTGGACTCCAGTCAAGAACCTGACCTTCACCGCCGATCTCACCTACGTGATGCTGGACCAGAAGTACGCGAGCGGAAGCACCGTTACCTTGCCGCTGCAGTCGAGTATTGCCAAGCCGGGTTTTGCGTATGAACTGAAGGACCAGAACGCGCTCACGCTGCTTCTTCGCGCTCAGCGCAACTGGTAAGTATCGGTCAAACTAGCGAAGGAGAACATTGAACGGCTCTTTGGATTTAACCTAAAACCTCCAAGAAGGCCTCCGGCATGCCCGCCGGGGGCCTTTTAGAATTCAGAAGCCAAATTTTGAATATGGGTGGGCCCTTTGCCGTTGGCGCCGATTTTCTCCAATCTTTCGGGCGAGCTTCAAGAATTTCTAGTCAGGCGCGTTAGTCGGCGCACTCACATTGCGCGCACAACCGCCGACCTTCCCACCTAATTGACATGCAGCAGCGGTTGGAGTCTCGGGGGGTCTGTAGCGAGACCGAACTTTGGCCCCCCCCAGAACTGGGCCTTTGCGCTAAGGGGCGCCGGTGAACCCCATATCGCCGCTAGTTAGCAACGCAGGTTACAGCCGAGAAAGGCCCGCACAGCGGCGCCCCGTGCGGGCCCCTCCTAGAATCGGTTAATCTGGTTACCTCCGCCAGCCTAGACCGATCCAAGCTCGTTCCGATGTGAGGCCAGCAAAGCTGGAAGTCGCCGGACGATGCATTAGGTCTGCTCCTTCCATGCTCGGAATCGCCAGGAATGCGGCGTGCGCCTCGAGGCGCTTGGTCTTTTCAGCGTTCGGACGGCGCGCTGGCCGAGCGGCCGAGTTCCAATGGCGTGACCGCGACGTTCTTGAATGTCGTCACTAGAATACTCCTTCGAGCTAACGCCAGGGCCGGTCAATTCGGCGGCGTGATACGCGATGCAAATGGCTTGCCGAAGGGAATGTGATGCTTGATGGGCGAGTCTCACAAGGCGCATAAGGTATTGCAGCGGCTTGCAGCCCTCTGTCAGGAACCCTACACGCGTACCCACGGTCGTCGTCGCGACGATGAGAAGCGTACGCGTTGTCGACATACGAGGAGAATTAGTACGGTCGCCTCTTGTCTGAGAGGATTGAGGACTTTCAGACCCTAATCCTCACACGGGAGGGTATTCCGATGGCTCCGGTCGGCCGTCTCCGCTGTAGCATGATCAAGGACATGACTTTCGCAACTTGCCATCCATGATGGCGGCGCTTGTAGCTTACCGCGGTGTTGAAGTTCAACCGATAGTTTGGCCATCGCCGACTGTCTGCTTGGAGGATGCGCGCGCTCCAGTAGGGCGCCCGCGGATTGTCTAATGCCGACCACCTGGAGCTTGTAAAACTGCGGTACATCCATCCGCGGGAATGCCTTGCGCACCAGTCAACTACTAACCTTGGCAATTGATGGTTCGGCGCACACATGGCAATCGTGGGGGCATGGCGCTGCGCATGTCATGCGTCGAGGAAATCGGAATGCAATTGATGTCTGTGCGCGCGAACGAGCCTGATGGACATGTCGACTGGTCGTCTGCAACGACAAGGGGTACTCCAAGCGCTATCTCTTCTTTCTCACGGAAAGCCATGATGGACGTTTGGTCGCGGCCGCCGGGCAGGTGCGCGACGCCCTGCTTCCCGATGACTGCGATCCCTCAAAGGAGAAGTCTTCTCGCGAGCGGGATGCTATGGAGGAGAAAAGGCCGAAGACGTTTGGTGCAAGAGGCGGGGCGTTCCCGGTCGTCTCAGAATGCCAGGCTTCCAGGTCCGACCAACTTGGGCTGTTGGCGTCGAGCGTCTCGCTCGGCGGAGGGGGCCGATCGAGGACCGGAGATCTCTCGCGCCCTTGCGACGCTGCAGTTTAAGTCAGTTAGAGCTGGCTTGCGCGATGAGCGTGGCTGATTGCGCCATGATCCCTCCAGCTGATAAACCGTCTACCGCGATGCGGGTCGTGTTGCCCTTCGTGTTCCGGCACTGGCTGAAGCAGCCGGGGCATACCCTTGTCGTGGCCGGCGGACTGCTCGGTGCGACCCTCGCCGACCTATTCATGCCGGTGTTCTCGGGGCATCTGATCGATGGGCTGACGCGCGGCGCGTCCGATCCCGACGCGCGTCATGCGGCGCTGCTCGCATTCGGCGCCATCGTTGCGCTGGGCGCAGCGTCGATGGTGCTGCGACTGATCGGCCTGCAGGCGATCGTGCCGTTCACGCTGAAGACCATGTCGGATGTCGCGCAGGACGCCTTCATGCGCGTGCAGCGCTTCTCGACCGATTGGCACGCCAATTCTTTTGCGGGCTCCACGGTGCGCAAGATCACCCGCGGCATGTGGGCGCTCGACCTGTTGAACCATACCATCCTGACGGCGCTGGCGCCTTCACTGCTGGTGCTGATCGGATCGACAATCCTGCTCGGCGTGTATTGGGCCTCGCTCGGCCTCGTGGTCGCGCTCGGTGCGCTCGCCTATGTCACGATGACGGTCCTGTTCTCGACGCGCTATATCGCGCCGGCCGCGCGTGTCTCCAATGCCTGGGACACCAAGGTCGGCGGCACGCTGGCGGATGCGCTGACATGCAATGCGGTGGTGAAATCGTTCGGCGCCGAGACGCGTGAGGATGCGCGGCTCGCCCGTGTCATCAACCGCTGGCGCGTGCGGGTGGGGCGGACCTGGTTCCGCTACAACTACACCGCCATGGCGCAGCTCTCGCTGCTGCTGTGCCTGCGAGGGTCCGTGATCGGCGGCTCGGTGCTGCTGTGGATGGCGGGGAAGGCCTCGCCCGGCGACGTCACCTATGTGCTGACCAGCTACTACGTCATCCACGCCTATTTGCGTGACGTTGGCTTCCACATCAACAACCTCCAGCGCTCGGTCAACGACATGGACGAGCTGGTCGCCATCCACGACGAGCCGATCGGCATCGCCGATGCTGCTGGCGCGCGACCGATCGCGATCGAGGGCGGCGAGATCGTGTTCGACGACGTCACGTTCCACTATGGCGGCCATATCGCGCCGCTCTACGACGGGCTGTCGGTGACGATCCGCGCCGGCGAGCGGGTCGGTCTCGTCGGCCGCTCCGGCGCTGGCAAGACGACCTTCGCTAAGTTGGTGCAGCGGCTCTACGACGTCTCCGATGGTCGCGTTCTGATCGACGGCCAGGACATCGCGCTGGCCACGCAGCAATCGCTGCGCAGCCAGATCGCGATCGTGCAGCAGGATCCGATCCTGTTCCACCGCTCGCTTACCGAGAACATCGCCTATGGCCGGCCGGGAGCCAGCCGGGAGGCGATCGAGCAGGCGGCTCGGTTCGCAAACGCGCACGACTTCATCCTGCGGCTGCCGAGGGGCTACGGCACGCTGGTTGGCGAGCGCGGCGTCAAGCTCTCGGGCGGCGAACGACAGCGTGTGGCGCTGGCGCGCGCCTTCCTGGCGGACGCACCGGTGCTGATCCTGGACGAGGCGACCTCGAGCCTGGATTCGGAATCGGAGGCGCTGATCCAGCAGGCGATGGAGCGGCTGATGAAGGGGCGCACCTCGATCGTGATCGCACACCGCCTGTCGACGGTGCGCAGCCTCGATCGCATCCTGGTGTTTGATCGTGGCGGTATCGTCGAGCAGGGCACACATGTTGCACTGACCAAGCGGCCCGGCGGCATCTATCGCGGGCTGTTCGAGAGGCAGGTCACCGACTTCGGCCATATTTCGGCGGCAGGCTAGCCGCCGACATCATTGCATTTGAGATCTCGGTCGTTTGAGACGAAGTCGCTGGTTTGCTCAGCGGAACCTCAAACGCCGCGATGCTGTTGGGATTGTCTGTTCAAATTGAGCTTCGCGCAGCTCGCGCATCTCGCCAGAGGGACAGCTTTCGCGCTGGTTGTGAGCGTTAGTCCATCTGGCTGAGTTGCTGGGGATGTCCAGATCGGCGGTTTGATGATGAAAGCTCGTCGCCGGGATGGAAACCTGCGGGGTTGGCGAAACTGCTGTCGATGGATCTTCGCGAACGGGTGCTTTTCTATATTTGGAGCGGTGTTTCAGGTCGGGAGGTGACGGAGCGTTTTGGCGTCAGCGCGGCGCGTGTAAGTCATCGGCGAAGGCGCGAGCGGGAGCAAGGCGAAGTCCAGCCGCCAGAGCTCGGGGCGGTGATCGCTAGTCTTGCCAGATTGATGACACAGCCGAATTTCAAGGCAGCCCACTTGCATCAGGCAACCCATCACGCCCGCCCTTCCCGGTGGTTGCCTTCCACAAACGTCATCCGCATTGGATTAGTAGGGTGAGCGGTCGAGATATGCGTCGAATGCGGCAGCGACAGTGCGGAGCAAGAAGCGGTGTTCCTGCCTTACGCGGATCATGCCGCTTTCGATGTCCACGACCCCGTCCTCGGCAAGCATCGGCAAGCGTTCAGCCGAATCGAGCAGGGGAACCGGATCAAAATCAAAGGCCGCACAGATTGCCGGAACATCAGCCTCCAGGTCGCACATCAGCCGCTCGATGATCGCGGCCCGGACGCGGTCTTCGTTGCAGAGAGGATAGCCCTTTGACGTCGCCAGACGGCCAGCGCGGATGTGCCGCGTGTAGGAACCCGTTGCAACCTCGTTCAGGACATAGCCGTGGCCGACACGGCCGATGGCCGAGGCACCGAGGCCGATAACGGTTTGACACGTATCAGCCGAGTACCCCAACGAGTTACGTCGCAAGCGACCGGTCTTCTGCGCCAGCGCGAGTTCGTCGTCCGGCAAGGCGAAATGGTCCAGCCCGATTTGGCAGTACCCGGCAGCAACCAGCGTGTCGCCCACCGCCGCAGCCTGTTCGGCACGGGCAACCGTGTCCGGCAGCAGGGCCTCATCGATCAGACGCTGATTTTTCTTATAGGAGGGAACATGCGCGTAACCGGACACAGCAAGGCGGTCGGGGCGCATCGCCACCACCGTCTCCGCGGTCCGGACGCAGGACTGCACTGTCTGATTTGGCAGACCATAGATGAGGTCGAAGTTGATGCGGGTTATTCCATTCCCGCGAAGATTTTCGACGGCACCCGCCGTCTCCGCTTCACTCTGGATCCGGTTGATGGCCTTTTGAACGACGGGATCGAAGCTCTGCACACCCAGGCTTGCGCGGTTGACGCCGGCGGCTCCGAGAGTTTCGGCCATTTCGACCGTGAAGGTGCGTGGGTCGATCTCGACGGCGACCGCAGCCCCTTCCCTGAAGCTGAAGTGGCGGCGCAGGACGTCCATCAGGGCCGGGAACTCGGATGGCGGGATGAGGGTCGGGGTTCCACCGCCGAAATGCACATCGCTCACGGGCAGCGCAGGCGGCGCTTGCGCCGCGACCAGACGGGTTTCCTCATGCAGGACCGCCAGATAGTCGAGGATCGGCGCATCCCGGCCAGTGCTGGTCCTCGGAAAGCCGCAATACCAGCAGATCGACCGGCAAAATGGAACGTGGATATAGAGCGACACGGCGTCGTCGGTCGGCAGGCGCCTCAGCCATTCCTCACAATCCTTGGGGCCGACCGCCGCGGAGAACTCCGGCACTGTTGGATAGATGGTGTACCAAGGCGGGCGGGCATCGTAATGCCTTTTGAGGATTGAGGTCTGCAACGTTACTGTCCCATGCTGGCTCGGCCCGCCCGCTGCGGGGCGGGTTTGTCGACACTGTCCAAAAGGCAAAGTGACGCGCTCCAGGCGGCTGTTGCGGCGGCCCGTCACGCGTGTCCCGACATCTCCGGTTGAACGACCAGGCCAAACCGCTGCGCCGCACCTCGAAGGACCGCACTTAGCGTCGCATTGGCAATTGCCCGGCCGCGGTCGTCGATACCGGTCCATTGCGCCAGTACGCCGCGCGGGTCGATCTCGAGCAGCTTGACGCCGGAAGGAACCTCGGTCCCGTCACGGATGATGCCGCGCAAGACGCCATCGCGCGGCGCCATGACGGGCGCGCCGGAAAGATGGCCGAGCACGAGATCCTTGTCGACATGCGTTCCAATTGCGACTGACGTTCGCCAGGTGCCATCAAGGCTAGAATAAACGAAACGTTCGGCGCCGAGATCACCGAGCCGGCTCGCACTTCCGTCAGCCGCATCCGTCCAGCCGTCTCGCTGGACCAGGCCGATCCTGCCGGGCCGGGTTTCGATCGCGACATCGCAATTCGAGCTCTTGGAGAAGCCTGGGCCCAGACCTATGGTCAGTCCCGCGAGCCGCCGCAGGTCGGGCCTGATTTGGCGCTTCTGCAGACGCGCGTCGATCAGCACATCAATGCGCCGGATCGGAAGGAGGTCGACAAGACCGAGACGGGAGACGATGACCCGTCTTCGTCGGCTAGCGTCCCCGCGGATCGCCCTGAGCACCTGCATGGCGTCGTCGAGGCGTTCACCCACAATATCTTCGACCTGTGCCGTCCCGGCGAACAGCGCGTCATGGAACGCCATCCTGCGCCGGATCACAGGCGGATCGGGATCGTGCGACAGCACCACGCAAGTTCCGCCGCGCGCTAGCTGGACGGCGATCGCAGACGCAATCTCATTGGTGCCGAGGATAATCGCGAACAGTCGATCCTGACGATCAGTTTCTAAAGACATTCAGACCTCAAATCGAAGTGTCCTCGCTTCTGCAAACGCTGCGGACAAAGCAGTTGCGCTGGATGATTGCGTCGAACACCTGAGCAAGAGCCGCGCCAATTGACAGATGCCTTGGCTCTCTTGCCGCGAACGATTGCAGGACCGTTCAGCATGAGTTCTGTCCCAAAGCAACGAACGGCTTGTTGCAGAGTCGCGAACCCTTGTTGGAAACCCACATCGCGCAGAAAGCCGGAAGCATCCACGTCGGTTCTGGGTCCGAAAGCGTTCAGTGCGCTAGCCCCGTGAGTTTCATCTCGCGATCGTTGACGAGGACGACAGCCGCGCGCCATTGGTTGTCTTGTAGGGTGCCGGGGACTCTGTTCGTTGCACCGGAAGGGTGGGATCGCCGTCAATGTGAATTCCAATGCAAGAAGTTCCTGGCCGCACCGGCAACTGTCCGATCGAGCCGCCGCGGATCGGCTCCGCGCGTCGCGCGGCCGCCGCGTTGATCGCGTCGCAACGCGAGCGACTCGCGCTCATCACTCCGATGGAAATGGACCGCGACATCTGCTGAGGCGCGACCTGTCGAGGAGGCCGCTTCGACGAGATCCAAAGTCAGCGTTCAGACCGGGCGATTCTGGTTGCGGTTTTTCACGGGCCCCATCCGCCTCAGCCCGTCTTCGTAAGGGATCTCCTCATAGGAGGCGTCGAGAGCCGTGGCTGCGTCGAGCAGGTAGTCCAGCTTGCCGCCTGCATCGAATTTCTTGAAGTCGTTCTTATCGAGCCCGGCCAGGTCCATCATCTCTTTCCAGACCGTCGATTCATCGCACGGGAGGATGTGGAAGGTGATGTCGCCGACCTTGGTCCGGTATTTCGCCAACAGATCTATATTGTTGCAAAACATGAAGTAGCGCCCGTCGGGTCTCAGCGCGCCGTCCAGAACGCTGCTGACATCGGTCAGATAGGCCAATGAATGCAGATAACCGGCCAGCACCGGGATTGTGCTTTCGCCCTCCTGCGCGACCGTCAAGACCTGCTCGATTGAATAATCCGGCGGGCGCTTCTCGTCCGCAAGCTGGGCCTGGAACTTCAACGCGATATCGCCACGAAAACCGAATCGGCCCGGCCCGGTCGTATTCCCCTTGAGAACGGCATTGAGAAGTCGCCCCTCCTTGTCCAGCCGGCCGAGCGCGGTGTTCTCGATTGCAGTCATGAAAATCGTCCTCGATCTAAGCTCATCGCCGGCCCACGACCGGCGCAGCACGGAAATGCAAATTGCTTGCCGACCCATGCACCGCATTTCATCTGTGTAAACGCCTGAAGAAACTCGCAAGCGCGCTTAAATCCCGAAATCGCCGCGTCGGGAAGCCGACACGAGTCGCAAAGCCAACAGGCGAGAGTTGAAAAACGGAAGCCTTATCAGGCGCGCGTGCGCTGGCATGCGAATTGCCAACTTGCAGTCAGCCGAGCCACGCAGGTGAAAGAGTGAGCATGATCAAATTGACAGATAACGCACTGAATGCGGTCAGGGGGGTGATTTCAACATCGGGAGCAAGCGGCTTGCGCATTACGGTTGAGTCCGGCGGCTGTGCCGGGTTCAAATACATCATGGGCTTGGCCAATGAGACGACGTCGGACGATAAGGTGATCGAGCGCGACGGGGTCAAGTTGTTCGTCGACAACGACAGCCACAAATATCTCGCCGGCACCACTATCGATTTCGTGCTGGCGCAGGAGGGCTCCGGATTCACCTTCGACAACCCGAACTCCAACGCGGGCTGCTCGTGCGGTAAATCCTTCAGCTGATGAACGAGGTCGCAAGCATGCTGGCCGAATCCAAGCAACTGAAGCAAACGACGGCCGCCGAGATGGACCGGGAGCAAGTGATTTGCGCCTTGCTCGAGGAGGTCCGCCCCAATCTGAAGCGCGACGGTGGTGACTGCCAGCTGGTTGCGATCGACGGGACCAAGATCATGGTCAAGCTGACGGGGGCCTGCGTGCTCTGCAAGCTGTCAGCTTCGACGCTGGAGGGCATTCAGGCGCGGCTGATCGAAAAGCTCGGCGAATTCGTTCGCCTGATCCCGGTTGCCGGCGCGCCTACGGCGCCATATTGAGCAGGGTTTCAGTGGCTATTTATCTCGACAACAATGCGACGACCCGAACGGATCCGTCGGTCGTGCAGGCCATGTTGCCGTTTTTCGCCGAGCGGTTCGGCAATGCCTCCTCAGCCCATGCCTTTGGTAGGCAGGTCGCGGGCGCCATGCGGCAGGCACGCCGCAGCGTGCAGGCGCTAGTAGGGGCTGCCCATGATGACGAGATCGTCTTTACTTCTGGCGGGACGGAATCCAACAATGCCGCCATTCTCTCAGCGCTGGCGACGCAGGAGGGCCGGGACGAAATCGTCACCACCTCGGTTGAGCATCAGGCGATCCTGGCGCTGGTCGAACAGGTCGCCCAAAGCGGGGCCAAGGTTCATCTGATCGCGGTGGATTCGCGCGGCCGGCTCGACCTTGAGGCTTTTCGGTCGGCGCTTGGACCACGTACGGCGATTGCATCGGTGATGTGGGCCAACAACGAGACCGGCACCATCTTCCCGGTGGAACGTCTGGCCGGATGGGCGCGCGCCTCCGGCGCGCTGTTTCATACCGATGCCGTGCAGGCGGTCGGCAGGGTACCCATCGACCTGAAGGCCAGCGTTATCGACATGCTGTCGCTGTCCGGACACAAGCTGCATGGACCCAAGGGGATCGGCGCGCTTTACTTACGCAAAGGCACGACATTCAGGCCGCTGATCCGGGGCGGAGGACAAGAACGCCGGCGCCGCGGCGGAACCGAGAACATCCCCGGCATCGTCGGTCTCGGAAAAGCGGCTGAGCTTGCTGCAGAGCGGCTCGACCGAGCGCGCGTGCGTGTTGCTGTGCTGCGCGATCGTCTGGAGCAGTCGATCTTGCAGAACGGCCAGTGCACGGTTCTCGGCGACCACTGTAACCGGCTGCCGAACACAACCAATATCGCCTTCGAGGGTCTTGAAGGCGAAGCGATCGTCCATCACCTCAATCGCGCCGGCATTGCCGCGTCGCTCGGGTCGGCTTGTAGCTCAGGCGCGATGGAGCCATCGCATGTGCTGCGCGCCATGCATGTGCCGGCGAGCAGCCTGCCCGGCGCGGTGCGCTTTTCGCTGTCCCATGAAACCACCGCTGAAGAAATCGACCAGGTCGTGCGTGCGCTGTCCGACATCCTGGTCCGTCTGCGTGGCATGTCCCGAGAGCTCGCCCCGCTAGCAATCCGTAATTCCTGGAGTTGATCTCATGAAAGTCATGATCCGCCGCTCTCCCGAGGCGGGCCTGTCGATTTATGTGCCCAAGAAGGATCTTGAAGAGCGGATCGTCGAATCCGAGCACGAGACACTGTGGGGCGGTTGGATCAGATTAACGAATGGATGGGTGCTCGACCTGCCCGAGATGGCGAGCGATACGCCGCTGCCGATCACGGTCAATGCCAAAAGGATTGGCGGGGACGGCGATGAACGATGAGCGCAATGCCGCAAATCAACTGTCTCAAAGGGACGGATGCAGAGGCGCTGCTCGCCAATGTTGCGGCCAGACTGCATGCCGGCAGCATTGTTCCCTATCTCGGGCCCGGGCTCGCCGAGTTGTCCAAGCCTGACGTGCCAGTGACACCTGATGCGCTGGCGATCTTCTTCGGCACCAAGGTCGCGCTGCCGCGCCGGGCCCGCGGCAATCCTTGGGCTGCAGCACAGCATATCGAGAGCAACAAGCATCGGTCTACCGTGACAGGGTTGATGGCTCAGGCGTTTGCCGCACCGGTCGAGCCGACAGCCTTGCATCGTCATCTTGCTGCGTTACACTTACCGATGATCGTCGATACCTGGTATGATGGCGCGATGCGCGCATCGCTTGGCAAGCGTGAGGGATGGGGCGAAGTGCAAGGGATTACCCGCGCCAGCATCGGCGAGGTTCGCTGGTACCGTTTCTATGATGCCGATGGCGTAGAGGTCGAGTCCCCGGCTGCCGGCGCCTGGACCACGGTCCTCTACAAGCCGCATGGCGGCGTGCTGCCGGCAAGGAACTTCCTGATCTCCGACGCCGATTATGTCGAGGTCCTGACCGAGATCGATATCCAGTCGCCCATTCCGGAGATCGTCAAGCAGCGGCGGCTTGGACGGAGCTTTCTTTTCATCGGATGTCGGTTCGACGATCAGCTGTTACGCATTTTTGCACGGCAGATCACGAAGCGCTCGGCAGACGTTCACTACGCACTTGTCGAACCCGATGCCCTCTCGCGCAACGAGCTGAGATTCCTGCTCGACCAGGGCTTGACCCCGCTCGCGATTGCGATCCCGCGCGCCGTGGAGATCTTGCTGGCCAATTAGAGGCGCTGGCAAAGCGAAGCCCGCCCACCTCGGTCCAGCCGTGGCAGTCGTCCGATCACAGTGAAAGGCGCCGGTGCCGCTGAGCGGGAGCGCGTTGGTTGACAGGCGCGGCAATCGCTCCCTGCATCCCAACGTCTGTCGGATTTCCAACACGCCGCATGCTTGCTGTCGGCTGCGCAACAGGGCAGATCGCTCTTGCTAACTGATTGCCGAAGATAAGAAAATCCGTCGCTGCCGCGATGGCATGCGAGTTGCTAACCCAAGTTCAGGGGATCGCTCAGGAGTGGCTCCGAGAAGCCTGTTTGGCTAGGAGAAAGAACTGGACATGGACGCAGTGGAGCGCGGCAGCAGCGCTAAAAATGCACGAGAAGGCGGCGGGACCATGCCGGCCGCCGAGCCTAAGAGCTGCGGCATCTCGGTTCGCCGCGGTAAAGCGAGCTGCGGGGCACACGGGGGCCAAGGCGATCTGCCGTCGGCGATCTGGGACAAGGTGAAGACGCACCCCTGCTACAGCGTCGAGGCGCATCACCACTACGCGCGCATGCATGTTGCGGTTGCGCCAGCTTGCAACATGCAGTGCAACTACTGCAATCGCAAATATGACTGTGCCAATGAATCGCGTCCGGGCGTGACCAGCGAGAAGCTCACCCCCGAGCAGGCAGCCAAAAAGGTGCTCGCGGTCGCCTCCCGCATTCCGCAGATGACCGTGCTTGGCATTGCCGGTCCCGGCGATCCCCTGGCCAATCCGGACAAGACGTTCAGGACCTTCGAGCTCGTGGCCAAAGCCGCACCCGACATCAAACTGTGTCTATCGACCAACGGGCTCGCCTTGCCCGATCACGTCGATACCATCGCCCGGCTGAACATCGAGCACGTCACCATCACAATCAATATGACCGATCCCGAGATCGGCGCTCAGATCTATCCGTGGATCTTCTATAACCACAAGCGATACAGCGGGCTCGAGGCCGCGAAAATCCTGATCAGGCGTCAGCTCAGTGGTCTCGAAATGCTCTCCGCGCGAGGCATTCTCTGCAAGGTCAATTCAGTCATGATCCCGGGCATCAACGAGCGGCACCTGGTTGAGGTCAACAAAGCCGTGAAGTCGCGTGGCGCTTTCCTGCACAACATCATGCCGCTGATCGCAGCCCCCGAGCACGGCACCATGTTCGGTCTCAAGGGCCAGCGCGTGCCGAGGACAAGCGAATTGAAGGCACTGCAGGACGCATGCGAAGGCGAGATGAACATGATGCGCCATTGCCGCCAATGCCGCGCCGACGCGGTCGGACTGCTCGGCGAGGATCGAAGCGCGGAGTTTACGAAGGAGAAGATTGTGACCATGACCGTCAACTATGACCCTGAGGCGCGCAAGGCCACCCAGGCTGGAATCGAGGCGGAGCGCCGCGACAGGATAATGCCATGGCAGGAGGAAGTGCAGGAGCATGCAGACGGGACAAGCGATATCAAAGTGCTGATCGCGGTCGCAACCAAGGGCGCTGGGCTCATCAATGAGCATTTTGGGCATGCCAACGAGTTCCAGGTGTATGAAGTATCGCAATCCGGCGCAAAATTCGTCGATCACCGCCGCGTCGATCACTACTGCCAAGGCGGCCATGGCGCGCAGGATGACCTTGCGGCCTTCATCCGCTCTATCAATGACTGCCATGCCGTGTTCGTCGCCAGGATCGGTGGTCGGCCGACGAGCGAACTCCACAAGGCTGGCATCGAGCCGGTCGATCAATACGCGCACGAGTTCATCGAGACGTCCGCGATCGCATGGTTCAGCTCTTATCTCAAGAAGGTGAAGAGCGGCGAGATCCAGCATGTCGACCGGGGTGACGGAGCGATCCGGCAGGACCCGATGATGTCGGTGGCGTGAAGGACATCGGATGCCGTTCAAGATCATTTCTTCGCAATGCACAGGCTGCTCCGCTTGTGAGACCGAATGTCCCAACGTGGCAATCTTCGAGAAGGGCGGAACGTTCGTGATTGACCCGAAAAAATGTACCGAATGCATCGGTCACTTCGAGGAGCCGCAATGTGTTGCGGTCTGTCCGGTCGACAAGACCTGCGTCATCGACACCTCATTGCCGCGATACCAGCCGCCGGCCTGAACGAGCGTAAGTGTCATGGAGTTCACGTTGACAGTAGCTGCAGAGAATCGCCGGCTTCATCCCGGCAATCGCGGCCACGGCGGCCAGCGAGCTCGCAGAATGCGGCCCGATCAAGTTCACGACGGAGTGATGCATGAGCAACATCGTCCGCGACAGTGACGTCATAGAGCTGGATGGACCGCCGGTCTTCACTCTTGGTGAAAAGGTGAAGGCCAACCGAACCGTCCGCAATGACGGGACCTATGCCGGCAAGGAGATCGGGGACGTCCTGGCCAAGAAAGGCGAGGTCGGTTACGTCGTTTCCATCGGGACGTTCTTGCAGCAATTCTACGTCTACGGTGTCGAGTTTCTTGAAACCGGCCATCGCGTCGGAATGAAATGCAAGGAACTTGATTCGGTGGACGCGGACTCTGAGCTCGACAATCGGCCATTGCGGGAAGGGCCCCCATCATGATCGCGCCCCTTCATTCGACATCCGAATGGCGCCCGCGGCTCAAATCCGCCGGCGACCCCATCAACGGCGGCTTGTTTCACGCCTGCGCGCCCTTGACGGCTCTTGTAGGCACTGGCCGCATCGGTGAGATCGTGCGCTTGAGAGCGAGCACGCAAGCGAACATAGGGACCTAATTTCCATAGTTTTGCCGGGCGGCCGGTCGGCTGTTCTGAAGCGCAAAGAACGCGGCTTTAAGGGGGCTTTCACAATGAATGCTGCTGTCATGAAAAGGGCAGTCGTCGGCCTGAACGCTCACCCGAACGAGGTCGATCGCAAGCGGATCGAATGCGCATTGGGCTCCCGCAGACGCTATCGTTATGTGTCACCCAGTGTGAAGCAGGTTAAGGGGGGCTATCTCATCGAGAGCCCCTGCTGCTCACGCGACATCGACAAGCATGGCGGCGTGATCGATGTCGCGTTGATCCATCATGACGCCGTGTGCGGACTGTGGAAGATGTTTTGGAAAGACCATGCGCGAGGAATTTGGCAATTCCACAGCGTCCATCAGCGGCTGAGCGCAGCGACAGATGAGCTAAATGCCGATCTCGACCGGGTGTTCTGGCGGTAACGCTACTGTTTACGCACACAAACGATAAAGTCGGTCATGGCACTGGACGACAACGAACTGATCGAACTTGAACAACTGATCACGGCGGCAGAAGGCCGCGCGAGCCCCTTGACCGAGCTGCGGCGCCGCTTTCCCCATCTCGCCCTGGTGCGATGCGATGCCTCTGATGTCACCGAGCCCCCCTTTCGCAGCTTTCCGCATTTTGACCTGCACTTGATCAACCGCTCCGAACACTGCGTCCAGATCACAGCCGATCCGCTGTTGGCGATTGGCATTGTTCTGGCGGCAAGGGGCCCCTCGGGGTGACTGGGGTTACATTCGCAGACGTTCATGGTCCCTTTCGCGGTGCGGTCATAGCGCATCACCGTTGCCGCCGTGACGAGTTCCCGGACTGGAAAAGACCGCCGATGGCGGGGTGCGCTGCCGCTTTCGCACCGATGAGGATCGAATTCGTGGAAACGATGACTGGCGCGTCCATCAACATGGGCATGCGCGCAGTTCGCTGCGAGGAACCTCTGGAACTTGATCGAAGGCAGCCGATCCGGGAGCGGCCATGTGGGTCGCCATTAATGTCTCGATCGCGATCTCCCCGTCGATTGTCGTGAAGAAGCCGCTTGCGAGCGGCCTGAGTCAGGCTCTCGATGATCGATCAGCGCCCGCTCATGCGTCGCTCTCGTGAGGACCCCAGCCAGCACAGTAGAATTCGAGCCAATCGACATCCCTGCGCGCTGGCACTCGGAAGCGTCTCGGTTTCGATGTCGTGATGCAGCGCGAACGGGAAGACCAACCGGTCATCCCATCTTCATCAAGCGCGAACACCTGTCTTTGGTCTGTGGCGCTCAAGTTTCGACGCTGATCGGAGCATCATTTCTGAAAAGCGTACCGAGAGGCTCGACCGCAGTTGCATTTCAAACCATCCGCAGTTCCGTCTGGCGCACGAATGCGCCGCAATCAATCTTATGTTTCGTCAAAAATTGTGAGCGCTGTCAGATTACACACAGCCGCACAGCTGCTGTCAGGTTCGAAACATCCAGCGCGATGAGAAATCTCGCGAAGTTTATAGTGCTTCATCAGAAGCTTAAACGGGCGGCCGGCGTTGGCACGGCAGTTGCTACTGCGATGCAGCAACACTGAGTAAGGGCTGAGTGCACGCCGACGCGCAAGACGAGCGATGCTCTCCTACCCTTGGACCCGTGTGCCCCGCTTCTGAAAGAGAAACAAGCTCGCGTGCAAAACCGCACGCAATCTTTGGCAAATCGGTTGATGGAGAGAGCAACATGGCTTCACTGAGACAAATCGCGTTCTACGGCAAGGGTGGTATCGGAAAGTCGACCACGTCCCAGAACACGCTGGCGGCGCTGGCGGAGATGGGTCACAAAATCCTGATCGTGGGCTGCGATCCCAAAGCGGACTCCACTCGCCTTATTCTGCACGCCAAGGCGCAGGATACGATCCTGAGCCTGGCTGCCGATGCCGGCAGCGTTGAGGACCTCGAACTCGAGGACGTGATGAAGATCGGCTACAAGGACATCCGCTGCGTCGAGTCGGGTGGTCCGGAGCCCGGCGTCGGCTGCGCAGGCCGCGGCGTCATCACCTCGATCAACTTCCTGGAGGAGAACGGCGCCTATGAGGACCGCGACTACGTCTCCTATGACGTGCTCGGCGACGTCGTCTGCGGCGGCTTTGCGATGCCGATCCGCGAAAACAAGGCGCAGGAAATCTACATCGTGATGTCCGGCGAGATGATGGCCATGTATGCCGCCAACAACATCGCCAAGGGCATTCTGAAATATGCGAGCTCCGGCGGCGTACGGCTGGGTGGCCTCGTCTGCAACGAGCGGCAGACCGACAAGGAGCTGGAGCTCGCGGAAGCTCTCGCCAAGAAGCTCGGCACTGAGCTGATCTATTTCGTGCCGCGCGACAACATCGTGCAGCATGCGGAGCTGCGGCGCATGACCGTGTTGGAATACGCGCCGGACTCCAAGCAGGCCGATCACTATCGCAACCTCGCGGCAAAGGTCCACAGCAATGGCGGCAAAGGCATCATCCCGACTCCGATCACCATGGACGAACTCGAGGACATGCTGATGGAGCACGGGATCATGAAGGCCGTTGATGAGTCCATCGTCGGGAAAAGCGCTGCCGAACTTGCGGCATCGTAAAAGGGCGCAACGCCGCAGCCCGGCCCTCCCAAAATCCAAAGAGGAGGGCCGGCAGTTGGGCGAAAGGGTGTCTCCCGAGTGTCGACGCGGTGATGCAGACTTTGACCAATGTGGAAAGAGTAGCGAACGCCCATGTTCGAAGAGCAGTTCTATCCTGTCATGGTTGTCGAGACGAATGATGGGAGCGTCCAGACAGGTGCAGGAATTGCAAGCTATCGCCTCCTGACCGGGATGCACCCTGCAGATGCCGACACAAGTAATGACAGCAGTTTCGACCGCCACGTGCTGGCGTCCATTCTGGCTGCCGGTGCAATGGACGGTGGTCTTCTCTTCGAGAAGGTCGGCCTGTCCAGCGATGAGCTGGCGGCGTTGCTCAAGCAACGCTTTCCGTCGGTTCGGATCAAAGAGGAGGAGTCGCCGCGGGATTTCGAGCAGAACGACAACGACGAGGTCAAAATGGTGCGTGATCTCTTGCTCGCGCAACGATCGACGGAAGGGGACACCGGCCATTGGCTGGCCGCGATGATCGCGCGCCGCGTCATGGAGGCGAATCATCTGTGGGCAGATCTCGGATTGCGCAATCGTGGTGAACTGTCCCGTCTCCTCAACCGCCATTTCGGGCCGCTCGCCAGGCGCAACGTCAACAACATGCGCTGGAAGCGTTTCTTTTATCGCAGGCTATGCGAGGACGAGGGGCTCATCTTGTGCACGACGCCGGTGTGCACAGAGTGCAAGGACTTCAACCACTGCTTTGGCGATGAAAGCGGCGAGAGCCGCATGGCCGTGCGCCGGCGTGACGTTCTGTTGGCGCCGGCCGCTCCGGTCGCGGGCGGCAACTGACCCGTATTCCCACCGCTCGATAGATGGTTCTTTGGCGCAACTGCCAGCCGACGGTCGCGCAGCTGGTCGAGGACGTGCAGGTGATGCGGCTAAATCTGTGCAGCGGATTACGACGCGAACCAGCGGGACGCTCTTCTGCTCAAGGCCAGCTTGCGCCCACGCCGCAAGCCCTGTGGTCTGAAGGGAACTGTGCTTTGCCGGCGCTGACACAGAATGCGGCTGCGGCGATGTGTTCAGGAGAGGCTGCTAAACTCCCTCGTTGCGGGGCCGGTCGGCCGGCGTCCATAAGATCGTGGATCAGTCGCGCAGCGGTCCTGTTGCGTTTGGATGATGCCTGATCTCTCACGACCGTTTTCGACACCGATCCCAGCCCGCATCCGTCACGTGGTTTACGGCGGCGGCGTCCTGGTCACTATGACCGAAGCCCAATCTCCTGATGCGATGTGCCTGGTTTAGCGAACCGATGAACCCTGGCGCGTCGGTCTGCTGTCGATCCGCGCCGTAACCCGAGCTGATCCTGGACGCAGAATGGTGAGAGCTCAACTGGCGCGTCCGTTTTGCGACACTGTCGTCCTGGCGACATCCGATTGCGGGCGAGAAATGGTGATCTTCAATAGGTCGGGATCCTGCGGGCGTGGCACGCGGTTTGCCAAAGCAGTCCTTGCCAAGCCCAATCAGGAGGCTTCGTTGATCGACGCCAAAGCCATCGCTCTCAAGCCATCATGGTCCGAGTCGGCATGGAACCAGCGGACTGTGCTCAATGACACCACGCTGCGCGATGGCGAGCAGGCGCCTGGTGTTGCGTTCACCACAGCTGAAAAGGTGGCCATCGCGCATGCGCTGGCGCGGGCCGGCATCACGGAGATCGAGGCGGGGACCCCCGCCATGGGCACTGACGAGATCGCGGCCATCCGTGCCATTGTCGAGGAGGGGCTGCCGCTCACCCCTATTGCGTGGTGCCGCATGCGTGAGCCCGATGTCGACGCGGCGATCGAGGCCAAGGTGTCGATAATCAATGTTTCGATCCCGGCTTCAGACGTACAGATCGCGGCCAAGCTGGGCGGGAATCGCGACCAGGCCTTGCAGCAGGTGAAGCGGGTAGTGGGTTACGCCCGCGAGCGAGGGCTTGATGTCGCCGTCGGAGGCGAGGACTCCTCCCGCGCCGATGTCGACTTTCTCATCAGTCTCATCGCGGCTGCGGAAGCCGCGGGCGCGCGCCGGTTTCGTGTCGCCGACACGCTCAGCGTCCTCGATCCCGACTCCGCCTATGCGCTGATCGCGCGCCTGCGCGCCACTAGCGATCTCGAGCTCGAATTTCACGGCCACGACGATCTTGGGCTCGCGACCGCCAACACGCTCGCTGCCATCAGGGGCGGCGCGAGCCACGCTTCGGTCACTGTCATCGGGCTCGGCGAACGGGCCGGCAATGCGCCACTCGAGGAAGTTGCGGTCGCACTCAAACAGCTCTACGGGCGTGACACCGGCATCGTGCTGCCGGAGCTCACAGACGTCGCCGCGCTGGTCGCGGCCGCGGCTGCACGGGCGATTCCTCTCAACAAGGCGATCGTCGGGGAGCATGTGTTCACGCACGAATCCGGCATTCATGTCGATGGGCTGTTGAAGGACGAACGCACCTATCAAGCGCTCGACCCACGTTTGCTTGGTCGCTCCAACCGCATCGTGATCGGCAAGCATTCCGGGCTTTCGGCCATCACCACGCTGCTCGGGGAATTGCAACTCGCCGCCACCACCGAGCAGAGCAGACACATCCTGTCCCGAGTGCGCAAATACGCCATCGAGCACAAGCGGCTGGTCGCACGCGAGACGGTGGCGGCGATCTGGCGTGATGTTTGCGAATGCTCTTCCAATCGCACGTGAGTGAGCTCTCGGGTTTCACTGGGCCCGCCACCAAATCAATCGGAGCGCGGCCGAAGCGCTCGCAGATCGCGTTGAAGTCCGAGGATTGGGCTGTGTGACCATCTACAGAAGGGCCCACGCGAAACAGCCTTTTCCGCGAACCAAGCAGGCGCTGCCGGATCTCGACCGAGGCGCGCGGGCCAATCCAGGGACAATTTCGATGAGCAATGCACCCCAGAGGGCCGGCATCCTCGATCGGCTCAACAAGGTCTCCTCGGCTGAAGAGATCTTTGCGCTGCTTGGCGTCGACTACGATCCCAAGATCGTCAATGTCGCGCGCCTGCATATCCTAAAGCGCATGGGACAACATCTCGCCAAAGAGCAATTCGCCGGTGCCACAGAAGCGGAGATCGCTGCGCGCTGCAAGGCGATGCTGGAGCAGGCCTATGCCGATTTCGTGGCGTCTTCGCCAATCGACCAGCGGGTCTTCAAAGTCCTGAAGGATGCGGTCGCGGAGCCCAAAAAGCCGGCCGCCTTCGTGCCGCTCAGTACGTTGAAATAGCCTTCTCTTAAACGCCATCTGCCTCAGAGCAAATAGCTGCGGCGCGCCTCGGCGCGCGCCTCTTCGTTCGGTCGAGTCTGTGGAGCGACGCGGGAGACGGGCCTGTCGCGTTTCCGACGCATGTCGCGGCCCTGTTGTCCCCGATGCCAAGAACCACGCTTGCAACCGCGCCCAATTCAATTCCTTTGGTGCATGACCTCGCGGTGTTCTCAGTTGGTATGACACTTGCTGCTCTGCACCTAAGTCCGCGCAACAACGAATCGAGCTTGTCCTGGAGAAGCGCATGCATAGCGTCATCTGCATCAAACAGGTCCCCGACCCAGCGCAAAGCCGCGCGCGGTTCCTGTCAAAAACGATTGTGCAGCGGGGCGTGCCGACCAACCGTCACGAACCCGTAGCCGCAGAGATAGTAGTTAGTTCCGTGACCAGACGACCGGCGAGACCAACGTGCTCGCTACGGGGCCGTATTCACCTGAGCCCTGACCGCGGAAGGTGCGCACCTTGGGTGCCAAAGCTGCGATGCTGTTTACCGAATGCTCCTCTGTCGACGACGCGAAGCTACCCACGACGTACGCACGCACGATTGCGATCTCGAAGATCAGGGCGCTATCTGGTGGGACCGCTGTTGTCTTCATTGGCAAGTCGGCCATTGACGGCGGCATGGCCCAGATCGGCCCCCGGATCGCAACGTACCCCTGTTTACTGCAGCTCAGCCACCTCGCCAGAATCGTCGGCCTCGATCTCCGCGTCCGCAGCTTCTGATGCGGAGCGCCGAGGGTCCCGTCCTCCGCGAAAAAGACCCTTATTGTGAACCGCGAGCAACCGGCGAACGCTCTCATTAGGGCCATGTTCAACCGACAGTCGAAGCCAGAGCCCGATCATGTCGCGCAGGCGCGTGGATCGGAAGGAGAATTCAAAGCGATGAGCAACGTCATCAAGGCTCCCACATCAGCCGCAGCGGGCCGCGCAGCAACGAAGAAGCAGTTGCCGGATCGGTTCAAAGGCTACAAACATGTCTGGGTCTTCGTCGAGCAGGAGCGCGGACAAGTGCACCCCGTCTCCTGGGAGCTTATGGGGGCGGGCCGCAAACTTGCGGACAGGCTCAAGGTTAAGCTCGCGGCTGTTGTTGTCGGCCCTGAGGGCGAGGCCACACGCAATGCCGCGCTCGAAGCCTTCTGCTACGGTGCCGATTTGACTTATCTCGTGGCTGACAATGTGCTCTCGGATTATCGTAACGAGTCCTACACCAAAGCGCTGTCCGATCTCGTGGAGATCTACAAGCCGGAGATCCTGCTGTTAGGGGCAACAACGCTCGGCCGCGACCTTGCGGGCTCGGTCGCCACCACATTGCTGACCGGCCTTACCGCCGACTGCACCGATCTCGACGTTGACGCCGATGGCTCGCTCGCAGCCACCCGTCCGACCTTCGGCGGCTCCCTTCTCTGCACGATCTACACGCTGAATTACCGGCCGCAGATGGCAACCGTCCGCCCGCGCGTGATGCCGATGCCGGAGCGTGTCGCGCGCGATCCCGGCCGCATCATCGTCCATCCGCTGGGGCTGGTGGAAGACGATATCGTGACCAAGGTGCTGTCGTTCATCCCCGACCGTGATTCCGCGAAATCCAATCTGGCGTACGCCGACGTCGTGGTCGCCGGTGGGCTTGGGCTCGGTTCTCAAGAAAACTTTCAGCTTGTGCGCCAGCTCGCCGGCGTGCTCGGTGCCGAATATGGTTGTTCCCGTCCGCTCGTGCAAAAGGGATGGGTCACCTACGACCGACAGATCGGCCAGACGGGCAAGACGATCCGACCAAAGCTCTATATCGCCGCAGGCGTTTCCGGCGCGATCCAGCATCGGGTTGGCGTGGAGGGCGCCGATCTGATCGTCGCCATCAATACTGACAAGAACGCGCCGATCTTCGACTTTGCCCACATCGCCATCGTCAGTGACGCCATGCATCTGTTGCCGGCGCTGACGGACGCGTTTCGTGCGCGGCTCTCGCCACATTCGCGCGACCGGATTGCGAGCTAAAGGAGGCTATCATGATCGAGGAAAGGTTCGATGCAATCGTTGTCGGCGCCGGCATGGCGGGCAACGCGGCGGCACTGACTATGGCCAAGAAGGGCATGAAGGTGCTGCAGCTCGAGCGCGGCGAGTACGCCGGATCGAAGAACGTTCAGGGCGCAATACTTTATGCGGACATGCTGGAAAAGCTGATCCCAGAGTTCCGGGAGGACGCACCGCTTGAGCGACATCTGGTCGAACAACGGTTCTGGATCATGGATGATCGCTCCCATGTTGGGCTGCATTACCGCTCGGAAGATTTCAATGAAGAGCGGGCTAACCGGTACACGATTATCCGGGCCCAGTTCGATCGATGGTTCTCCTCAAAAGTGCGCGAGGCAGGCGCGACCGTGCTGTGCGAGACCACCGTCACCGATCTTGCGCAGGATGCCTATGGCAGAGTCATCGGTGTTCGTACGGATCGCCAGGATGGCGAGATCCATGCAGATGTCGTGGTGCTGGCCGAGGGCGTGAACGGGCTGCTCGGCACGCGTGCGCGCCTGCGCGAGCGCCCCAAGCCTAACAAGGTGGCTCTCGCGGTGAAGGAAATGCACTTTTTGCCGCGCGAGACCATCGAAGCGCGTTTCAATCTGAGCGGCGACGAAGGCGTCGTGATCGAAGCTGCGGGCACCATTTCCGGCGGCATGACAGGAATGGGTTTCATCTATGCCAATCAGGAGTGCATTTCGCTCGGTATCGGGTGTCTTGTCGCAGACTTCCAGCGCACCGGAAAGACGCCCTACGAGCTGCTCGACCAGTTCAAGCGCCACCCGTCGGTCGCGCCCCTGATCGAAGGGTCCGAGGTCAAGGAATATTCCGCGCACCTCATCCCCGAGGGCGGCTACAAAGCCATCCCGCAGCTCAATGGAGACGGCTGGGTCGTGGTCGGCGACGCGGCGCAGCTCAACAACGCGATTCATCGCGAGGGGTCCAATCTTGCGATGACGTCCGGACGGATCGCGGCCGAAGCGATCTTCCAGATGAAATCGCGCCGGCTTGGCATGACCGCGGAAAATCTCGCGCTCTACAAGAGGATGCTGGATCGCTCCTTCGTCTTGAAGGACATGAAGAAGTACAAGGATATGCCGAGGCTGATGCATACCAACTCGCAAAATTTCTTTCTGACCTACCCCCAGCTCATCTCCAAGGCGATGCAGACCTACCTTCGGGTTGACGGTACGCCAAAGTCTGAGAAGCAGAAGTCGACGCTGAAATCCTTTGTCAATGCGCGGTCCTGGATAGGGCTGTTCGGCGATGCATTCCGCTTTGCCCGCGCCTGGCGCTAATTGTTCGAAGCGCGAACCCGAAACCAACGAGGCCGACTATGAAGCTCGAGAGATCAGTGCGTGTCGAAGACAAGTTGTTTTGCAACCGCTATCTTGTGGACGCCGGACGTCCCCACATCAAGGTGCGCGCACACACCAGGCCCTCGCCGCAGCTCCTTGCGCTTTTGAAAGCCTGCCCCGCGCGCTGCTATGATCTCAATGACAAGGGCCAGGTCGAGGTCACGGTCGACGGCTGCATGGAGTGCGGCACCTGCCGCGTCATCGGCGAGCCCACCGGCGACATCGAATGGAGCTATCCGCGTGGCGGATACGGAGTGTTATTCAAGTTCGGGTGAGGGTACGGTTGCCTCCGCGTTATCGGTAAGGCGGAGAAGATCTCACGGCGGAGTCATTGCGCCGTACCTTGCGCGCGCGCCAGAGGCCGAAAATCGACCGAACTCAAATATTCGGATGCAAGGGCACACTCGGCGAACTCAGCTCCTGAATATCGGCGCCCACCCCGAACCTGCCCCGGGAGCGGTGAGGCGAAGGGTGCGGGAAGGGCGGATTACTCCGCCGCTCGTGGCGTGCCACGCCCTGCCGCCTCGATCGCAACCGCAACTGACTGCACGATCGCGGCAAAGCGCACGGTCGTTTGAATTGTGTCCGAGCTGACGCCGTTATTGCCGCAGCGTCTTCTCGTGGGCGTCCATGCAGGCGCCGCAACCGTTGATTGCGCTCACTGCCAGTGCCCACAACTCGAAATCGGCTCTGTCCACGCCGGGACTGCCAAGCCAATTCATCCGCAGCCGAGCGGGCATTGTCTTGTATTCGGGATTGGAGGCGAGATGTACAAATCGGTAGTAGACGTTGTTCATCGCCAAGACGGATGCTGCGGATTTCGCCGCTTCGACTGCCGCCGGCGTCATCACCCACGCCTGCGGCGGATTCCACAGCGGCCGTCACGACCGAATTGCGGGCCGCGATCGCGCTCGACAGCAACAGGCCGTATTTGCTCTGCGATGACAATGTTTCATCCGCCATCATGGACGCCAGGTTGAGCCTGACGTCCTTAGCGAAATCCGGAATCCGCTCTTTCAACTGTCGTCATATCCCCTCAAGCGACTTTCAGTGTTTCGCCGCCGATCTCGCGGTTGCAGGGGCAGAGCTCGTCAGTTTGCAGGGCGTCCAAGACGCGCAACGTGTCATTCGGGCTGCGGCCGACATTGGGATTGGTGGCATAGACATGCTGGATGGTATTTTCAGGATCGACAATGAAGGTCGTGCGGTGGGCAACGCCATCGGCCGAGCGGCCGCCCAGGCCATCGACGAGCGCGCCGTCCGTGTCGGCAAACTGCCAAATCGGCAGATGGTGCAGGTCCTTGTGCTCGCGCCGCCAGGCAAGCTTGCAGAACTCATTGTCAGTCGAGCCGCCCAGCACGACCGCATCGCGGTCGGCAAAATCCTTGGACAGGCGGGCGAACTCGGCGATCTCAGTCGGGCACACAAAGGTGAAATCCTTAGGATAAAAGAAGATAATCTTCCATTTCCCCGGAAAGCTCCTTTCGGTCAGCGTCTCGAAGGCACTCTGTCCCTTCTCTTCGTGCAAGTGAAAGCCGGGCTTTACCCCGGTGATTTGGAACGACGGCAACTTACTTCCAATTCCAAGCATTTATGTCCCCACTGTGTACTTCGGACGAAGCCGTGTGATCTCGCGCCATCGGCGAAGCAAGCGATGTGCCATCAGATCCCGCGGGTTAACTGTCGCTGATCCAACATTCGCTTGTCCTTATGCGAGTCCGAGCCATGTTGCGACATCAACACTGTGGTTCCTGAATTCAGACGGTGCTGGACCGGGAGACCCGAAGAACGAAGATCTATCGCAAGCTCTCTCGACATCGCGACGAATAGGACAGGCGCCGGGTCCCGATCCGTGAGCAAGCCGGCAATGATGTCTCCGGAAACAGAATGAGGCTGGAAGCAAGGTCCTGAGCTTGTCCACAGTAGGCACTACATTGCGAGCGCAGGGAGTTGCGACCGCAAATAATGCTCGGGGCGATCGAGTTCTCTCAACGCTGAGCACCTGAAGTTTGGGTCGCAATCCGGCCCTCAAGTTGCGCAGTTGAATGAAGCGGTGCCATCGTCGTTGCTTGGCTTGTAAATGACAACCGAGCGAGCTTTCGATGAGTCTTTCCTCCGGAGTTTCGGGCCGAAACCTGAGAATACCGGAGGGAATGATCCCGTTCCTGTGGGAAGATCAAGTGCTAGCGACTAAGCTCGGGCCAATAGGCATACCTTGTGCTATTGACGCTTAGCGATACACGTCGAATCCGCTGGGGATCACGGCGCATTGTGTATCTCATTCATCATTCTCGCTGGGCAATGCACTTGGCCTGGATCTGAATGAGCCTACCCATATCCGATCTCGCGCAGTCAGCGCTATCAGCGTAGGAATCAGGAGACCAGATGATCAAGGCCCGGAAGGAAAGAGTCCGCGAACTAATTCGATCACTTGAATCGGTCCAGGTGCGAAATCGGGCTCTCCGCGAAGGAGCGAGTGCGTTCAAAGGTATGTCGTCCTCCTTGACGGAGACGGGGGCTGGCAAGAACGATGCAGCGCGTTCCCCGCGCGAAACTGGCGACGACATCCAGAGCGTCATTGAGCCCAGGACCGCTGTCGGTGATGACAGCCATGTCGGAACCTAAGGCGGCACCCAAGCCACCAATCATTGCCGTCTCGTCAGGCTCACGGCCACGCGCTTCTCATGAAATACTGTAGAGCAGCCTCGGCTAGAATGGCACCGGGAGCGCGACCAGTGGAAATCACAAGTCTGGCTCAAAGCTTGCAATAGGCGAGACGAAGCAGGAGACACGATGGGGCGCTCGGCGCTAAGCCCCGCCGGTCACGCCGGCGCTCGTCTGCGCTCCTGGAATCCCGAATATGAGCACTATTGGAGAGTGAACGTGGCGATAGGCATTGTGAAGTGGTTCAATCCTGAAAAGGGGTACGGATTCATCAGGGCTGACGACGGCGGCGGTGACGTCTTCGTTCATATATCGGCAGTTCAAAAGGCCGGGCTCACAACTTTAGCTGAGGGCGCGCGCGTGAGCTACGAGCTTCTCCCCGGCCGCTCCGGCAAGATGTCGGCGGAAAATCTTCGTATTGGCTGAAGCCGGACCTCTGGCCTTGTTAGGCCAGCAGATCGGGAGAAGGGGTTGGTGTGCCACCTTTCAGTTCAACTGACGTGTACGTCAGGCTCCTTGGACCAACTGAAGCTGCTCGATGACCCATCCTCCCTACATGAAGCTCCCCGAGCCTCAGCCCGTGCAGCCATTCGCGTTGATCGGTTGACCTAGGAAAGTGATCGTGACGCGACGCGCTTCGGCGTGCCTTTGAAGCAGGATCCAGCTTGCATCCCATTGGTCGAAGTGCAGCTTGAACTAGCGGCGTTGAGTGCTGATCCATAAGCATGTTAGCTTGATCGCTCCAGGTAAGGCAACCGGAGACGTCCGCCGACGGCCGCAGCTAAAGATCCGGGACTATAGATGAGACTCGGTTTTCGCTGGTGCCTTTGGTTGCGACGACCTGCGTCATGATGCCAAAGAGTGTCCCTGCGCTTGTCCGCTGGATGTCAGGATACGAGCCATGAACTGCGGGCGTCGTTCGTCCAAGCGGGCAGAAATTCAATGGTCATCGAGAAATGCTGATAACCGCTCAAAAGGCCTGAGCGCGACGGCCACACGAATTTGCCGTGTCGGATCGTTGTGACTCCGGGTTGGTGGACGAAGCAGATTTTGGGTCGCGCTGTTCGGGAAGTTGTAAGTGTTCCCGACCTTTGAGCGAGAACATCGCATCCGTGATCGACAATGTTTTGAGATCAACGCGCGCACAAATCCCAGCAAGCGCACTGGCAGATCCATCGAATCGTTGATAGGTGCACCAATTGAGTAGGGCGAGGCCCGCTGCGATGTGAGAAACACGAGCGCGCTCGTGCTGGTTGGGCGTTCCGGCCACAAGCGTCCAGTTGCGGACAAGACACTTGGCGAAGACCCTGGGATGCGCCTGGCCAGCACCGGCTAGGATGAGCTCAATCCGACCGTTAGACCCCGCGCAAATGCTTCGAAGCACTGTGTCGACACGCTAGAGTGAACCTGTACGGGCGCTTGGGCAACGACAGACCTTCTAACCGCGGCCAAGCCTCCACAACAGCCAGGCATCCTGAAACAGGTCGAAACGCCGAAAGCCATTCGGTTTTCGAGAGGCGACGATGGGCGTGGCAGCGTGGATACATAGCTCAGGATACGAAACTGCCAGCATTAGTAGGTTCGTTGTTCGCTTTTCTCAGGTATGGAGGAAACCATCTGAAAGATGCGCGCAACGCGGCACAAGTCCATGCTTCGGAAGATAATCATGTTCAGCAAGTTGAGTAAGATTGAGCGCAGGCCGAATACTGTACCGGCTTACACAGACAGCGTGCTAACCGGAATGAGGGGCTTCTGGACGTTGGCCATACGCACATGGCGCTGTCGCAGAATACGGTCGTCGTGGCGCCGGGCGTACGGGCAAGCCAAAGTATGCGGCTCGGATGGATTCTACATCTCGAACATAAAAGCGACAGCTTGCGAATGATCTCGACCAAGTCGATGATTAAAATGGGCTTCAGAGAGGCGCGATTCAGCTGCACGAAATCATGGGCCCGCAATGCGTCGTCATCACTCGTGTGGTCGGAGTCAGGCTGAAGAACGTCTATCGCGAAAAGCCAAACGCGCTAATGCGATGCCTACGTACAGATGGACCGAAAAATGAATACCGATGTCTTCGCGGCTTATGAGTCCAACGTCCGTCGCTATGGGCGCTCCTTTCCCGCGGTCTTTACAAAGGCCCTTGGCGCGACGATCTGGGATGAGGCCGGCAAGAACTATATCGATTTCCTTGTGGGGTCCGGCGCACTGAACTACGGACACAACAATCCCAGCATTCTTAAACCAGGAATCGAATATCTCGCCGGCGGGAACATTCTGTTGTCGCTCGATATGTACACGGCGGCAAAGCGCGAATTTATTGAAGTGTTTGTCGATTCGATCCTGAAACCCAGAGGCCTTTCGTACAAGATACAGTTTCCTGGGCCGACCGGCACAAATGCTAACGAAGCTGCGCTTGCGCTTGCTCGGAAATATACCGGTCGGTCGAGCGTCATGGCCTTCTCAAATGCATTCCACGGCATGTCGCTCGGTTCCCTGGCGGTATCTGGTTCTGCGTCGACCAAGGACCTAGGCGGTGTTCCTCGCCACGACGTGATCCGCGTCCCATATGACGGCTATCCGAGCGAAGCGTTTGATTCCGCGAGCTACATTGAGCACGCGCTAAGCGATCCGGGCAGTGGCATAGAGAAGCCCGCTGCAATCATTCTGGAAACGATCCAGGCAGAAGGCGGCATGAACTCCGCGTCCGCAGCGTGGCTCGCAGAAATTCAGCGCATTTGCCGTAAGTACGGCGTTGTTTTCATCGTCGACGATATTCAGGCGGGTTCGGGACGAACGGGCGATTTCTTCTCGTTTGAGTTCGCCAAGATCGAACCCGACGTCGTGTGCCTTTCGAAATCCCTGAGCGGTTCAGGTAATCCGCTCTCCATTGTTCTGATCCGACCCGATATGGACATATGGAATCCGGGAGAACATAGCGGGACCTTTAGAGGCAACAATCTAGCCTTCGTGACCGCGGGGGCCATGTGCAAGATGTGGTCGGACAAGCAGTTCGTTGCCGGCGTAGAGCGGACTGCCATCAAATTGCAAGGACACCTTGATTGCCTTGTCACTAGGTTTTCCAGTTTCATTGAACAAAAGCGCGGCCGCGGTCTGATGGCCGGCCTCAAGTGCCGTTCACACGCCGTTGTTGCCCGTGTGCATGATATCGCTTTTGAAAATGGCCTCCTGATCGAATCGTCAGGGCCAAATCGCGACGTCATCAAAGTCCTCCCGCCGATAACGATCACCCACGACGAACTCGATCGCGGCATCTCCATCCTCAACCAAGCACTGCAGGAGCAAGCCAATGGTAACTGCGCAAGTATCTCAAGCACCAGCGGTCTCGCCTCTTACGATCAGGGAGCGGACCGGCTCAATCAGCACTGCGGAGATTGTCTCAATCCTGAAAGGTGAGATTACAGGCCTACACATCAAACAAGGCTTCAGTATCGAGGTAGCCGAAGAGATCACCGCGAACTTTACTCGCAATCCCGGTCTCAAGGAGCGAAAAGATGGCGTTCCCGGACAATATATAGGCGCATCTCACTACAAGAAGGATGCAGCCGGCTATTTCGCAGAGGCAAAAAATGAGCAGCCGTTCATCGATGGCCTCTTTGGCTCTTTGGTGGATCCGGTCCGCGGATTGTTCGATGCGTTGAGGCGCGAGCTTCACAAGCACGGCATTCAATTGCGGCTGGCCAGTTCAAGCCACGGCCAGGCTAACATTTGTCGCGCCATCTGTTGGTCTGGCACCGGCACGTATGCCCTGGAGCCTCACGATGACCTGGCTCAGGTCTTGTGTGCCGACGACCTTGCTGCTGTAGCCAAAAACACCGTCGTCGCGCTCAACTTCTATCCTAGCATGCCCGAGAAAGGTGGCGATCTGAGGATCTGGAGCCATAAGCCGACAGCCACGGACCGAAAGTCGCAGGGCGTCGAGACCACCGGCTATCCTTATTCGACAGCTTATCTCGAGGCCGTTCCTTCTCACGAATTCAAGCTTCAGGTTGGGGATATCGCTCTGATCGATGGCGGCTTTATTCACGGCGTCACCCGACAACTGGGCGACGGTAGACGCCGTCTTCTGCTGAACTCCTTCTTCGGGTTTGCACGGCCTGATCTTGTTCTTTGGTGGACCTGAAGTTCGGCATCGCGGCGAGTGAGCTTCGCGGCAGTTACAAGCGTCAACACGCTTGGAAACGGGGAGTTTAGCGGGATAACTGGCGGTTCCAAAGGCAATTTGCCGAGGCGGACATGGCCTTGTAGATTGCTGCGTCCAGGCAAGGCCACTGCGAAGTGGTTCGCATCGCATAGGTGGAATGCGCATATGTCTCCAGCGCTTTCGACCGGGTTCCCGGCGCTTAGTGCTTACTGGCGATTGCGCCCGTCGCGCTGCGACGCGACGAGATCAGTCATGTCTTTCGACAAGGCCCAATCGGTGTGCTCTGATGCATCGGCGGAAACCAGCGAAACTGATCCTAGTGTCAACGGCTAAAGCTGTCGGCATGGGCGAGTTGCTCCATGCGAGCAACGTCAATGACGAGGGCGCGAGACCTGAGTTTTTTGCGCAGCTCCTAGGCTGGAGTCGCCGCCGAGCACATCCGTGAATGCTGGATGACGATCCGCCACGCTCGCGCCCTAAGACGACGACCGACGTGGAAGCTCATACCGGGAACGTCTTTGTTTCGTCGCACTGATCCGAGGAGCGGCCAATTTGCCGTTCCGACAGTGCAGCAGCAAGGTGAGATGCGGGCCGAGCATTCCTTTGAAATTGCAGCACCATGGTGTCGACCGTGAGCCGATTGAGGTCTTGACTCCGTAACGCGCCGGCCTCGTGCGCCACGCGCGGGTTCTCGGCCAACAGCAGCTCCAGTCTGTCGTCGAGCCGCTTACGCCAGCGGCTCAGGTCCGAGCGCTCGTGCGGGAATCCGTCCTGGTAAGAACTCTTCGCCGGTGAAGTACTGGAAATACAGGGTCTTGGACGCTGCGCTCGCACACAGCCTCGTCGGACAAGCCGTAAATGTGCTTGAGCAAGGATAGCCTGATCATGAAGCGCGTCTTGCCAGGCCGGCCGTTCTCCCCGTAGAGCGGCGGGATCTCGTCGCCGATCCAGTCCCAATCGACCTTGCCGGCAAGCAGAACAAGCTCGTGCCTCAGATTGATGATCTGTCAAGCCGCGCCCGGAACGGATCGTTGGATCCGGTCGTCTTGGTCTCCCTCCGGTGACGCTTTCAATTACCCACAATTTCTGCTCCGACCATGGCGCCCAGCGCTATATCGGTGAGGCGCGACAACCCGCGCCACATGACGGGATTGCCAGGCGGCGGATCGCTGGTGCGGGCGAGATAACCGCCGAGCCGCGCGATCTTGGTCAGGTAATGTGAGAGGGTTTTCCGTCGAGCTTGCGGTTTGTCATTCACGAGGCGATCGAGCAGGGCGATTTCAGTCGCGGTCAACGCAAGAGTCGGTAGTGCCCGTGGAGCTGATCGATTGAGCATCGTCATCCAGAAGACCCGCGAACTCAGGATGCAAAAGAGCGAGATCAGATTGGTCAGACGCTGGGCGGTCCTGAGCTTTGACTCCTCAGCTTTGCAGCCTAATTTGAGGATCTTGTGGAACACCTCGATCTTCCATCTCAAAGCATACCATTCGCGCTTCTCAATGGCGTCGGTGCGGGAGCTAACAGGCAGATCTGTGATCAGCTTCTACTCGATTTTTCTTTCTGTTCTTCGGCGTCGCGCGCTCTTCGGCATGGATCACCGTCAAGGTCTGCGCGGGATAGCGCTTCTGCTTTCCGATCGGCGGCAGGACGCGAATCTTGCGATATCTGATCTCGAGGACGGCTTCTTCGGTATCGCCGTTCTTGTCTTGTCTCTGACGTCGATGCGATGCAGTCCTTTGACCGCGACCTCGTCCATTTCGTCGGCGATCGTGTGATTTCCACCCAGCCAAGCGGTCAACGCAAGTCCTGATCACGAAATGCGTTCCAGCTTCTCGAGCCGAGCAGAACGGCTCATAGATGTCGCTCTCGCGATCACCAACATGGATGCATCGTTCCGGATAACCCAGCAGCTCTGTGGATTGCCGGACATTGTCCAGCCACCGAATGCTATCCTTCTTCTCGATGGGAACGCGCGTCGGATTGATCTTCTTCTTAAGCGCGGCAGTCCCCTTGAATTTCTTCCGAGTCCAGAATTTGACAGCCGTCAATCCAAGCGGCAGCCCGTCGGTCGTCACCGCCAGGCTCGAGTGCATCAGGATGCCGCAGACCGTGTGCGATCTCAGGCGGCACGCCTTGTCGCGCCCGCTGTTGGTGATCCCGATCGCGTCTGAGTTCTCTCTTTGATAACTGAACTCGGTCGTATCGTGGTATCGTGGAGCACTAGAATAGGGCCGTCGGCGGCAATCGTGCGTTCACGCGTCGATTGAAAGTGGCCGGCCAGAATGTCCGCCTCACTGACCCGGTCGTTGGAGAAAAACCGATACGCGGCCTTGGTATTAGCCCAGTCCTGGCACACCAGCGGAATGCTTTCTCCCATGGCGCTCCCGATCTGCGCTACCAGTTTGCGGAGCCGCTTATTCAGGCGCTCGTCGGCAAGCTTGCAGCCAGCGAGCTCGCGATCAAACCATGCGTCGGCTTTTTCGTCCATTGGCACCGCCCCCTGCGAATCGGTGCCAGACAAGGAATCACGGTCCATTCCTGCGATGCAATAGTTGGTGCGCTCCCTCAGCCCACTCGGCTCCATGTGGGTATTTGAAAGCCTCACCGGATGCTTACGAAGCCGCTCCGAGCGGATCGAATAAAACGCCTGCAACAGCATCGCCCGCAGCAGCTTCTCCGGCGGGATCGACGGCCGCCCAATCGGCGAATAGAGCGCGGCAAACTCGTGCTCCAGTGCTCCAGCGCCGACAGCGCTTCGTTCACGATCGTCCGGATCGTCCGCAGCGGATGATCACGCCGTACCCGCGCCTCCAGGTCAACGCAGCTGAACAGCTCGCCCGTTCGATCGTCGCTGTCGCGCACACACCACCTCCGAATCTCGTCGGAGCCAATGATCACGGCCACGATCGGCGGCGAGCGCCCTTTTCAACGGCCTGCTAGGTTCTTTCGACTAGACGAAACTCTTCGTCGTAACTCGATCGGCGCGGGCGTTCAGTACTGGATACGTTGAAACTGCATTCGCTAAATGAGTTGAGGCTAGACTAAAGGTCAGTTCCTAACGGCTGCCGATACCAACAGGCGATCCATGGTTCCGTGCTGTAGCGAATCCTTCACACTTGCCCCGGCGGGTTGTGGGAAGGTGCATCATCTGGCCGAGCGCACACGCGCAACCTTCGATTCAATAAGAGCGAGGCTTCCCTGCAACTACTGCTCATCGCCACACTTGTAGATGCGGAGCATCATTTCGTTCGCGCCACGATCGGCCACGTCTCCCTTCGAGCGCACCGATCCGAACGGGCGCTCAAGCATGCGGCGGACGCGCGTGGGCTCAGGGCCGAGGTGGAAAGCAATCGCCTGCTGTTCAATTTCGCGCTCCGACCGCGTCGAGCGGTTGCGCTGCCGCAAATAATCGAGCCATGTTGGGCAGTGATAGCGCTCGGTCCACAATTCGGGGTCGGCGATGTTGCGGGCAATCGACCAGCCATAAGCACCGTTGCGTTGGCGGAACAGCTGTACGTCCTGCATCACGGTGTGGAAGGCCCGCGCATTCTCCTGCGCAACCCTGTATTCGATCTCAACCACCAATGGGCCGCTACGTCCGGTGAGGGCCAGCCGTACTTCGGGATCCGCTAGCACCTCCGCCTCGTCGCGCCGCGCACCGATGCGCGGAACAGGCAGCCAGAGACCCAAAAGGGGCGAGACCAACATTAGAGCGGCCGAGACCAGGAGCGCAGTTTCGACTCCAGCGGAATCGGTCAGATAACCCCAGCCCCAACTGCCGACTGCAATCCCCCCTGAGCTCGCCGCTTGATAGGCTGCCAGCGAGCGCCCTGTCACCCACCTCGGCGCCGCCAGCTGCACGCTAATGTTGAACAGCGCCCACGCCAGCATCCATACAGCCCCGGCGAGAACAAGCGCGGCTGCCGTCACCATCAGCTCGCCGCTGAGTCCCACTGCGGCAATCGCTCCGGCCATGGAAAGCGCGCAGGCGCGGATCGCCGCCTCACCACTCATGCGCCTCCGGACTTCGCTGACACTCAGCGCACCAATGACCGCACCGAGGCCAAAGGCGCTGAGCAGGATACCATAGGTCTGGGCATCGCCCTGCAGGAGATCGCGCGCAACTAGCGGCAGTAACGCAATGATCGCGCCGCCGATCACGCCGGTTACCATGGAACGAATTAGAACAATCTTGATCGAGGGTGAATTGGCGATATAGCGCACGCCGGAAACGATGGCACGGTTGAGTTTTTCAGGCGGCAGATGCGGGGGCTCGGAAATGCGTTTCCATAGAAATAGCGCAAGCATTAGCGGTAGGTAAAGCAGCGCATTAACAGCGAAGGCCGCAACTGCGCCGGCGGTCGCAACGACAATGCCGCCGATCGCCGGGCCGACACTACGCGCGGTATTATAGCTAATACTGTTTAACGCCACAGCCGCAGGAAGTGCTTCTAATGGTACCTGCTCAGTGACTGAGGATTGCCAGGCCGGATCCATCAACGCCGCGCCGATCCCGACGACGAAGCACAGGGCCAACAACAAGTTCGGCGTGACTAAGCAAAGCCAAGCGAGCATCGCCAGGGCAGTCGCGCCGGCGAGCGCGATAGCGAGTGAGACCAGCACCACGATGCGCCGGTCATACATGTCGGCAATTGCGCCTGCCGGAATCGAGACCAGCATAACCGGTAGCATCAGCGCGGTCTGGACCAATGCGACCTTGTCAGCCGACGATGTCATCTGCATCATAGCCCAAGCCGCGCCAACTCCCCGGATTAAGGCGCCAAGATTGGACAGCAGGCTCGCCAGCCAGATGCGCCGGAAGCTAGTGTGGCGCAGTGGTACGATGATCCCATCAGCGCTGAATGACCGAGGTTTGACCAAATCGATCATCTCGGCTCCAATGGCATGATTCTGGACCAGATCGGCGATAGTCCGGAAGATTTGGTCAATAGCGCCTGGCCAAGCGCTTTTTCAGCGCCGTCTAGCTTGTGCAGCTTGCATTCAAGGGCCTCATGACGCTGGTCAACGGCCTCAGGTATTCCTGTTGATTCGCAATCGCCTCTTCGCGCGCGAAACTCCGTCTTTCCGCCTGTGATACGGAAGTCCAAGCTCCTCTTGCGGTGTCTTGTCAATTTGGCCGGCATAGCAGCGCCATCGCCCGGATCGGGCGATATGGTGTCCCATTTTTGATGACAGCTTCCCGCGACCTGGTACGGCAAACCCTGATCGACCGCGGTATTGACTTCGAAATTGATGCCGCTGGCGTAGCGGATAAACATGACATTGACGTCACGGCCGTTTGAGATGGTCCCTGTATGATTAGCTGACCCCCAGATAAAGCTCTCAAATCGCCGAATTCCTGTGCTTTGAAGAGAGTCATCAGTGGATGGGTAACGCGACCGAATGAGACACGATCTTGGTGGTCCTGATTCTGTTCTGAGTCGAATCCGAAGAGAACTCAGCTCAAATTCGAGCAGCATAGGATAGAGGAGGAACGGTGCGTTTTTTTCCTGTTCTAGGGCGCGTTAGCGAGGAAAAAGTGCGCAACCGCACGAATCCCGCGGAGCGCGTGAGACGCCAATGCTGATTTTGCTCAATCCCCCGGCGGGGCCTCAATTGGGATAGCAAAGCTCACCTTTACGCGATCTACGATGACCATCGTCTTAAAGCCCTTGATGTTTGGATTTTCATAGAAGAACTGCCTCGTGAATTGCTCATAATCCTCCATGCTGTGCGCGGTAATGTACAGGACGAAGTCTGCGTCGCCAGTGACGTAAAATCCATTGACGACTTCAGCTGACGACTTGATAGCTTTCTTAAACTTATCGATGATATCTGCACGCTCCCGCTCCAGGCTTACCATCACAAGCATCTGAATAGACCTCCCCACCGCCTTGGGCGAAACGATCGAGACATCAGCCTCGATGATGCCCTCCGAGCGGAGCCTCTTCAATCGCCGTTGGCACGCGGTAGCGGAAAGTCCCGCCATTTCGCCAATCACCTCGGACGTTAGACGATTGTTCTTTTGTACGATCTCGAGGATGCGGGCGTCTGTTCGATCGTACTGCATAGTCGGCTCCAGCCTTTCAGGTGAATTGCGGCGTCAAATGCCTCTGCGATGCAGGAAATACTCCGAAGCGCGGGACATACGGCGCACATATGTTCGCAACATCAGTATCCTGAATGCATAGGCATTTCAACAAATGGCCGCTTGGAACGCGCAAATGGTCTTTCAAACAGTTCGGCAGTCGGTGCCGAGATCGCAGCAAGCGGCTGGCCCGCTAGAAAATAGCTTTATGAAAGCTGCCGTACTTGCCGATGATGTTGGGGACATGCGGATCGGCAAGGAAGACGCCTGCGGCCGGGTCGCGGGACTCTTGCCTTTCGATGACGAGGAAGAGGTCCTCGCGCGCCCAAACAGTTTGGAAAGGTGCCAAGGTGGCTACGCCTATCCGCAAAAGCCTAGTGTCGTCATGCGGCTCGCGGGCTCGCTTGAATGCGGCATGTTCGCGACTACCCAAATCGACGGCGCTGGCCTCTTTCGGAGGATGAAAACAGTCGAGCGTCGTTCCGTAAAGGCCCGAAATGTGGTCTTCCCGAGAATCTAGAAACCCAAACACGTCCGCCCGGCGATTGAGAGGAAGTGCAGAATGACCATTGATATCAAAGAAATCAGCGAGAAGGACAAAAGGTCCGTCCTACATCCTTTCACGCATCTCAAGGATTTTGCGACTGGCAAGCTTGGGGAGCCAACGATCGTCGAAACCGGTAAGGGCATCCGAATTCAGGACGCTCACGGCAATGAGCTGATTGACGGTTTCGCCGGCATGTATTGCGTCAATGTTGGCTATGGGCGTACCGAAGTGGCTGAGGCAATCTCGCGGCAGGCCTATCGTCTCGCGTATTATCACTGCTACGCGGCGCACACGACAGACGAGCTCGCGATCCTCTCCGATCGTCTCGTCAAAATGGCGCCAGGAAAGATGAGCAAAGTCTTCTACGGCATGTCCGGCTCCGACGCCAATGAGACGCAGGCAAAGCTCGTCTGGTACTATAACAACCTTCGAGGTAAGCCGAACAAGAAGAAGATCATCTCGCGCGACCGCGGCTATCACGGCTGCAGCGTCGTTTCCGGTTCGATGACGGGTATGAGCTTTTACCATGACTATATGGATCTTCCGCTGCCGCACATTGTGCGGACCGGTGTTCCGCACCACTATTGGGGCGCGAATCCAGGGGAGACCGAGGGCGAATTCTCTGCGCGTCGCGCGGTTGAACTTGACGAGCTCATCGAGCGCATCGGCCCAGACAATGTTGGCGCCTTCATCGCCGAGCCGGTGCTCGGCACTGGCGGCATTACGCCGCCGCCGGAAGGCTACTGGAAAGCAATCCAGGCTGTGCTCAAGAAGCACGACGTTCTTCTGATCGCCGACGAAGTAATCACCGGCTTCGGCCGCACCGGGTCAATGTTCGGCTCTCAGCACTACGGTATCGAACCCGATCTCATCACTGTCGCCAAGGGTTTGACTTCCGGTTACTTCCCTCTTTCCGCTGCGATCGTTGGCGAGAAGGTCTACAAAGTCTTCGAAGACGGTGCTGACAAGGTCGGTGCATTTTCGCACGGCTACACTTATTCGGGTCATCCAATCGGAGCCGCTACGGCAAATGCCGTTCTCGACATCGTCGAGAAGGAGAACCTTCCTGGCAATGCCCGCGAGGTAGGTGTCTATTTCCAAGCTCAGCTAAAAAAGAAGTTCGCGCAGCTGCCGATCGTCGGTGAAGTGCGCGGGGTCGGGTTGATGGGCGCTATCGAGTTCGTCAGCGACCGCGATAGCAAGAAGCGTTTCGACCCATCCCTCAAGGTTGGTGCTCGTGTGTCCAAGGCAGCCCGCGACCGCGGCCTGATCGCGCGTCCTATGCCCCATGGCGAGATTCTCGGTTTCGCTCCGCCGCTCGTGACCAACAAGGCTGAAATCGACGAGATCATCTCGATTACTGAAAAGGCCATCCGCTCCGTCATGGACGAGCTCGTCCGTAGCGGTGAAAAGATCTAGCGAATGGCGGCCGGAGACCTTCGGCCGCTATCTCCCAGAGCTTACTGCCAACGATCTCCATTCGTTGCGATGGCGCTGGTCGCTTTGGGTTGACATCGCGGGATGACATCGATGTCGCGGGTACCGCGATCCAGCCGAAGCTGACGCTGATGGTCGAGAAGACGGTGATCCTCAGCCTTAGGCTAGCGGCAGGTTAATCACCGGCGTTTGTAAACAGCATGAGATGGTCAACAACAGAGCGGCGATTGACGTATGTCCGATAGCGTAAACTACAAGCTCTTTATCAATGGAACGTGGCGCACAGGCGGTTACGGCAACGACCTTGCCCTCGTCAATCCTGCCACCGCGCAGGCATTCGGGCATGTCGCTGTCGCTTCCGCGTCCGATCTCAATGATGCTTTGACGTCGGCAGAAGGCAGCCTGCTGCGCTGGTCCAGCACACCAGCCCACAAACGGGGGGCGCTTCTCGTTCGCGCCGCACAAATACTGAAAGGAAAGATCGAACTCGCGGCATCAGCACTTTCCAGAGAGCAAGGGAAGACTGTGGCCGAAGCGAGAGGCGAGTATGCGCGTGCGGTCGAAACCCTCGAATGGAATGGTATTCATGCGGAGGAATTGTCGGCGCCAATTTCGATTGATCAGAAAAGGATGATCGTGCCGGAAGCGATTGGTGTTGTTGCTGCATTTTCACCTTGGAACTACCCGGCCGTCCTCAACGCCCGGAAACTTGCCGCTCCTATCGCGGCCGGTTGCGCGGTCATCCTGAAAGCGGCGGAAGAGACTCCAAGCGCTGGCGTCTACCTAATGGAAGCCTTGGAGGAAGCAGGGATTCCAGCCGGAGTAGTAAGCCTGGTTTTCGGTCATCCGCCAATGATCTCCGAGCATCTGCTCGGTTCCCCTATCGTCCGAGTTCTGTCCTTCACCGGCTCGACGCCGGTTGGCAAACAGCTTGCGAAGATGGCAGCGACCAATCTGCAGCGATGTGTTCTAGAGCTTGGCGGCCACTCCCCTGTCGTAGTCTTTGAAGATACAGACGTCTCAAACGCGGTTTCTGCAATATCCGAATACAAATTCGAGTGCGCGGGTCAGAGCTGCAACGCGCCAAACCGCATTCTAGTCGCGCAATCGATTTATGAGGATTTCGTGTCAAAACTCGTTGATGCCGCAGAAGGGATCCGGATCGGTCTGCCCGACGACCCAGCGACGGACATGGGCCCGATGGCGAATGCGAGACGAATCGAGGCAATGGAGCGCCTAACGAAGGACGCCGTCAGTCGCGGAGCAAAAGTTGAAACAGGTGGTAAGCGCCTCAACCGACCAGGGTTCTATTGGGCACCTACTATTCTGACCAACGTCCATCCCGACTCGCAGATACTTTGCGAAGAACCTTTCGGGCCGGTCCTCACAGTTGCTCCGTTCGATACGATTGAAGAGGCAATTGAGGGAGCCAACGCCACTGAATTCGGGTTGGCATCCTATGTCTTCAGCGACTCCGCTGACGTTCAGAAAAGAATGATCCGCAGCCTTTCTGCGGGTACTATCAGCGTGAACTATCTCAAGGGCGTGTCCGCGGATGCGCCGCTCGGTGGCATCAAACAGAGCGGTTATGGCTACGAAGGTGGAGTGGAAGGGTTGAGGGTATTCCAAAACCTAAAACTCGTTAATTCAGCCAATGCCCTGGCTATCGGTTAGGCGCCTACGGGCGGCAGATAACGACGAACCTAGATTGAGTACGCAATGAGAAACTCCGCAACGGTAAAAGATGTCGTTTTGGCTCCCGGGAACGGTAGCTTCTTCTATGACGATCAAGCTGCAATACGAGCCGGCGCCGCCCAGGACGGTTTTCTCTATGTAGGCGCTCCTGTGACGCCTGGATTCACCAGCATCCGCATGCCGGCGCGTTCGCTCAGCATCGGTCTTGTCTTGTCGGACGATGTCATCGTGTGGGGCGACATGATGAGCGTGCAATATTCAGGCGCCGGCGGACGCGATCCGGTGTTTGAAGTCGCGGCAATTGAAGCCCTTACTAGATCTGTTGTCATCCCACGACTTCTATCGGCCGACGTGTCTAACTTCGTCGGTGCTTGTAAACATGCCCTCGCATACCACGAGGATAAACGTCTGCCCCTGGCAATCGAATATGGCGTGAGCCAGGCGTTGCTTCGGGCTGCCGCACATTTTGCGCGGATTACACTTGCTGAGGTGATCTGCTCTGAATTTTCTTTGCCACTGCCGGAGCGGCCGATTCCGATCTATGCTCAGAGTGGCGATTCAAGAGAACTCAATGTTGATAAGATGGTCCTCAAGTCTGTGGATGTTCTTCCACATGGATTGATCAACTCTCTTGAAAAATTCGGCCCTTCGGGCGAGACGTTTCGCAACTTCGTCAGGTGGGTCGCTACGCGCACGAGAGAAATCGGCGGGCCCGGATATCATCCCATCCTGCATTTCGACGTTTACGGTTGGATTGGTCTCGAGATCGGCATGCAAGCGGAAAAGATTGCCGATTTCATCGCGCGGCTGGCGGATGACGTCCCCGGTTACCGGCTTCACATCGAATGCCCGGCAGACTTTGGGTCCACGGAGGCACAGCTGCGCGAGTACGCCAAGATCGTCGCACTTCTCGATGCGCGTGGCACAGAAGCCCGGGTCGTGGTTGACGAGCAATGCAATACCCTTGAGGATATACGCCTCTTCGCCGAAGCAAAGGCGGCTCATCTAATTCAGATCAAAATGCCTGACGTGGGTTCGATCGCCGATACTGCGAGGGCTGTGTTGGTTTGTAAGGAAAATGGGTGCGGTGCGTATGTTGGCGGAAGCTGCACCGAAACAGACTTGTCGGCCAGGGTCACGGTCAACATCGCAGTTGCTACGCAGGCGGACATGATCCTTGCAAAACCTGGGATGGGCGTCGATGAGGGCATCTCCATTGTAGGGAATGAGCAGAGCAGGTTACTCTCCATTCTCAGCTACCGACGTTCGAAAAACGCCATTCGGAATGTTAATGCGGCATCAGCATGAGAAAGCCCCTTGAAGGTATTACGGTCGTTGCTGTCGAGCAGGCGGTGGCTGCGCCCTATGCTTCTTCCCGGCTTGCGGATGCTGGTGCACGTGTCATCAAAGTCGAGCGGCCCGAGGGCGACTTTGCGCGAAATTACGATAAGCTCGTTCAAGGCCAGAGCGCCTATTTCGTTTGGTTGAATCGTGGGAAAGAATCGATCTGCCTTGACCTGACGGTCGAGCAGGACCGCGCAGTGCTGGATGGGATGATTGCTCAGGCGGATGTCTTCATTCAAAACTTGAAACCTGGCAGCATCGGCAAGCTTGGTTTCGGCTCCGCAGTTCTCCGCAAACGCTTCCCCCGTCTGATAACCTGTGACATCTCCGGGTTCGGTGACGGCGGCGCCCTGTCGCATTTGAAAGCGTATGATCTAATCGTGCAAGCGGAGACCGGTCTCTGCGCTATCACCGGGACAGCGCGTGGACCGGCTCGGGTCGGAGTCTCTGTTTGTGATATTTCAGCCGGTATGACTGCTCTCAACGCGATCTTGCAGGCGCTGCTGCTGCGTGAGCGCACCGGGGAAGGAGCAAGTATTAAGGTATCGCTCTTTGATGCCATTGCGGACTGGATGAACGTTCCAGTGCTTCAGTTCGACTATAGCGACTACCACACTGCACGAGCGGGTGTGAACCATCCCTCTCTGGCGCCCTATGGGGCATACAGTTGTGCGGACGGCAAAGACATTATCTTCTCCGTCCAGAACGACCGCGAATGGGTCAATTTCTGCACGAAATTCCTTCAGCGGCCAGAACTCATCCGACGGACCGGGTTCGCTGATAATATGGCGCGAATCAGCAACAGGGCAAATTTGGATGAAATCGTCGTTCAGCGGTTTGCGCAACTCTCGAGCGAGCACGCGATGCGAGAGTTGGAGGCGGCCGGCCTCGCGTACGGGAGGCTCAACCAGATAGAGGACGTATCACGGCATCCGCATCTGCGACGCGTACGTGTATCTACGCCGGAAGGCGATGTTCGCGTGATCGCGCCGGGCGCAATCTTTGACGAAGAGAATGCTCCGGAATTGGGACCTGTTCCCGCTCCAGGAGCCCATTCTGTGGCCTTGCGGAAGGAGTTTGGAAATTCCCACCGGCATCGGACGGCCGACTGACTCAATTGACCTTATGCGAGACCTTCGAAGTTCATGGTACAAACTTCAAGCAGTTTCCAAGTGCGCCACGTTCGAAAGTGTGAGCGAGCCGGTCGGTCTCGTGGTTCTCGGTAGCGACGCGGGGCAGGCTTGATCATTACGCCATTAGCGAACGCAGAAGCCCTTTTTGGATGCCATAGTAGCGTCGGTGAAGTAGGCACCCTTCGCCTCGACAACAATCCATAGGTTTGACCTAAACCGTATAGCAAAGGCATCCAGTGCGCGTTCAGCTACCATCGCCGTTCCGGTGGGAATTCGCCGCGAATGTTTGCCTTCGGTTCTTCATGGCTGCTGAGAGACATGACTGGCCGATTGTGGCGCGAGGCAACCGCTTAAAAAATGCCGATGGATAACAACATCACCGCACCAATCGAGATATTGGCAAAGCGCCTTTTCAATCGGGGCGCGAAGATCTGGAAAGCATCAGGCAGCGTTTGAACCGAGCTGACCTATATCCGGTCGAAGGTGCGGATCTCGATCGATGTCGCCCGGGATTCCGAGATGATCTCGCCCACCCATTCCGGGATGATGTCGCCCGGGTGACGAGGTCTCTTCTGGCTCCCATAGGGTCAACCCTTTCGGCTTTGCGAAGGGGGACTTGGATGCCGACGGAGAGGCTTGCGATGCGCCGTGTGCGCGATGTGATCAGGATGAAGACGGCCGGGCTGCCGAGCCGCGAGATTGCGCGACGGGTGGGCGCCGCGCCATCGACGGTGCGGCTGACGATCCGGCGGTTTGAGGCTACGGGCTTGACCTGGCCGTTGCCGGACGAGTTCACGACGCGGTTCTGGAACTCCGCCTGTTCGCCAAGACCGGCAATGGCAACCGGCAGGGTCGCCGCCGCATCGCCGAGCCCGACTGGGCAACCGTTCACCGAGCTCAAGCGCAAGCACGTGACGCTGTCGATCCTGTGGGAGGAATACATCGCCGCCGAGCCGGAGGGATACCGGTACTCGCGCTTCTGTGAGCTTTACCGCGCCTAGGAGGGCCGCCTGTCGGTGACGATGCACCAGGCGTACGCAGTCGGCGACAAGCTGTTCGTCGACTGTGCCGGCGACGGCGTGCCGGTGGTGGTCAATCGCGTCAGCGGTGAGCGATCGCCCGCTGTTCGCCAAGCTTGTCGAGGGCCGCTGGGTCGACGACTACGTCAATCTCCTGATCTGCGGTCCGGCCGGCGTCGTCAATCATGCCGCGAACTGACGTCCTGACCTGCCACCGCATCGAGCGATGCTTGGCAAGCCACTTCAAATTCAGCGGCGAAATCCATCGATAACAAGGGCTAGAACGCAGAAATTAAGCGTCAACGTCGGGTTGGTTGCATCACTCAATATAAACGTGTGGTTACTATCGAGGGGGACACGTGTCCCGTAGGTCACGACACAACGAAACGGGAATCATGAAAAAAGCTTTGCCGTTGCTCGATGAGCTTCGCTCCGGCCTCTCACCTCTCGAGAACCATCTGATTGACGGCGTTGTCGATGGCCGTGTAAGCCGTCGGGAGTTTATGCGGCATGGCAGCGTGATCGGTCTGTCGCTGCCGTTTCTGGGACGAGTTGCTCTGACAGCGGGTGTGGGTGCGTCGCCTACGCTGGCTCGAGCAAACGTTCAGCCTGGCGCAACGATCCGGATTGCCTGCGACGGGCCGATCCAGGCAGTCGACCCCATCGTGGTCGGTGATACTGGCGGCATTGTAATGATCCAGCAGGTCGGCGAGTTCCTATGCATCGACGGAACTGACCTAGTGCTAAAGCCTTGCCTCGCAACAAGCTGGAAGCCCAATCAGGATGGCACTGTCTGGACTTTTCTACTCCGTAAGGGCGTCAAATTCCATTCCGGGAGCGAGATGACGGCTGACGACGTCGTCGCCACCTTCGATCGCCTAACCGACCCAAACGTTCCTTCACCTGCGGGCTCGGTTTTTAGCGGCTTCTTGCGGAAGGGCGGTACTCGAAAGGTGGACGACTATACTGTAGCATTCCACCTCGATGCGCCGAACGGCAACTTCCCTTATCTGGTATCGTCGGATAATTACAACGCGATCATCCTACGAGCATCCTTTGCTGGTAATTTCGAGCAGAACTGGGATGGGACCGGTCCGTTCAAAATCGAAAAGTTTACAGCAAGGGTTGGCGCCAGTTTCGTGCGCAACGAGAACTATTGGGGGCCCAAGGCATTGCCAGCTCGTACCCAATTCGTATTCTTTACCGATATTCAGCCGCAGATCCTCGCATTTCAGAGCGGCGAAGTCGACGTCATCCTTAAGCTGCCTGCGCTTGCCGGCGTCTCGCTGTTGAACGATCCGACCGTCGACATCATCAGCGTAGAGTCTGCGGCGCACGAGGCGGTGAGCATGCGCTGCGACACGGGACCGTTCAAGGATCCACGCGTCCGGCAGGCGGTGGCACTATGCCTCGATCGGGAAAAGCTGGTGCAAGGCTTGATGAGAGGCCATGCAATTATCGGCAATGATAGCCCATTTGCTTCCATCTATCCCTCGACAGACCAGACAGTACCGCAGCGCAAGCGGGACATTGCGCGGGCCAAGGAACTAATGAAGGCTGCGGGGATGGAGAAGGGATTCCAAGCGCCGGTCGTGGTCCTGAATTGGCAGGAAATTCCGCAGTATGCGCAGCTCATCCAAGCCTGGGTAAAAGAGATCGACATCGATCTCAAGTTAAACATCATGAATTGGAAGTCGGCTATCGGCGATAGGGTGTTCGGCAGATCACCTTGGCTCGATTCCGCGATGTCTTTTATGGTTTGGGGTGCTCGTGGCGTGCCGAACTTTTACCTTTCGAGCATACTGCGTAGCGAGGGTCCGCGCAACGCCGCACACTTTAAGAACACGCGGTTCGACACGCTGGCCAGCAGCTATATAGCCGCCATTGATTTTGAGGCACAACGGGCGACTGCCGGCGAAATCCAGCGGCTTCTGCTTGAGGAAACGCCCCAGCTATATGGGTACTTCTTTAGCCAATTAGCGGCAGTCAAGAAGGGCATTGTCGGCATTGAGACAGATGCGCTATCTCATCTGTTCCTGCAAAGCGCAGGGAAGGCATGAGCGAAGCATCCTGGAACAGGCATATACCTGTTCTCAACCGCGCCGGGTTTGCCGAAGGCCATTGGTTTAAGTTACGCCGCCATGGCGGGTTGTTCGAGCATGGCGGAGTAGCGTTGTTCGGCCTCCGCCGGCGGGATGTTGTCGATGGGCTCCAGGAGCCGCCGGTTGTTGAACCAGTCCACCCATTCCAGGGTCAAGAACTCGACGGCTTCGAAGCTGCGCCATGGTCCGCGGCAATGGATCACCTCGGCCTTGTAGAGACCGTTGATGGTTTCGGCGAGAGCATTTCTACGGCAGTGGCCTTGCACCAAAGATGCGTGCCTATCCGGCACCAGCCTAGGACCATTGGAGGCAATTATCGTGTTAACAAGAAATATGGCTCGCGCGTGTGGACTGCGCTCAAGCGCCGCCTCGATCGCATCAGCGCGAAAGACGCGATCTGGTGGTCCGCCGAGGCTTCAATTGATGTACAGGGAAGCGAATTGGGGAGGGGCATGATGGCACCGATCACTTGGAATTTGCCGATTGCCGATGCCCACCATTTGTCTGCCAGCGCGGGCGCATTGAGCTTCGTCGGCGGCGCCGGTGACTTCGATGCAGCGGGACGGATTCGCCATCCTGGCGACCTCGATAGGCAGATCGAGGGCGCGATGATGAATGTGACGGAGGCGCTTGCTACCGAATCTTGCACACTCCAAGACGTGGTGCGGCTCAAGGCTCATTACACCGCCGAGCGCGACGACTGGGAGGTGATTGCGGCGATGGCCCGCTTCTTCAAGGCAGATCCCATGCCTGCGATCAGCACGGTGCCCGAGCCCTTGCAGCCGTTTTCCGGCCAGACGATCCAGATTCAGGCCATCGCTCAGCGCGGCTGGCGGACGCACGCCGATATCCGAGCTGTGCCCCGCCCGGTTCCGCCGCAGAGACATGCTCTCTTCGCCGGCCGGCCGGTGACGGCTGGCCTGCGCGCTGGCGAGTTCATCACCGTAGCCAATCGTACGGCCGAGGATGCCGATGGCGTGGTGCGCCATCCCGACGACGGTGTGGCCCAGACGCACTTTATCATGGAAAGGCACGCGGAGACATTGGCTGCTCTCGGCGCCTCCTTCCAAGACAGCGTCAAGCTGGAAGGCTACCACTTTGGCAGCATCACACGCGAGCAATGGGTGCCGTTCGCCAAGGCGCGGGCGAGCTACTTTCGCGAGCCGGGGCCCGCGGGGACCGTGGTCCCCTGCCACCGTCTCAATCCAAAGGGGGCGTTGACCAAGGTCGAGGTCATCGCCATGCGCCAGCTGCGGAACGGCTTCGACAAATATATCCCGCGCGAGGACCATTGGCCGGAGCGCGTGTGGGATTGGTCGATCCCCGTGCCCTACCGCCAAGCCATCCGGCTGCGGGATACGGTGTGGCTCGGCGGGCAGGTGCCCCAGAGTCCTTACAGCAACAAAGCGGTGCGCGTCATGGACGGCCAGCTCATGCCCCAGACCCGCTTCACGATGAGTTATGTCCAGGACCTCCTGCGCCCCTTCGGCCGGACACCCGCGGACTTGAAGCTCATGGTCTGCTATTTCGCCTCGACTGGCACCGAGGCCGAGACGATCGCTTTTACCAGGACCCTCGCCGACTGCGTAGGCGGGGCGCTTCCGCCGATGACGCTCGTTCCAGAGCCCACGTTGCACAGTTCTGGCGGTACCGTTGAGATTTGGGGCGTGGCGCAGGGCTGAAGCGCTTTCGCCGAGCAAGGACATCTTTGAAGGGTGGAAGATACAATGGCCAGTTTATCGGAAGATATCCGATCGCTTTATAGGAAAAGCGATGCGCTCGCACTTTCGGATATTGTGAAACGAAAAGAGGTGAAGCCCTCGGAGCTCATGGAAAGCGCTCGCCGCAGCTGAAGAGTTCAATCCTGCGCTCAATGCGGTGGTCAACATTAACTATTCCGACGCTCGAACACGTGCAGAGCAGTGCGATCCCACGGGACCATTTGCGGGCATACCTTTTTTTTTCTGGCGAAGAATCTGGGTGTAAGCGTGGCCGGTCTACGGACCACCAACGGTTCGCACTTTTTCCATCGATACGCACGGCCGGCTTCCGACGACAGTGAGGTCATTCGACGAACCCGCCAGGCAGGGCTGATTCCGTTTGGGAATACGAACGTGCCGGAATGGGGAGCGTCCCTGACGACTGAATCAAAACGCATGGCCCTTCGCGGAATCCATGGCATAAAGACTTTTCCACCGGCGGTTCAAGTGGCGGTTCGGCAGCCGCGGTCGCGGCGCGAATCGTGCCAATCGCCGGCGCGAGCGATCGGCGCGGCTCGATCCGTTTGCCAGCGAGCGCATGCGGGCTCGTCGGTCTGAAGCCGTCCCGCGGGCGCGTCCCTGTATGTCCGGACGCGGACCGCGCCCATGGGAGTTCGGTGCTTGGCTGCGTCTCGCGCACCGTTCGGGATACCGCTGCCTACCTCGACGCGGTCAGCGGCTGGTGTGACGGCGACCCCTATACACCCCCGACACCCAATGCATCATTCCTCCAGTTGTCGTCGCAGGACCCACGGCGGTTGCACATTGGATTTACCACCTCCTTGCCATTCGGATACAAACTCGATGGCGAGGTTGCAACATCGGTTGCAGATACAGCGCGCATGCTCGAGAGAATGGGCCACGATGTCCAGCCATACGACCTCACGTTCGACATTGAGGCTTGCTGCCGGGCCAACCTGCGCATCATAGCCGTGCAAGCAGCACTCCAATTCCAAAAGGCCGAGGCGGAATTCGGTGTAACATTGGGGGGCAACGACGAAGAGCCATGGATCAGAACCTGCATGCAGAAGACTAAGAGCATCGATGCTGTTATGCATGCAATGGACATTGATCTCATTCGACCTGCTGGTCGTGATATCGCCTCCAAGTTGGCTCGGTTTGACGCTTTCCTATGCCCGGTTTATCCGCAGCGCCTGTTCCGCATAGGCGAATGGGGGCCTTTGTATGACGCGGAATCCGATTCTGGAAAAATTGCGCTGCTCGCGTTTCTCTTCCCCGTCAATGTAAGTGGACTGCTAGCCATTTCGTTACCCGTTCATGAATCACAGGACGGACTTCCGATGGGCGTGCAATTGGTCGGCCGCTATGGTGACGAAGCCACGCTGCTCAGCGTCGCGAATGTCTTGGAAAGACAAGTGCGCTGGGATGAGCGGCTCCCGCCCATCCTCACTACGCAAGTCCAAGTCCACCGGCAACACAGATCTCCGGGACTCGGGAGCCGGGACAGATGAAACAGAGGAATTGCCGCCTAGGACACTCGTTGGACTAAAGGATCGAATGATGCGGAGGTCGCGAGGATCCGCGCCGACGCGTTCAGCCTCCGCGATCTGATCGGCAATGACAAAGAACGGCGACGTTCAGGTGGGGCACTTCATCCCTGAGGCACCTTCATGTCGCCCCTCATAGAGCTTTGCCGGACGGCCTGATCCGCTCCCGGTGCAGGGGACGCCGTTGGACAGACCGATGTCACGGGTGCGTTGCCACTTCCTGCGCCGTCGACTTGATCGAAGCGGCCAGGACCGTGCCTAGGCGGGCAAGTGGAGGAGCAGGCCCATCGGTCGGGCTTTAAGGCGTTGAGCCGGCACGTGTCGTATTGATCGGTGGCAGCGTCGCCGGGAGCCGCGCCGCCCTCATGACGGCAGCGCTCGGTGCGAATGCGTTGTACTTCACCGTCGTTGCTCCGCTTGCGTTAGTCTAGCTCAACGTTCGCGAGCCCCGCACGCTGTTTCAGCAACTGTGCTACAAGGCTGATCGCGTGGAACCTTCGCACCGATCCAATCCGGCGCAGAATTTCAAACGTGCTGCGCTGAAATTGAGAGATTTCGGGCTCAAAACCCCGCTACAGTTCATAGCGTTCGCAGTTTCAGCAACCCGGAATTCCAAAATGGCCTCGCAGACCCCGCGCTCTCTTGGAGTTCTGAACCTCGAATCGGGAGTGTCGGTCTGGAAGCCGAGGCTTGGATCTATAACGAATCCTTCCACGTTTGGCTTCCCAGTCGTCGTAGAAACGGTCGAGGGGGCTTGGGCGGATGTCGTCATCCGCGGCGATCGAGCGCTTGCGCCGGCCTGCATCGCAGCTGCCCAGCGCTTGGTCGAACGTGGCGCCGCCGTAGTAAGTGCAAACTGCGGCTTCTTTATCCGCCATCAGGCGGCGGTCGCCGCCTCGGTAAACGTACCTGTGGCGTTGTCGAGCCTGCTGCTGGTACCGACGTTACTCCGCCAACTGCCGCCCGCCGCCAAGCTCGCCGTCGTAACCGCCGATTCAACGAACTTCAGCGAAGATCTTCTGGGAGTCGCCAATCCGGCTGATCGGGCCAGGGTGGTGGTCGGCGGCATCGAAGGCGGTAAATTGTTGCAGAATGAGATGCAGCGCCCGCCGGTGCCGACTGAGGACGCTGAGATTGAGGCAGATGTTGCCGCATGCGTCGCGCGGCTCCGCGCCGCTCACCCGGAAATCGCGGCGCTTCTGTTCGAATGCACCGCATTCCCACGGATAACGTCAGCGATTCGTCGTTTTACAGGACTGCCCATCTACGACATTACGACCCTCTGCCGGATGACGTTCGCGTCGGTCGTCTGACGGCGTCATTGGGTGTCGCGGAAGCACTGCAGTGCTTGCTTGAAGAAGTCGAGTCGATGATATTGGACGGCGACACGCTGCGCATTTCAGTGGACGACCGCCTCGCCAGCGCCTGGCATGGGAGGGCCTCGTGCAACTCTTGGCGGGTTGGAATCTGGTGAAAGAGCACGCGAGTATCGGCGTCGTCGTACTCACGTCAATCGGCTAGGACTCCAGCACCGTTATGCCCCTGAGATACATGCTCGGGGGACCTGGACCCGCGACGGAAGCGGCAGCACGTTCGCGGGCATTGTACATGCGTTGTACGCCTGCCGTCGCTGACCTTCGTCCTGAAAAGCCGCGTGGAGTGAAGCGAGACCATGGGCGGTTGCGTCTGATTTCCGCAATCGCGTGCCGCGCGCTGGTCAGCCGAAATGCATTTCGATTCGTCGACGCCATTGTGCATCGCTGAGCCACATGTCGCCAGTCAGCTGGCACGTCTTGTGGAAGTTGCGGCCAATACGATGAGTGTTTCCGATGCGCGTGAGGATTTAACTAGCCTGGTTGACGGACGCGTGTGCGCTCTCGGTCACGCCGCGGGTGAACCGATCACGCCCGACTCATGCGGTTGCACAGGATTCTATAAAACCTTGACAGAGGTGGCAGCCAGATCGTCGTCTTCGATGTTTGCTTTCTCACAGCGCCCGCGGCGCAGCCGGACAGTTATACCAAACGGAGGTTGCCAAAAAAAGTGCTCGTTGCCGGCTCCCAAATTATCGACAACCACCGGTCGCGGCTGCGGACTGATCCTCGATGGGGTTGTGTAAGCGTTAGATACAGAGCGAGGCACAGCACGCGGCTTAACGGCGACGCGTGAAGACCGCGCTGGTCGAAAACCTTCACATATCGCGATCTGGCGCCCACTTTCGATAGTACGCGGCCCTACATCGAAGAAATTCCTCTTCAGGAGGCGGTAATGAGAAACGAAAGCAAAGTTTCCGTCGACGAACTCACGAAATGGGAGGGGATAATGAGCCGTTTATTGAACCGCAGGCGTTTCATGCTGGCAGGGTCTTCCGCTATGGCGGCTGGCGCGCTGTCTTTGTCTAGCCGCGCTTCGGCACAATCATCCGGTGCGCTAAGGGTGCAGGTGAACGGTGGCGATTTTGGTAAAGCCGTCATCGAAGCTTATGTGAAGCCTTTTGAAGCCGAGACCGGAATCAAGGTGACTCCGATCACCCAAGATGTCCCCACAGCTCAGATCGCGATGATGGTAAAATCGAAGAACGTCACGATCGACGTGTCCTCATCCAGCTCAGTGCCGACGCTTGTCAATCTAGTTAAGGACGGCCTCCTCGAGGACATCGACTACACGATCTATAAAAAGGATGAGCTGGCGGGAATCCCGGACTACTGCAAGCAGCCATACGGTGTGGCCAGCTATATGTATTCCTACAATATGGTCTACAACACCAATAAGTTTCCGACTGGCAAGCCGCGGCCCGCCAGCTGGGCCGATTTCTGGGACGTCAAGAAGTTTCCTGGTGTCCGCTCGCTCTTCTCCGGTCAATACGGAACTGTAGGCCCCTGGGAGGAAGCCCTTTTGGCCGACGGCGTGCCTATGGATGCGCTCTATCCGATGGATGTCGACCGCATTTTCGCTAGCTTGGACAAAATAAAGCCGCATATCGTCAAATGGTGGACGAACGGGTCTGAGATACAACAGATCATGCGCGATAACGTAGCTGATATCGTGGAATCGTATGACGGGCGGGCTCTTCTTCTAATTGATCAGGGGTCTCCGATCGAGATCAGTCGGAATCAGGCTAGGCTGACCTGGGACTATTGGTTCATCCCAAAGGGCAGCCCGAATGCGCAAAACGCCCAGAAGTTCATCGAATTCATAACCCGCGCCGATCGCCAGGCGGCCTTCGCGCAGGTGTACCCCCAAGCTCCCAGCAACCGCAACGCTTTCAAGTTGATACCGGAGAAGGTGGCCCGGAAGCTTTGTACCTATCCTGACTACATGGCAACTAGCTACCCTATCAATCCGAATTGGTACGTCGAAACCGGATCGGACGGCCTGACGAATGCCCAGCGGTTACTCCAGCGCTGGAACAAGTGGATTCTGTAGGTCGCTAGATGGTTCTCGGCGGGGCGACGACAATTTCCCGCCCTTGCTAATCGGCTCCAGAGTACATGTGGAGAAGTTGGTCCGGCGGCCAGTCTCGCACGCTGGCTCGCCGACTTTGGTTGTTCGTGCAATAGCGTCATTCTGGAGTCCAGCAGTGGATATGTATGTTCAAGGTGCCGTCCTGCTTACCAAGGGTGAAACGGTGGAGAAGAGTTTCGTTTCCGCGCAGATTGAATTCCGTAGCGTCACCAAAATGTACGGTGCGATCGCTGCGGTTAAGGACTTGTCACTGACGGTCCGGCGCGGCGAATTTCTAACTATTCTTGGTCCAAGCGGTTCAGGTAAGACCACCGCTCTGATGCTGCTCGCCGGGTTTGTCGCGCCCAGTGAGGGTGACATCCTGATCGCCGGAAAATCGGTCGCCGCAGTGCCGTCCTACCGGCGCGACCAAGGCATCGTCTTCCAGAGTTATGCGCTGTTTCCGCATCTTACGGTGCGCCGAAACTTGGAATTTCCGCTCGAAATGCGTGGCGTAAAGGCCGCCGAGAGGGCGGCACGGGTTGAACGAATGCTCGAGCGCGTGCACCTCTCCGAGCTCGGCGACCGCATGCCGTCGCAATTGAGCGGCGGCCAGCAACAGCGGGTGGCGCTTGCCCGCGCGCTGATTGCCGATCCGCCGATCCTCCTGCTCGACGAGCCGCTCGGCGCGCTGGATCGCAACCTTCGCGACCAGATGCAAGGCGAGGTCAAGCGCCTGCACAAGGAGTTCGGCAAGACCACAATATGCGTCACTCACGATCAGGAGGAGGCGCTCACGCTGTCGGATCGCATCGTCGTCATGCGTGCTGGGCAGATAGAGCAGACCGACACGCCCGAAGCCCTGTACGACCGACCTGCGACACGTTTCGTAGCGAATTTCCTGGGCGAGGCTAACATCTTCGAAGGTCTCGGTTTCAAGCTCGACTTCGATGCTCCGCAGCCTGCGGGCACAGTGGCCATGATCCGGCCGGAACGCATCTGCGTCGCCGCTCTGGCGGCGCCGAAGCGCACTGATGCGGGCCGGCGTCAATACGTTACTGGCACCGTGGAAGATATGATCTATGCGGGCCCGCTCCGGAAGTACCATGTGCGCGTCGGGGACGGAATCCTTGTGGTGCGCGAGCACGTTGCCCCAGCGCAGCAGACCTTCCAGCTCGGGGAGCAGGTGCGGCTCGATTGGTTGCGGTCCGACCTCCGCTTGGTCGCGTGCTGAAAGACGGACCGCAGATGAAAACGCTTCAAAAACTTGGTCGAATGCCCATCCTGCTCACGGTCCCGGCCTTAGCAATCCTGCTGGTGGTCTTCGGCATACCAATCATTGAGCTGTTCCTGTCCAGCCTCAACGCGCCCTCCCTCTCGATCGTCAACTATCAGGCGTTTTTTGCTCAGAGGGCGAACGTCCTCATCGTCTTGCAAACCATCGAGATAAGTGTCGTGGCCACGGCCATCTGCTTCATCATCGGCTACCCCACGGCCTATCTCATCGTGGCCGCCTCAACGCGCCTCCGCATGATGCTCATCGTGCTCGTTCTCATTCCGTATCTGACCAGCGGGTTAGCGCGGACCTACGCCTGGGTCGTAATTCTCGGCGGTAAAGGCCTGATCAATAATCTGCTGCTCGAACTCGGGCTGATTTCTAGTCCGCTGTCCCTTATTTACAATCGCCTTGCCGTCTATATCGGCATGGTCCACATCATGCTGCCGATGATGATTCTGCCGCTGGTCAGCACTATGCAGGGTATCGACAAATCCTTGATGGCGGCAGCCCGTAGTATGGGCGCGCGGCCTCTTACCGCCTTCTGGCGCGTCTTCTTCCAGCTCAGCCTGCCAGGCGTGCGAAGTGGCTCGCTGCTGGTCTTTGTGATCTGTCTCGGCTTCTACGTCACGCCTGCCGCCCTTGGGGGACTGAGCGACGCTATGCTCTCGACCTTTATTGAGGGACAGGTCGAGAATTCCTTTAACATCGCACAGATCGCCACCTCAGCGTTCATCCTTCTGGGGATTGCCGGGATCGTGCTCAGCGTGTTCGGGCTGGATCTTTCCGGCAAAGAGGGCCTTGCAGCACAACCAGTGCGGAAATCTGGACTTAGCGGGCGACAGCCATTCGGCGTGCTGACACGCAATCTCAATAAGATTGCTACGCCCTATAGGGCGCGGCGCTGGATGACCCAGCTATATCAGGCTGGGGGCAACAGCAGTTGGTCGGACATCGCCGGCACTATATTTGTCGTACTCGTTCTGGTGTTTTTGCTGTTTCCCGAACTTGTCGTCATCACCATGTCCTTCAGCGCTGGGGCATTTCTGGAATTCCCGCCCTCGGGCTTTTCGCTGCAATGGTACCGCTCGTTCTTCGACGATCCGTCCTGGATCGGCGCGCTCTGGACCAGCGTTCAAATTGGAATCGCTGTCACCATCCTTTCGACCATTGTTGGAACTCTCGCGGCCTACGGCCTAAGCCGCACTTTCGCGCGAGTCCGAGGGATCCTCACCTTGTTGATCCTGACGCCGATCACTTTTCCGATTATCGTTGTCGGCGTCGCGACTTATTTGGCGTCGATTAAACTCGGAATGATCGGCACGACCGTCGGCGTCGTCCTAGCGCACAGCATTGGATCTATCGCCTTTGTCGTCGTTGTTGTCTCGGCAACTTTAGCGAATTTCGACCGGCGGCTGGAGCAAGCGGCAAAGGGCATGCGGGCTGGGCCTTTGCGGACCTTTACGAGGGTGACGCTCCCACTGATACGGCCGGGTATCCTCGGGGCCGCCGTGCTCGCGTTCCTCCACTCCTTCGACGAGGTCGTCGTGACGTCTCTGGTGAACGGTTTCTCGATCTATACGCTGCCGCTGAAGATGTGGCAAAACATCCGCAACCAGATCGATCCGACGATTGCCGCGGTTGCGTCGCTGCTGACGCTACTGCCCGTGCTCTGGCTAATCGTCCTTTATGTCACCTTGTGGCGGTCAAGGCCGGGCGCTCAGCATGGCTTCTCAGGTCCCCCTACTTGAGCTGCGAGCTGTCGAGTTGGCCGCCTCCGATCGATCCTGCGATCAGCCACGATCTTTCGCCGCGACTTGAGACCGGCACTGGAAAATGCAGAACGCTTCGTCACGAAGGGCTCAGAGGCGAGGGCCGCCTACAGCGGCCAGCTTGCTGAAACCGAGCTCGCGCATTCGCCTCCCAAGACAAGCGTTATCCAGTGTAGCGGTACTAACGCTTGGACCCGTATGCGGGTTCCGACTATGGCCGGTGTCACAGAAGAGCTTCCCGATGCAGTTCTGACCGCTGATCTCGGAACAGACGCCTATCGGGCCGGCAGCCGCGTATCGCAAGATTTCGGCGGCGGACCACCCCATGTTTCAGAATTTGGGCCTCGAAAATCTCATACTCTTTTGTGTGAAGCGACACGAGAATCACCAAGCAGCTATTCAGGACGAGATGCTTATGACTACCTTCACAAAAGTAACCCTTTTCACTGATACGGACGGTCGCGCGCGTTTCCTAGACCACACTTGCAGCTGACGTCACTCGTCCCATGCAAGAGTTATCAGCTGCGCCATAGCCCCGTGGGCTTCATCTATGATTTTCATTGCAGTGATCCGGTTTGGGTTATCATTCTCGGAGGGCAGATGGAGATTTCGCTGCAGGATGGGAGTTCTCGTCTATTCAAGCCGGCCGATTGTTTCTACGCCGCTGACGTGCTACCCGTCGGTGCGACTTTCGACGAAAAGGTGCATGGACGCCGGTCGAGACAAGTCGGTCCAGATCCCCTGGTCACGCTCTTCGTGCACGTCTAAATCAACGTACAATCTGTGACGCAAACAGGTTGATCGTCCACATTGGGCGGCGTCGAGTGAAGTCGGACATGCGTTTGGCAGATGATCTTACTTTTTTTGTTGACCCACTCCTATAGAGTGGCGTCGGCGGTCAGGCGGGAACGGTAATCCTCCGGCCCGCCACGTCGCCCCTCTTTATGGCATGTCGCCTCCAACCTCCGGACCGGGCGTATCGGCTATCAACCGCGACACCCGAGATCGACCTCGCATCACCATGCGGGATTAGCTTTCCATGCTGATCGCCCCGGATATCCGGTCATCGGGAGCTCGCTGACTAGCCCTCGGTCTGTTCGTTGGACGAAGTCGGGACGCCGGCGGCGTGAACCGCGACGATGTTTTGTCGCTCACCGTTGGCGAAGGATGCGACTGGGCTGCCACTGGCCCGCTCCAGCCATTCGCGCATGCCGACGCGGCGCATCTCATGGGACGCAATGATGATCTCTGCGCTTCGAGGAGGCGGTACGCCGTCCTCGATGGCGGCAATCGTGACGGGTTCAGACGGTGAGGCTGTCTCTCGATCGGGTCATGCGCCGCGCGGTAGGTCCAGGGCGGTGCTGTCAGCGCCTCGCCTTGGCAGCACGGGCCGCCAGCGGCCTCTTCGGCCACCACTCGGGCTCATTCCTTGAAGCCATGGTTGCGGAGATCCCGCTAGAGCCGGGCGGTGTTGCGCTTGCCGGCTCCCGATTTGTACTTCGATCCAGGGCAGATACACCTGCTGCGATCTTTACCCCGCGTCTGAACACGTCCGATCGTTTGCCGCGCCATTCCTGTTATGAGCGACCAGCAGCCCATGCGGCGCCCGAGGTCGTAGGCGATCGTGCCTCCCGTGGTTTCGCCGCGAGACAAAGCCGTCGGCGCCGATCGCGGCGACAATCAGTCGGCGTGCGGGACAGAGACGTACCACTTGCGGTGGCATCTCGGTGCTGACCGCACCGTCAGCCGTGCGGTCAGCTATCGGAGCCGGTGCGGCCGCACCCCAAGCGAGACCAAACTGTTCAACGATGTGATCTAGGCGCTCCGTTGGCTTCAGTAAGGCGCGCCGTCCAGGAAGTCAGCGACGCGAAGACCGCCGCGTTGCTTTTTTAGCGCAGAGCACTTTAGTACCCCAGCTCTAGGTTCACCTCTCGCGTCAGCGGCTTTCCCGTTGCAAACTCCACTAAGTTTTCAGTCCCCCACTGAATATACCGTTCCAGCGTTCCATCCACATTGTGCGATTGATCAAGGGATGCTGTGACATTCGGAAGCTTCAACATTTCGAGGCGAGGACCACCGGCGGGGGGGAAGGTCCGCCCGAATTCGTACCGCCACCAAACATCCGCTGCGAAGCCGCGCAATCGACCGGATGTCAACGCATCGTAGAGAGGTTTCTCCTGAACCGTCCTTGCCCGGGCGATGTTAATCAGGAAGGCGGACGGCTTTAGTGCGGCCAATTCAGCCTCGCCAAAGAAGTGGTAGGTCTCAGTTGTGTTCGGAGCGGCCAAGACCACATAATCGCACTGCGAAAGCACGGAGTGCAATTCGTCCGGACCATGCATAGAATCGACATGCTCTGCCGATCGGTCTTTGTGGCGGCGTACGCCGAGAACCCGCATGTCAAATGCCTTTGCACGCTTGGCGACAAGGCTTCCGATGCTTCCAACACCGATGATCCCGATGGTGCGGCCGCTGAGCATGGCCCCACGATACTCATCCGCAAATAGAGGAAAGAACTTGTGGTTCACTCGCGCTGCTTCGTGCTTAACGAGTGTCTTCTTCGCTAGCGCAAGCACGAACATCATCGCTTGCTCCGCAACCGCTACTGCGTTTGCGCCGCGAACATTAGTAATCTTGAAGCCGCGCTGCTTCGCCAGCGCGAGCACGCCCATCTCGCGTAGATCATCCACGCCGGAGTGCATCCAGGACAGCATCTTCAGCTTAGTTGCCCTCTCCAAAATATCTCCATACGGGATGGTCCAGCCGATGATCGCGTCTGCTTCGGAAATGTGAGGCGCTAGATCTTCGGAGGTGCACTCAAAACGGGAAAAGCTTTCTCCCTTTATCGTCACAACTTCTGTGCCGCGCGGCATTGCGTCCTTGATGTATTTAACTTCGTGTTCGGTCGCATGCCACGCACAAAGAACTTTCATCATCTTCTCCCTGTTGCGTATCTTCTCGCGTCGAAAGCGTTGATCTATACCGCGTTGCGCGGCAGGACGTCCCCGATTAGGTGGGACGATGGAGTGAATTGCTGCGTGGATAATCCATTCGCCGAGGGAAATCGGCGGAAGGCGCGCTTTTCGAGCAGATCCGCCGGCTTGTGTGGCCGCCGGTTCAGCTGCGATAGAGATCCTCGACGAGAGATGGCCTCGGTTGCCTGGGGCGTGTCGTGTGGCGACGTGTTCCCGAGTGAGTCTGAACCTCACGACCACCCTGAGGGGCAGCGAGTCTACGAAGAGTGTGGGGATGCTCTCTTCCCTCGCTAATTTCCGCGCCAGCATCGACGACATCCACTTGCGTATGGTTGGTCGACAGAGTGACCCTCCACAGCTTCAGCAAACGCGCCTACAAAGGGCGCAATGTTATCGAGCGCTGTTTCTGGCGGCTCAAGGACTTCAGGCGTGTCGCAACTCGCTACGACAAACTTGCCAGAAACTTCCAGGCTGCCGTCCACTTCGCCGCCATCGTCGCCTATTGGATCAATTGAGTCTGAACCCTAGCACTACTTTGGCAGTTTTGTCGGTCTGGTGAGCCTATCAGGATTCCCGAATCGATTTTTCAATGATTCATAGGGGGTCGGCTGTTGGAGGGCCGACCATGGGGAACGCGACATCGGATTGGGAAGACGAACTCGAACGTTGGCTGAAGCCGTTCCTGGATCGTTTGGGTCATAAGGCCCGGCGGCGGATGTGTCCGCGTTACGTTGCGGGATTGATCGGTCCTGGTGAGCGCAAAAGCATTCAGCCGATCGCGGAGCGCTTTGCAGCGGGCGATTATGATCAGTTGCACCATTTCATCGCCGACGGCGTCTGGGATGCGGCACCGCTGGAGTCAGGCTGCTCATTCAGGCCGACCGGCTCGTCGGCGGCGACGATGCGGTGCTGGTCATCGACGACACCGCAATGCCGAAGAAGGGCGAGCGCTCGGTTGGTGTCGCTGCGCAATATGCATCGAGTCTCGGCAAAACGGCGAATTGCCAAACGCTGGTGTCGCTGACGCTTGCGCGTGGTGAAGTGCCAGTGATGCTCGCATTGCGTCTCTTCCTCCCCGAGAACTGGACAAGTGATACGGCACGTTTGAAGCGCGCCGGCGTACCGGTCGAATACCGAACACCACGATCCAAGCCAGAGATCGCTCTGGCTGAGATTGATCACGTGATGGCAGCCGGTGCGGGGCCGCCCCCGCAAGCGATACATCCCGGACATTCTGTCAAGGGCAGCCGAGGACATGCTCGCCGATGCCAAGTGGCAAAACGTGAGTTGGCGAAACGGGACCAAGGGTCGATTGAAAGCCCGTTTTGCCGCCGTTCGGGTGCGGATCGCCGATGGGCCACCCCAGCGTATCAAGGACAAGGGCCAGCAGCATCTTCCCGGCGAGGAGGCCTGGCTGATCGGTGAACACAGGACTTCAGGAGAGAGGAAATACTATCTCGCCAATCTGCCGGCCGCGACAGATCTGCGCACATTGGCTGCCAAGATCAAGGCGCGATGGATCTGCGAACAGGCGCATCAGCAGTTGAAAGAGGAACTCGGGCTTGATCACTTCGAGGGGCGATCCTGGCAAGGTCTCCACCGTCACGCACTCATGACCATGATCGCTTACGCCTTCCTCCAGCATCGTCGTCTCGCACAAGCGGGGCGGAAAAAAAAGAATCAATGGACCTCCACCTCAGCCAAGCTTGCCGGCAATACGCCACGCAATCGTCGACCTCATTCTTCGACCGCCAACTCAGCCATGCCCATATTGCAAACGACGAATCCGTGAAAAACAGCGGCGCAAATAAATCTGCCAAAGTAGTGCAAGCATTACAGTTGGTGCGCCGGGAGACCGGCAAGGAGTAGGTGTGGAACTCCACTACGATGAAGGAATAGCGATCCACATCGGCCCCGAGCCGTGCGCAGGCCTCCGCGAGGATGTCGGCGAAGCGTCGGCAGGGGAGCGCATAGGCCAGCCATTGAGCCGCGAAGAATGTTTTCCGAGAGCCGACGCTGTCAACCTGAGCGGAAGGCAACACGAAGGGTGCGATATCGCGAGCGCTCAGTCGTTTCGGCATGGTCGCAGACACTGGTATGGCGGAAGCTTCTTGTACGGGAACCGGGAGATCTCTTGTGGCCAGATGCCAAGGGGAGCGCGGGACAGCAAAGCACGCACCGGACGCAGACCTGGGCTCGCGTGACCCCAGGGCGCTGGACCGCGTACGGCAAGCTGCACAAGTTAGGAAGAAAGAGCGGTTCACCGCGCTTCTCCACCATATCAACACTGACACGCTCCGATTGGCGTTCTACGCGCTCAAGCGCAAAGCAGCCCCCCGGCGTGGACGGTGTGACATGGCAGGATTTCGAGACGGACCTGGAGCCTCGGCTTGAGGATCTGCATAGTCGGGTCCATCGAGGAGCGTATCGGCCCAACCGCCACGCCGGACATATATCCCGCAGGCTGACGGCCGGGAGAGACCGTTGGCGATCGCGTCTCTGGAAAACAAAATCGTTCGGGGCGCAACCGTCATGGTGCTCAACGCCATCTATGAAGGCGACTTCGTCGGCTTCTCCTACGGGTTTCCACCTGGCCGGGGCCACATGAGGCGTTGAACGCCCTGGCGGTAGCGATCACCTCGCGGAAGGTGAACTGGATACTTGACGCCGACGTGCAAAACTTCTTCGGAAGTGTGAGCCAGGACTGGCTGGTCCGGTTTTTGAAGCACCGTATCGGCGACAAGCCTATCATCCGCCTAACCTGGAAATGGCTGAAGGCGGGCATCCTTGAAGACGGGGTCGTAACCGTGGACGACAGGGGCGCGGGGCAAGGATCGGTGATTTCGCCGCTGCACGCCAACGTTTACCTGCACTACACGCTCGATCTCTGGGCCGAACGCTGGCGACGCAAGAGGCTCACGGCGAAATGATTATCGTGCGCTATGCCGATGATCTGGCAGCCGGCTTCGAGCATGAGGACGACGCTCGCCATTTCCTTGATGCGATTCGTGAACGGTTTGAGGCATTCGCGCTGTCGCTCCACCCGGACAAGACCCGCCTGATTGAGTTCGGTCGTTAGCGGACTTCGGGGCGATCGAGCCTGCGTTCGTCGGTCAGGATTCCCATATGGCTTCGGCGACAGTTTCCGAAATGACCGGGGAGTCGAAGGAAGCCAAATCTAGCCGGCAACGAGCTGCGCATCGCTTGGGGGCCGCAGTCACATTCGAGGTTCGGGATTCTGTATGGTGGCACGAACTATAGCTGCGCTTTAAAGCCGAATAACATCGATCTCGTCGATGCCGAGCTTCTTGACGGTCGCCTCGCCGTCCGGCGCGAGATGTCGCGCGCCAGTCGGGAGCACGTAAACCACGCGGCACAGTAGTTTCGCGCAGCTTTTCGGCATCGAATACTCGAAATAAGCTCGGAAAAGACAGTTGAACTTGAAAAGATTGAAAGCCGATGGAGCCGCGGTGGCCATAAACATGTCGAATCCGAGTGGTTCGCAAGGAGCGGGGTAGAATGAATCTTGACAGCGCAAAACAGCTTGCTTCCGTTTTCTTTTCTGACAGCTATCTAGAAGCCCGGCAGAAATTCTTGGAGGCGGCGCCTAAGTCGCGAGCATACCCGTCCAGCACAAAAGGACCATCCGGTGAGGCTCTCTTCACCGATGCAGCGTATTTCGGCCGCCCCGACGCCAAGAAACTCTTGGTTCTGGTCTCTGGCACCCACGGTCCAGAAGGTTACTGCGGCTCCGCAGCCCAGCTTACATTCTTGCAAGCCAAATTCCACGAAGGTCTTCCGTCCTCGACAGCTGTGCTCTGCATTCACGCGCTGAATTGCTACGGTTTTGCATGGGATCGCCGAGTGACGGCGGAGGGGTGCGACCTCAATCGGAATTTCGTCGACTTTTCTAAGCCGCTCCCTGCGAATCCGGGTTACGAGGAGTTGCACGAGCATCTTGTTCCTGCGGACATATCACAGGAAGGCCTGCAGCGCGCCGACGCTGCGATCGCAGCGTATGGCTCGGTGCATGGCGCGCAGAAATTGCGGGAGGCTTGGACGTCCGGGCAGTATACGAGGCCTGGCGGCAGGGGGTTTGGAGGCAAGGAACCCACCGAAGCGAGGCGAACACTTGAGCGCATTGCGATGGATTTTGACGTCGCGAGCCGCGATCAGGTCGTCATTATCGATTATCACACCGGGCTCGGCCCTTACGGCTATGGGGAGCTGCAATGTGAGCAGCCGTCGGGATTGGACGGCTATGAACGCGCCGTAAAACTGTTTGGTCCCTCCGTGACATCGCCGGAAGTCGGGAACTCCTCTGGCGTTATTATTTCCGGATGCCAAGACGCGTTTTGGGAGCGTGCCCTGGGTGATCGGCACACCTACATCGCCCTCGAGTTTGGAACATTTACGCCCAACGATGTTCGTGCTCAAAATATTGGGCGCAACGAAGCCTGGTTGTTCCTGCATCGGCCAGAAGAAATCAATTCTGAACTCGGTCGCAAGATTCGGAAAGCTTCCAAACTCTACTTCTATCCGCAAAGTCCGGATTGGGAGGAGATGGTTCTATGGAGGTCACACTTGGTGCACCGACAAGCAATGGAGGCCCTGACGTCGGGAGAAGCAGCCACCCTGATCACATCGAAAGAAACGAACGCTACGACTAGTGGAGATAACGTATGAGTATTCCTTTTACTGGTGTGCCATTCCCGAAATCAGAGTACGAGCGCCGGCAACAGAAGGTGCTTCAGGCAGTGGAAAAAGCCGGTCTCGATGCGCTCTTGGTCACCGCCCACGCCCGCCTGCAGTATCTCAGCGGATACACTGGCCGTGGCGCGTACTTCGCACCGTTCCCGTTGATCCTCGCGCCGGGGCGGGCGCCGACCTATGTCGTCCGGGAGTACGAGATCCCGGCCGTACGCGCGGACTGCTGCATTGACGAGATCGTCGGCTACACCCAACAGCAGGACTTTGCCAAGGTATGCGCTGATGTCCTTCGGCGGTACGGGTTGCAGAATAAGAGGGTGGGACTCGAGCTTGGCTGCTGGAACCTGGCGCCAACGGATGTGAGTGCGCTCCAGGCGCAACTTCCCGATTTGAAGATTGTCGATGCAACTCATCTGGTTGGATCTGTGGCGGCCGTGAAAAGCGACCTGGAGTTGGAGATCCTGCGCGAAATGATGGTCTTGACCGACCTGGCTGTGCATACCTTTCACGCTTCGCTGCGCGAAGGCGTCGCCGAAGCAGAGGTGGCCGCCGCCATGAGGGACGAGGTCACCAAGGCGGGTGGTAGCTTTTCATTGACTCCCACTTTGCTGTTCGGCGAGCGGACGAAGCTGTCGCACGGCGCCGCCACGTCCAATCGGATCCGAAACAACGAGCCCGCGTTCGGGGAATTTGGGGCAGCGAAGCACGGGTACTTCGCAGGGCTGGTGCGGAGCGCCGTGCTGGGCCGCCATCCTGAGGCCGAATCTGTTCACGCCCTGGCGGAGGAGATAGTCGAGGCTGTGATTGCAGCGATCAAACCAGGGGTGACGGCCGGTTCGGTCGATGCCGCAGGGCGCAAGGTGCTTGAGCGATCCGGACGCCCGCAGGCATGGCGCCACCGGACCGGATACGTGACCGGCGTTAATTGGACGGACCGCGGTAGCCTGAGCCTGGAGCCAGGTGCGACTGATCTCCTTATGGTCGGCATGACGTTGCACATGCCGATTATCCTGTTCGGGGAGAGCGGTTACATGGTCGGAACCAGTGAGCACGTCTTGGTGACGGAGCGCGGCGCGGAGATTCTCAGCCGGACACCCCACACGCTCTATCGCGCAGATTTGTAGGGGGCATCAACATAAAGGGTTGCATTTCTGGCCGTAACCCTTGTTCTACGCGGAAACAAACGCGCGGGAAGAGATCCAGCTCCCCTAAGTTTCTTCCTTCGCGCTCCTGTTTGGCGCGTGCGGCTCCGCCGCATCGGCGATGCTCTCCCCTCCGTCAGTATTGCGGGCAGGCCGACTGGGTAACCCGCCAACATGACTCAAGCGCCGGCGCGGCGCTGAGGCGAGGAGGCTACGCGACCGGCACCGACAAGTGGCTGTGCTGATGGTGGCTGCGGCCAGCATTTTCGTCAGCGCAATTGTGGTGTCATGCCATCGACCCCAAATGTCGGTTTGGCATGGTTCGTGGCGCGACTGGTCTCGAAGTGCCTGCCTCGATCAATTGCGACATCTACGAGAACTGATCTCGCCCGCATCAACTTAAACATGTCGCGGCGGACACGCTTCGAGGCGCTCGCGCGCGACGCAAGGACCTCCTCCCACAAAACAAGGAATGAGCCCGAGTAGTGGCCGAAGAGGCCGGAGGCGGCGCTGTGCTGCAAGATGAGGCGCGGACAGCGCCGGCCTGGCCCCATCGTCCGTAGCATGACCAGATCGAGAGACAGTCTCACCGTCTGAACCCGTCACCATGTTCTCGCTCAGTCGCGCGTTCGCAGACTTCACTGATGGGTCCACGGTCGTCGCCGTCGCAAGGGATAATGAGGATGCCGCGACTTTAGATTTTTAGGGCCATCGGTTTTGACGACATTAGATTTTCACTGTGTTCAAGGTCGCGCCTTTTTTTGCGCCGGGGCGGCAGTATTGCTGCTTTGTTGGCAGATAGGGTGCATAAAATTGGCAATGTTGAGCCGTCATGTCTGAACATTGAAAGCTTGCTGATTCCGCTCGAAATCGCCCACGATTCCGAAATGAAATCGCCCACCATTCCGATTTACAGACGGATGGTCTGGCGCTCGCGGTGAAACAATTCAACCCCGAGTTGCCGTTCCAGCATCTTTATCTGCCGGCTGACCGCAGTTTGCGTCAATGCGAGCTCCTTCGCCGCCTCCGTGACACTGCCATTGCGGGCCGCTGCCTCGAATGCGGTCAATAAGGCAACCGATGGGACAAACCGTCGCGCGCCCAGCTTGTCATTCCGATCTTTCATGATCTTGCAGGTGGTCGCTCGGCGCGAGTTTCAGAGGAGGACGCCAAGCGAATCGCAGCGCTTCAATCCGCCTTCCTTTCAATGACGTCAACGCACTTTAGCAGGGGGTGTCATTCTGATTGAGAATAGACTGTTGCACAAATATCGATATCAAGCGGCATCCCCACCGCCCATCATAGCGCAAGCGTTGTTTCGCCAGAGGCCGCCTTCGTCCCGCGCGATATATCAGGAAGTCTCGATGAGTTTGCATGCTCAAGTAAACCCCCTCGGAATTTAGTCGTCGAAAGTCCACCCGGACGAGATTCGGTTTCTGTTCTCGCATGCGATGTCACACATGTATCGGGCAGAGGTGCCGCAATATGGTGCTCGTCGAACTCGTCGCCGACGTGAACGCCCAGACACTCGCGAACGATCCGGAACTGGAGCAGAGTTTGCGCCGCAATGACGAGATTGGCCGCCTCGGCGTTGAACGCCATGGTGCCATCCGGCTCGGCACGCCGGAAGAGCTGTTCAACATCCGCCGCGTCTTCGCGGTGCTCGGCATGCATCCGGTCGGATACTACGATCTTTCCGTCGCTGGCGTACCGGTGCATTCCACCGTGTTCCGTCCCGTCACCGACGAGTCGTTGCGCCACAATGCATTCCGCGTTTTCACGTCACTTCTTCGCCTCGAGCTCATCGAGGATGCGGCGCTTCGCGAAGCAGCGGCGCGCATCTTGTCGGAGCGGCGGATCTTCACCTCTCGCGTCCTCGAACTCGCGACGTGCTCGAATCTGATGGCGGTCTCCATCAGACGCAAGCCGAGGAGTTCGTGCGTGAAGTACTGGAGACCTTTCGCTGGTATAGCGACGCTACAGTGACGCTCGAAACCTACACCAAGCTGCACAATGCTCACCGTCTCATCGCCGACGTGGTCAGTTTTCGCGGTCCGCACATCAACCACCTGACGCCGCGCACCCTCGATATCGACGCCGTCCAGGCCATGCTGCCGCAACGCGGCATTACACCTCAGTCATCGAGGGGCCACCTCGTCGTAAGTGGCCCATTCTGCTTCGACAGACCAGTTTCAAGGCGCTTCAAGAGCGAACAGAATTCAGGGCCGGAGACAGCGATAAGGTCGAGTTCGTTCACACCGCCCGCTTCGGCGAGATCGAGCAGCGCGGCATTGCGCTCACCCCAAAGGGGCGCAAGCTCTATGACGAATTGCTGGCTTCGGTCCGGAGCGATGTCCAGGTAGACGCGATCGGCTCTCATGCCGGTGAGTACGAGAGCAAATTGGCGGAACGATTCCGAGCTTTTCCTGACGCTTGGGCGGAACTGCGGGACCAGCGGCTCACCTATTTCCGCTGTTCGCCGACGGCTGAAGGCTTGGCCGCCGCCGGCCGGAACAAGGTCTTGCCTTCGCTCGAAGAACTCCTGATGCGTGGCCATTTGCGTTTTGATCCGATCGTGTACGAGGATTTCCTCCCAGTCAGCGCCGCCGGCATTTTCCAATCGAATATTGGTACAGATGAGCAGCAGAACTATACCGAGCGCGCTAACCGGGAGGCATTCGAAGACGCCTTAGGCGCAAAAGTCGCCGATGAGTTCGCGCTCTATGACCCAGGCGGAGAAAAAAACTCGCTCGACGAAGCTCTGTCGCAACTCGACAAGTTGGCCGCCAAAGCGCGGTAAAGTCATCCGCATCCCGGATCGAGCAGGCAGTGGCGGCGGATGTCTCGCGCTTTGTGGGCGAACAGCCGCGCTCCGGCGATCGTGGTCGGATGACGCGACGTCGCTCGTCGCCAACAGAGGTTTCCCTACCGCGCCAGACATCCGCTATGCTTACTGGATCAGGGCTTGGTGCTGAGCTACTTTTCCAGGCCAATGCCGATCACTGCTGCTGCCGACCTGCCGAAATTTGAGCGGTAAGACGCGGCCCTAGCTTCCTCATGGAATGGCAGAAGTCTGCTACTCGAACGATGACCAAATTTAAAGTGGCGATATCGTTATTGTCCCTCGGCGCGGCGACGACTGCGGATCTATCTGCGACGTCTGAGGGCGCGCGAGTGACCGAGGACGTTTCTGGCGGGCGCGTTTCGATGGTCCTGTCGGACGAGTCAGGATTACGACTGTGGTCGGGTGTCACAGAAGAGCTTCCCGCTGCAGTTCCGGCCGCTGATCTCAGACCAGACGCGCATCGGCCCGGGCGGCTACCACAGATCGGAGGATCGCGTCGTGTGGTGGCGCGTTCCCAAGTAAGTCCGAACCTCGCGATCGCCTGCGTGACATGCGCGTAACCTCGTATAATGGGAATTACTGCGCTGGAAGTGCCGTTATCAATGGAATTCGTCGGCAAACCTGATTTAGCATATTTCGATGCTCGATTTTAGTCGGAGCTTGGAATGACGCTGCAGGCCCCACGTGCTCTCGGAGTTTTGTGCCTCGAGCGCGGACTTTCGCCAGGCGAGGCGCCATCGCCCATACCCGGCTCGATACGAAATCCAGCCACCTTTGACTTCCCCATCGTCTCGGAAACGGTCTCGGGGGCTTGGGTGCCGAACATCGTCCGCGGTGATCCGACCCTCGAGCCGGCTTACGTGGCAGCTGCCCGGCGTCTGGTTGAGCGAGGCGCCGTCGCGATAAGCTCGACGTGTGGCTTCTCCATCCGCTATCAGGCGGCGGTGGCCGCATCGGTGAATGTGCCCGTGGCGATGTCGAGTCTCCTATTGCTCCCGATGTTGCTCCGCCAGCTGCAGCCACCGACCAAGATTGCCGTTCTGACCTATGACTCAAGTTGTCTGGGCGACGATCTGCTCGGGATCAATGATCCGATCGAGCGGGCCAGGATCGTCGTGGGTGGCATCGAAGGCGGAAAGTTCTGGCATGACGAGCGGAAGCGCCCTCCGGCGCCGTTCGATGTCGCTGCGATCGAGGCCGATCTCGCCGCCTGCGCTACGCGACTGCGCGTCGCGCATCCGGAGATTGCAGCGGTCGTGTTCGAGTGCGGCGCATTTCCGTTCGTTGCGCCAGCGATTCGCCGCATCACAGGGCTGCCCATCTACGACATCACGTCCATCTGCCGGCTGCTATTGGCGTCCGTCGGCTGAGAGCAAGTCTAAGTATTGCGGAACGCAGCAATATGCGGTTGGAAGAGTCCATGCGCTCCGCCGCAGCCGCGCGTGCGTCGATGCGTGGTCGAACACCATGGCACACCGCTGTTGTTTAGGCGTGAGAAGGTCGTACCATATTGAGTGTGATCTGCCATTTTGCGGAGAAGACTCAAGTCAGATTTATCTTCTTGACGGCGTTGCGGTATCGCCGTTCGGGATAAGCGATAGGCAATTCGACGTTGCCCATTCCATTGTGATCAACGCAAGGGATCAAATCCTTCGTACGCTCTCCTTCGCGGGCCGATGGCGGAAGGCGGACTGGCGTGCGTGAGCCACCAAATCTCCAGGCGAAGTCGGAGTTCACCTGGTGCAGTGAAATGAACCGAGCAGAATACCTGCGCAGGCTCGCCGCAGTGAAATCAGAGCTGGCGCGACGCGATGTCGATGCGCTTATTGTGACGAGTTGGGCAAATATTACGTATCTTACGGGGAATGTAACCCGAATGCATTCTTTGCACGGGCTGGTGGGTGGTTTCGATTCACGCAGAGGAGCCCACATTGGTCGTCCGTGGCATGGACGCGCCGGGCTGCATTCATCACACGTTCCTCGATCGCGGGAAGGTGATTGGATACCCCGAAACGCTCATCGGCAAACCTGACAAGAACGGGTTCGACGCGGTGATTGACGTTATCCATGAACTCGGTCTCGCTAGCCATGGCTTGGGGTTCGAGCTGGGTAACCTGTCGGCACCGGCGGCAGAGAAGTTCAGAAGGCGATTGCGGGGACGCTAAGATCGTCGATTGCACCAAAGCCATAGACTGGATCCGGGGAATCAAGTCCGATCTTGAGATAGCAGTAATGCGGGAGGCTGCCGCCATCGCGGATGCGGCAATCGCTCGTGCGAGAGAAATCATCCGCCCTGGTGTGCGCGAAGCTGATGCCGTAGCCGAGATCACGGCCGCACAAATTCGCGGCCCCAAAGGCGGACCGCCGGGGACGAATCTGAAACCATTCCTGATGTGTTCGTCCCCACGCACGAGTACGCCTCACATTCTGTGGAGCGAGGACGTCTTCCGCCAGGGTTCACAGATCAATATCGAACTTAGTGGTCACCGCCACAACTACGTTGCCCCGATCATGCGTACTTTCTCAATTGGCGTGCCTTCGGATCGTCTACGTCGTCTCCATGAAGCAGAAGTTTCCGGCATGGATGCCGCGCTGAACGCGGCTCGGCCCGGACGCACCTGCAGCGATGTTGCCAACGCGTTCTATCGTACGCTCGAAAAGCACGGCTTCAAAAAGGAGTCTCGCTGTGGCTACGCCATTGGTATCGATTGGATGGAGCCTACGGCGAGCCTCGCGGATGGCGACATGACAGAGCTGAAACAGAACATGACCTTCTATTTGATGCTAGGCAACTGGATCGATGAGGATTTCGGCTATGTCTTCAGCGAGTCAATTCGCGTTACTGGCGCCGGTGCAGCAGTATTGACGCGGTCGCCAAGGGAGATAATTCAGATCTAACATCCGAGTGTAGAGTGCTGTTCAGAGGGAGCCGGACAGCGCCGCCAAGCTCCCTCCCGACGGAACGAAACGCGCACCGAAGCGTGTTTTTTCGCAGATCTCATCCGTAGTGGGCGACGTGACGGCCCCTACTTAGCCAGACGTGTGTTACTGGGCGTTATGTTTCGAAAACATGCGGCCCGCCGCGGCAAATGAGCAAGGGTGAGGCACAAATTGGGGAAAATCGACTCTTACACTCTCGTATCATCCTGCCTGCGAACCACCATCGGCGGTTCTTCCCCGCACGTCATTAGTAGCGCGCTAGCCGATGTGAGGCGAGCGTGCAGCCCATTTCGGCGGGCGCAAGGAGAGAAACTGTGAATCAGGTGCCCAGTGCGCTTTCCGGCATTCGCGTGCTCGATCTATCCCGCGTCCGCGCCGGTCCAACATGTGTACGGATGCTCGCGGACTTTGGGGCCGACGTAATCCGGGTTGAACCGCCCCCCGGGGTCGATCCGAACGACACGATGTTTGCTGACAAGAGGGGCGGCGGAGATTTCCAGAATCTGAACCGCAACAAACGTGGGCTATCTCTCAATCTCAAGACGCCGGAAGGCATTGAGATACTGCATGAACTCGTGAAGACGAGCGACGTTGTCGTGGAGAACTGGAGGCCGGATGTTAAGGTGCGCCTCGGCGTCGATTATGAGACACTTAGCCGCCTCAATCCAAGAATCATTCTAGCTAGCATATCGGGTTACGGACAGGATGGCCCGTACGCAAAACGCCCCGGATTTGATCAGATAATTCAAGGAATGAGCGGGCTGATGTCGGTGACGGGAACGCCCGAGAGTGGGCCTCTCCGAGCGGGTATCGCTGTGGCCGACTCCAGTACCGGCCTTTACGCGGCTCTCGGGATTTTTACAGCCCTCTTCGAACGTGAGAGGTCGGGCAGGGGACAGTGGGTACATGCGAGCTTGCTGCATTCCCAGATCGCTATGCTTGACTTTCAGGCCGCAAGATATCTTGTTGAGGGAGATGTACCAAAGCCGGCTGGTAATGATCATCCGACCGCGGCGCCGATGGGCACGTTTCGCGGCAACGATGGTCTATTCAATATTGGGGTTTCTGGTAGTGGACAATGGGAGGCGCTTTGCAGGGCAATTGAGCGCGAAGAGTGGATCAAAGACGAAAAGTTCCGGTCTAGTCAGGCGCGCGTCTGTAATCGTCTTGAGCTCAATAGGGAGCTACAAGCAATATTCGAAAGACGTAATGTACAGCATTGGGTGGGGCTACTTAACTCGGTTGGCATCCCAGCAGGTCCAGTATACACGATCCCAGAAATGATCGAGGACGTACAAGTCAAGCACCTGCGTGTTGTGCAGACGGTCAAGTCATCGACCGGGTTGTCAATCCCGGTGATTTCGCAGCCAATTACCTTGAGTCGAACCCCGGCGCAGCTTTTTGCAGCGGCGCCCGACAGAGGCGAGCACACAGTCGAGATACTTAGCGAGCTTGGATATGTGCGCGAAGAGGTCGACGATCTACGTCGTAAGAACGTCGTTTGAGGGGACCGAAGCACATCGCGCAGATGAGCCTTTTCCCCAGAGCACTGACCAACCGGCCAAACTTCTGAAGCCGTGCCGAGCTAATCGGGCAAAGCTCGCAGCTCGGTATGCGGAATATTGCAGTGGCAGCCAGCTTCGCGGTGTTTCTGAGGAACGATAGGTTGCATCTCCACGGGTTGCGAGCTGCGTCCAGCGAGCGAGTGATTGCTTCATGTGCATGGATGGCGATTGACTTAACTGCTGCTGATCTAACAGGCGCTCTCACATCGGTCGTGCGCAGAAGATCGCCGTGACGGACAGTGGTTCTTATCTGGTTTAGTGCCTGTCTTCAGCTAGGGATTCGAAAATCGGCAACTGAGTCATTCTGGGAGGCCGGCTTTGGAGGGACGGCCCATCCCGCATCGCACTACGCGACGACCAGTGGGACCCGGATCAAGGAGTTTCCACCCGGACGCGGGGGCATGTCGCCGGCACTCGGCCGAAATCGCTTGTACGTCGATGCGGTGCTGTACCGATACTGCGGATATCCCTTGGCGCGATCCGTCGGAGTATTTCAGGAACTGGAGGTCTATTCAACTCTTCAACCTGTGGGCCAAGAGCCGGGTTTTCGAGTGCATTTTCGAGCTGTTGGCGAGTGATGATAATTGATGATCGACGCCACGATCGTGCGCTCCCATCGACACAGTGCGTGCTAAAAAAACGGTGCGGAAGCGATCGGCCGGTCGCGTGCCGGATTGAGGACCAAGGGTCACGCGCTCGTCGATGCGTCGGGCGATCCTGTGGAGTTGATGCTTTCGCCAGGACAAGCCAACGATCTCGTCTGCACAGAGCCCGTTGCTTGATACTCCGATCCGCAGGCATTGATTGGCTACAAGCCCTGCGACGCCGATGCGTTCATCAACACACTCGCCGGCAGGCGAATCACCCCGGTCATCCTTTCCCATTCCCGCAGGCAATTCCGTTGCCATTCGATTTCGTCCTCTACTGCGAGCGCGACCTCGTCGAACGCTTCTTCAATAAACTCAAACACGTTCTTGCTATCGCAACGCGTTACGACAAGCTCGCCAGACATTTCCTCATCGTCGACCTGGGTTCGGCTATCGTCTTGCTCAACCGAAGGCAGCCCTAGCTGTGTGGATAGTTACCTTAACCAGAGCAGGCTGCATCCGCCATGACGATCGGCCCTGCGAGCTCCTCGACGAGGGGCTCGCCCTGCGGCGCATCGGGGGCCTGGCCTGCCGTCAGGAAGAAACGCACCGGACAGCCCAAGCAGCGGACAGCCGGATGGAGCCGCCGCGCGACCGCCCGATAGCCTGATTTTCAGCCTTCAAGCGCGAGACGTTCCCTCTGATTTGAGAATCCCAAGAGTCCACACGGCCCAGGCTAATGCCTGGTCAATGATCGGCTCGACCGCATATTCCGGACGTCACCGGCCGCGGAAGACGGGCTGGCGTTTCTCAGCAAAGGCGGCTCGCCCTTCTACATAATCCGCACTCTCAAAGCAGGCACGTGTGGCCGAATCGACCGCTTCGAGCGACCTGTCAATAGGATCCTTTAGCGCTGCGTCGATAGAGAGCCCGGCCGCATAGATGGTTAGAGGTGCGTTCCGCGCGATCTCCTTCAAGTAGGCACGCGCCTCAGCTTCAAAGTCGTCGACGGGAAACGCTCGATTGATGATGCCGAGTGCTCGCGCCTCATCCGCAGGGTACTGTCGAGCGGTGTAGAATATCTCGCGTGCGTTGGCCGGCCCGACGATGTCGACGAGCGTCTTCACCCCGCCGTAGCGATAGCCCAGTCCCAACTTGGCAGCGGGAATAGCGAAGCGGCTGTCGTCTGTTGCAAGACGAAGATCGCAGCAGAGCGCGATAGCGAGGCCACCGCCGATACACCATCTGCGGATTACTGCGACAGTCGGTTTGGTGCATTTGATAATCGAGCCGCTCGCCATGGTCGTGAGCTGGTCGTAGTCTGCGAGTTGCTCGGGTGTTGACCGTTTTGAACCGAATTCACTGATATCGGCTCCCGATGCGAACGAGACCTCACCTTCGCCCCGGAGAGCGATTACCTTCACGTCTGGGTCTTCTTGCAGGTCGGCAACCGCGAGGGGAATCTGCCGCCACATTGTGTGGGTTACGGCATTCCGTCGCCTCGGATTTGCGAAAATTATCCAACCAATCCCGTCTTCGATCTCGGCACGGATCGTCGGCGTATATCCGTCAGGTTCGGGCGTGGCAACTGTATCGGCCAATCTGGTCAATCCACCTAATCCTTCTCAGAGTCTCGTGTCGCTCGCAACACTTCCAGCTCAGTCGATGCCCTCTTTTCCGCGGATCGCCGTTCCATGCGGAAAGTGATCTCGCCGAGAGACGATTTGATTCTTCATGCGCGATGCAGGCGTGTTGCCCGAACCAAGCACCCAGTATAGGCATGTCATCATCTCGAGTCCTTCGCGCAGCAGCTCCGTTGGTAGATGCTTATTCGGCGCACGTTATGAACATCCGCCGTAGGAATGCGAAACCCAGATTGAACATCTTACCCTAGCCAAAGCACCGCATCAGTTTCTGCATTCTGGCCTCTTTGGCGCTCAAATACCGCATTCACAACACGATCGGCGACAGGATTCACCGCCTGCTAATCACACTGAGAACCCGAGGTGCGATAGTGCGTACGCAGTTCGTCCTCGTGGGGTGCGCGGACATTTCGCTAAGTGGACGCCTCGAACCCCGATCAAACCGGGGCGCGGCGACTGCAAGAATATGGCGTGGGTCGGTCGCTTTGAACCGGATCGGCGGCGTCAAGTATGGCGCCGCTACGATTTGGTGGTCCTGCGTCGGCCCTTGCATCGCGTATCGTCCGCAGGCTCGCTTTGCCACGAATCTCGTCGAGATGAGGTGAGGATCGAAGTGAGTTCTCGATTGCGCCATAGCGAGTGATATCTGTTGGAGGCCGTATAAGTTAAACTAACATTCCGTTCTGAAGCAGCAGCGGTGGCCACCGGCATCAGTCCTATGCACATGGCAGCGACGGCTCACGTCGCGCCCCGCCGCCCCTGTCTCGGCCCTCTCGGCCAGAACCCGTCCCGCGGGCATATTTCCGGCGGCCCACAATCAGAACGCATCGCTTTGCCACACCGCGAGTTTGTTTGTCGGAATGTGCGCGACATGGCCGCTGCGCTTCACATCTTTTTCGGTCCCGATCCTTGCGATCGTCTTTGGCGCCAAGCTAGCGCATTATAGGACGCGGTGATCCGCCGAACGTGCGAATCGATGTGTAGCGCATCAGGGAAATTGGGATTCGCCCAAGTCCTAACCAGCGCTAGAAACTATCGCCCGTTCCTCAGACGACAACGCCATTGACTGCTTCGTGGGTACTCACCTTGCGCTTGTCGTCCGGCGCGCTCGGCTGGCGGGACCAGCAGCCGTTACAATCAGTGTGCGATTGGTAGGATGATGCAGCTTGCGGCGATCGTGCCGCCCGGCATTTCGCCGCTTTCCCGCGCGCCGTGCGCGACAGAACGCGGCAATGCTGCGGATCCGTCCCAAAAAATGCACGATCCGGACCCTTGGGCAGGTCTAATGTCCCGAGAGGCCCATGGAGCGCACGTTGGAGCATTATTGCTTGAACACTCTGCGACTCCAGTCTTGGAGGAAGCGGGATTGTCGTGCAGTAGGCCGAATACTGCCCAAACAGCCGGTGCGAAATTGTCCAGGATGTTCGCGCGATCTAACAAGTCCCAGTTGATTAAGGATGAACCAACTTGACGCCGGTCCGAGACACACAGGCTGATCACATCGAACAGGCGGAGCCTTTAGCCGGTATTCGTGTCCTCGCGGTCGAACAATTCGGCGCGGGGCCTTACGGAACGATGTTCCTGGCAGATCTGGGTGCTGAAGTTATCAAGATTGAGAACATCACCACGGGTGGTGATCCCGGTCGCTATACCGGCCCATTCCTGCTTGGCGATGCGGACAGTGAATATTTCCAGAGCTGGAATCTCAACAAACGCAGTGTTGCTCTCGATCTGAAGTCAGAGGAAGGACGTGACGCTTTCAATCGCTTGGTGGCCGGCGCTGATGCCGTCGTTAACAATCTAAGGGGCGACCAGCCTGAAAAGCTCAGGCTGGATTACGCTTCGCTGAAGAGCGAGAATCCAGCCGTAGTCTGCTTGCACATATCCGCATATGGCCGCGACAATGACCGCAAAACGTGGCCCGGTTATGATTTTCTGATGCAGGCGGAGGCCGGATTGATGAGTGTGACCGGGGAGCCAGACGGTCCTCCCACGAAATTCGGGCCGTCCATCATAGATTACATGACGGGGTTAACGGGTGTGGTCGGGCTTCTCAGCTGCGTGCTTCGCGCTCGCCGGACCGGCGTTGGATGCGATGTCGATACCTGTCTCCTTGATGTTGCCATCCATCAGATGAGCTACGCTGCCACATGGTTCCTTAACAATCGTCATGTGACGGGAAGGCAACCACGAAGTGCCCATTTCTCAATCGCGCCGGTTCAAACCTTTCCCACACGCGACGGCTGGATCTTCGTCATGTGCATGACCGAAAAGTTCTGGCTGAATCTTCTTCGCGTACTTGAGAGGTCGAACCTTGCCGATGACAAACGGTTTGCCACAGCTGCGGCTCGTTTCAAGAACCGTACCGAACTGACGGCAATCCTGGACGCTGAGTTTAGGCACAATGATACTGCACATTGGCTGAATCGGATGTCGGGGCTTGTTCCTGTTGCTCCAGTTTATGATATGGAGCAAGCGCTGACCAATCCCTTTCTCGCGCAGACAGGAATGCTCTGCGAAATTGCACATCCATTGAATCCCAAGCTGCGCGTCCTTTCGAATCCGATTAAGGTTGATGGGAAACGCCCAGCGTCGGCTGCGGGACCTCAACTTGGCGCCGACAACGATGTACTCATAGGACAGGCGGTCTTGACTGGATCCAGCTCGACTGCTGCGGAGTACGATCAGGATACCGGCATATGACGGCCAGGATAACTCCAAAGGGAACCCACGGTGAGCTCGAACAAGTAGCAGTGCCGGTTCGCTGCCGGGTGGAGCGTGGCATTGCGACGCTCGTGCTTCAGAATCCGCCCTTGAACCTCGTGACAAGGCCCTTAACGATAGCCCTGAGCAAAGCCCTCGACGCGATTGAGTACGATGAATCCGTTAGGGTCGTTGTTATCACGGGCGCGGGCGATCGCGCATTCTGCGCCGGCTCCGACATCACGGAATTTGCCCATGATCTCGCTCCGAACGAGATTGTGGAGAACAAGCTGAGGCTACAGAATGAGACATTTTCCCGACTGCATCATTTTCCCAAACCAACCATAGCTGCAATTGCAGGAGTTACGTACGGCGGAGGGTTGGAGATCGCAGTCTGCTGCGATCTGATCGTAGCCGAGGAGCGCACTCGGCTGGCATTGCCGGAGATTAGGCTTGGCGTGTTTCCTGGCAGTGCTGGCGCAATCCGGGTCACAAGACGCATTGGCGAGGCGCGGGCCAAGGAGATGATGTTTCTCGGCGAGCCGATTACGGCGACAGCCGCGTTGAATTGGGGACTTGTAAACCGTGTCGTGCCGGACGGTCGTGGCCTGGCGGTGGCGCATGAGATTGCAGCAAAGCTTACAACCTACCCGCGCAAAGCCCTGATGCATTGCAAGGATATCATCGGCCTTTCGTTTGACCTAACCGAGGAGGAGGGAATTATGCGATCGATGAAGGCCAGCGATATCGTATTCCGCTCCTTGGAGAAGGCAGAGGGAGTGAACGCGTTCCTCGAAAAGCGTGCGCCCGACTTCACTCGGCTATGAGCGTCGGGCAAACGGGCCCGCAATCTTAGGACGGATGCACCCCATTGATCGATAGCCTCGATATTTCTGCCTGCGAAGTTGGATAGGGTCCGAACAAGTTGAGTTGGATGAACTAATGGTCGAAGTCCCACGCTTCAGTGGCCGACCCAGCGGGCTGATCCCAGACGGAAAAATTGGAAATGCTAGATAAGACGGAGTCCATCACAACGGCCGATCTGATGCGGCCTTTAGCCTTTGTGGGCGGCGCGTGGATCTCTGCTGATAACAGCGCGACCATGCAGGTCATGGATCCGGCAACCGGCGAAATGGTCGGGGAAGTCCCCGACTTGGGGATGGCGGAGACCGTCCGAGCTATAGCCGCCGCAGAGGCCGCTCTTCCGGCTTGGCGCGCGTTAGCGGCGAGCCAGCGTGCGGCGCTGTTGAAGCGCTGGCACGCGATGATCCTGGCGCACCAGGAGGCTCTGGCTCAGATACTTACCGCTGAACAGGGAAAGCCGCTTGCTGAAGCGCGGGCCGAAATCGCCTATGGCGCGACCTTTGTCGAATGGTTTTCCGAAGAAGCGAAGCGCGTCTATGGCGACATTATCCCTGCACCGAAGCCAAAACAGCGAATTCTTGTCCAGAAGCAGCCGGTCGGAGTTTGCGCCCTTATCATACCATGGAATTTCCCTTCGGCATTGTTTCACCGCAAGGCAGCTGCTGCTCTCGCCGCCGGCTGCACGATCGTATTGAAGCCGTCAGAGCTCACGCCGTTCTCCGCATTGGCGTTAGCCAGGTTGGGGCAACTCGCTGGCCTGCCCGACGGAGTTCTCAACGTGGTGACCGGAATGCCGGTCGAGATCGGACGTGCGCTCATGCAGAGCCGGGCGGTGCGGAAGGTTAGCTTCACCGGGTCGACCCGCGTCGGCAAGCTGCTGCTCGAACAGGCTGCGCCAACGGTCAAACGGGTGTCACTCGAACTCGGGGGAAATGCTCCGATGATCATCTTCGACGATGCCGAGGTTAAGAACGCGGTTGCAGCGTGCTTAGCGTCCAAGTTTAGAAACGCCGGGCAGACCTGCGTGTCGGCCAACCGTATCTATGTGCAGTCTGGCATTTACGACGCTTTCACTGGCGCTCTCAGGAAGGCCGTCGAGGCTTTGAACGTAGGGCGTGGTACTGAACCGGATGTTACCATTGGGCCGCTGATCAACGATGCGGCAGTCGCTAAAGTCGAGCTGCACGTAGCGGATGCGGTGTCGAAGGGCGCCACGGTCATTATTGGCGGCAAGCGCCACGCTCTCGGTGGACGCTTCTACACACCAACGGTCCTCGGAAACGCCAACTCCGATATGGAGCTGGCTCATGATGAGACCTTTGGTCCCGTCGCGCCTCTGTTTCGCTTTGAGACCGAGAACGAAGTTATACGGCTCGCAAACGCCACCTCTTACGGCCTGGCTTCATACATTTTCACCTGCGATCTCGACCGGATGTTCCGTGTCTCCGAGGCACTCGAGACCGGAATCGTGGGCGTAAACGAGGGCTTGATTTCCACTGAAGTGGCGCCGTTCGGTGGAATGAAGGAAAGCGGTATCGGCCGGGAAGGTTCTTATCACGGTATAGATGAGTATCTCGAGACCAAATATCTCATGATCTCGCCCGTGCATTCAGCGTGAGTATTGACATGACCGTATCAAATTCGCTCGTAGCAATGGATCTTGCGACTTCGCTGCACCCGTATACGGATGCACGCGCTTTGGAGGCGACAGGTCCTCTGGTCATGGATCGGGGTGATGGCATTTATGTCTACGATTCCAGTGGCAAGCAGTACATCGAGGCGCTCGCCGGATTGTGGTCGGTTGCCGTCGGATTTAGCGAGAAGCGGCTGCTCCAAGCAGCCATGAAGCAGATGGAAAAGCTGCCCTATTATCACATCTTCGCCGGCAAATCGCACGAGCCGTCTATCAGGTTGTCGGACAAATTGGTCGAGATGGCGGCTGAGAAGCGCTTATCGCGGGTGTTCTATACGAACTCCGGTTCGGAGGCGAACGATACGATAGTCAAGCTTGTCTGGTACATGAACAACGCTTTGGGGCGGCCTCAAAAGAAAACGTTCTTGGCTCGTAATAAGGGCTATCACGGCATTACCATTGGTGCCGGCAGCCTGACCGGCCTGCCGAACAATCATCGCGATTTCGACCTGCCTGCGATCCCTGTTGTGCATCTGACCTGTCCGCACTATTACCGCTTTGGGGTGGATGGGGAATCTGAGGCGGAGTTCACCCAACGCCTGCTGATCGAGGCCGAGGATACAATACTGCGAGAGGGACCGGATACGATTGCTGCGTTCATCGGCGAGCCGGTCATGGCAGCCGGCGGCGTCTTGCCACCCCCGGAAGGCTACTGGGCCGGAATCGAAGCCCTCTGTCGCAGGTACGACATTCTCTTGGTCGCCGACGAGGTAATTACCGGTTTCGGGCGTCTGGGCACGTCTTTCGGGTACAAAAGGTTCGGTTTCTCGCCGGACATTGTCACCGTCTCGAAGCAGATCACGTCAAGCTATATGCCGCTTGGCGCAGTCTTGTTCGGGGAAGGCATCTACGATGTGATCGCCGACAACACTCACAAAATCGGTACGTTTGGCCACGGCTATACCGGGTCGGCACATCCCGTCGCTACCGCTGTTGCGTTAGAAAACCTGAAGATCATCGAGGAACGCGATCTGATTGGCAATGCCGCGAAGTTGGAACACCAATTCCAGACCGGTCTTCGCGAACTGGGCGAATTGCCTTTCGTCGGAGAGGTGCGTGGCGTGGGCCTCATTGCCGCTGTGGAGCTTGTCGCGGATAAGGCGTCGAGACGCCCTTTCTCGAAACCGGGGCAAGTGGGTAGCTTGGCAATGCAGATTGCCCACGATCACGGTCTTATCTTCCGCGGCATTGGAGATACGCTGGCACTTTGTCCGCCCCTGATCGTGACTGAGGACCAGATCCGCGAAATCATCGCTCGAATGCGCCTTGTTGTAACCCTCACCGTGGCCAAGATCGAAGCCCTGGGCATCGATTGAGAGGAGTGGGCGCGCGAAAGCGGAAGTAGTGCTATTTTCAAGAGGAGCGCAACAACGTGCTCGGCCTTCAAAGATGGAGGTTGTGCTGTGATCGCCCTCAGCGACCGTGGACTGATCGTTTTCGGTAGCGCCCATCGCGACGTCCTCGCTTCGCGCCTCTGCCAGTGACTTCGAATCAGGGAAGTCGACGAGATCAATTCCACTCCCGAGGCTGCGGTTCGCACCGTGATGGACGAATTCATCTCGGCCTCGAGTTGGCCTGTTCGGACGGGCGCTGTCACTCATCCTTCCGCGTAGCCCACGCGCAGCCGTGGGCCGATGGGTGTCGCGACTAAGAGCGACGAATTCGGCCGCCAGACTGATGCAATTTCGCGCGAACTGACATTGATCGACAGAATGCGCATGCGGTGACAAAGTTGCCCGCCTCCATTCCGGCGCGGCCCGACCAACTGCTGGCCGCAGGCGAACTGGCCTTGAATCGGTGGGCGCCTCGCAAGCCGCCATCGGGCATTCGATCCACTCATTCCCAAAGCCGAAAGCAGGTGACTTGTCGGAGTCACAAAAGGCCCCTTCGTCTGAGCGATTTCAGATCGGAACGTTGCGCGATTTCAGTTTCAGATTGTTCAGCATTTTCATTTGGAAACGCAGGCGAATTCGACCGAAATCAGCGCGCAGGCGCGGAATTTCCGCCCTAAGCGGCGCCACATTGAAGAATTTCGGATCTAATGGTTCGCTAATGTTTGCACGATGAATGTAAAGGATGGAAATGTAACGGATGGACTTGAGAGGACATACGCGTAGCGCCGAGTCCCAGTAATGGGAGATCCTCTGCGAAATGGGTGCATGCCTACCCAGTCAATCGCTCACTTTGCCATGGATACTGGTCCATTCTCATCTCGCCGCGCCTACTTTGCAAGGTGCGTTTTTCCTGTTCTGCGTTCGACGAAATCGCGGCCTCGAGCCCTGTTGTCATCCGCCAAGGGTCGCCCACGCATCCATAGAGGTAAGCATGTCCACTGAAAGCCCGGCCCTCACCATTGTCATCAACCACCCCAAAGCCGAGCTTCTTGCGCGACTTGTGGGGGAGCGCTTTCCGCAAGTTCGCGCCATAGTAGCTCCAGACCCTGATCGGCTTCAGCGACACATAGGCGAGGCGGACGCGTTGCTCGCCTTTCAATTTCCCGTTGAAGTCTTTGATCAGGCCAAGAAGCTGCGCTGGTTTCAGAGCACGGGCGCCGGTGTCGATTCCATGTTCCCGCTCCGTGACAGGGCCGATCATATCATGGTGACCAATGTTCGCGGCATGCATGGCGGCCTCATAGCGGATTACGTGATGGCCGGCGTGACAATGCTGAATTGGGATTTCCGCAAGTTTCTGCGCGACCAGGCGGAGCGGCAATGGACCGTCCGCAGCGTGACGCCACTGGCCGACAAAACGCTTGGCGTGGTCGGGTTGGGCTCGATTGGGGCGACTATTGCTCGGCGCGCGAAGAGCGCGGGGATGACCGTTGTGGGCTCGAAGCGGGATGTTTCCGTCCCAGTCGAAGGCGTAGACCGGTTGTTCGGCTCCGATGAGCTGAAGGATTTGCTGCCGCTTTGCGATTTTGTGGTCCTGGCCGTTCCGGCCACGCGGGAGACGGTCGGCCTCATCGGCGCAGCTGAGATCGCATGCATGCGGCGTGATGCATTTTTGATTAACATCGCCCGGGGCAGCGTTGTCGTCGAGTCCGACCTGATCAGTGCTCTGCAGGCGGGCACAATTGCGGGTGCGATGCTCGACGTGTTCGAGCGTGAGCCGCTGCCGCAGGACAGTCCACTGTGGGACATGCCGAACGTGATTGTAACGCCCCATACTTCGGGTATCCCCACAAATTATATGGAGCGAGCATTTGAAATCGTTGCAGAGAATATTGAGCGCTTCCTGAAAGGGCAGCCGCTGAAGAATTTGGTGGACCTGCGACGCGGCTATTAAGCGCTATGTCGCAAGCACCGGAATATACCGGCTGCTTGTCCCAGATCAATGACGTTCTCACAACGACCGCAGCACGGACAGCGGGTCAATCATTTTCTAAAGAGGCGAGGAGACATAAATGAGTGAGAACGTTAGCGACCAGCATCTCAAGGAGGGGCTGAAGCAGACCCTGCGCGATCTTTCGGGCTTGCACAGCGTTTCGGGTTTCGAGCAGGCAGTGGTACGTTATGTCCAACACCGCTTCGAGCCACTTGTCGACGAGGTCGAGACGGACACTTACGGCAACGTCACAGCCGTGAAGCGCGGCCGCCAGGCGGCGCCGCTGCTCATGCTCAGCGCCCACAGCGACGAGATTGGCTTTATCGTAAAGGGTGTAGAGCGGAACGGCTTTTTGCGCTTCGAGCGCCTAGGCGGGGTAAGTGACGCACTGCTCGGTTGCCGCAGGGTCAACGTCAACGGCCATTTCGGCCTGATTGGCTCTCTCTCCGAGCGCTCCCGCGTGGCAGCCGGTGCTAAGGAAGTCACGCCCATTACCGAGCTCTACATCGATGTTGGCGCGTCGAGCGCGCAAGAAGTAAGCGAACTGGGTATTAACGTTGGGGACCCAGTGAGTTTCATCAGTGAATTCGAAGAATTCACTGGAGGACATCGCGTTTGTGCCAAGGGTATGGACGACCGCGCCGGGCTTGCAATCATGATCCAGGCGCTGGCTGAACTCAAAGGTGAGACTCCTTTCGGAACCGTTCACGCGGTTGCTACCGTGCTCGAGCAGGTCGGCCTTCGCGGGGCCGTTATGGCGGTTCATCGCAGCAAGCCGGACTATGCGATCGCCATTGATGGATCTCCAGCGAACGACACGCCCGATTTCAGCGTGACCAAGGAAGCTCCCCCGATTATGGGTAAAGGCCCGTCGGTCCACCTGACGATGTCAAGTGGAGAGGTGATTGTTCGGGGTAATATTGCCCACCCCGCGATGAAACGCCATTTGCTAGCCGCGGCGGCGAGCAGGAAGCTGCCATTGCAGTTCACGGTCTCGAATAATCGTGGCAGCTCAGAAGCCGCCGCTATCCACGTCAGCAATGGCGGAATTCCTACTATCAGCGTGGGCATACCGCGGCGCTATTCGTTCTCACCACATGAGATGATCGACCTCCGTGATGCGGCCGCGACGGTCAACCTGATCGTTCAATTTGTTCGCGACATGAAGAACCACGATCTGAGTTTTGTATGAAGGTTGCCTGCCTGCCCCGGAAGCGGGCAAGCGCTTGGGCTTGAGGCGTGAGCCGTCGGTGATGCAGCCTTCCGTTGCGTCATCACTGCAGGGGAGCACCGCCGGTAGAGCCACAGCACAGGCAGTTCGGCTAATGGGAGGGCCGCATGAGTGACGATCTTTGGCGGCTAACTGCGGTCGAGGCAATCACGCGGCTTAAGAAGCGCGAGATTACGCCGCTCGATCTGATCGAGGCTTCGGCAAAGCGCGTCGCGGAGGTCGAACCGGCGGTCAATGCGTTGCCCATCCTGTGCTTCGATCGGGCGCGCGATCACGCCAAGCGTATAATGTCCAAGGCCGCTTGCGAGGCGAAGGACGAGCCGGGCTGGCTCGGCGGGCTCCCGGTCTCGATCAAGGACCTCACGGATGTGGCTGGCGTGCGCACCACCTACGGCTCGCCGCTGTTCGCGGATCATGTGCCAACCCGGTCTCATCCGCTCGTCGAGCGCATCGAGCGCAAAGGCGGCATCGTGGTTGCGAAATCCAACACGCCCGAATTCGGTGCGGGCGGCAGCACGTTCAACGAAGTGTTCGGCCGCACCCGCAATCCCTGGAACACCTCTCTCACCTGCGGCGGATCGACCGGCGGTGGCGCGGTCTCAGTCGCGACGGGCGAGGTGTGGCTCGCACACGGCTCGGATCATGGCGGCTCGCTGCGCGGTCCCGGCACCTACTGTTCCGTCGTTGGTCTTAGGCCCTCGCCGGGGAGGGTGACCCGTGGAACCACGAATAGTCTCTATTCGCCGCAGTGGGTGCAGGGTCCGATGGCGCGGACAGTCGCCGATCTGGCGCTATTTCTCGACACGATGGCGGGAATGTGTCCGCACGATCCTATGACGCTTGACGCGCCGGCCGTGTCGTTCAGCGCCGCCGTCGCTCATCCCATCGCGCCGAAGCGGATCGCCTTCACAGCCGACCTGGGCGGCAAGATACAACTCGATGCGGAGATTAGAGAGATCTGCACGAAGGCTGTGCGACGGTTCGAGGAGCTGGGCGTAGTTGTGGAGGAAGCCTCTCCGGATTTCGGACCGGTGAACGAGGTATTCATGGCGCTGCGCAGCCAACAATTTGTCGTCGACAGCGAACTGCAGATCCGGGAGCACCGCGAAAAGATCAAGCCCGAGATCCTCTGGAACACAGAGCTTGGCCTTAAGCAGACGGCGAGTCGGCTTGCCTGGGCCGAGCGCGAACGCGCCGCGCTGTTCCGACGCATGGTCGCGTTCTTCCAAGAATACGACCTGCTCGTGATGCCAAGTATGCCGACGGGAGCGTTCGACGTCAATCTGCGTAAGCCCGCCGCCATCGCCGGCAGACCGCTCGAGCACTACTTGGCAGGCTCCAAGGCCCTGTCGGCGATCACCGCGGCGGCTAGTCCCGCCATCGCCGTGCCCTGCGGGTTCGATCGATACGGCCGGCCGGTTGGCCTGCAACTGGTCGGTAAGTCGCGCGGAGAGGCCGCCTTGTTGCAAGCTGCTTCGCTCTACGAAAGCCTGATGGGGCTGCATAAGCTTTTGCCCATCGACCCTCGACCTGGAACCGTGCCACCTTCCTCTTGAACAACTGAGGAAACGATGCTCGTCGTGATCGCAGCCGCGAGACGGGGGCCGTGCGGCGGCGCTGAAGCTCGCGGGCCCCTGGCGCGAACGCGCTGGCCTTGTGCGACGTGGTTTACCTCGACGCACGCGAGGTGCTGGCCCAGTCGTCGAGCGCCTCGGGCTGCAAGGTACGCACGTGCAAGCCCGATCTGGCGACGCCGAATGCGGTGACTCGACCAGACTAATCGCCTGCTGCGGAAGGCGTAGGTGGCATCGGTGCGATCATTGGTGCCGCCGGCATCACGGTGCCCGGCAACACTTCGACATCTCGACCTGGGAGCGCGTCTCCAATTTTGCGCTTGCGTGTTGAATGTTGCCGGCAACCGGGGACCGATTTCGCGCGCTTGCGCATGGTGATGTTATCGGTTGCGCCGCTCACGGTGAAGGCTCAGGTGTGACCCGATGAGAGCCTGCTCTGTCGCGTTTAAGGTCCTGGTGAACCGCCAATCTAAGCTAGCTGTAGCGAGTATGGGGGCTGTCAGTAGAGTGTGCCCTCTCTCGTCGGGGTGGTGTTGAAACGCATAAGGACCTTCTCACGTTGCCGCCATTGTCGATGGAGCACGATCGTGTGCTCGCCGGCGAGAGCTTCACCACGCGACCAGCGGTAGCGGATTCTTCTCTGGGTCCGCCCTTCTTCGCCTTGCTGCGCACGGCATCAACTTGACCCTATGGGCTGGGCTCCTGTGCAACATGCAGAACGTGTGTCTATGTTCTGGAGGCCACAATCCGCGATTAGCATGATCGCCGCAAGCGTGGAAACACGACGATCTCACGCTCAGAACGCTTTGCCGGCAAACGCGCCGTCACAGCCAGACGCCGGAAAGGCATGATCGATCCCCACGTGTCCTCGCCGGATCTCGGCTCACAGCGAGTTCTTTGTCCAGCGCGTGGCCCGAGAAGGCAATTGCCGTGGAAAGAAAAAATTGGACCTTCGCCGGCTCCGATGGGCGGCCGGTATGCGGCTGCTATCTATACCCCTATTGCCAGCGCCAAGCTCAGCGACATTGATCCCCAAGCCTGGCTTGCCGATGTCTTGGCCCGCATGCCGGATCACTCCGCCAAGCGCATTCACGAACTGCTCTCTTGGAATTGGCGTCCTCAGCGCGTCGCTCACGCGACTTGAGTTCATCAGCATGCCACCCCAAAACGGCCCAGCCGGGGGCCGACACCGGATGCGTACAAGTGATCGTGAAACTCGCCTATCCCCCTTACCGCGAGAGGGCGGGGCAAAACGGCGCTCACCGTATTCGATCGGTGCTCGTGTGTCGAATGGGATCCGAATTGCGCGCTTCCGGACCGCTGACATTTATCGGGTTGACACCGCCCTCATGGTCACCAAGGCGGAGGTCGACCAAAACCGTAGCGGTTGCCCAGCAGGCTGTCTTGCAGATCGCTCAGAACCGCGCGAACAATGATTGATCACCAGCAGGCGATGGAAGACATTGGCAAAGTGAAGCCGACTTTGAATCGGTCCAAGACCACTATGGTTTCAAAGCGCTTTATGTCCGGAGCTTCGTGTACAAGGCGACGGGTAAATTGTTCGTAGTCTTCCATATTATCTGCCGTAACTAGCAGCACGAAGTCGGCCGGACCAGTAGTGTAGAATCCGCTCATCACCTCAGGCATCTTGCGAATTGCCCGTCTGAAGCGATCAATGATGTCGGCCCGAGCGCGCTCAAAAAAAATGACAAGCACCACGGTCACGTTTCGTCCGATCGCTTTTGGAGAAACGATTGAGACGTCTGCTTCTATGATACCTTCCGATCGTAGGCGCTTCAGTCGACGCTGAACCGCAGATGCGGACAGACCGACCTTCGCGCCAAGTTCTTCACTGCTCAGACGATTGTTGCGCTGCACGAGATCAAGAAGACGACCATCGATTCTGTCGAGTTCCATCGCTTCTGTGCGGTCAATTGAGTGCGATTGCCTGGCCGAGGCATACGATATGATTTCGCTAACTGAACTTGCCATTCCCCCACTTTCCTCGCTGGTTAAAATTACGAAACGGAGGACTTCACCAGACGATCATTGTGCATACAGCCAGTTGTACTTGAAAGGCTTGCCAAGTGAGATCGGGCAGCAGACGGCCGTTGTGATTCATCTTTGACGATGTGCGCCATTGGATTGTGACTCGGCATGCGAATGCAGCATCAAAGCCGCGTCTCTGATAACTAAAGGCCCGAGGCGCCCTCGGACTAGAAGGACCGGTCGATAGTCTCTCGGCAAACACCGCGAACGCAAGGATCGAAGGTCTGAGCAGCCGCTCAAGGGCGCCGCCAGCTGCTGCTTGATTTGCCCTGCCAAGCCGATCCGCATGAAGGCGTGCCCTTCTCCCATCGAAAACGTGCATCAAGATCTATCCCGGCCACAGTGTCTCCCCGGATGATTGCCAAACTCGTTCGGGCGAAACCGGCAGAAAGCCAACCAACTCATTTGCTTCCGATACTGTCCCAATGATACGGAGGACTTCCAAACAGAAAAAGCGAATTCTTTTGATCCATAGATGCAATATTTTCAACAAACGAACATTTACGCTGCCTCCCTCAAGGGCGGAAGATGCAAGTATTCATCTAAACTGAGGTGTCATGTCGTTAGGTGCCTATGAGGTTTTCGTCACGATCGCGGAGCGCGGTACCTTTGCGGCAGCTGCGCACCAGTTGAATCTTTCGCCGTCTGCAGTTAGCCATGCACTAGCTTCATTCGAGCAGGAAATCGGATTTACACTTTTTGTCAGAAATCGAAGTGGTGTTCATCTGACGGCAGCAGGGGAAGCCCTCTTGCCGACCGTGAGAGAAGTGCTTCACTGTAATGGCAAATTGAGGCAGCAAGCGTCAAAACTTCTCGGACTTGAGGCTGGGACCGTGCGCATCGGCGCGTTCAGCAGCGTCAGTGTCGCATGGTTGCCGAAGATCATTCGCTCCTTTGCTGCCCACTACCCGAAGATAGAAGTCGCCATTGATCAAGGCGGATACGACGATGTTGCTGAATGGATCATCAAGAGCCAGGTCGATATGGGTTTTATTATCCTGCCTGCGCCGCCGGGTCTGGACATAACGCCGCTATACACGGACCCACTCGTTTGTATCGCGCCGCTCGGCTTCACGCCCAAAAATAAGGCCTACGTCACCGTTCCCGATTTGGCCGACCACAACGTGGTGCTGCAGGGACAAGACTATGGAAAGGAAATCCAGCAGGTATTGGCGAAACACAAAACCTCGGTTCGATCGAACGCGCGGGCGATCGACAGCGCCGCGGTCATTGCAATAGTCGAGAGTGGGCTTGGCATTAGCGTAATACCCCAACTGGCACTCCTGAACTACAGAACTTCCGTGCAGGCTTTTCCATTCCGTCCAGCAGAAAGCCGGCTCATTGTGCTGGCTTCGCTGAATCGGCAGAATTTGGCGCCTGCGGCGAAAGCCATGCATCGACATATTATAAACTCTGTTGCCTCGTGGGCCAAAGATAAGAGCGGTACTCAGAGTTGACTCGACAAGGAGAAGGCAAACGTAACGCGTAAATTCATGAGGGACTGCAATGCCGATAGCCATCCGGAGTAAGCGACTTATGCGAGCAGCAGAGTTTTTCAGCTCCGATTAATAGCCGGGTCTAGCGAGACTTTATCGGTCACCTTGCGCCTAGCCGCCGTAAATCCGAGCGAAGTGGAAATCAGAAGGAGAGTCCCTTCCGGCTCCGCTTAGGGAAAAGAAGAGCGACATCATAGATTTCCCCATTTTTGGCGCGCGCCGGAGCTCTTGTTCGACGCCGAACCCAATGAACTCTCACTTGATGCTAGCGGCTCTGCGGCGGGGCGCTATGAACATACGGCGGAGAAGGCGTAACCTACACCGCAGAAAAGATCTTGGACGAAACAGCCGCCGAGATGTTTGTGTACGATCACACCAATCGTCCTCCATCGGCTTGCCAGAGTCCAGCAACAGCCCATTATCTTGCCCTACGCACAGGACGGGTGACTGTTTGTCGGTGCGACAGCGTCCTGTTCGATTGTCGAAGGCGAGTTTGGCAAGAGAAAAGATTGTTCACAGTTGTTCCTATTCCCAAAAGCTGCTGGCGGCCAACCGGGTCGACGGTTGCTAGATCTAGTGCGATCGCGCTTGCGACTGTGGTCGCCAGTCAGGATCTTGAGCTGATGTGTTCGCTGATGTGTTCCTGGCGCGAGGCATGGGCGAGTTCACAATCTCTCATGCGGAACGACCCGTTCAGGGGGAGGTTGAATTCCTCTCGCAACGCCAGCGATCGCTAGGAGAAGAGACTCCGTCGGTAACTTTTCCTAGGACAAACGCTACGCTTGATCAGCCACAAGTCTTCAAACGACAAATCGACTTTAGCCTAAAGGAGACATTAGGCGAAACAACAGGTCAAATGCCCAAGAACAGCGTGACCAGCGGATCTGGGCCGACCTGACGTGAGGCGTGCCCATGTACTTTCTTGTTGAAAGCCGCGCCGGCGGGAAGCACGTCTGCCGAATAGAAGCTGTCGCCAGGTTTGAAGAGGCGGGCACTTCCATCCTGCAAAATGATCTCCATCTGCCCTCCAAGAATGAAAACGTACAACGGATTGCCCGAGCAATGAAAGTCGTAGCTAAAGCCGACAGGGCTTTGACGCAGCCGATAACTCTTGCAGGGGAAATGTGGTGACGTCTGGATCTGCGGCGTACCTTCGGAGAGATCTACGATCTCTTCGCGAAAGCGTGCGCGGCCGTCAGTGTCGGTGAATAGGATAACCTTTGTGAATACGCTCATGAATGCCTCGCGGTGATTAGGTCAGCTCGTTCGCAGATGCTAACCAGTCCTTGACGCGGAGATGAGCTAAACGAGAGCCCTCTTTTACCGAAATTGTGCGTTTGCATGCTGGTTTCCGCTCGAAATGCAGTGACTCCTTCCATAACTGAAAGGTCATCTTCGCTGCCTAGCTACGTTCGATAACTCCGTCCGGCTGGCGCGAGCTCTTCAACGGCGGTACGCTTGGCAGCATAAATGCTGCGCGAATTCATGCTTAACCGGAGACTTTCGGCGAAAGCTCGCCCAAAACGCATGGAAAGATCGGTCGAATTTGAGAGGATCGCGCCGACCTGAGAACTGAGGCTGTCAAGAAGTTTCGCGAAGCGAGCACTACGCGTAGGAGTGGGCCGAATTGACTTTGATATTGCGCAGCAATTTGCGCCTATCGAGCGCCGGCGATCGAACCTCACCTACGATGGCTCGACGATCAACCCGTGCTGGCCATCGTCTCATCGTTTTGGTGGCCGGCAGCCGAGGAGATGTGTCGGTGTCTTTGCCAGAGGTCTGAGGCTTGCTCTCGGTCGAATAGGATAGATGTCCATGAGTCTGAATGTTCGTGATGTCGCCGCCAGCGCGGACTTAGCCAAAGTATTTCAGTACATCGATACCAACAAAGATGCGTTCACCGGCCGTCTTATCGATTATTTGCGACACCCGAGCATTAGCGCGCAAAATATTGGTATGAATGAAGTTGCCGACATTCTCGTCACAATGCTGGAGCGTGTAGGACTCGCCTCTAAAAAGATTCAGACGTCCGGATATCCGGTCGTAATGGGGCGTTGGGAGCAGGATGCTAGAGCGCCGACAGTTTTGCTATACGGTCACTACGACGTAATGCCTCCCGACCCGCTCGAAGAGTGGGTCAGCCCACCTTTCGAGCCGACTATTCGAGACGGGCGCATATATGCGCGAGGGGCCGGGGACAATAAGGGACAGCACTTCGCACAGATCCTGGCGATAGAGTCTTATTTGGCTGTCCATGGCCGTTTGCCGTGTAATGTTGTCCTTCTCCTGGAAGGTGAAGAAGAGACGGGAAGCCCGAGTATTGCCGAGTTCGTGCGTACTCACCGCGACGTGCTTAGGGCTGATCTAGTCGTGACGGCCGATGGTCCGATGCATATTTCGGGGCGCCCTTCCGTATCGCATGGATGTCGGGGAATTGTCGCGTTTGAATTGCGTGCTCGGCATGCAAATCGCGACGTTCACTCCGGCAGCTTCGGCGGCGTGGTCCCAAATCCAATCTGGACGCTCGTGCACCTGTTGGCGACGATGAAGGATCCGTCGGGGCAAGTTACGATAAATGGCTTTTATGATGGCGTTATACCGCCGACCGATAGGGAGCGCGAAGCGCTAGCGCGTTTGCCTCTGCATATCGAGGAGCTAAAAGAGAGCCTCGGTCTTTCGAGGGTGGACAATCCGCCGGACCGATCTTTGGCGGAAAGGCTGATGTTCTACCCCACGTTGACCATCAACGGTTTCCGTGGAGGATATGGAGGGCCTGGGGTGAAGACCGTATTGCCGCATCAGGCTGTCGTAAAGTGCGATGTTCGTCTTGTCGGCCGACAAAATCACGAGGACGTGTTCTCGAAGATTGAGGAGCACGTTAAGAAGCATGCGCCTGATGTTGAGCTCGTATTGCTCGAAGCTACACCGCCGTCAAAAACTCCGATAGACTCCGCATTCTCAACCGTCATTTCTCGCGCCGTTCAAGTCGCGCAGGGCGTTGAGCCTCTGATCTATCCGTCTGGTGCCGGTACATTGCCCGACTACATTTTCACGGAGATTCTCGGTGTCCCATCATTCGTTGTGCCTTACGCCAATAATGACGAGGCAAATCACGCGCCGAATGAAAACATCAAGATTGAATGCTTCTATAATGGAATCCGGACTGGCGCCGCCGTCCTTGACGGTATAGGTCGCACTGAGAGCATGTCACAATAGTGCGCTCATCTCTTGCTGCGTACGCAACGCAGAAAATCTGACAGATCGGTGTTGATCGGCATCGGTTTTATATGCGCCCCCCTGCACGACCACTGAAATACGTAAATCAACCAGATAGAGTGTTAACAATGGCGATAAGCAAAGGACCGCAGGCGTTCCCGAGAGAAGAGTATCTGCGTAGACTTGCAGAAGTGAAATCGGAGATGTCGCGCCGCGATGTTGATGCACTTGTTGTAACGAGCTGGGCCAACGTGACATATCTCACGGGTAGCTTAAGCAGGATGCACGCCCTGCATGGACTGGTGATCACGCTTCGAGACGAAGAACCGACGATGGTCGTGCGCAGTATGGATGGACCTGGCGTCATCCATCATTCGTTTATGGATCGCAGAAAGGTGATCGCCTATTCGGAGGCCTTTGTCGCGAACGCCGAGAAGAATGGCTTCGATGCCGTTATCGATTTTCTTCTCGATGCCGGTGTTGCCAATCGTGGGGTGGGGCTTGAACTCGGTAACTTAACGGCTCAGGCAGCGGAGAAATTCAAGGCCCGACTATGGAATGCGAAAATTGTCGATTGCACGAAGGTCGTAGACTGGATCCGCATTGTTAAGTCTGATCTTGAGATTCGCGTAATGCGGGAGGCGGCCGCCATTGCGGACACTGCAATCATGCGCGCCACCGAGGTAATCCGGCCTGGTGTGCGGGAAGGCGACGCGGCAGCTGAAATTCAAGCCGCGCAGGTTCGCGGAGCCAAAGGTGGTCCTAACGCAACAAACTTGAAGCCTTTCTTGATGTGTACGACGCCGCGTACCGGCACGGCACACATTCTATGGAGCGAAGACGTGTTTCGCGACGGGTCCCAAGTGAATATTGAGTTGAGCGGAATTCGCTATAATTACACGGCCGCTATCATGCGTACCTTCTCAATAGGTGCGCCATCAGATCGTCTGCGTCGCACGCATGATGCACACTTGGCTGGTCTTGAAGCGGCATTAGACACGGCGAAACCAGGGCGCACCTGTAGCGATGTCGCTAATGCTTTCTATCGAACCTCGGAAAGCATGGGCGTCAAGAAGGAATCACGTTGCGGCTACTCCATTGGAGTCGACTGGTTGGAGCCAACTGCAAGCCTTGCGAACGGCGACATGACGGAACTCAAGCCGAATATGTGTTTCCATTTGATGCTGGGCAACTGGATCGATGAAGATTTCGGATATGTGATCAGCGAAACGATCCGCATTACTGATACGGGCGCCGAAGCCTTGACCCGCGCACCGCGAAAGCTTTTCGAGCTTTGACGGTGCTTTCTCCGGCCTTCCGCGTCTTTTCGGGGAGATCCAATTGACCTCAAAAGAACCGCCTTCTCTCGGAGTGCTCAGGACCGAGCGCGGATTACCGCCCGGCGCTGTATCTGCGATGCGGCCTCCGCCCCACATGCTGAACCCCGACACCTTCAACTTTCCAGTGATAGCCGAGTACATCGAGGGCGGCTGGGTAGACAGAGTCTTTCGTGGTGAACCGGAGCTCGAGCCTGCATATGTAGCCGCCGCTCGGAAGCTTGTCGGTCGAGGCGCCGTCGTTATCACCGCGTCTTGCGGGTTCTCGATCCGGTATCAGGCGGCCGTGGCCACGGCGGTAGGTGTTCCTGTCGTTCTGTCGAGCCTTCTCCTTTTGCCGACTCTACTGCGCCTGCGGCCACGGCCAGCGAAGATCGCCGTATTGACGGCTGATTCGAAGGCATTCAGCGACGACATGCTTTGCGTCGATGATCCAAAGGAACGGGCTAGGATAGTCATCGGCGGCATCGAAGGAGGTACGTTGTGGCGAAATGAGTTGTTACGTCCTCCGCCGCCGACAGACCTGGCGGACATTGAGGGGGACGTAGTGGCTTGTGTCGAGCGCGTGCGCTCTGATCATCCTGATGTTGCGGCATTTCTTCTCGAGTGCACCGCCTTTCCGCTGGTAGCGCCAACCATCCGACGCATGACAGGCCTACCAACGTTTGACATCAATTCTCTCTGTCGAATGACAATCGGATCCGTAACTTAGGAATGGGTGTTGTTTGTGATCTTGCTTGTAGCCGCGTGGCAGGAAGCGGCAAGGTACGTAAATGCAATAGTCTCTCGGAATACACCGGATCAAGGCTGGTCCGACAAGTGAACAAGATAGCTTCTTGGTTGGGCTAGAAGGAAAACGGGCAGATGGTCGCACTCACATCTTCGTTGGCGGAGTTTATAGCCGACCTTAGCCTTGATCGGGTACCAGACGCGATCAGGCACGAAGCACGTCGATTTATAATCGACACCTTCGGCTGTGTAGTCGCGGGCGCAAGGAGCGAGCTCGGTCCAATCATTCAATCAGCAGCGAGGTTATTTGGCGAAGGAAATGAAGCGTCAGTTGCGGGAGAAGGAAAGCGATTTACATCGCTGGCTGCTAGCTACGGCAATGGGAGGCTGGCGAATTGTCTCGATATGGATGAAACGTACCCCGGCGGTGCGATACCGGGATGTCATTTCGGAGCCAGCATATTTGGGGAAGCGTTGGCGTTCTGTGAACAAAATGCTTTGACGACTAGAGAGCTCTTACTTGCTGTTGTGTGTGGATACGAAGTAGCGGGACGCATTTCGGATATCGGAAATCAAACGAAGATTGAAGCCGGCCGGGTAACCGGGCTGCCCGAAGTTTGGGGGTACGCGCTCGCGCCGACCGTCGGAGCAGCGGCCGCCACCGCGAAGCTACTCGGCCAGAACGCCGCTTCCATGGAACAGACATTTGGCATGGCCGCCTCCAATGCAGCGACGCCGAATACGCCGATATGGTCGAGGCAAATAGCTCTTCCGAATACCAATTGTTTTGATGCCGGCTGGGCTGCGGTGGCTGGCGGCTTTGCCGCTCGATCGGTTGAGCATGGCTCCACAAGCATATCATCGATCTTCGACGGGAATCCTAACATTTTTACCATGGTCGGCGCTCGGCACGTTGATCCAGACGGAATCGTTGGAGAGTTGGGCGCGCGATGGGCTCTTACCAATACGATTTATAAACCCTGGCCGAGCTGCCGGGCGCATCATTATTCCCTCGACGCATTGAGAAAGTTGATTGCGACGCATCGTCTCAAATACGACGAGATCGATGAGATCACGGTGGGTGTCAATGCCTCGAAGCTCTCACGCAGGCACCTCAACCCAGAGCCGCCGACGTTTGTGGCCAGGGAATTTAGTTTCCCGCATTCCATCGCAATGCTGTTGCTCGACGTCCCCCCTGGCGCAGAGTGGGGCTCGGAACGATGGACATCTGATCCAACGGCAAGGCGTCTTCGGTCTAAGGTTAAGTTTATCAACTATCCAAGGGCGGCGACATCACCTGAGTATTTCGTGCGCGGCCAGTTTCGGCAGATGCCTTGCTCCGTCGAAGTTAGAGTAAGAGACAATACGTTCCGCTCCGAAGTCGATTTTGCGTGGGGCGATCCGTGGTCGGACGAAACTCGGTTTAGTGACGGGGACATCGTGTCAAAATTTCGAACGGTCACATGTCTACCGACTGAAACTGCTGATGAAGTGATTGAAACCATCATGGTCTCGGACTTGGGGGCCGATTTATCTCCACTCTTTCGAGCAATGGACGTATCATCATCTTCGCCGAATGCGGAGCTGCGCAACCGATCCGGCGCGCGAAAAACAAGCATGTGAAGGCCATCGAAGGTTAAATGTATGCGTCGTTCCGCTCCCACCTTCTCGCGGCACCTGAGATAGGCAAGTGGACTGCACCCCTGAAGTGAGACACGATAATTACAGTGACAGTGGGGTTGTCACGATGCGTTACCGCGCGTTGTTTTGCGCGAACGCGGTTTCGAACTCAAGAGGCGACTGGTATCCGAGCGCCGAGTGCAGGCGCTCTTTGTTGTAGACCTCCGCGATGAAGCTGTTGATGTGGCGGCGGGCGTCGACCAAGTCGGCGAAGGCTTTGCCGTTGATCTGTTCGGCCTTGAGCGTTTTCATGAAGCTTTCAGCCTTGGCGTTGTCCAAGGGATTGCCCGGCCTACTCATGCTGATGGTGATGTCGCGATCGGCAAGCCGCTGGCGATAGGCGATGGACGCGTATTGCACGCCGCGATCGGAGTGATGGATCAGACTGCCCGGTGCCGGTCCCCGAGCCGTGATGGCTTTCTCCAGCGCGGCGATGGCGAGCGAGGCATCGAGCGTGTCCTCGAAAGCCCAGCCGACAGCCTTGCGCGAGAACGCGTCGAGAATGACGGCGAGATAGGCGAAGGTCTTGGCGAGATGCACATAGGTGATGTCCGCGACCCAGATCTGGTCGGGTGCGGACGGCACCAGGCCACGAACCAGATTGGGGACGACGAGAAAGCCCGATAGCCGTTCCGCCGGCGGCTTCAGGAACGGCGTCTTGCGCTGCGCCAGCAAGTTGTCCTGGCGCATAAGTCGCTGAACCTTCTTGGCATTTACGACCATGCCTTGGCGTCTGAGGGTCGCCGTCACCCGCCGATAGCCGTAGAAAACGTGCTTGAGGCAAATGCGCTGGATCACGTCGCGCAGCTCGCACTCGGCCGTCTCGCGGCTGCGTTTGGCGTGGTGGCGATAATACGTCGCGCGCGGCAGGCCCGCGAGGTGACACAGGCGCTGCACATCGGCATGAGCATCGATTGTCTTCGACGTCATGGCTTTGATGATTTCGATGATGCGGATGCGGGTTTGCCTTGCGCTGCCGGCCGCTTCAATGCGCGCAAGGCTTGCCGAAAAAAATCGAGGTCCATCTGCTGGCGACCCACCAGCCGTTCGAGTTCGGCGATGCGGGCTTTGGCAAGCGCAAGGGCGGAGCGCTTGTCGTCGTATGTCGGTAGCGGCTTGAGCTTGCGGGGGCCAGGTTTGGGTCCGGGCTTCCGGTTCAAACCATCTGGCCCATCGGCGTTCCAGGCTTTGATCCAGTCATGGAGAATCTTGCGGGAGATTCCAAGCTCGCGGGCCACAGGGAGGACGCCTTCGCCCCGCTCCACCCGCTTGATCGCCTTCAATTTGTAAGCCGTCGGAAACTGACGCTTCTTTCCTTGTCCTGCCACAGGTCATCCTCGAAATGCCTGTCACTGTAATTATCGTGTCTCACTTCAGGGGTGCAGTCCACAAGTGTCACGATCTCTTTGAAGGGATCGGCTTGTGTCTATGCTTGACCATACGCTCAAATCGGAGTGACGGGGCGCCGGCTGGAAGGGATCACGGAGACGGGACGCCGTCGTTGGTTCTCCAAGGACGACAAGGCCCGGATCGTCGAGGAGACGCTGGTACCAGGCGCGGTCGTGTCCGAGATTGCCCGGCGACACGGGCTGACCCCACAACAAGTGTTCACTTGGCGCCGGCAAGCACGACCAACCGATACAGCACAGGGCGCCTTCTACAGACGGCTCTCGGCGCGCATCGGCAAGATCAAAGCAGTGACAGTCACGGCGCGCAAGATCGCAGTTCTACAAGGCGCTGCAACACGGCATGAACTACGTAGGCCTTGGCGCGTCCTTTTACGAGACCCGATACCGAGCGCGGATAATTGCGAATCTACATCGCCGAGCCAAGGCCTTCCGCCTCCTGCTCCAGCCCGGAGACCCAATCGTCAGCATCGCCGTTCCATGAAAGCGTGGTGGCTGGTGAACGCGATCGTCCCGACTCGGCGCGGCGGCGCCTCAAATGGAAAGTGTCAAGACCGCATCGGCTGATCTTCATCGAGGAGACCTGGACCAGGACTTTCATGGCGCCCTTGCAGTGGTGAGTGCCGCACGGAGACGGCCTCCCACCAAGGGCTCCCCACCGCTGGAAGACCATGACCTTCCTCGTGGCGTTGCGCCGTGATCGGATCGATGCGCCGATGGTTCATCGAGGGACTGATCGACGGCGAGAGCTTTCGGATGTCTTTCGGCCTGCAAAAAAGTTGCGAACGATGACGTAATTGCGGAAGGCACTCTCTCGCTATTGTCAAGCTCTCGCAATCAAACGATTCGGAGCAGCTATGATGAAGCAATACGTTGGGCTGGACGTCTCGCAGAGGGAAACGGCGATATGCGTAGTCGGCGAGATGGGACAAGTAATCTTCGAAGGAAAGGTCAAATCGGATCCGGGCGCGTTGACCAGCCTGCTTCGCAAGCATGCGCCTCATGCCGAGCGCATCGGATTCGAAACTGGCGCGATGGCGAGTTGGCTGTGGCATGAACTCCGAAGGGTTGATCTTCCCGTGGTTTGTATCGACGCTCGGCGCGTGCACGCAGCCTTGTCGGTTCGCATGAACAAGAGCGATCAGAACGACGCGCGAGGTCTTGCTGAACTGGTGCGGGTCGGCTGGTATCGAGAGGTAAAGATAAAGAGCGAAGAAAGCCAAAAGATTCGTGCGACACTCGTCGCGCGATTTCGTCTCGTGACCATTCGCCGATATATCGAGAACCAGGTTCGCAGCCTGATCAAGGAGTATGGATTATAGTTCCCTCGCGCAATCGGCCTGCAGTTCCGCCACCAGGTCCACGAGCTTTTGGGCAATGATCATCAGCTGCTGAGCGTCATAGCGCCGCTCTTGTCGATCCATGAGAACGTCTGTCAACAACAGAGCAAGTTCGATGACGAAGTCCGCCGTTTGGCAAAACAGGACGAGACGACGCGTCGTCTGATGACGGTCCCGGGTGTCGGCGTCGTTACCGCCCTAACGTTCCGCCACACGCTCGATGACCCATCGCGCTTCCGATCGGCCTCGACGGTCGGCGCCTATCTGGGCCTTACGCCTCGACGTAACCAATCTGGCGAAACTGACACCAACGGCAAGATATCCCGATGGGGCGATCGGCTTCTCCGAACTTACCTGTTCGACCGCAACCGTTCTGCTGTACCGAACAAAGAAATGGTCTTGCCTCAAGGCCTGGGCATGAAGCTCGCAAGGCGGATTGGCATGAAGAAGGCAAAGGTAGCCATTGCCCGGAAGATCGCCGTAATCCTGCACTGCATCTGGGTCGACGGCACATCCTTCGACTGGGGGCAGGTGAAGGAGGCCTAATGCTATCTTTGTAAGTTCCTGGTCCGGTTCGCCGGACTGGCGATGTCCCGCTGGGACGGTGGTCGTGGCGACCGCGGTCAATCGGCTGGCGGCGGTTCGTCCGCACTCCGCTGCAAACGTTGAGGCGCCCGATCCGGACATCATCATGAGGCGCTCGCGACCTCGGAAAGGACCATGACCCCAGCTGCGACATCAACCCAATCACGCCGAAGCCGCCAACGACTTCGATTAGATCGTCTCGCCATCAGCGATCGCTCCGTCTCCGCAACCCCGACCAGCTCCGACGGAGCAAGCGCTGCCGGCGTGTCACTGGAGAGAAAGAATGGTAGCTTGACACAACCCGCAATTAAAGGCCGATTGACTGCCGTGTTCGTCGGTCAGGACTCCTATATGGCTACCGCGCCAAGCTCTCAAGACCTGAGAAGGACGATTACCATTGGGGCGTGCTTGGCTGAGCTCTTGCTTGGATACACTCAGGCTTCCTTGAGATCGTGGAAATTTATCTGCGATTCAGGCGTTACAAGAGGCATCGCGTGCTCGCTGCGTCGATTGGATCCTGGTGGGCGGACAAACGCAGAGGGAGCCCGCCGAAAGGCCGGGCGGTCTTCTGTGCACAAACTCTGCGAAGCGGCGGCATCCTTCGCTGAAATTCTTCTCTGATTTGGCAAATGGGGCCGAAAAGCGATTGAGGCTTGTGGAATACCTCTATGCTAGAATTGCAATGGCGAGTTGCGCTCAGCGCACGCTAGTTGGTCAATTGTCGAAAAGGAGGAACTGACATGACAAGAGACGGTCGCATACTTGATCATCTCCGCTCAAGGCTATCTCCTCTTCAGAACCATCTGGTCGACGGTTATGTCGATGGTCGGGTGAGCCGCAGAGAGTTTTTGCGGCACGGCAGTCTGATCGGCCTATCGCTGCCGTCTCTCGGGCGGATCTCGCTCGCAGCCGGGTTCGGCGCGGTGCCGACTTTCGCAGGGGCCGAAGCTCAATCCGGGGCCACCATTCGGGTCGCCTGCAACGCACCGATCCAATCAATTGACCCGATCGCCATTGGAGATAGTGGCGGGATTATAATGGTGCAGCAGGTCGGTGAATTTCTTTGCATCGACGGTCCGGATCTGGTGCTGGAGCCGTGTCTTGCCAAAAGCTGGAAGCCCAATATGGAGGCCACCGTTTGGACCTTCACGTTGCGTAAGGGCGTCAAGTTCCATTCCGGCGGCGAGATGAAGGCCGATGACGTTGTGGCTACGTTCGATCGCCTAACCGATCCCAATTCCACCTCGCACGCGCTGCCCGCGTTCAAAGGCGTGCTGCAGAAAGGGGCGACACGCAAGGTAGACGACTATACGATCGAATTCCATCTTGACACCCCGTACGGCAATTTTCCCTATCTGGTATCCTCCGACAACTACAACGCGATCGTCCTGCCGGCTTCCTATACTGGCAATTTTGAGGAAAGCTGGGATGGAACTGGCCCCTTCAAGATCGAGAAGTTCACGCCGAAGGTTGGTGCGACCTTCGTTCGAAACGATGACTACTGGGGGCCGAAGGCTCTGCCGGCGAGGACAGAGTTCCTGTTCTTTACCGATATCCAGCCACAGCTTCTTGCGTTCCAAGGCGGGCGAGTCGACGTCGTCAATTCGGTCCCCGCCCTTGCGGGCGTCTCGGTTTTAAGCGACCCAGCGGCCAATATCATCGGCATAAGATCGTCAGCACATCAGGCGGTCCATATGCGCTGTGATATAGCGCCTTTCGATGACCCGCGTATTCGCCGGGCGATAGCACTTTGCCTCGACCGGGAAAAGCTCGCGAAGGGCCTGATGAGAGGTCAGGCCGACATCGGAAATGACAGCCCCTTCGCCTCGGTCTACCCCTCGGCCGATCCGACGGTGCCGCAACGCAAGCGCGATATTGCGCAGGCCAAGGAACTGATGAAGGCCGCCGGGATGGAGAAGGGCTTCCAGGCGACAGTCACGGCCATGCAGTTTCAGGAAATACCTGACTATGCGCAACTTATCCAAGATTGGGTAAAGGAAATCGGCGTCGATCTAAAGCTTAACGTCTTGAACTGGAAATCTTACGTTGGCGATAGGGTATATGGCAAGTCGCCTTGGCTTGACTCTGTGATGGGTGTCACGATTTGGGGCCACCGCGGCGTGCCGAACTATTATCTCAATACTATTTTGGCCAGCGATGGCCTGTTCAACGCGGCACATTTCAAGAACAAGGAGTTCGACGCGCTGGCCAAGAGCTATGTCGGAACGGCTGACTTGGAGGCGCAGCGGACCGTTGCGGGAAAGATTCAACGGCTCCTGCTCGACGAGACGCCGCAGCTCATTGGTTATTTTGAGCACACGCTGACTGTGACCAAAAAGAATATCATCGGTGTTCAGCCGACTGCGATCGCCCAGCTCTTCCTGCAACACGCTGGAAAGTCGTAAGCTAACCGGGACTTCGCGCCTGCGCGGCTTTCCGTTGGATCATCAAGCTGCCCACAGGAGACCGAAGACCGTGCTGTTTATTGCCCGACGTCTTGTCTTTGCTGTCATCACGCTCTTCACTTTGAGTGTGCTCGTATTCCTCGGGAGCCAAGTGTTGCCCGGCAACGTCGCCCTGGCCATCCTCGGACTTGACGCAGATCCGGATGCTGTGACGACCCTCAATCATCAACTGGGCCTCGATAGGCCATTACTGGTGCAATATTCCAGTTGGATGTGGCATTTCCTCCATGGTGACATGGGTCATTCCTATGTCTATCGCACCCCTGTCTCTCCATTTGTCATGCAGGCGCTCGGCCACTCACTGAAGCTTTCGGCAGTGGCCTTGGTGCTCGTCGTGCCGCTCGGTATCCTCGGAGGGGCGGTTGCCGCGCTGAAGGTAAACCGGCCGCTTGACCGCATAATCAGCGTTGGCGGCCTGTCGGCTATGATGGTGCCGGAGTTCGTGACTGGCATCGTGCTGATTCTAATCTTCGGAGTCTGGCTGCGCTGGTTCCCGACTTCCGCCACCTGGCCAAGCGGTGCAAGCCTCTGGACACAGTTGTACTACTTGATCCTCCCTTCGCTCCCGCTTGTGCTCGTCCTATTTGGCTATATCGCCCGCATGGCCCGCGCCGGCATGATTGAAGCATTGGATTCGGACTACACCCGCACGGCGGTCCTGAAAGGCTTGACTTGGCGTCAAGTCATCTGGCGGCACGTGCTCCGAAACGCACTCCTACCAACAATTACTGTCATCGCCACCCAGACCGGCTTTCTGATCGGCGGCTTGGTCGTGATCGAGACCTTGTTTCGCTATCAGGGCATTGGCTCGCTGATATTTGAAGCCGCCAACAACAAGGATTTTCCGATTTTGCAGGCTGGCGTATTCGTCGTCGGCATCGTCTTTGCCGTCACGACGTTCTGTGCTGATCTTCTCTCCTCTCTTCTCAATCCGCGCATCCGGATCGGAGAAATCCAATGACAGCCATCGCTGCCACGGCGCCAAGCCAACGCCGGGAGGTCTATGCGGTCCTATTTCGCTCCGGAGCCTTTTTGACCGGTATGGCCATCACCCTTTTTTGGCTGGTCTGCGCGATCTTCGGCCACCGCTTCGTGCCCTATGACCCGCTTGCCTCGGACGTTCTGAACGCGCTCGCGCCGCCCTCGGCGGAGCATTGGTTCGGTACCGACCAACTCGGACGCGACATCTTTTCCCGCTTTATCGTCGGCTCGCAGGGCATTCTGACCGTTGCACCGCTGGCAACCATCCTGTCGACATCGATGGGTACCGCTCTCGGCCTTCTCACCGGCTATTTTCGCGGGATCGTTGACGACATCATTTCACGCCTGATCGAGGCGTTCATAGCGATACCGGGAATAATCGTTGCACTTCTTGTGATCGTCGCGCTTGGCAACTCCAAGATGACAGTGATTATAGTCATCGGTCTCTCCTTTGCCCCAATCATTGCCCGCACTGTGCGCTCCGCAGTCCTGTCGGAGCGGCAGCTCGAATATGTCGCCGCCGCCAAGCTCCGCCGAGAGACTGCCGCCCATATCATGTTCGTTGAAATTCTCCCCAACGTCCTGCCCCCGATTCTAGTCGAGACAACCATCAGACTGGGGTTCGCCATTTTCGCCGTGGCGACCCTGAGTTTCCTTGGATTTGGTCTGCAGCCGCCGTCGCCCGACTGGGCTCTCGCGATCTCGGCGAACTATGGCCTCATCGGAGGTGGTTATTGGTGGACGGTGTTGTTCGACGCCTTGGCCATTGCTAGTCTCGTTGTTGGTGTCAATTTGATCGCTGACGGACTGCACGGGGCGCTCGATGATTGAACCAGCCCTTCGGCTTGAACGTCTTTCCGTCGCATTTCGATCCGGCGGTCGCGACCGCGCTGTGTTGCGTGAAATCAGCTTGGAGATTGCACGCGGGGAGTCCTATGGCCTTGTCGGGGAGAGTGGCTGCGGCAAGTCCACTTTGGCTCTGACAGCAGTGCGCTATCTGCCGCGGAATGGTAGGATAATTGGCGGTTCGCTCATGCTTGACGGAGCGGACATAATGCGACTCAATCCCCGAGCCCTCCGGAATCTGCGAACAAAATCGGTCTCGATGGTCTACCAAGACCCCGGGAAAGCACTAAACCCGTCGCTGAAGATAGGTCGGCAGCTGGTCGAAGTGTATGAAGTGATGGGCCTCCCGCGTGCCGAGCGTGAAGCTCGCGCGTTGGCAATGCTGAAAATGGTTAGGATCGCCGATCCTCGCTCCGTCATGGAGCGGTACCCTCATCAACTTTCCGGTGGAATGCAGCAACGGGTCGCGATCGCCATGGCATTGGCGAACGAGCCGACGATGCTAATCCTTGATGAACCAACGACCGGCCTCGACGCTACCGTTGAGGCAGAGGTCCTCGACCTCGTCAGCGATCTCCGACGCGAGTTCGGCTCGTCGATATTATTCATCAGCCACAATCTTGCCGTGGTGGCAAAAATGTGTGATCGGGTCGGTGTCCTCTATGCAGGAATGTTGGTGGAAGAGGGACCGACGCGGGATATCTTGAGTTCACCGCGCCACCCATACACCATCGCGCTTTTGCGGTGCCTGCCGCGGGGTGGGCAGCGAAAGGACCAAAGGCAGCTCGAAACCATTCCGGGCTTCCTGCCAATTCCCGGCGCGCCGATGCCTGGTTGCCCCTTTGCCACAAGGTGTGCGTTAGCCGACGATCGTTGCCGGACCGAAGTTCCGGACTTGACGACTGCTGGTAACAGGCGCGTGCGCTGCCACTATTCGGATCGGTTGTCGGACCTTCCCCGCAGCACTGCGGCCGCCGTTGCGGCACCGAACCTGAAAGCGGGCGCCGCTCCGATGCTGCAGATTCGCAATCTCTCGAAGACTTACGGTCAAGGCGGATCTGCAATCCAGGCGGTGGTCGACGTCTCGCTAAGCCTCAATTCAGGAGAAACGGTCGGTTTGGTCGGTGAGTCCGGTTCCGGCAAGACAACGCTGGCCCGGATGCTTTTGGGCCTAGTGCCGCCTGATCCCGGTGGAACGATTGAGCTTGATGGCGCGCCTCTTGCCAGCGCTCTCGATCAGCGGAGTGACAAAGAGGTGAAGGCAGTGCAGATTGTCTTCCAAAATCCGGACTCGGCGCTGAACCGTTCCCATTCCGTTGCGCGCATCATTGGCCGAGCATTGCGCCGGCTTGGCGGCTTTCGCGGCTCGACCTTGTCTACACGTCTCGACGCGCTCGTCGCGGCGGTCCGCCTGACACCCCGACATCTCACCCTTCGTCCGCGTCAGCTTTCCGGCGGATTGAAGCAGCGCGTGGCCATTGCGCGTAGCTTTGCAGGCGATCCGCGGATCATCGTCTGCGACGAGCCCACCTCAGCGCTCGACGTTTCGGTTCAAGCCGCAATTCTGAATCTTCTTGTCGAGCTTCAGACCGCCCGCGCGGTTAGCTATGTCTTCATATCTCACGACCTTAGCGTTGTTCGCTATCTCGCAGACCGGATCGCGGTGCTCTATCTAGGTAGAATTATGGAAATCGGCCCGTCAGAGCGGGTCTTCCAGGGCCCGCAACACCCTTATACTGAGGCACTACTTTCAGCTGTGCCTGACCTCGAAGGCACTCGTAAATCACGTATCCGGCTTACCGGGGAAATACCGAGCGCAGCCAATCCTCCGCCTGGCTGCGTCTTCCAAAGCCGCTGCCCGCGAAAACTTGGCCAAGTGTGTGAAACGATTGTGCCGCCACTCGCTGAGGCTGGGCCTGATCACGCCATCCGGTGCCATATTCCTGCTGCGGAACTAGAACGTCTTCAGCGGCAATCCAAAGCCGAACGGTGCAATTCCGAGAGCAATGTGAACACATTGCCAACCGTCCGGCCTGCCGCTGAAGAGGAAGGGCAGTCAGGCGCTCGCGGGTTAGGCACAACCGGAATCAACACCGCCGATTAGTCTTACTGCGTCATGGGCGTCGACGACCATTGGATGGTGCGGCGGCGCCACAGCATGGACATCTCGGCAAGGTTTTTATGAGCGCGCGGATCAGTCGGGCGCGCATGGTTGCGATCGAGTTCGGGATGTGGCGTTCAGGCCGCGCGGGCGGAGCCTCTGGGGCGATAATCGTCGGGTAAGCGAGGTAGCGGGACTGGCGCGGCGGCACGAGGTCCTGAGGGGGGAATCGTCGCCTGCTCGGCGATCAAGAAGCCGTAGGCCGCGATGCACAGAGTTGCGTGGTGATGGAAGCCGCGCCAGCCGGGTCCTTCGTAGTGGCCAAGCCCGACCACCTGCTTGAGCGTAAGCGTGGCGCCGAGGCCCTTCAGATTGTTAGTGCGTAGATTTGGGAGCATCGCTAGAAGAGTCATCTTCGGCAAGGGTGCCACAATGGACGACCATTCGGACGACATAAGACGACCGTTGTCGCCGCGTATTGAAGTGTACGCTGGCGTGGGTCGAAAGCGCTGGCCAGATGAGCTGAAGGTGCAGATCGTCGCGGAAAGCCTCGAGCCGGGCGCAGTTGTGACAGATGTCGCCCGCCGCCATGGCTGCGCCTCGGGCGAAATATAGGAAAACGGGGCGCGCTGATCCTCGGACTTGCCTCGCAGCAGATCCCCCGAGATTTGCGACACATTCTTGAATCACGAAATCACGCCAAAAGCGAGAGTTTTTCAGCAAACTGCTAGATCCCCCGGGCAAGCCGGTGACCATCAATGTGATGGACATCTGCCGATTTTTCGATGGCAAACTCGTCGAACACCGGGCGATCCTGCGCCGAGAGCGAGAACTGCATTCCCTGCCCGAAGTCGAAGGTGTAGCTGAACTGGTTGACACCGACAACGGTGCCGCCGCCACCAGGCAGGCCATCGAAGAGGTTCGCTGGATAGTTAGTCCAGGGCGCGGAGAATTGCGAGATCGCGTGCCCGAGGGTAAAGCCGGCGAATTGGATAAAGGCAGTGTAGACGCCGAGCGAACCGCCCGCGACGCCGTCACCGCTATAGGTTGTGGCACCGCCGGCGAGACCGGTGCCGGCGCCCGTGAAGCTACCCGTCGTCCAAGTGTACCATGTTTCGCCTCGATCAGGCTTGGGGCCTGTTTCAGGCTTCATTCGCGGCGCACGACAACGTTGCTGGCTACTATGGCGTTGACGAAACGACCGGCCATCCGGGCGACAAGTGGGGCTGGGCTGCACAGTTGGCGTTGTCGATCAAGAACCTTCCGACAGGGCCGGGCGACACGATCAACATCCAGGGCGTGTATACCAAAGGTGCAAGCCGTTACGACTTCCAGGAATTCACAAGTTCCAGCTATTCGATGTTCGGTGGTAGTGGCCTGGCCGGTGCTTATGGCAGCATCGGCCTTGCTGGCCTGTCTGACGCAGTATTCGTCGCCGGCTCCGGCATGCAGCTGACCACGACGTACGGTATGAACGCTGGTTATACCCACAACTGGAATCCGAACTGGAACACGTCGCTCTACGGTGCGTGGGCGGCAGTCCGCTACAACGGCACAGCCAAGGGCTATATCTGCGGTAGTGCCGCCATGGGGGCACTTTTGACGCCTGGTTCGACCTGCAACCCGGACTTCGACCTCTCGGTCATCGGTACGAAGACGACTTGGACTCCTGGGAGCAAGCTCGCCATCTCGGCCGAGGTCAACTACGAGCGGCTTAACCAGAACTATTCGGGTTCGGTCGCTTACCCGGGTTCTGCGGCGACGGCCAAGCCGCCTGCGATCTATCAGATCAAGGACCAGGGCACCGTCTCTGCCACGGTCCGCGTGATTCGGGCCTTCTGATCCTGGTCACCAATCACACTTGTTGACGAGCCTCCGGCGGGAAGCCGCCGGAGGTTTTGTTGTGTGCCGAGCATGTTCGACAGCTTGGAGGTGAAAGTCCTTTACGCAGCCCGATGACGGCGAAGGGTTAGCGAAGCGCAAGGGCGTCGTCGCGAGGCGGGGTCTGAAGGAAGCGTGGAGCAAACCTGCGGCTCGATGGACAAAAACCGGGTAACGAGGCCTACCCGGTCGGACGAGCAAGCAACAGATTGCGAAGTCCATGGTCATCAAAGGTCGGGGTGGTAAATTCGGCGAGCGTGCAGGGAAGGCGGTCGAACTTACCTCGGGAGATCTCTGTGTCTGGGAAACCGGACTGAGCGCGTCGTAAGGCTCGTGATCGCGGCGGAGAAGTCAGCAGACGGCGTAGTAGGCGGAACGAGTTTCGCCGGAGGCCTGAACGCTGGAAAGACGCCTAGGTGTGGGAATCTCGAGCCGGCGATGCGGCTGAAAACCCAGGTCACTGGCTTTCGTCGCGGCGGGAAAGGGTGAAGCCCGGACAGTGATCCTTACCTGAGCAACCGGCCGCGTTTGCCACAGCATGGTGGTGAGCGGGGACGTCGCACCACCGGAGAGTCGTAAAGCCAATTTGTGCAGGCGCATTCTCGCCGTTGAACAAGGTCGCTGCGGCATGCGCTTGGCACTTCGCGCGTGCTCGTTGTCGATGTAAGGGCCTATCCCCGCTTCGGACTGAGGAGCTTTCCGCAAACGTTGCCTTTAGCCGACCATGAGGTCCGTTCTCACTTTCGATGACGGCCGCGCCCCCCAACACGCAGAAGGTGCCGGCCGTACTCGTGCAAGAGTGCGTTCAAGCTAGGTTCTTCCTGGTAGCCGAGTCCTCCGCCGAATTTCCCAAGCTTGTCCGGCGTATCGCCCCCCAGGGCCACACTGTCGCGCACCACAGCTGGTTGCATCCGATGACTTCGAAGATGAGTCGAGCAGGGAACGAAGACATTGAGCGCGGAATCGCTGGCGATGAGATGGCGCTCAAGGGCGAGTCGACCAAAACGCCCCCCACGCCGTTCTCCGCTTCCCGTATTTTGACTCGACGCCCTGCGGCGCTCAGCCTCCTGTAGTCACGTGGCATGGTCGTGTTCGGCGCCGATGTTTGGGCAAGCGACTGTGAGAACATGACTGCGGAATCCGAGGCAAAGCGGCCACCAACTCCGGCGGAAAGCGGCTATCCAAGCCGAACGAAGGCGGCCACCCCATCGATAGGGTGACACGGGGCGCGTTGTCGGCAATCTGGACGGGGCGAAGTCCTCCTCTCGCGGTCCACGATGGCCGCCGCAAGCTGTTTGCGCCGGCCCGCTTTAACCCACCGCGATCGAAGCTGCTTCCGGAGTGGGAGCATGTCCATACCGAACTGCGCGGCCGCGGCGTCGCGCTGGCGCTACTGTGGGAGGAATATCGTGGCCATCTATGGCGCGGCAATCAGAATGAGAGCGCCAGCTTGGCAATCGTTGTTCGATCGAGAGCAACTTTTCGACGATAGCTCTCGACATTTATCTCGCGGATCGTGGTGTGGTGCACCAGGCGATCGACGGCCGCCAGCGTCATTGCCTCGTCGGGGAAGATACGCCCCCACTCGCCGAACGGCTGATTGGCCGTGATCAGCAGCGAGCGTCGCTCGTAGCGGGCGGCGATCAGCTCGAACAATACGCTGGTTTCCGCCTGATCCTTGCTCACATATGTGATGTCGTCGAGGACCAGGAGGTCGTAGCGATCGAGTTTGGCGATCGCAGACTCCAGCGCCAGCTCGCGCCGAGCCCCTGCAACCGCTGCACCAGATCAGTAGTGCGTGCGAAGAGAACGCGCCAACCGTTCTCGACGAGAGTCAGGCCGATCGCTGAGCCGAGATGGGTCTTGCCTCGGCCGGGTGGGAAGGCGTTGTCGAAGGCGATCCGCCGCACCTTCGGTTCGGCCGCTGCGATTCCAGCGCAGCCAGATCTACGAGGTGCGCAACATCATGGAACGCCTGCCGAATGAGCATCGTGCGGCCACCCGTCGGGTGCTGCGTCAGGCCTAGGAGGCTGTTAAAAAAAGGCGCTCGCCGACGACCGGTGACCGTGATTCATTGGCTCCGATGAAATTCGGAGATTGTGCGTGCGCGGCGGGGACAATCGAACGGGCGAGCTGTTGAGCTACCTTGATTTGGAGGCGCGGGTACGGTAGCGATCATCCGCTGCGAGCGATTCGGACGATCGTGAACGAGGCGCTGTCGGCCCTGGAGCGCGAGTTTGCCGCGCTCTATTCGCCAATCGGGCGGCCGTCGATCCCGCCGGAGAAGCTCCTGCGGGCGATGCTGTTGCAGGCCTTTTATTCGATCCGCTCGGAGCGGCTTCTGATGGAGCGGCTGGAATATGACCTGCTGTTCCGCTGGTTCGTCCGAATCGGCGTCGACGACGCGGCCTGGGATCATTCGGTGTTCTCGAAGAACCGCGACCGGCTGCTGGAAGGCGACATCGCGACGAAGTTCCTGACGGCGGTGCTGGCGCAGTCCAAGGTGAAGAAGCCTCTGTCGAGCGATCACTTCTCGGTCGATGGCACGCTGATCGAGGCCTGGGCCTCGTTGAAGAGCGTGAAGCCGAAGGACTGCTCTGGGGAGCCGTCGGCGCAAGGCGGCGAGCGCAATGCCGAAGCGGACTTCCATGGCTAGAAACGCTCGAACGACACCCATGCTTCGACCGCCGATCCCGACGCCAGGCTCTACCGCAAGGGTAAAGGCAGTGAGACGAAGCTGTGCTTCATCGCGCATGGGCTGATGGAGAACCGCCACGGCTTGCTGGTCGACGCCTGCCGGACGCTGGCTGACGGGCATGCCGAACGAGTGGCCGCGCTGCACATGATCGAGCCTCGCGCCGACCGACCGACAGCGATCACGCTTGGCGCCGACAAAGCCTACCACACAGAAGACTTCGTTAGCGAGCTGCGCTCGATAAACGTGCCGCCGCATGTTGCGCAGAACACCAGTGGCCGTAGCTCTGCGATCGACGGGCGAAGGACCCGGCACGGCGGCTATGCCGTCAGCCAGCGCATCCGCAAGGGCATTGTGGAGGCATTCGGCTGGATCAAGACGGTCGCCGGGCAAGAGAAGACTAGCTTCCGTGGCCGTGATCGCGGCAGATGGGCGTTTACCTTCGCTGCCGCCGCCTACAATCTGGTGCGGCTGCCCACGCTGATAGCGGAGGCCGGCTGATGGCCAAGGAGCCCGGCTTCGCCAAGGCCTTTGCCGGCCGCTGGCGCATTGTCGAAATGGACAACTGGGACAGCGACTTCCTCGATCTCGCCGAAGAGGCGCATCTCACCTTCGTGGGCAAGTCCGACGGTGAAATTGCCTTCGGTGCGCTGAAGTGCTTTCTCGACGTCCGCTACGCCACGCGAGACGGTTCGGCCTGCGCGGAGTTCTCGTGGGAAGGGCACGGCGAGAATGACCCCACCTGCGGTCGCGGATCGGCTATGATTGGCACCGCGGGCAGGCTCGTCGGCCACTTCTATATACACAATGGCGACAATTCAGCCTTCGTTTGCGAACGCGGCTGACTTATTCAACAGCCTGCTAGAGCTCGATGAGGCCGACAAGGCCGAAAAAAATGATCCGCAATCTCGCGCGTCGACCCGACTAGTGGTTCATCCCAGTGATTTTGACTCTTTGGCGGTGGCTGGATAGGCGCGGCCGAGTTTGGCGCGGGCTTTGTCGGTTGTGAACATCCATTTGATGCGGGCTCGGGTTTTATTTCGCCGCCTTTTGCCATGCTGCGATTTCGTTTTGGAGCCTTTTGGGGTCGTCGATGCGGCGGCCGAGACACTGGCGCTGTAGCACGCTGATCTCGCACTCGACCGTGTTGAGCCAACTGGCGTGTTTCGGGGTGTAGTGGAACTCGAGGCGGCGCAGAATGCGCCGGGCCTCGGCGGGCGCAAATGCTTGATACAGCGCGCCGGCGGTATGGATCGACAGATTGTCCTGCACGACACGGATGCAGGTGGCTTGGGGATAATGGACATCGACGAGTTCGCGCATGCAGTACGCGTAGTCTACGGCGGCGCGGCGGTCTGTAGCCTTGACGTTGCGCCAGCCACGATGCGGGTCGAAGGTAACGAAGAGGTTGACGGTGCCGTTGCGGCGGTACTCGTAATCGTAGCGCTCGCGCTGTCCCGGTTGGGCCGGAATCGGCTGACGCACCTCGCCGATGAGTTGGACGGGGGTCTCGTCGAAGCAGACCAGCGGCCGCTCGGAATCCGGCGCTTCAGCATAGAGATCGAGCACGTCCTCCATGCGGGCGACGTATTCGCCGTCGACACAGGGAATGCACCACATGTCCCTGCGCCACGGCTTGAGGTCGTTTTCGGCCAGCCGGCGGCGCACGGTCTCGCCCGACAGGCTGTCGTGATCGGTGAGCTTGACCATCGCGTCGGCCAGCAGCGCTAGCGTCCAGCGCTTGCGGCCGGCCGGCGGCTTGGCGCATGCCGTCGCCACCAGCAGGGCCTCTTCCTTGCCCGTCAGCTTGCGTTCCGCGCCCGGACGCGGCTCCTCGCTCAAGGCCCGCTCCAGATTGCCTTCTACGAAGCGGCGCTTGATCCGGCCAACGGTGGAGAGGCTGACGCTCACGGTCCGGGCAATCTCCTCGTCACTGCTGCCGGCGTCGGCCGCGAGCAAGATCTGCGCCCGCTTGAGTTTGCGGGCGGCATGCTTGCCGCCCCCGAGCATCGCCGTCAGTTCGTCCCGCTCGATTTGGCTCAATTCGACCCGATAACGTACATTCATGCTTCGCCTCCTTGTCGGAGGCCGGGACGAATCCAGCGATGAGTCACAAATCAGGCACGCACTTCACGCAGAAGCAGGGACACTACCTGGCTTTTATCTACACCTACGCGCACATGTTCGGTCGCCCACCCGCCGAAACCGACATGCAGCGCCATTTCCGCGTCAGCCCGCCGTCGGTCCACCAGATGAGCGTCACCCTCGAACGAAACGGATTCATTCGTCGTCAGCCCGGTGTTCCCCGAAGCATCGAGATTCTCCTGCCACCTGAAAACTTGCCCATCCTCGAATGGCTCGGTATCAAAACGTCAAAATCACTGGGATGAACCACTAGCAATGGCCCGGCGTAGCGGCGAGCATCCTCGAACGCCTCGACGGAGTCCTGACTGTCGTCCGATTGAAGCTGCCGAGCCGCTTCGTCGATCGCTCGCCCACACCAACATCGCCGAGAACATGATGGGCACCATTCGCCATGCCACGCGGAACGTCGAATTCTGGTGGGATGCCGGTATGGCCCTACGCTGGGTCGCGGCCAGCGTGATCGAGGCCAACAAGGGCTTCCGATGATCGAGGCGCATAGCAGTTGCCGGCTATGCCCGTGGCCCATAAAGCTCACCACGATCGCATGACGATCACGCCGTTGCCAACGTCACGAGGCCGCGCAATATTCACTCCGGCAACGTCGGCTCGACGCAGTTCAACATCGATCGGGACATCCCCGTGCCAACCCCAAAAGAGGTTTGCGGACAAGAAGAGTCAGCACACAGATTTTTTTGAAGTTGGTCGAACGTCTGGAGCCACGAAAATGAAACTGCACAGCTTTCAAGCCTCCAGATCTCGAAAGCTGGCAATCTCAAAGCTGGCGCTAGCCAGCGGCTTGGGCACTTTTTCATGGTCGACTGCCGACACCTTCCCGTGCGAACTGATTGAGAGGCCGCTTCAGACCAAGGTTCTCTCTTAGAGTTTGTCCTGAGTATCTGAACCTGAATTTGCCTATTCGACGCAATTCGGGAATGACGAGCTCAACAAAATCGTTAAGTCCGTTGGGAAAGGTTGCCGGCATTACGTTGAATCCGTCAGCCGCATATTGATCGAACCTATCCACCATGGCATTGACAATTTCGTCTGGCGTTCCGACAATCATAAGGTGACCTTTGCTGTCTGATGCCAACCGGATCAGTTGTCTCCAGGTGAGTTTCTGGCGTGCCGCCACGTCGAGGAGCAGTTTCTGACGACTCTGAATCAAGTTCGTCTGCGGTAGAGACTCAGGGACCAACGAGTCGAGATTCGTTGAACGCAAGTCAGTACCCAGCAAAAATTCTGCCCTTCCAATTTGCACATCGATGTGCGTATACGATTGGAGGCGTTCAAGCTTCTCAGACGCTTCTTGCTTGGTCCTCCCAACGATCGGGACAATGCCCGGCATGATTAGCACTTGATCGTCCTCCCGTCCGAGCGTGCGTGCTTTTTCTTTGAGAGTTGCGTAGTATCGTTTGCCGTTCTCTAAAGAAGGTTCCGCGGTGAACACGACCTCGCCGACTTCTGCGGCGAACGCTATTCCGGCACTGGATGCGCCAGCCTGAACCAACACGGGATACCCTTGCGGTGGCCTTGCGATGTTCAATGGACCTCTGACTGAGAGGTAATCCCCTCGATGTTCAAGCAAATGAAGTTTAGTGGTGTCAGCGAAAATACCATTCTGCTTGTCACGAATGAAAGCGTCGTCTTCCCACGAGTCCCAAAGACCCTTGACAACCTCTACGAATTCTCTCGCTCGAGCATAGCGCGCGTCATGATCGGGAAGTGCCTTTTCGCCAAAATTTGGGGCTTCAAACTTGGATCCCGAGGTGACAATGTTCCAGGCTGCGCGCCCCCGCGACAGGTGGTCAAGCGAGGCGAACATTCGTGCAAGATGATAAGGCTGGTGGTACGTCGTCGTCGCCGTCGCGATAAGGCCGATGTCTTGTGTTTTCGATGAAAGCGCCGACAATAGGGTGATTGGCTCGAATCCATCGTTTCGGCTTACACGCGCTATGTGTGCGTCATCTCGTTCTGATACGCTTGGGTGATCGGCGAGAAACACGAAGTGAAATGCCGCACCCTCAGCAAGTGCTACGAGATGAGCGTAGTGGTCGATATTGACGCCGCCATTCGCTGGCACGCTCGGATCGCGCCACGCGCCGTCATGATATCCTGCCCGGTTGAGAAAAAGTCCAAGCTTCATTTCATCATTTCGCCGCATCATGTCACCCTTTGAGTTGGACTGTGTAGTCGACCACGTCGATTTGATTCCGTGAAGTGTCGCTCGCATTGTGGTAGCCGAGAGAGAGAGCAACTGACACTTGCGCCCACAACCTTCGAACCAGCTCGCTCGGCTATCCATCGTGCGCTTCGTGAGAAAGGGTAGGTGACGGTGAATGAGACCTGTGCGCGGCACTCAACAAGCTCGCCTATCGATCTGAGCCGTTTGCGGCAATAGATTGTGTTTGACGTTAGCATGCCGAACTCCCTGCAGGTCATATCTGATCGGCTCAACGCTCATCAACTCATAGGTGACAGCGTCTGCTATCCAAATCAACTACTGGCATTGGTAGCTGATCTGAGCTCTGGCTCTTCTGCGGTGAGACGGCTGAGCGATCCCGGTTCTGCGAGATCGAACCTCGCAGCATCGCCAAAATGTATGGGCGAGTTGCTGCGGGTCAAAAACTGGTCCCTCGCGCTTCGTCGCAGCGGGTGCCTGGCCATCCTCGTCCAAGCGGGGCAGGCAAGACCATTGCGCTGATGCTGCTCCCCGGGTTCGCCTCAAAGATGCGGCACCAGACGCCTTTGGCACTCCATGGATTGAAGCGTCGGAACACGTTATTCCATTCTCCGAACACTTCCGGAAGATCCCGCCAGGGAGAGCCCGTACGCACGATCCAAAGCACGCCTTCCACGAACATCCTATTGTCGCGGCCGGTCGAACCCGTAAGCCCCGCGCGGCTTTGCCGGGCCATGTTGGCGATGGTCCTGGTCAACAAGTGCCTGCTGCACCAGCCGCTGAACCGTCAGAGCAAGACCGATGCCCGCGAGAGCATCGAGATCGATGTCTCGACGCTGACGGATCGGGTCGGCGCCTGCGCGGTGGCGCTTGAGCCTCTTATTGAGGCCACCGGACCCATGTCATGCGCGCGGAACGCATTCATGCCCGCGACACCACGGTCCCTGTGCTGGCGAAAATGAAGGACGTGGTCGAGCGGATCTGTATCCGTCCGGCGAAGCTTTCAATTACCCACATTTAGCCGAGTGGGCTGAGGGAGCGCATAAACTGTTGCATCGCAGGAATCGATCGTGATTCCTTGTCTGGCACCGATTCGCAGGGGGCGGTGCCAATGGACGGAGAAGCGGGCGCATGGTTTGATCGCGAGCTTGCAGGCTGCAGCCTTGCCGATGAGCGCTTGAACAAGCGTCTCCGCAAACTTGTCGCGCAGATCGGGAGCGCCATGGGCGAAAGCATTCCGCTGGTGTGCCAGGACTGGGCCAACACCAAGGCGGCTTATCGCTTTTTCTCCAACGACCGGGTCAGCGAGGCGGACATTCTGGCCGGCCACTTTCAATCGACGCGTGAGCGCACGATTGCCACCGACGGGCCTATTCTAGTGCTCCACGATACGACCGAGTTCAGTTATCAAAGAGAGAACTCAGACGCGATCGGGATCACCAAAAGTATAAACAGCGGGCGCGACAAGGCAGGCCGCCTGAGATCGCACACGGTCTGCGGCATCCTGATGCACTCGAGCCTGGCGGTGACAACCGAAGGGCTGCCGCTTGGACTGACGGCGGTCAAATTCTGGACCCGGAAGAAATCCAAGGGGACTGCCGCGCTTAAGAAGAAGATCAATCCGACGCGCGTTACGATCGAGAAGAAGGAGAGCATTCGGTGGCTGGACAATGTCCGTCAATCCACAGAGCTGCTGGGCGATCCGGGACGATGCATCCATGTCGGTGATCGCGAGAGCGACATCTATGAGCTGTTCTGCGCGGCCCGGGAAGCTGGAACGCATTTCGTGATTAGGACTTGCGTTGACCGTTTGGCCGGGAATGGAAATCACACGATCGCCGACGAAATGGACGAGGTTGCGGTCAAAGGACTGCATCGCATCGACGTCAGAAACAACAATGGCGATCCCGATGAAGCCGTCCTTGAGATCAGATATCGCAAGCTTCGCGTCCTGCCGCCGATCGGAAAGCAGAAGCGCTATCCCGCGCAGACCTTGACGGTGATCCATGCCGAAGAACGCATGACGCCGAAGAACAGAAAGAAAATCGAGTGGAAGCTGATCACAGATCTGCCCGTTGGCTCCCGCGCGGACGCTATTGAGAAGCTCGAATGGTATGCCTTGAGATGGAAAATCGAAGTCTTCCACAAGATCCTTAAATCGGGCTGCAAAGCTGAGGAATCGAAGCTCCTGACTGCCCAGCGTCTGACCAACCTGATATCGGTCTTTTGCATCCTCAGTTGGCGGGTCTTCTGGATGACGATGCTCAATCGATCAGCTCCCCGGACACTACCGACTCTTGCGTTGACCGCGACTGAAATCGCCCTGCTCGATCGCCTCGTGAATGACAAAGCGCAAGCTCGACGGAAAACCCTCTCACATTACCTGACCAAGATCGCACGGCTCGGCGGTTATCTCGCCCGCACCAGCGATCCGCCGCCTGGCAATACCGTCATGTGGCGCGGGTTGTCACGCCTCACCGATATCGCGCTGGGCGCCATGGTCGGAGCAGAAATTGTGGGTAATTGAAAGCTTCACCGGACGGATACGCGGATCTGGACGTATGTTCGCGATGACCGGCCCATTTGCCGGCACCGATCCGTCGGCGGCATTGTTCTATTACTCGCGCAACCGGGCCGGAGAGCATCCGCAGGGCCATCTTGCTGGCTACGTTGGTCTGATGCAGGCCGATGCCTTCAACGGCTACAACGATCTCTACAGAGCCAATCGGAAACCAGCGCCGATCCTTGAGGCAGCGTGCTGGAGCCACGGCCGCAGCAAGTTCTTCGACATGGCGAAATCGGGAGAAGCCCCGATTGCGACCGAAGCGGTGCGGCGCATCGATGAACTGTTTGAGATCGAGCGCGCCGTCAACGGACAAACGCCGGAGCAACAGCTTACAGCGCGCCGTGAAAAATCGAAGCCGCTCGTCGCCGATCTCGAAATCTGGATGCGCCAGCAGCGCGCCTTGCTCTCATCAAGCAATGACACCGCGAAGGCGATCAACTATCTCCTCAACCGCTGGGCAGCGTTCACCCGCTTCCTCGACGACGGCCGCGTCTGTCTCACCAACAACGCCGCCGAACGAGCCGTGCGCGGTGTGGCGGTCGGAAGAAATGGACCTTCGCCGGTTCAGATGCCGGCGGCCGTCGTGCCGCCGCCATCGATACACTTGTTGAGACCTGCACGATGAACGACGTCGATCCCCAAGTCTAGCTTGCGGACGTGCTGGCCCGGCTCCCCGATTATCCGGCCAACAAGTCGCCGACCTGCTGCCCTGGAATTGGAAGGCGAACCAGCAGCACAAAGCCGCCGTTGCCGCCTGAGTGATCTTCACCGGAAGTTCGCGCCTACCCGGGGTGCTGGCCGGATGCGTACTCTTCGAATAGATCGGTTGCTTGTCAGGGTGCGAGGCTTGTCTTGCAGCCCTTCAAGGCCATGGTCGGCATAGCTACCGCCAAAGGCTGACAATCCGCGGCTGGACCCCGACTTCTTTCAATCGAGCGGGTGCTGCGCCCGTCCGCCGCCAGCAGAACTATCCGCGCCCGCTTCAAATCGCGCTGTAACGTCACCGGTGAGCGACAACACCTCTCAAGTACTTTGCGATCTTTCCTCGAAAGGTGGACTTCTCTTGCTTCGGGTATCACTCGATCTTGAAGCACCACTCACGATCCAAGAAAAGTGGGTGCTGGCATATCCAGCTATGTCGACATCGCATCCAGCGACAACTGCCTCGAACCCGGATCGCGAGCAGGCAAGACTCGGTGACCTCCAGTGGAAGGCGCAGTTCGTACGTCATCCTTGTCGCAACGCACTTGATCGACGACCGCGCCGTGACGAATCACTTCTACGCACGTCGCAACGACGCTAACGGTCGGCGTGAATACGACGCCGATAATACGCAATCGATCGTTGATGGCGAGGAGCAATCGCATTTGATTTCGAGAACCATAATTGAAAATGAGGAACTCCCGCCGGACCCTTATGCATTGCTCGACGAGGCAGCCCATGTCCGGGAGTGGTGCGCGATTAGCAACTCGCCGATTGTCGCGTTTAGCGATATCGCCAGTATCGGTGCGGATACGCACCAAGCTTAAGAAGTACCCTTCGCGAAGCCGACGAAAATCGCGACGCTAAATCTGCTCGGTTCTGTCGTGACGATTTACAAGGCTCCACAACTCCTCTCCAGTTAGCCAAGTAAGCCAATCCTTGTCCATAATACCCTCTTCTACCAACTGCAATATCGAGCCGCCGGGTTCATAATGCACATCTCCACATTGCGCAATGCCACCCGTATCCAGTCGCCAGCGCGCTACAAGTCCACATAAGAAGTCAGGAGCCCACATCGATAGAGACACACCGCGTGCTATTCCTGAGATGATCTTGGGTATGCCCTGTCCTCTCAAGTCTCTGCGCACCCAAAGATCCCCGACGTAGGCGACTTTCCCGGCTATTCGTTTCGCACTCGGCGATATGCAAATACACCTATCTTGAGGATGTGCATGTACGGGCGGATCAGCATAAAACGCCTTCAGGGATTGGAGATGTTCTGCAAAGTTACTTTGCGAAAGGTCATACAATCGAACAGCCTCCAAAAGCGCGACCTCTTCATTCTTGTCGATGCCCATGATCCAAAATCCCTCGCCTGGTTTAATTGATGAGCGATCTGGTCGGAAGTTTGGATATGTCCGGCCCTTTGTCGGAGTGGCCCGTGTGATCGAGACATACTTATGAAAATCGAATCCTATCGAAAGCTTGATGCCTTTTTGGGCGGCGGCATCATCATGTTCCTGCAGGAAACGTGAGACTTGCAACGGGTTAACCACGCTTGTCATTGCTGCGCCGTGTCCTATCGTCATGAGCTGTGTTCTACTGCAATCCGCAGCTGAATTTTGATGGCACTACATCGTTTACAACAATCGAGATACTACCTAGTCTGGTGAGGAACGTTACAATCTCTATTTGAGAGCGCGGTGCGCAACGTATCAGCAATTTGACGGAGGCGGAGCGCGAGCCCTGATCGATGGCCACCTCAGCTTGCGGCGGTGATGTCGCCGAGCCAGTCCCGCGTTCGGATTATTGTAGAGCACCGTCTTCTTAGCAAGAACACCAGCTATTCACGATCGAGGGATTCCTGGCTCAATCACTTCCACCTTCCGAGACGGGATGAACGATTTCGGACCCTGAACGTCGCTATGCAGGCGCGAGCGGCTCGCATGAGATGCACCGAAGGTTCAGATACAACGCGCTGCCGCTCATAAGAGCCGGCTCCGCAAATCTGCACAGGGGCGATAAGTGGAGTTTCTGCCTGACGGCGGGCAAGATTGTCCCGCGAATCAGGAGAGACGATGAGCAGACGAGCACGCCGGAACCACACACCGACCTTCAAGGCGAAAGTGGCGCTTGCCGCGGTCAAGGGCGACCGGACACTGGCTCAGTTGGCTGAGCAATTCGACGTCCACCCCAATCAGATCACATCGTGGAAAGCGCAACTTGAAGGCGGAGCCGCCGATGTGTTCGGTCCGGGGGGCAGCAGCGCAGCGGCGGCGTTACCCGCCATCGACGTGAAGTCGCTGCACGCCAAGATCGGAGAACGGACGCTGGAGAACGATTTTTGGGCGGAAGTTTTGAAGATCAGCCGCAGCAACGTCTATTTTCTGCCGCGTCCGGTGTCGCCCGATGACCTCGCGATGATGCAACGGCTCGACCGGCTGCATCTGGAGTCTCCTTCGCCGGTTCGCGAATGTTGCGAGGCCTGCTGGCTGCCGAGGGGTGAAAAATCGGCCGCCGGCATGTCAAGACGTTGATGCGGAAGATGGGGATAGAGGCGTTGTATCGGCGTCCACGCACCACCAAACCTGAGCCCGGGTACAAGATCTATCCGTACCTGCTGCGTGGCATGGAGATCACACGGCCGAACCAGGTCTGGGCGATGGACATCACGTATGTCCCGATGGCGCGTGGCTTCGTGTATCTCGCCGTCGTGCTGGATTGGGCGACCCGCCGGGTTCTGTCGTGGCGGCTGTCGATCACGATGGAGGCGGCCTTCTGCGTCGAGACATTGGAGGACGCCCTGGCGCGTCACGGCAAGCCCGAAATCTTCAACACCGACCAGGGCTCACAGTTTACCGGCGCAGACTTCACCGGCACGCTCGCCAGCAATGGCATCGCCATCAGCATGGACGGTCGTCGGGCTTGGCGGGACAACGTGTTCGTCGAGCGACTGTGGCGCAGTGTCAAATACGAGGAGGTCTATCTGCGGGCCTACGAAAGCGTGTCCGACGCCCGCGCCGCGATCGGCCGATACCTCGACTTCTACAATAGCCGGCGTCCCCACTCGAGCCTTGACGGCGGCACTCCGGATCAAGCCTACTTCAACCCGCTGCCAATCCGCATGGCGGCCTAACCCCGGCAGACGCTCCACTTATCGACGCGGAGATTCTGTTCAGACAAGCGGGACCAGCTCTATAAGCCATACTTGCGATAATAGGTCCGACCTGTGCATTGCGGTGGCTAGCTCAGCGTTTTCTTGGTTTGAATCATATCAGGCGGCCTCGGCGAGTTTGTAGGACCAGGTGTGGATGACCGGATGGCGATTGACGTCGCCGATGCCAGCCATGATGCGCTCCTTGAGTTCGTGCTTTGAGGCCACCCGGATGTGGCGCAGAACCGAGCGGGCGAACTTGGAGAAGAAGCCCTCGATGAGATTGAGCCAAGAGCCGTGCTTGGGGGTGAAGGTGAGCTCGAAGCGCCCGCGTGGTCGCGTGGCGAGCCAAGCTCTGGTTTCTCTCGAGATGTGCGCGGAATGATTATCGAGGATCAACTTGATCGCAGTGTTCGGCGGATAGGCGGCATCAATAAGCCTGAGGAATTCGACAAACTCTCGACTGCGGTGGCGATCTTTGACGAGGGCGTGGACCTTGCCGGTGAGCAGATCAATCCCGGCCAACAGGCTCAGCGTACCATGGCGTTTGTATTCATGGTCGCGTGCAAAGGAGGTGTAGACGCCAGGCTTGGGCGGCAAATCCGGCGCCGTCGTTGCGATGGCCTGGATTCCCGGCTTCTCGTCGCAGGAGACGATCGTCACCGGCTTTCCCCGCCGCGTTCCCTTGGCAGTGGCTTTCTTCAGGACTTCGACCTCACGATAGACGCACAAGACCTCCGCCATCTTCTGTTCGAACTCGGCGTCGCGATTTTCAAGATAGTAGCGCACCTTGTGCGGCTTGATTTCCTCTTGGCCGAGGATCTTGCACACCGTTCCCTGAACCAAACGGGCCAAACACGCATGCCCTGCCGCCGGTCCGTGCTCGCGTGCATGTCGTGCCAGCAACCGCGTCGTCCACAACTCATGCGGATAGCCGTGGTCCTTGGCCTTGTCGCATGCCAACGACACCAACCAGGCTTTGGCCTCAGGCGTGATCGTTGGCTCCTTGCCCGGTCGTGGACGATCATCAAGGGCCGCCAGGGGGCCATCGGCCAGTGCGCGCTCGACACAGCGCTGCACCGTCTGATGATGGACCCCAAGTCTTTGGCCCACCGCAGAACGAAGGATTCTCCCGAAACGCCAGCAGCATCTGTGCCCGCGATACCCGGCTCGCCAGATCGGTTCTCGACCGCGAAAGAGCCGCCAAGGTCGCTATCTCTTCATCACTCTTCGCCAATTCGACCGCTCGCCGCCATCCTGCCATGGTACAGCTCCTCGTTTCGCCGACCGCAAACGAGGAATCCGCCAACAACCCGTCCGTTCCACCAATTCAGCCTGCTCCACCTCCGCAGGTTTCATGGAATCGGTCGTCTAGTAAGTTGATGGAGAAATCGAAAGCCTCGGATTGGAGGGGCCTCGTAAAAAGCCGTGGCAGCAGGAGGTCCCATCAGGAAATCTGCGCTCGCTCAAGCCAGAAGATACAGGGGTGAGCTCTTCCGCAACTCTGCCGTTGGTGTCTCAAAGATCTCCCTCCGGTGAGGTCCTCATCGCAGCTTACGAGCTGTCCTAGGGCCGCCCAGTGACGTTCGCGGTAACCACGATGTTGATGTTGGCCGGTCAGGGCTTACCAAGCAGCAATATCCATCAATCCAGTTTGAACGGCAACTTCTCGAGCGAAATCGCGTCGCTTTAGGGCGGCTCGTTTTTCCAGATCGTGGCGATTGGCGTGCTGCGCGCGCAATTTTGAGACGCGCCTCATTGTCGAACGAAACTCTCGTCGTCCCTGCGGAATGGTCGAGCGCGCTTTGTTTGATTTGCGACATTGTCGGCATTCAGTCGGAGATGGGTGGCGCGACAGCTTGGGGCAGGCGCTTAGATAGCGGACCTTCCTTGATTGTGCTGTTGTCGGTTTTCAGTCCTATCATGGCGTAGCGGAAGAGCGGTTGGTCGCCGTGGACCATGAAGATCAAGATTGGCGAGCCGCTGACCCGATGGGTGGTATTGTTCTGTTTCCAACAGGACTGGTGTGTCCAGTATGAAGGTGCTGTGTGCCGCGTCGAGGCAGAGCATTTCCCGTGAGCCGACCGTACGCAATCGATTGCAAATGCGGTCGCTTTCCATTCCAGTTCGTGCTGGCATGGTTTTTGCGAACTACCGCGGAGAGAGCTATCAACGTTGCGCGGGCATCCACGAGTGGTCGTAGACGGGAACCAACAGAACTAGCGGCGAAGATCCTCGTGGAAGCGACACTCCGAACTCGGTGCACGGGCAGTTTGATAGCAAATGGCACGATGCAGCGCGATTTCTCGATGGCGCAGGACGTGGTGTTCGCAGCAGGACTGCTAGTTGGTCGTCGGGAGCAATCTTCTCCACAGCGCGATTGATCCGAGGGTTTGGTCGATATGGCCGATTTTAATGGAATTGGTGGCCGACGAGCAATCAGGCGTGACACTTTTGTCCCGTGGTTTTGCTCTGACCCGAGCGGCGCGTTAAGCCTGTTTTTTAGGGCTCAATCTGCTCGATGTCGTGCAAGTCGCTGTTTGTGCCGTCGCAGAAGGCGCAAAGCACGCCTGATACCGCTGATACACGGCGTTGCAGGGTGGCGGATATGTGCTTGGCCTCACCGCCTCAACGTCGCGCCAGTTGCAGATGCCGGTGTTTCGAATTGGAAAGCGGCGCCGCGCTCCTATTGGGCACCTAGTCGCATCTCGTCCAGACGGGATGTTTCGGAGTAGCATCATGACTGATCAAATGGACCTAGTATTATCACATCTGCGGGTGATCGAGATCGGTAGCTCGGCTGCAACAAGCTATTGCGGGCGGTTATTCGCGGATTTCGGCGCAGATGTTCAGAAAGTCGAGCCGCCTGGGGGTGATCCACTTCGTCACAGCGCGCCGCTTACGCCCAAGGGCCAGAGCGCGTGGTTCGCATTCCTCAACTTCAACAAGTCAAGCATCATCATCGATGCCACTCAGCCGAGCTCGATTAGACATCTTACCACAATGATCGAGGATTGCGACATTCTGATCGATGGCCGCGAGGTCGATTCCGCAGATTGCCCGGCCATTGATATCGCCGCGATCCGCCGTCGACGTCCCGGATTGATTTGCGTTGAAGCGAGCTGGTTCGGCCGCGATGGGCCTTATGCGGGATTCGCCGCAACCGACTCGACAGTCCGCGCGCTTGCCGGCCTCATCAAGCTGGTTGGGCCCGTCGAGGGCCCCCCGTTGCACGCACCGGATTTCCAGACGGGGATCCTTGCAGGATTGTGGGGCTTCATCGCCGCGGCTTCTTCGGCCCTTTCGCGAATGCAAGGTCGGGCAGGGCGGTCATGGTCGCTCAATATTTTCGAATCCAGCCTCGTTGTCAGCGAGTATCTCATGTTCGAAGCCTCTGCCCGCGGTGATGCGATGTGCAGGCTTGGCATCAACCGATTCTGGCCAGTGTTTCCCGTCGGCATTTACGAAACCAAAGAGGGACGGCTCGGCGTTACGGCGGGGACGCCGTCACAATGGCGCGCATTCTGCGATATGCTCGACCTATCCGAATTGCGTGATGATCCAACTCTGGTCCTCGGCGAAGATCGTTGGCCACACACGGAACAGATCGAGCGATATCTGGTACCAAGGCTAAAGGCGCGGACAGCGCTGGAGTGGTTTGCGGAGGGATTGAAACGGAAGATCCCGATCGTACCAGTACCCGAAATGTCCGATCTGCTCCAGCATGCGGGGGAGAAAGTGCGCGGCGCGATTGCGCCTGTCTGGGTCGGCCAAGAAAAGGGCTTTACCGCTGGCTCGATGCATCGTCTGACACAGACTCCACCGCGCTGGGGCGGAAAGGTGCCATCTCCCGGCGAGCAACAGGCTTTCGCGAAAATACCGCACCGATCCCTCGCTACGCCCGAGTCGTTCAGCTGGATCGGTTCCGACCGGCCGCCGTTGCACGGGATTCGCGTTATCGACTTCACGATGGGCTGGGCAGGCCCATTGTGCACTCGCACACTGGCGGATCTCGGTGCTGATGTCATTAAGATCGAGGCTATCCAATACCCCGATTGGTTTCGCGGCGTTGACCGGCGTCCTGCGTATGTCAACGGCCAAATGTACGAAAAGAAGATGCGCTTCTGCACCATGAATCGCAACAAGCGCGGTATCACACTCGACCTGACACGGTCGCAAGCCCTTGCTTTCGTCAAACGGCTAGTGGCGGAAGCCGATCTTGTTGTCGACAATTATTCGACCAATGTGCTGCCGAAGCTCGGGCTCGGTTACGACGTGCTCAGAACTCTCAACCCTCGCCTCGTCATGATGTCGATGTCAGCCTTTGGAGCGAACAGCGTACATCGCGATTGTCGGGCCTACGGCTCGACTCTTGAGCAGGGCTCGGGCCTGCCGAGCGTGATTGGACATCCCAACGGGCCACCCGTAATGAGCCACAGCGCTTTTGGGGATCCCGTCGGCGGGTTGAACGGCTGCGCCGCAGTTCTTATTGCTCTCATTCACGCCCGCAGCACCGGGCAGGGGCAGTTTATCGATCTTTCGCAGGTCGAATGCATGATGCCGTTTGCGGCGCCATGGATCATGGTCCATTCGATTGACGGTAAGCCTCCGACGAGATATGGCAATCGACATCCGCAGTTCGTGCCGCACGGCTGCTTCCAGTGTGCTGGTGAGGACAACTGGATCATTGTAGCCGCTACCGATGAGGAAATGTGGCAGAGGCTTGCCGTTCTTATTGGGCGGCCAAACTGGGCCGCCGACGCATCGTTGAAATCTGCGGAAGCCCGCCGTGGCATCGAGGATCTTATAGAGACAGGTATTGAAGCCTGGACAGTCGCCCGCGATGCTGATCAGGCCATGTCCGAGTTGCAGGCTGTAAAGGTTGTTGCAGGTGTGGCGCGCTTGCCGACTGACCTGCTCAAAGATCAACATCTCAGATCACGCGGATTTCTGCAGGAGGTCGAACGCGCTTTCATTGGCATGCATCTGCAGCCGTCGATGCCTATTCGCGAAGGTACGCGGCCCTATGCTGTCCGTACAGCGGCACCGACGCTCGGGCAGCATAACAGAGAGATCCTATCGGGGCTTCTCAAGCTGTCCGACGGCGAGATCGCGCAATTGGTGAGGGATCGCATTATCGGTACGGCGATGCTCTCCGAAGAGGAGCTTGCAAGAACAAGAAGGTATTGTCAGGCTGACAAGTCGAGTTCGGGCTTAAATTGACCAACCATGAAGCTTGACAGCATTTCGCTCACCTGATCAGAAATTCGTGCTGGTGCTCTGGTCTGCCGCCAGAGAGTACGGAGCAGCGCGACTCCGAGCTGCAGATCGAGCGCTCTATTCCGAGAGCTTATGTTGCCTGCCGCGGACACGGCACGAACTGTGTTTGGAGCGGTAATTTCCTAGATGCTCGCAACAATGCAGTCCGCATCCCCAACTCACCTAAGGTCGGGCTCGGGGTAAGCGCGAAGCCGATACCCTTGCTTCAGAGTTAGAATGAATGTGCGAAGAAGCCTCCGGCTTGGAACGGAGGTTTGGATGGGATTGGACAGCAAAAAGGACGTCCATTTGGACGGCTCACCGCTATGGCCGGTGAGCCGGCTGGAGGTCCTCGAAGGACCGTCGGGGCGCCGTGTGCGTTCGGAGGCTGAGAGAGCCCGGATTGTCGCCGAGAGTCTGCTACCTGGTGCCCAGGTGTCCGAGGTGGCGCGCAAGCACGGAGCGACGCGCTGGCAGATTTACGATTGGCGCCGACGCTTTCGACAGCGAGGCATGTTGGCGCCGTGCGAGGCATCGCAGTCGACATTTGCACCGCTGGTCGTGGAAAGCGCGTTGGAGGAGCGTCACGTTCCGGCGATCAAGCTTGAGATCGCGATTGGCGATGTCGTGCTGCGGACGGACACAGCCATAACTGGCGAGCAGCTGTCCCGGGTGATCCGCGCAGTGCGAGCGTCACGATGATCGCGGCCGGTGCCGATCTGAAGATTTACATCGCGACGCGGCCGATCGACTTCCGCTGTGGCCACGATGGGCTTGCGGCAAAGGTGCAAGAGATGCTTCGTCTCGACCCGTTCAGCGGCGCAGCCTTCGTGTTCCGATCGAAACGGGCGGACCGGATCAAGATTTTGGTCTGGGATCAAACGGGTCTGGTGTTGGTGCACAAGCGTCTCGAAGGTTGCAAGTTTGTTTGGCCAACGATCGCAGACGGCGTGATGCGGATATCGCCGGCGATGTTCGCAGCCCTGTTCGAGGGGTTGGATTGGAGGTTGGTCCGCCCGGAAGAAGCGCGGCGTCCCCAGGCGGCTGGATAACTGCGGCAGAATGACTCGGAAGCTATTTTGAACGTGGCACGCGCGGCGGCGATGTGCTCGAAATAGCGCATGAGCATCGCGGCTCTGCGCGACGAAAATGAACAGCTGAAAGCGCTTTTGGCGCAAACGCAGGCGGCCTTGAGCGAGCATCAGGGAGCGCTGGCGGCGTCGGAGGAAGCGCGGCGTCGGCTGGAGGTCATCCTCGGCGAATTGCGACGCGAGAAGTTCGGCGCGAAGTCCGAGAAGCTGCGGCCAGATCAGTATCACTTACCGCTGGAAGACGTGGAGATCGCGCAAGGCATCCTGGACGCGGCGCAGGAGAGAGCCGAGGCTGTGATCAAGGGCCGATCGCGGAGCGTGCCGGATCAAGGCTCTCATCGCAATCGCGGCTGCTTGCCTGCCCATTTGCCGCGCGTGGAACGGATCATCGAGCCTGCGAGCACGCTCTGTCCGTGCGGTTGCGGCACCATGACGAAGATCGGCGAGGACGTCAGCAAACGCCTCGACGTGATCCCGGCGCAATGGCGGGTGCTGGTCACGCGCCGCCCGAAATACATCTGTCGCCACTGCTCGGGCCCTGTCGTACAGGCGCACGCACCGGAGCACGTCGTGCCCAGCGGGCTGCCGACCGAAGCGGCCATTGCGCACGTGATCGTCTCCAAGTTTGGCGACCATACGCCGTTCTACCGTCAGGCCGAGATCTATGCGCGCCAGGGCATCCGGCTTGATCGGGCGACCCTGGGCAACTGGTCCGGCCGCGCCTGCTTCCATCTTCAGCCCATCGCGGACCACATGCGCCGCCGCCTGGCCATGGCGGATCGTCTGTTCATGGACGAAACCACGGCGCCGGTGCTCGATCCCGGGCGTGGTCAAACGAAGAAGGGCTACTTCTGGGCGATCGTCTCCGACGACCGCGGCCACAGCGGCCCAAGTCCGCCGATCGTGCTGTTCCGATATGCCCCCGGTCGCAGCGGTGCCTTTGCAGAGCAGTTCCTGGATGGCTTTTGCGGACGCTTCCTGCAATGCGATGCCTATGACGGTTATGACCGGCTGACCGAAGTCGCTCGACCGCAAGGGCCGTGGACGCTCGTGCATTGCTGGAGCCATTTGCGCCGGCGCTTCGTCAAATTGGCCCGTAACAGCAAGTCGCCGATCGCTGAGGCCGCCGTTCGGCACATCGCACAGCTTTACGCCATCGAAGCCATGGTACGCGGTGCATCGCCGGACATCCGGCTGGCCGCGCGCAGGGAGCACTCGCCGCCCATGGTCGCCGCGTTAAAGCCTTGGTTCGAGAAACAGCTGTCGATGATCTCCAGCGGTTCGACGCTCGCCGAGGACATCCGCTACGCGCTCAATCACTGGCAGGGGCTGACCCGCTTCCTCGAAGACGGGCGCCTTGAGCTCGACACCAACCCGGTCGAGAACGCCATCCGGCCAGTCTGCCTGACCAGAAAAAATGCTCTCTGCGCCGGGCATGACGTTGGCGCGTCATACTGCTCATCTGATGATGTCCTTATAATGGAAGGAGATTCTGCTGCGGATCCCGAGATATCGGGCGACGTGATCGCCTGGCATCAGCTTCGCGGCACACAGTGTCTCGCTGCAGGTCGGCGAACTGGATAATCCAAGGCGCCCCGCCGCACAGTTGCCCGGCCGGAAGGGTGCCGCTGCTGACCATCCGATAGGCCGTCGTGCGGCTCACCTTCAGAATGTCGGCGGCTTCATCCAACGTAACTTCGGCGCGCTCGGCTCGTTCACCTTCGCGATAGACAGGAATGCCGTTGGCGTTCCGAAGGCTGCAGACGTGGGATCGTGTCCAACTCGCACCATGTGCAGTCAACTTGCCGGATCGATTGAGAATCGCAGCGATTGCCGTGTCCGATAATTGCCTCGCCAATACGCGAACGAGATCGAGGACATCGGCTTCGACCGTCCAAAGGGTTTGTCCGATCTTGTTCTTTTTTGACCGTCAATTGGGTGTGGTCGCCGCCTTGCCAGTGAATGAGGAGCGCCAACGTATTGCCCACGACATCGACGATGATCTCTTTGACAAGTAGCCTGATGATCTTCTTGCGTGCCTCGATGGACGCGCCGGGACTGTTCCACGCCTTGGTCAAATCCTTGCCGAGTATCATCAGCCTCGCGCGATCCGCAGCGGAAAGCGCTGGAGCATGCTGCGTCTGTTTGAGGGTCTCAAGCTGGACCTCCACGTCGCGCAGTTGAACCAGCTTCTCGTTCCAGCGCCGTTCCAACTCACTGGCGACCAGCCGGTTATCGAGATCGACGGCGTCGTACTGTCGCCGTGCCCGGGCGGCTTCGTACTGAGCCTGCTGGATCGCATTCTCGATGTGCTGACGCTTGTCGCAATGATTGACGCTCTGGGCCTCCATCGCGGCCAGCGCCGCTTCAATCCCAAGAGGCTGCAGTCGATCCGAGCACCTCCTGGGCGACAGCGCGATCGACCCGCATGCCGCCGAAGCCGATACAGTTGTCGGCCGCTTTGGCGCTGAACGCGCCGCGGCAGGCATATCGCTGTATATTCCCGCCCTTTCCAGTGTAGTGGATGTGCAGGCGTCGGCCACAGCGCGCGCAACGGAATAATCCTGGCAGCAAGGCTTCGCCGCGCCTTATGGAGCCGCGACCCATATAGCTCTTCCCATTGGCATTGTCGGCGATCAGGTGCTGATTCCTCTCGAACTCAGTCCAGGCAATGTAGCCCTCATGATGGTCGTGGATCAAAACCTCCCAATCCTTCCAATTGCGCCGGAGCGTGTCGCGCATGACCCGCTTGCGGCGATCCTTGATCGTCACCCGTGTCCCTCGCCGACCGTAGGCGTAAGAGCCGGCGTACACCGGGTTCGTCAGCATGTGGTACAGCGTGTGATAGACGGGGGTCTTCCATTCGACCGGGCGTTTGCCGCCACCTTGCACAATCGCTGGAACGAGAACGTTCTCCTGCCTGCACCAAAGCAGCACCTGCCGGATTGTCTGGAGTTCAGCGAATTTGCGGAAAACGAGCAAGATGCCGTCATGGACGCGTCGATCAGGGTCCTTCTCGATACGGTTGTCATCCGTCTTCACGTAGCCAACGGCGACGGTCAAATGGAGTTCGCCCCGCCGCGCCTTTTGGCGCATGGCCTCGACGGACCGCTGCCGGAAGATCGACAACTCCATCTCACTCATGGTGCCCTTCATACCAAGCAACAGCCGGTCATTGGGGGAGCGTGGATCATAAATTGCTTCCTCATCGACAATCAATGTGCCGACCAGGCCGCAGAACTCCAGCAATGTGTGCCAACCTCGGCCGTTCCGAGCAAGGCGTGATGCCTCGAGCGATACCACGGCGCCAACGCGCTCTTCGCAAATCGCTGCCAGCAGCTTCTCGAAGCCCGGCCGGACCGTTCCGCCACCGGATCGGCCGAGATCATCGTCGATAAGTTGGACATCTTCCCAGCCAAGCTGCCGCGCACGTTCGACCAAGTCATACTGGCGACGTTGGCTCTCGAGATTGTTGACGACCTGATATGCTGTGGATTGGCGGATGTACACGAATGCGGCACGGGTCAGGTGCGCGGGCGTGATCTTACTCATTGCCTGCCCCCTTTTTGCCGTTGGCCTCAGGCTCGTTGGCCGGCTTCGCCGCCGCTTCCATTAGCAATACTCGCAGAAGAGCCACTGCCTTCTGGCGTTCGGCGCCACTCATGTCGCCTAGCCGGGTGAGTGGAAGGACCAGATCCATTTGCACGCGACAGTGCTTTGTCATTGCCGAATCCTCCGGGGCTTTTCTTCCGGACGACAAGCTACGAGATGATCAACCAGACTGCGCAGTTGAAGGAGTTGGCTGACGGGAAGGCGCGGAACCGATACAATCTCCATCGAACATGCCGCCGGATCGAACATCCAGCCCGGCACCTGGAAGGAGCCGCCCTGCGGTTGCCGAATCAGGAAATAATGAACACCGTCGTGCTCATGGTCGCCGGTCACCAAGACCGTCCGGCCGACCAGCGGGTGGTACGGATAGGCGATCACGGCTTCGAATGTCAGAAACCCGGCATTATGGCCCCGGCTCGGAGGTCGGGGCTGAAAATTGGGCCTTGCTCGCGTCGCTCGTCGCCACCTGCAAGCTAAACGACGTCAACCCGGCCGCCTACATCGCCGAAACACTCGAGGCCATTATCGACGGCCATCCCCATAGCAGAATCGAAGACCTTATGCCCTGGCGATTCCGCAAAGCGTCAAGCCTGCGTCCATACGGTGGCGGCTAAGCGCTTACGGCTCGGGACCGCCGTACAAATTTGAGCCGAGAGGCAGCTTTCTGAGTTGGGCGGCTCACTTCAGCTCTGAGCGCCCTCGCTCATATGCCAGGGCTGGCAGCACCCGGTGTTGGGCCCTATCGGCGTCTTTGGCCGCACAGTTGGAGTGCAGCGTACATATGTCACAGGCACAAGACCGCGGGGCAGCGCTTGCGCCCGCAGTCACGGCCAGTTCGGCCAGTATTTGCTCTCGGGCTTTGAAGGCGTGCTCGCCATCATCAAACACGCGCCCCTGCGCGCGCGGCGGCTTCCCGTCTATCGCGCCGTAGTGAACCTTCGCTATGCCTGCTTCCAGAGCGCGCTGATTGATGTCCAGCGGCTTCTCGTCGCTGATCCCAGCTCCGAGCGAGTTTTTCAACAAAAAAGTGATTTCTTGGTTGCCGGGACGATGTCCTCTGACGGACATGCAAGATGTTCTTGGGCTGGCGCCGCTCTGGTTAGTGGGCTAGCTAGGCTGCGCGTTTATGATTGAGACTTAACTTCGCGCTCGCCCGCGTGGAATGCAGCTAATCGCTCAGCAATGCAGGAATTGCGGCAGAGGGTGGCGAGATCAATGGAATTCATGGCGAACTTGGGTACTAATACATAGCATACTTGAAGCCCGACAGTGAGCCGGAATCCCAAATCACTGGAGACCCCACGCGCTCTCGGAATTTTGTGCCTCGAGCGCGGACTTCCGCCAGGCGAGGCGCCGCCGCCCATTCTAGGCTCGATACGAAACCTGGCCACCTTCGACTTCCCTGTCGTCTCGGAAACGGTTTCAGGGGCATGGGTGCCGAACATCGTCCGAGGTGACTCGACGTACGAGCCGGCCTACGTTGCAGACGCCCAGTGGTTGAGCGAGGCGCCCTCGCGACAAGCTCAACGTATGGCTTCTCTGTCCGCTGTCAGGCGGCGGTGGCCGCATCGGTGAATGTACCCGTGGCGATGTCGAGACTCCTATTGCTTCCGATGTTGCTCCGCCAGCTCCCGCCACTGGCTAGGATCGCCATTCTAACCTACGACTCAACTTTGGGTGACGATCTGCTCGGGATCAATGATCCGGTCGAGAGGGCAAGGATCGTGATCGGTGGCATCGAAGGCGGAAAGTTCTCGCACGACGAGCGGAGCGCTGGCGCCATTTGATGTCGCTGCGATCGAGGGCGATCTCGCCGCCTGCGCCACGCGACTGCGCGTCGCGCGTCCGAAGATTGCAGCGATCGTGTTCGAGTGCGGCGCATTTCCGTTTGTCGCGCCGCCGCGGGACCGTGGTGCGCCCGATCCGCCCCAACCTCTTTGTGCACGACGCATTTGACGCGTGGATGACGCGGACCCCGCTTCGAGGTGGTGTCGGTATGCGGGTGGCGGGTTGGTACATTGTCGGAGTGAGATGGAGGCGCAAAGCGTTGGCGAAGCGCTTAAGGCTCGGCTGGCCGAGTGCCGCCTGGAATTGCATCCTACGAAGACGAGGATCGCCTATTGCGAGGATGATCGACGCCGAATAAAAGCGAGGCGGTCATGTTTGACTTTCTCGATTATTGCTTCCGGCTACGATCGGTCCTGAGGCCGCATTCGCAGAATATGTTCTGTGGGTTCGCCCCAGGAGAACTGGACGTTATTGCTCGGGAGCTAGACCCGATGGTTAGCGCGGGATCGCTTATTATGGGCAATACACCCGCTCAGCGCTCTATCCGCTGGCACACGTTATATCAACCAACGGTGGATATTACGGTGGATATTTTTCCATCACCGTTTAGGACGCGCGCGTTTCTTCATGGAGAAGATCGCGCGTGAGACCGCAGGCTCTTTGTGCATTGGCAACTCGGCGATGGCGGCCAGATTGCCTGATGGGAGCCGGGCGAGGCGAGAGTCTCACGTTGGTTCTGCGAGAGGTTGGAGCTGAAGTCCTTCCCAGCCGACGGTGCCGGTTCTGGCCAAGGGCAAGACGAGCACCGTCCACGGGCTCCCATTGCTTCGGACACATTTGCAGATCATGATTTCATCGTAACTTTCTCCAGAAAAACACGTCGTTGTGCCATTCACCGCGAATGCGCGCTGCTTCGTGTAGCACCGCCGTGGGAAAGAACTCAAAAGGGCTGGCGCTTCTTATAGTTCGGATATTTTTTTCATACGCATGTGACACCAGTAACCGGAAACCCAGATCTGTAGCGGTTTCAATCAAGTGTGCAAGCATTAACCTGCCAAGGCCCTTCCCTCGATGATTTTCGTCAATGTAGCGCGATGTTTCGGCGACGTCTTTATATTCGGGACGCAGGGTAAACCGATTCAAGGAGCACCAGCCGATCACCGGACCATTGTCAATTTCATAAACGAACGCAGGAAAAGGATCTTGATGTTCGTTCAGCCATGCGAGACGATCGATGTGAGTATCAGGAGCGATTTGGCTTATTGCGAAGATGCCTGGCTTCGCTGCCTGATTGTAGATCTTGGCCATGTTGTCGGCATCGGCATATGTTGCATGTCGAATCATTGTTCTAACTCGTCTTGTTCTTGCCTGAGCGCTGTGCGCGATGAGTTGAGGCGCACTACGCGCATCAGCGCCAGCAAGGCCGGCCGACATAATCGGGTAGTCCGGCTTCTCTTGTGCCTGCGAAGACGCAGTCCTTCTCCAGCTGAGTCCTGATATCCGTCGCCGCGTACTCAACATGTGGAACAAACCACAGTAAGAGTTGTACACACTAGCTATCAGCTCTGGTAGTTTGCGGTAAGCTCTGGAGAGAGCACTGTCCAGCTGATCGACCCGGTCCGCTCTGGCTGGCTCGCGCTCGAACGTCTGAGTGATAGTATTGCTCTCAGCTAGATGCAGAGCACGGCGCTAGTCAATTGACTAAATCGCGGCTCCAGACGATGAACATGCAATTCGTGAGCGAAAAGAACACCTACGCCTGAGGTGCTCTCAGGGGGCGCCTACAGAACCGACGCAAGATACAAACATCGTTGAGCAACCGCTCATCAGCCAATTCGATGAATCGTAAAATAGGTACCCTGCTTTCGCTCTCACGAAGCCTAATCTTTTGGACGTTTCTGTCGAAGTTTAGGATGTTTCTAATTGACCGACTGTCGAGCTGAGTCTCGTCTCGATGAGGAAGAATGGAGATAATTGATGTCTTATCAGGTGCGTCCGTTGCGGACAGGTGACCTACCAAGCGTGACAGAGATCTATAACGCAGCATGTCATGCAAGGGAATCAACACAAGGAACGCGCCCTTGGAGTGTCAACGAAATGAAAGAGTTTCTGTTCGAACAGCGTCCGTCATTTGAGTCTTACACGTGCGTGGACGAAGGCGCCGTGGTCGGTTGGACAGCATTCACTCGATATCGCGTCCGGGAAGATGTCAGGCACACGGCGGAAATGTCGCTCTATGTTCAAGAGTCATTTCGTCACAAGGGAATTGGGTCCATCCTTGCAAAAACGCTTCTAAATCGGGCAAATAGCCATAATCTGCACTGTGTTTTTGCAATGGTGTTCAAAGATATGCCTGACGTTGTTTCTTTCGCGGAAAGGAATTGCGGCTTTTCGCTCGCCGGATGCCTTAGAGAGGTCTTTTCCGACAACGGAAAGCATTACGACATTTTGGTCTTGGAAAGGCTAGTAGTACTGTGAAGCTAATCGCTGCTGATGGCTTTTGGCAACCGACTGCGGCTTCGAACACGTCAATGGATCGTCTCTCCAGCAAATTGCGGATCAATTTCTCTTATGTTCGATGGTGGCCTCAGTCTGCGATAGCGATGGAGATATTCAGCCCGTTCCGATTTGAGCCTGCGGCTGCCGATCGCGGTACTCTTGCGCCACTCTTGAAGTTAACGCGGTCGACTTCCGCAGAGGTGCTGACGGTCTCGCCGCGCCGGTGCGCAATCAACTCCGCCTTGATCGGCCTCGGGAACAATGTTTGTCTTCCATTCGAAGCGAGCAAATCGTTCGAAGACGTTGGCCTGGGACGGGTACGGACTGTTGCTTCCGTGGAAATGTCTCGAGCAGAACGCGTTCCTGGCCGCCGATCAGCGTTCGTGTGATGCGACTTTCCGCCTCGCAGCTCGCCACGCTGATGGACGGCGTGGACTGGTCGCGCCTTCATGTCCACGACCGCCGGCAACGACATCGTGAGCGCTGAAATCAGTTGAATCGAGCCGCTCTTCGCATGCACCACAACGTCCCGCCAATCAGATTGAGTGATTCATGTGACGAGATCCCAGTCCAGCTTTCCACCGATATTGCCGCGCTGCAGGCGCTGGTGGCAGTGGCACGCGCGGAGCGCGACCACGCGCTGTCGCAGATCGACCGGCTGCGCACCTCTTGCATCAGCTGCAATGCGCCCAGTTCGGCCGGAGAAGCGCGATCCGGAGCAACTGCTGCTGGCGATCGAGGTTGACGTCGAGCAAGCCCGTGCCGGGGACGAGGGGGCTAAGGAGGGATTCTGCACGCGCACGCAAGCGCGCTAACAAGCGCCGCGTCGATCGTGACGCGCTTCCGGCCCATCTGCCACACGCCGATGCATGTGATCGTCACGCATCGCCCTAAATATGCCTGCCGGGCCTGCACGGATGGCGTGGTTCAGGCGCCGGCACCGGAGCGGCTGAGCAAGGGCGGGCTGCCAACCGAGGCGATGGTCGCCTATGTGCTGGTCGCCAAATATACCAGGCATCTGCCGCTCTATCGGCAGGCCCAGATGCTGCTGGCGCAGGGCATCCACATTAAGCGCGCGGTGCTTGCGTTCTGGGTGGGCTATGCTGCCGCGGCGCTTGCGCCGCTCTGGCTTCGATTGCGTCAGCTCATTCTGACCGCGGGCAAGATGCGACGAGACCACAGCGCGGGTGCTGAATCCCGGCCGCAACCATACCAAGAAGGGCTTCTTCTGGCGATCGCGCGCAACGATCGGCCCTGGGGCGGGACCGACCCGTCGGCGGTGGCCTACACCTACGCACCCGGTCGCGGCGCCGTCCACGCGCTCAAGCTGCTCGACTGCTATCGTGGCATCGTGCAAGCGATGATCATAACATCGTCTAGAAGACCATTGCGGACAATACACCTGACGCGACGATCACGCTCGCGTTCTGCTGAGCTGTAAGCGTGGCGTTGAGGCCCTTGAGAATTGTTGTACTCAATCCTGAGAGCACCGCTAGAAGAGTCATCTTCTGCAAGGGTGCTCATAATGGACGACCATTCGGACGACATAAGACGACCGTTGTCACCGCGTATCGAAGTGTACGCAGGCGCAGGTCGAAAGCGCTGGCCGGACGATTTGAAGGCACAGATTGCCGCGGAAAGCCTTGAGCCGGGGGCGATTGTCACAGATGTCGCGCGTCGCCATGGGTGCCGGCCCCAGCAGGTGCACGACTGGCGGCGCCGGGCGCGTTTGGGCCAGTTGGTGCTGCCGGCTTCGGCGGACACGCTGTCGTTCGTGCCGGTGGTATCGGAATCGGCGCTACCGGCGGCCGCAGAGCCCACCGGGTCGCCGGAAGCAGCCGTTGTAACTGTTGAACTCCAGGGGGCACGCGTGGAGGTGCGAGGGACGCCTGGCCTTGCTGTGTTGAGTGATGTGTTCTTGGCGCTTCGACGGACACGTTCATGCTGACGGCGCCCGCGAGCCTCATGATTTACGTGGCGACGCAACCTGTGGACTTCAGAAAAGGTGCGGAGGGCTTGGCGCTGTTGGCGAAGGAGACGCTGGGCCATGACCCGATGAAGGGCGTGGCGGTGGTGTTCCGTGCGAAGCGCGCCGATCGGGTGAAGATTGTCGTCTGGGATGGCAGCGGCCTTGTGATGTATTGGAAGCGGCTCGATGGCAGCGGCTTCAAATGGCCTCCCATCGTGGCCGGCGTGATGCGGATGAATGCCGCCCAGCTGTCCGCGCTTCTGGCCGGCATGGATTGGACGCGGATGCACGCGCCTCGAATCCCGCAGCCGAAAGCACTTGCGTAGGACATAAAGTCTTCGCTGCATCGGGGCGCGAAGCATGGCAGACTCGGGCCAATGAGTGATTTGCCTGATGAGCTGCCGAGCGATCCAACCGAGCTGCGTGTCTTTGCCGCGGCTCTGCTGGATCGTTGCGCCAGGCTCGAGCGGTTGCTCAAGCTTGCGAAAGATGCGCAGTTCGGTCGATCCTCGGAAAAGCTGGACGCTGATCAGCTGCAGCTTGTTCTGGAAGATATCGAAGAGGCCGTTGCGGCTCTCGAAGCAGCCGAGGATCGCGCCAATCCCAGAACCCGCGAGAAGAGAACTGCCGAGCGCAGAGCCAACCGTGGTCAGCTTCCGCAGCATTTGCCGCGCATCGTCGAAATCCTGATGCCGGCTGCAACCTGCTGCCCGTGCTGCAAAGGTGATCTCGTCGAGATTGGTCGCGATGAGAGCCAGAGGCTCGACGTCGTTCCGGTCCAATACCGGGTGATCGTCACCCGCCGGCCCAAACTGGCCTGCCGCGCCTGTCACGGCGTCGTCCTCCAACACGCTGCTCCCGAGCGACTGATCAGGGGTGGATTGCCCACCGAGCGACTGGTCGCGCATGTGATCGACGCGAAGTATCATTGGCATCTGCCGCTTTACCGCCAGGCGCAGATGCTGGCGACGCACGGAATAGCGCTTGACCGTTCCACGCTCGCCTTCTGGGTCGGCTATGCCGCCCAGGAATTGAAGCCCTTGTGGCATCGTCTGCGCCAGCTTCTGCTCGCCTCTTCGAAGCTCTGTGTCGATGAGACCCCGGCGCCGGTGCTGGATCCGGGGCGCGGCAGGACCAAAACCGGCTACTTCTGGGCGCTGTCACGCGATGACAGGCCCTGGGCCGGACCTGACCCACCTGGCGTGGTTTACGCCTATGCACCGGGCCGTGGGGCCGTTCATGGCTTGAGGCTGCTCGAGGGCTATCGCGGCATCATCCACTGCGACGGCTATCAGGCTTACAAGACCATGACCCGAGAGACGCGTGCGGACGCCTTGTCCGGAACGCTCGCCTTCTGCTGGTCGCATCTGAGGCGCCAGTTTGTGAAGATCGAGCGCGAGGCTGCTCCGGCGCCAGCTCCGGTTGCCCGCGAGGCTCTTGAGCGCATTGCCCAACTTTACGCGGTCGAGAAAGCGCTCCGCGGCCGATCGGATGCCGAGCGCCGTGCTGGCAGGCAGGCGCATGCCCGACCTCTGGCTACAGCCTTGAAGCAGTGGTTTGAGGCCAAGCTTGATTACCTTGCACAAAAGAGCGACACGGCGGAGGCCTTGCGTTACGCGTTGCGTCATTGGGACGGCCTGACGCTCTACCTTGATGACGGGCGCATCGAGATGGACACGAATGCTGTCGAGCGTGCGATGCGACCGATCAAGCTCAACGCCAAGAACTCCCTTTTTGCCGGTTGCGACGAGGGCGCCGAGAATTGGGCAGTTCTGGCTTCGTTAATCGAGACCTGTAAGCTCAATGGCGTCAGTGCCGAGCACTGGCTCGCTGATGTTCTCGCGAAGCTCGTCAATGGTTGGCCTGCGGCGCGACTGGACGAACTGCTCCCTTGGGCGTCGATCTACACGATGCATGCACACGATCCGAGGCTGGCGGCATGAGCCTGAACACGACCGCGGTCCGGATCAAGGTGACCCTCAAGGACGTGAAACCGGAGGTGATGCGATGCCTTGTCGTGCCGCTCACGCTGCGCCTTGATCGGCTGCATCTGACGCTTCAGGCGGCGTTTGGCTGGACGAACAGCCATCTCTTCGAGTTCCTGGCCGGCGAAGGACGTTGGGGTATCCCTGATCCCGATGGAGATTTTGGCCCTCAGCCCATCGATGCCCGCAAGACGCGGCTCTCTAATATCGTTCAGGAGACCGGCGCGAAGACGATCCATTATCTCTACGACTTCGGCGACAGCTGGGATCACGTGATCAAGCTTGAAAAGTGGTTCGACAACACGACAACGGAGGGACTTCCGTTCTTGCTCGAGGCCGCCGGCCGTTGTCCTCCGGAAGATGTCGGCGGTGCGCCAGGCTATGCCGAATACCTCGACGCCATCAGCGACCCCACCCATCCGGAGCACGAACATATGCGCCTCTGGGGCCCGGAGCAGTTCGATCCCAACGTGGTCGACCGGAAGGCGTTTGAGGCCGCTGTCAATGCGTTGTCCCACATATGGAAGCCGCGCCGGCGCACCACGCGCTCAAAATAGACGTCAAGCGCCAATCAAATGGGCCTCAGAGCTACGCTTACGCTGAGCTCACCTGCGGCGGCGTTTCTTCGACATCGTCCAGGACGGTCCTGCCGCGATCGCCAGCGAGGCGCTCGCGCGTATCGCCGCTCTCTATGCCATCGAGAAGACGATCATGGGCCGCAGCGCCGATGAGCGGCGCGTGGTGCGGCAGACGCGCAGCAAGCCCCTCGTGCTGCCGCTCAAGGCTTGGTTCGAGCTGGCACCCACCCGCTTCTCGGCAAGGCGAAGATCTGGTTGTGTCTGCGCTCGCCAGCTCCAGCCGCGGTCATGTAGTAGGCAGGGTTGTACTTGCTTGAACAAGAACTGCCATGTTTCCAGGCCGATGCTGGTTTCGCCACATTTTGGTGTGGGCGCGCGGAATTTCGCCCCACGCAAAGACTTCGGACAGGCACGGGGTTATGCGCCGTTCAACTACAAGTCTATTCGCCTCCCACGCTTGATATAGATTCGCGAAGTGACTGCCTTGCACTCGTTTCTGCCGCATCCAGATCACGCGCGCATCCATCGTAAGATTATAGCCTGAGGTCCCACCACAGAAGACGACCATTCCGCCTCGTTTCACGACGAAGCAGCTGACTGGAAACGTCATTTCTCCTGGATGCTCGATGACAATATCGACGTCGTTGCTCTTTCCCGTAATCTCCCAAATGGCTCTGCCAAAGCGGCGCACCTCGCTCATGTAATCGCTGTAGCGAATACTGCTGTCGATATCGGGAAGTTGACGCCAACACTCGAACTCTTTCCTATTTATCACACCTTTGGCGCCCAACGACATCACATAATCACGCTTCGCGTCATCAGAAACGACGCCGATCGCGTTGGCTCCTGCCACGCTTGCGAGTTGGATTGCCATCGACCCCAGGCCGCCAGCGGCACCCCATACCAAAACGGTTTGACCTGGCCGGAGGGCATGTGGGCGATGACCAAATAACATCCTGTATGCAGTGGCGAGCGTGCCCGTATAACAGGCGCTCTCCTCCCAACTTAGGTGCATTGGCCGGGGTAGCAGCTGACGCGATTGAACGCGGGCGAATTGTGCAAAGGACCCGTCCGGGGTTTCGTAACCCCAGATTCTCTGAGATGGCGAGAACATGGGATCCCCGCCATTGCACTCGACATCGTCACCGTCGTCCTGATGGCAGTGGAGAACAACCGAGTCACCGACTTTCCATCCTTTTACGCGATCTCCAACTGCCCAAACGATTCCCGCGGCATCGGAACCGGGAATGTGATGAGAGTGCCGATGTATGTCGAAGGGCGAGACCGGTCGCCCGAGAGCCGCCCAAATACCATTGTAGTTTACACCAGCAGCCATAATCATGACCAGGGCGTCCTCCAGCCCTATCGCAGGAGTATCAACTACCTCCACTTGCATTGCAGACTCCGGGTCGCCATGCCGCTCGCGGCGTATCACCCAAGCATACATACGCTTTGGCACATGACCCAACGGCGGAATTTCCCCAGTCTCGTAAAGGTCCTTTGGGACGGACTGCGGATAGTTCGCTGCGAACGGATCGGAACCGCTGCATTGATTGATTCCGTTCATGTATAACCTCCATGCAAATGAGAATGGATATAACGCACGACTAGTGTGGGTCGGGCGATCGATGACTGCACGTCACTGGTCGCAGCTCGATGCAGAGTTTGCGCTCAGCGCCTTAAGCTCGGATATAAAAACAGCGGCGAATCCAAGGTCCAACAGAATCGGTGAGAGGCCGAAGCTGTGAGTTCGGTCTTCAGACAATCCGGGGAAACGGGTGCACTGGCGCCCGATCTCCTCTGCCGAGCGCTTTCGTATCTCGAGTCGAGACCCGTAACGACGCCAACGTGACTGCTTCTTCGAATATCATGATCCGGAACATCCTTCCTCCGAATTTCCAGAGCCATCCCATGGAGAAGAATAGAACAAGATTGAAGCAAGGCCGCCCTCCCGTTTCTGGTAGGAAGCGCAAAATCGCTCGCGTTTGCAAGCTCGCCAGAGCCGAACAGCGGCGATAAGATCTGCAACCCTTCTGAATTAGCGCGAATCTAGCTCACCCAGTACCTTCCGTGAGGACCTGGCGCCTCACCAATCGATAAGAGAGCTCGAGCACGTCTTCAATCCTCCTCAGTACGGTCTCACTTTCGCAATTCCCCAAGTGCGAATGTTTGGCGCCGCGAGTTGGATGTAATTCCGAGAGGTTCACCAGCTGGATTTGGTTCGCCTATTCGATGACATGTTTTGTTCGATGCCTGACATGTCTGTTCGACGTTCAACAGTCTGGAAATTGACTCACTTTGCCAATGCTGCAGTGTGACCAGCCGGCTGGACGCGCCTCGTAGGCGGCGTTCAAGCAGCGCTCCAATTTTCGGAATTGTGTCGGATATGGACACAGGCCGTTGCGCCACGTAGTGCGCAACCTCCAGGCCGCGGCCCTATGCATCGTGTACCAAACGACTCGCGTCGGAGTGGTTGATATATGAGGTACTAACTGTTCGAACCACTGAAGTGTTGGTTCGAGTGTCTGTCAGACAAGGTCGTTCCCGACGTTTGTGCATGCCCTCCGATGGCTCGGCTCGAGTCGCCAGATCGGCTCTCTCAAACTCGCCAGCGACTACAGACGGCGACACCAACACGGCGACTCTCAAGAATACCGAATAGATTGTTCGTCGGTCCAATACTGGCATCGAGATTGCTGGGGTGCTTGGAAAGCGTAAAAGAAGATTTTGAAGGGTAGATGGCTCGCCCCGCGCTGAGACCGGACCAGATAAAGAAAAAGGATTGAGACAATATGCCGACAGTCTATTTCGAATGTGGCGAACGTGAATACCAAGTAGAGGTTCCAGTCGGCACCAGTGTAATGCGGGCCGCCCGCGATAACGGCGTGCCGGGGATTGACGCCGACTGCAACGGGGAGTGCGCGTGCGCTACGTGCCATGTGTATGTGGAGCATGCCTGGCTATCGAAGACCGGCGAGCGAACGTCGACGGAGGAGCAGCTCTTGAGCTTCGCGTCAGCGGCAGAATCAAATTCGAGGCTTTCCTGCCAGATCAGGATCACCCAAGCGCTGAATGGTCTTCGGGTAAGGATACCTGACGGCCAGCACTGACAACCACTGCAACTAGGAGGCGAATATGAATACTCTATTGGCAGACCGAGTACGCGACGACGCTTATAATATCTCACTTGACAGTCTCGATGTGAGCGAGGCCAAGCGCTTCCAAGACGATACCATCTGGCCGTACTTCGAGAGGTTGCGAAGGGAAGATCCCATTCACTACTGTAAGGACAGCCTGTTCGGTCCATATTGGTCGGTGACTAAATACCGGGATATTATGGCCGTGGACACAAACCATAACGTGTTCTCGTCCGAGCCAGCTGCTGCTGTCAGTATCGTCGAGATGCCCGAGGAGTATCGAAATCCAAGTTTTATAAAGATGGATCCTCCCGAACATGACGAGCAGCGGAAGACCGTCAGCCCGATAGTGGCACCGGCAAATCTCGCTAAGCTGGAAGGTTTGATCCGCAGCCGCGCCAGAACCATTCTCGAGGGCCTGCCGCGTAATGAAACTTTCAATTGGGTCGATAGGGTATCGATAGAATTGACGACACAGATGCTGACCACGCTATTCGATTTTCCGTTTGAGGATCGTCGGCTGCTGACATATTGGTCGGACGTTGCCAACACAATTCCGCAAATAGGACAGGAGATCGACAGCTGGGATAAGCGAAGAGCAATTCTGTCCGAGTGCTTGGCCTATTTCACGAATTTGTGGAACGAACGGATAGATGCCGAGCCGCGCGCTGATCTAATCTCGATGATGGCGCATTCGCCAGCGACTCGGAATCTCGAACCACGCGAGTTCCTCGGAAATCTGATCTTACTGATCGTAGGCGGGAACGACACAACGCGCAATTCGATCAGCGGCGGCATGTGGTTCATGAATCAGAACCCGAGCGAGTTGCGAAAGTTGCGCGATAACCCCGCACTGGTGTCGAGCGCGGTGTCCGAGATTATCCGGTACCAGACGCCCATCGCGCACATACGCCGCAATGCCCTAGCGGATATCACTATGTGTGGCAAAACAATCAGGAATGGCGACAAGGTCATCATGTGGTACATCTCCGGGAATCGCGACGACGAGGTCATCGAGAACGCGAACAGCTTCATCATCGATCGTAAGAATGTACGGCAACATCTTTCGTTCGGATTCGGCATCCATCGCTGCCTTGGTAATCGTCTTGCGGAACTTCAGCTGAAAATCATGTGGGAGGAAATTTTGTCTAGTCATCTGGATGTAAACGTCGTCGGTGAACCGGACCGGATCGCATCGAACTTCGTGCACGGTTACTCCGCCCTGCCGGTGCGAATTGTAGCTTAGGGCCGCGGGCACAGCTCAGTCGAGGGACAACTTTGCGAGGGACCGATCCGAGCCAAGAGCCAGCAACGGTTGAGTTGTTGCGACCTTTTTTGCCTTGATTGCCTGAGTTTGCGAGATAGTTTCCGCATCCTTGAGGCGAAGGACTTCGTCAGATGGCGGTCGGTCAATCTTTTCTCCAAAGCGCGGCCTTCAGATGCTCGGCCGCCTGCCGTGTGTTCGGCAATGGTAGATTGCATCATTGGTACAGCGTTCGAACTGAGTGCAGCGGAACGTCCGACGCATCCCTGTATCAGAGGAGCAATGCAGAAAACGATACTAACGGCCGCTGCCGCAAATGGAGCCCGTTCGAAGGAAAACCACGAGACAACTCCGAAGAAAGATTGTCGACTTCGACTCGATCCAGGAACTCGGCAGTCAGTTGGCGCAGCTCAGCTGTTCGTTAAAGGACAACCATCCAAGTGACCGAAGTTCGTTGTCTTGACTTGCAGGCACGGCGTGCCTCAACGGAGTCCCGCACGAAGCTCGTGGTTCTGGTTCGTCTGTCTGATTGCTCTAGCCTGTTCGCTGCCGACATCTGCGTTCGATCCTCACGTTATTGTGGCGGCTGCAGGACTTGGCGTACCGTTCTCAATGTCCAATGTCACGCAGCCGTACCGCTCGCGCGCATATCACCGACAGCCTTCGAGCGGCACATCAATTGCAGAGCACGTCTTGGGTAAGGATACAGTCCGTTAAGCGGCGCGATCTCAGGTAGCAGCGTGATGCATCTCTTACCAATGCGAGGTGCGTCCGGCCGTTTTGGCATGTCGGAGATCGATGGTTTCGACCACGGGAGACTTGGTTCAAGTGACTATCCAATACACGGTCACGGTTCTGATCGCCATTTGCGCCGTCTCGCACAACGAACGCTGCGGGAGCTTGGCAATCGATGAAAGCTAGGCTGAAGTCGCTTTCCTTTTCGGCGCGCTTAAAGCTCGTAGGTCGGACCTTCGCGCACGGCTTACCCACCGCCCAGCCCGAGACCGTCGATGTCTCGCCTGAGCGGATCGCCCGAATTTGCACGGTGCTGCAAAAGGAGGTCCATGCGGAGCGCATGCCGGGTGCCGTCGTTATGATTGCTCGGCGAGGCAAGTTGATCTATTCCGAAGCTATCGGTTTCCAAGAGAAGGCGACGGGCAAACCGATGACCAAGGATGGGATCTTTCGCATCTATTCCATGACGAAGCCACTCGCCTCAGTTGGCGCCATGATGCTGGTCGAGGAAGGCAAGATCCAGCTGAACGATTCTGTATCCAAGTTCCTGCCGCAACTGGCCAAGATGGAGGTCATAGTCGCGGGTAAAGACGGTAAAACCGCCCGTGAGCGCGCCAAGCGCCAGATAACCATCCACGATCTCCTCCGACATACGGCGGGCCTCACTTACGGAGAGTTTTCCAATATTCCAGAGATCAGAGCCGCTTACGCCGAAGCAAAACTTTTTACTGAGCCGTCTCGCTTCATCACGCCGGAACAATTCACCGCGGGGATTGCCAAAGCGCCGCTAGTGCGTGAGCCGGGCACCGCCTTCGAGTACAGTTTGGCTGTAGACGTGCTCGGCCGCGTCATCGAGTCGGTCTCAGGCCGGCGTCTTTCAGAGTTTCTCGACGAGCAACTGTTTCGGCCCCTTAACATGGCTGACACGGGTTTCAAGGTTCCTGAGGCAAATTGGAACCGAATTGCCGAGCCAATGCATAGGAAAAGGCAATTTCTCGACGTAAAGATCGAGCCGTCGAATGAGCTTGCCGGAGTGGGGGGCGTGTCGACAGCGACCGACTACCTGCGCTTCTGTCAGATGATGCTGAACGGCGGCACGCTTGATGGCCGCCGATATATGAGCCCCACGACTATTAAGATGATGACTTCGGATCACCTCGGGCGCCGTCCCGGGGTGCCTGCATTACCCGGCAACATTCTCATGGGCATCGATGGTTATACCTTCGGACTGGGCTTTATGGTTCGCCAAGGGTCTGGGCTGGCAAGTGTGCCCGGTTCCGAAGGCGAATACATGTGGGCCGGTCACGGTGGGACCTTCTTCTGGATCGATCCAGAGGAGGAACTAGCAGTTGTTTTCATGGCGCAGATCTCGGGAGGCATTCGCACCTACTATTATCGGATGATAAAGGCACTAGTGGCTCAGGCGCTCGGTAAGTAACCTGATTCGACCATTGCTGCCGCCTTTGAACAAGGCAAGCAGCGCTTGTGCTTACATTGCGTACCCCGTGCCAGAATCGCTCAGTAGATCGCGCGCACAATGACTAACCCAACCGCTCTCAAGGAAGGGATTCTAGCTTAGTTGCGTGCCTGAAGCTCAGCAGCAAAATCGATTACGGGCCAGCAGCACTATTCCGTCTGAGCAGCCCTCGTTAACTTGCCCCTAAGTGCAGTAAGCGAAGGCGGCTCAGAGTGGGCGCCGATCTGTCAATCGGCATATTAGAATCGGCTCTGACGACAATTGGTGCTGCTTGAAGCACATCGATTTTGCCACAGGCGTCTGACAAGTTTGAGCTGGGTGATCTGCCCCCGCTCTGTCCGTTGGAGCAAAGTGATCGCCGCTCGAACCGCCGCTGCCGTTGGTAGCACCGCGGGGTGAACGAGGCAACGCGACTGGCGAGAGTGCGCTCCATTCATGGTAACGGCTCGGTGGCGGCTCTGCGCCGCATCAGTAAGCGGATTCGGCGATGATCCCGCGTGCTTCGAGCAGGGTTGGCACGTAGCTTGGATCGCTGCGACAGTCACCCTCTCTCCCTTCGAGAATGTATCCCGTCCGACCGTCTTGATACCAGCGATCGTTCTGGCCGTGGGTTCCGCGAAAGTATTCAAGATCGGCCTTCTCGCACCGGCTGCGTGTTACCCATTTTCCGGCGATAGTGCATCCTTAGGCGAGCCCAAAGTTCAGCCCATTTCGGCATTCGGCGGCCCACTGATCATCGAACCATGACAGGTGCTGATCGAGGGAACTCTGCCGCGATGCGGAAGGCATCATGGCGTTCACCGCGACACCTGTTGAACCAGCTTTCCGCCATGACCGGTCCGGCGTACGATCTGCTTGATCGGCGTTCTGCCTTTCGACAGGAAGACCATGAAGCAATATGTTGGGCTAGACCGTCGTGTCTGCAAGCAGGCACCGCATACGGAGAACATCGGTCGGGCGATGGCGAGTTAGCTGTGCCATGAACTTCACAGAGTCTCGGTGCGCATAAACAAGAGCGAGACGTCATGGTACCCTCAGCTTTGTTGGCGGCATTGAGCTGGTCACCGGTAAGGTCACGCGCTCGTTAAAGACCGTCGCCGCAGCCGAGAGTTCATCGAATTCTCGACGCCGCCCATTCGGTCAGGACCGTCATCAAGTTGATTCCCGACAATCATTCCGCGCACATTTCGGGAGAAATTAAGGCCTGGCACGACACGCGACCGGCGACCTGCTTTGAGTTTCCGCACTCTAAGGGCCGTTTGACAGCTGGAGTTGCCTCCACGTCCTGTGCTGTCCTGAATTCGCTTACGGGCATCGGGTAATTGTCGGTCGGAGTCAAAGCGACGCGGGGCCGCGTCGGTGACGTGAACAACGTCTCGTTTGACAATTGGTCGCGTCGCGCCCCTGAAGCTTCGAGGTGTTCTGCAGAAAAGGAATTTGACGTTGTAGCGAACACAAATTGGCGATGGACGTCGAGAGCGATGGAAAGATTGTGTTACTCGGCAATCCCAAGAGCGTGGGTGCTTCTGTTTGGAACCAAACGCATTTGATGTCGAGAACCCGCCAAGCTGTTTGCAGAGCGACATTGGGCGTCCAAACTCGTCGGCGCTTCGTCGCGTCGCGGACTGGCATAAATCCTGCTGCAACCTTTCTGGGAGAAAGCTAGGAGGATGCCATGTCAAGCGACCATCCGCTACCCATTGTCTTCAACCACGCGAGAATTTGCGTATCTTTCTACTGCAATCTTCATTGCGAGCACTGCTATGTTCCTGAAGAGTATCGGGATCAATACAAGCGGCTTTTGGAGCCATCACAACTATCTATCGAGGAGATGACGGAGTTCGTCGACCTTCTCGTCGACAAATATTCGCTGAGAAAAGTCTCTTTGACGGGTGGCGAGCCGCTTCTCAAGCGCGTGTTTCCGCGCACGGCAGCCGTGATGGCCCATGCGAACAAGCGAGGCCTTCACGTGCAACTGAACACAGGAGGGCTCGGCCAGGTGCCAATTTATGACGTCGCCTCGTTCTTCGACGATCGCGAGAAGCTGACGTTTCAGTTCAGCTTTGACGGTGCGAAGCGGAACACGGTGGACCGCTTCCGGGGCAAGGCGGGTGTTTACGATTCTGCGCTCCGGCAGATGGCTGAGGCGGCCAATTGCGGGGCCTTGGTGCAGGCCAGGATGACGGCCAACCGGCACAACATCGGTGAGGCGCTCGACGCCTACCGGCTCCTGTCGTCGATCGGCGTCTACTCCTTCAGGGTCAAGCCGATGTTCGCCTCGGGCGTTGCCCTCGGCAATGAGGATGCGCTCTTGGGCTCGGCTGACGAAATTCGAGAACTGCAGGAAGCCCTGATGGAGATTGCTGCGCAGCCCAGCTCGGCGCGCCTCGAACTGCCGCCGCCGATTTTCATCGATACGTCGCAGCCGCGGCCAAACGTCAGATATACCGAATGCGACTGTGGTGCCACCGCGGTCTACCTCTCTACGGACGGCGATTTGTATCCCTGCTCCTTCGTCGTTGGGGATCCCGATAGCCGCGAGTTCCTCCTCGGCAATATCCGATCGCCGGAATTCGACCTGGAGAAGGTTTGGCGTACCTCGCCGGCCCTCAGGAAATTTCGGGCGAACAGCGGCTGCGGCCAATGCCCGAGCCAGGTCGCCCTCCTGAAGAATGTCGAGAACCGTGCGCTTTCCTGCGCCTGACCGGGCGAACGATGAACGAAAAGCGGTCTCCACATCGGGCGGTTCTCGGTGCGCGAGGAGGCAGCATCCCACCTTGTCAGCGTCCGTCAGGTCGACCCAGTGTCTGCCCTCATCGCGTCGAAGTTCTGATTGCGGCAAAAGTGAGAGAGTATCAGAAGGCATGCGAGGAGACATCATTCTCGTCGGGCTCGGTGCTTATGCCCGGGCGAGATATATTCCTCTAATCGAGGATGCTGTCTCCAGCGGTCGAGCATCGGGCTTCCATGTCGTCGAGCTCGACACTGCGCGAGACGACATGGTTGCCTTTTTCCGGACCCGCTCCTGCAAGCCGGCGAGCCTCTCATGGGTACCCGATCTCCGGCGACGGGCGATCTGGTATTCCGGCCATGGGGAGGACGTCCTGACGGCTCTGGCACGTCCAGGCACGAAAGTGATCGTCTCGACCGAACCCAAGGCTCATTTGGGCTACCTGCGCGCGGCGCTTGGACTTGGCCTTGATTGCCTGGTCGACAAGCCCATCGTTCTTCCCATGGGGTCGAATGGACGCCCTGCCGCGGACCGTCTGGTTGGTGCGGTAGCCGAGCTTAAGGAGATCTGCGATCGGACTGGCGGCCGTTGCGTGGTCATGACGCCGCGCCGATACAACGCAGTCTACGAATTGATTGGACGCTATGCGCGCCGCGCCTCCCGAAACCTTGGCACGCCGGTCACCTATATTGGTATCGAGCATCACGCGGGAGTGTGGAACACGGAGGAGGAGATCCTCTCCCGGGAGGACCATCCTTACCGCTACGGCTACGGAATGCTTTGCCATTCCGGTTATCACTACATCGACATTCTCTCCGGTCTCCTGGCTCACAATGAGGACCACTTCGGCAGTCTTGCGCTTGAGCTGGATGTCCACCGGGCGACCGCCGCCGACCAGGTCGAGCAGATTGGCCCGGATCCGGTGCGCAGGCTTCGCGGCGACGCGCCAGACGCTCGACTGTTACCCGCGCCACCGTTCTGGGGTGAGACGGATATTGTCTCGTCCGGAGCCGCAAGGCGTCCCGGAAGCCGCGATACCGTCTGCCTGTTTCGGCTCGACCTTCTGCAGACCAGCGTGTCGCTTCGCAACTGGCGGCAACTGCCAACCGATGTTTACAACAAAAACGGACGGTACGGGTCCGAGACCATCCGCTTGAATATCGGTCCCTTCGCAGCGATCGAGGCCAGGATCTTCAAGCGCGCACATTTGAGCACGGAAGCTCATCCGCAACTGAGAAGGGAGGCGCACATCACGCTTTGGCGCAATGCCGGTTTCCTCGGCGGCGCAGCCTTACGCGAACGGGTTTATCCCGCGCGGGACACACTTATCCGAAACGCTGATCTGGGGGCTGGCCGCAAAAGGCTGTTTGACGATTGGCTGGCGGGACGGAGCGACAAGAGTTCCCTCGATTCGCACACGCGGACGATATCGCTCTTTGCTCACTATTTGGCAGCGCTCACGACGGATGGAGCGAACAGAGATCAAGCGCCCCAATTACGCACTGTCAGCAAAGTGCTGGCATGAATGCCGTTGCTTCGGCTTCAGCGCGCCGTCGGCATTCTGAGCTCGCCGTGTTCGCCGGAAACGGTCCGACCTTGGCCATCGTTGATGGTGACCGGGATGGGAAGGCGCTTGGCCGTGGGTACGGCATGCCAGATGTATTTTCCGACCAACTGCGCGACGAGTGATGAATGGTGACCGTCATGACGTCCTATTTGACGGGAGCCATCCTCTGCCCAGCAATTACCGGGCGCACAGGGCAGTCGGTTCATGCACGCCTAGTGAAGATCCTTCGGCAGAATCTAAGGTGCCGCTTTCTCGAGATCGGCGTAGGGCCGACCTTCAGGCAGGAGCGGTTCAGGGCCATCAACGACCTCGGCATCCACTATGTAGGCTTGGATTTCGAACATGTTTGCGCCGAACGCCGGGCTGACCCGGCCGCGGCCAGCATCGCCGATCGAAACATCACCTTTCTGGGAAATCCGCCAGGAACATACCTGTTCAACTTGATTAGGTTGGCGAGGAATCGAGAGACTTTCGACATCATCCATCTCGACGATAGCCATTCGATCTATGTCGATTTGGCGGCCGCCATCGCAGCAGTACGGCTATTGAAGCCTGGCGCCCTCTTCCTTTTCGACGATGTGAGGTTCTGCTTCGGAAGGCGACATTTGATCCAGACCACAACTCAATATGCGGATGCCAATCAGGCCAGGCAGTTGAGCGAGGATGAGGCCAACGAACCGCACGTCGCGATCCGGGACTAGCTGATCCCTTTGTTCAGCTTTGAGGTGGAGCTGTCGTGGTCGGATCCTGATTGGATCGCACTCCGAGCGCCCAGGTCCGTTGCGTGGATACGGATTTGACGGTTCTCCCACGATCGGTTCTTCGATCGACGTCTGCACGAAATGCAATCTCGACCGACGCCGGCAGGGGCAGCCGTCATGTTGGGACGCATCGCGTGCGGTCGCGCTTGCCTAGACGTCACATCGTAGATCGGTCTTCACCGACGAGCTCGCTCCATAGGTGCGCGTCCGAAGCATGCGCGCCGATCCGAGCTCGCGCTTACGCTAGCAGTCATTGTCGGATCTCCGACGATGTCGGACATGGAAACATAGCGCTCTCAGATTGATCGTAGTGATTCCCGCTTGGCACGACACATGCACGACTATCCACAACGCCTACGCCACCGATCGGAGATCCCATGATCAGGTTCGCCGTGCAACGATCACCGAGCGAAAAACTGCGCTTTTCGATCCGACGCGGACGTTGCCGGGAGTCTTCATCTGATCGATGTTTTCACGCCGTTGATGTGTCAGGCCGAGCTGTAAACGGACATGCTGCAACAACGTATGAGATCGCTCGCTGCAGAAGCGGTTGGTTGCGGGCAGAGGGGCTCGGGCCATCGCACACAGCGCCCAATGCACAAATTGAGGGGAGAAAACATGCTATTCAGTCAGGAAGAACTTGCTAACCTCCCTACAAGATTCCGCTGGGGCCACTCAGCTATTTCGCACATCCTTTCGAAGTTCGAAAATGAAGCAGAACCCCGCACTGCATTTCCCTGCATTTTCGCGCGGAACGCGGTTAAGCGCGGGAATTTGCGTTTCCTCCTTATTCCATACGAACTCGAAAACTCACGGTATGAACTTAACCTTCTTGCTTCTGGTCTACGCACCTACGTTGATCAGATCAATATCGATGCGCTCGATGTCAACCACAACCGGTCACTCCTGGTGCTCTTCGAGCCGGTAGCGACCTTCACGACCACGGATCAATTCAAGCAGATCTTCATCGAGGCGATGCAGTATCTCCTCGATGAAGATCAGCGACCTTGGCCTCCGCACGTGTCCAAGGATCCCACGCATCGCACCTGGACGATGTGCTTTCACGGCTGCGAACTCTTCGTGAATGTAAGTCATCCAGCACATGTTCTCCGCAGAAGCAGAAACATGGGCGCCGGACTAGCTTTCGTGATCAATCCGCGAAAGATCTTCGATATTGCTGCTCCTGCCAATCAGCAGGGCAGGGCCATCACTGCAAGGATCAGACAGAATATCGACGTCTACGATGGCGTCACACATAGCGGGCTGCTGGGATCGTACGTTCTGGGCGAAGCGCAGTGGCAGCAATACATGATACCCGACAACAATGAGGACGCCCCACTCGAGTGCCCTCTGCACTTCAGGTGATGGTCAGTGTATCAGCGGCTTCGTCCCTCTCTCACTTGAACCCTGAGCGTGACTGAGCGGGACGGCTCGCCCATGGCGAACTCAGCGACCACGTCGATCACAGCACAGCTTTTGTAAATTGGCTTACCCCTCTCGCTAGCCGGGCGATGGACAAATCGTGTGGCCGGCTATCGCGAGGGTCCTTATGTCGAGGTCAGCGTGAAACATGAAAGCGAGAGCAAACTCGAGGGACATTTGGGGCTTGCCTCCGGGGTTTTGCTGATCGTCACAGTCATCCTCGGATCCGGCATCCTTGTCCTTCCCGGATTTGTGTTCGAGAAAATTGGCCAGGACGGCATCTACACGTGGTTCGCCTGCTGCTTGCTCTCTGCACCAATCCTGGCGACGATGGTCCTGTTAGGAGGCGCATATCCCAGTGCCGGCGGTGTTGCACACTATGCCAAGCTGGCCTTTGGCCAATACCTGGAATTGCTGGTGTCACTGCTGTTCCTGGGAGCGATAATGGTGGGCTTGCCATCCATCACCCTTGCGGGGTCTGTCTACCTGCAGAAGCTAACCGGCCCCAGTGTGGACGTCCATTTGCTTGCCGCGTTGCTCATCTTGCTGGCTGGTTTCTTTGCCCTTTCCGGTGGCGAGGCACTCCGTCGAGGCGTGAAGCTCATCGGCAGTTGGTCGGTCTTTTTATTGGTAGGCGCGCTTTTCGCCCTCATTGTTCTGGCGGTGCGGGCCAACGGTGTTCGGTTCGATCGTCCCGCAAACGTTCTGTCGATTGCGAGCCAGATTCCCGTGATCTTCTTCTCCTTCACCGGTTGGGAGGCCGCGTCCCATCTAGCTGCAGACTTTCGGAATCCAAAAAGGGATTTTGGCCTGGCGATGCTCTTGGCCTTTGTTCTTGTCTGCGGGGTCTACATCTGCAGCGCAGTGCTCGTCCATGTCGCTGATATCAAGTCGAACTTCAATGCGCCAATATTTCAAGCTGCGGCGGAGCTTGCACCATCCGCGCCAGGCTGGCTGATTCCCCTGCTTGGCATATCGTTGATCGCGGCCAACCTCTTCGGGTCAGTTGTAGCCATCTCACGGCTCGTCCTGTACCTCTCCGGACGACGCTTCCTTCCGGCCTGCCTCGGTTGCCTGCACAATGGTGCGCCCCGGAACAGCGTCTATTTCGTGGTTGCATCCTTGGTGTTGGTCGTGGCCTGCGACCAGATTGGGTGGCTCGACATCGAAATGATGTTCAGTCTGGCTGGGATGAATCTTCTCTTCATTTACATGATTTCGGCACTTGCGCTGGTGAGGCTCCGGCGAGGACCGGTTTCGTGGCTCCTCGCTACTCCGATTGTGATTTGCTCTGTGCCGATTATCGTTGGCGTCAAGTCTTCTCACCCTCTTATCGCATCGACGGCCATCCTCGCATACGTCTTGAGCCGCAACCATCGAACGGAGTTGACTTGATATGAATCAATCCGTCGTCAACGAGATGTTCAAGGCCCTCTCGATCAAAGAGGGCCTGCTGCCGCTGAAGGCGACGCCATTCTATCAAAGGAAGATCAAGGAAGAGGTCGAGGCGTTAGGCAATCATCTGGGCCCGCTTCACCGAGTGTCCTTTCCAACGCAAGACAGATTGTTGTTGAGGGTCCCGAACGAGGTGAAGGACTTCGTCGACGATCGGTCAAATGCGGTCGGCCACGCCCACAAAACGTCCGTCGTCAAAAAGTACGTTGACCGCATACTTTTCCTCACCACATCGGAATGCTTTGGGAATTGTCAATATTGCTTCCGCACAGACGTGCTTACAGAAAACAGTGCTGCTGACATACGAACTGGACGACTTGCTGATCTGCACATGCTGCGTGAATATCTGGGCACCCACCCGGAAGTCACGGAGGTTATCCTGTCGGGCGGTGATCCGTTAATTCTGCCGGCATCCAGGCTGACGGAGATCATCGAGTGGATCCGTTCGGTTCCATCGGTAAAGTCAATCCGAATTCATACAAGGGCGATTGTGTATGAACCAAAAGCCTTCACTGCGGAGAAAATTGATATTTTTGCGAAACACAATGTTCGCATCGTCTTTCACATCGTGCACCCATATGAAATCTGCGAAGACGTTTCTGAAAAGGTCGAAAAACTTCGAGAGCGCAAGGTGAGGCTGTACAATCAATTTCCGTTGTTACGTAACACCAATGACCACCATTTGGTCCTCTATCAGCTCCTGGAGAGGCTCGACGAGATGGGCGTACGCAATCTCTCGATCTTCATTCCGGATCCCATCAACTTCTCCGCGGCATTCCGCGTGCGTTTGAGTCGGATGTGGCGCATCGCTGATCATCTAAACGCCACCTCACCATCATGGATCAATTCGACACGCTTTGTATTCGACTCCAAGGTCGGAAAAGCGCGGCGAGAAAACTATATTGCGACGGATGATGGCGATGTTGCGACCTTTGTGCGCGACGGAAATCCGATTTTGTTTCCCGACTTTCCTGAGCATCTTGATGTCCCCGGAAAGATCGAATTGATGCTGTGGAAAGAGGGGGGCCACAACAGCTGAGGTTGCGAGAGCGGGGCCTGCTGCCAGTTCGGTGGCAGATAGGGTGCTCAAGAGCCGCAGGGTGCGAACGCGGAGAAAGAAAGTCTGCAGCAAAGGTGAGAGCGGATTGTGAGGCTGGTCAACGGGTTGAATGCTGTTCGATCTTGAAGCGTGACCCGGAGTGCGGAGTCCGGTCTATGTCGCCCACCCGTTCCGAGATGATCTCACCCATCATTCTGAACTCAAGTCGCTCTTGTTCGAAGAAGATGTCGCCCACGATTCCGCGATGATGTCGCCCCGGGGTGACGAGGCCTCTTCTGGCGCCCATACGGTCGCCCTTTCGGCTTGCAACGGGGGACCATGGTTGCCGACGCAGAGGCTTGCAATGCGACATGTGCGCGGGTGATGAAGATGAAGGCAGGCATACTGCCAGGCCGCGAGATTGCGCGGCGGGTCGGGCGGCACCCTCGACGATGCGGGTGGCGGTCCGGCGCTTCGGGGCCGTGGGCCTGAGTTGTTAGTCGCCGGACGATGTGACCGACGTGGTCTTGGAAGCGCGGCTGTTTGCCCGATCCGTCATCAGCCGGCGACGGGCAGCGGCGGCTTGCCGAAGAGCGACTGCGTAACCGTGCACCGCGAACTCAAGCGCAGGTAGGTGACGCTGCGATCTACCGGAAGAGGACATTGCCGCCGAGCCCGGCTTCTATCGGGACTCACGCTTCTGCGAGGTCATCGCCAAGCGAACATGGGCTTTCCGGCGAGTGCGGCAAATTCCATGGCGGAGCTTGGGCCGGTACCGCACTTTTGCGGTGGCAATGGAGTGCGGGCTTCCGGTGTTACGCGTTCAACAAGTGTATGGGATTTCGGGAGGACAACTAGAAGGACCGTGGTGGGAATTGGTCTTCCACACCACGGTCAAGGGATAAAGGGACTAACTCAAGCGCTGGCAGTGCTCACACTTAGGCCGACCGCCCGTGCCAGAGGCTAGATATTGCCTCTCGATATTGTTGCCTTCGGTGCACTTATCGTTGTCGTGGTAGACGTTCTTTGTATTTGGCTTCTTTGAATGAAAAGGAGCTACTTTCGCCATGATGCAGTCTCTCGAATTACGAGTGCCCGGAATTGAGCGCTCGTTTTGCTGCATGTCATGTTTCTACAACTTTTGGGAGTCCATAAAGATTGGATGCGTCGCCGCGGGCTGCGTCGCATCAATCGCCACAGACCTAAAGCTCGACGGCGTGCGCTTTTGTAAGGGCGCGAACAGGGATCTTGTTTCGAAATACTGCGCAATTTAGCAATAAGAGCTGTATTTCTGCGTGCTTTGCGACTGGGCTGCCGGCTTGCAGCGAAGTGAATGTGCTATCCGGATTGGTAAGGTTCTCTAGGCGAGTGTGGCGGAGGAAATTCGGTGCTACCAAAGAAATACGCCGCACGCGCAAATATCGTGTGGGGCCTTTGCGCCCAGAGCCGAGCGCGCGCATGTGGTGGCGGCCGACGCAGCGTCGCGATCGAGACACACGCCCGCGCTGGCATTGGCTCAGCGAATGACAATGTTCGCACGGTGCTGCGAAGGGTTCTGGGGTTATTTGCGCGAAACGATCATGAGGTCAAAGTGCCGGGTCTTTCCGAATGCGTAACCGCGACAGGACCGATTGTTTTGACTTGTCTGCATCCCGTATCGTTTTCCGCAATATTACACAGCCGGGCAAACGACCAAGATGAGCATCTGCAGCGAGTCCCTATTGGTAATCGCGCGTGAGCATTCCATGCCAGGAGTTGGGCCTATCGGCGAGATCATGGCGGCCGGTCTCCATCGCGCGGGCGCGCGGCAGGATACCGCCGGCTGCTTGTTTGAAGCCGGAAAATCTCTACCCCGCGCTGTTATCGAGGATCTGGTGTTGTCTGTGAGTTCCTGCCTTACGAGCGTTGCACCGGCTCAGCTCTGCGGCGAGGGGGCGCCATGAGAATCGACCGCGAGGTGCATGCCTTACGTCGGGAGAGCCGGCAGGCTGCGCCCATCATCGACGGCTCCATGCAAACGCTGGAAGGCGACGCGCGAGAATCGGAGATCACCGGGTTGGTCCTGGTTGAGCTAGCCTTCCACCAGGCGAGCCGGACCCGGATGGGAGAGACTCACTGCGCCTCTCGTGCAAGCGCTGGCGCCTGAGGTGCTGGAGATGTGGGGTCGATCAGGTGCCGTGGGTTTGGCGTTAATCCTCACCGATCCCGATTCACTGGCCGAATCCCTTCAGCCCGGCCTCCAGCTGGGCTTGCATCTGGAGGTATCGGGTGACCTCAGCACCTGGCAGAGTCGCTGCTGGCCGACGGCCATCGACTGGTCTTCTACGGCTTCGGACTCGCGGACAGCGCCCGCGGGGGAGCCAAGGTGTTGGTGAAGCTGTCGGGGATCGGACGCGTCCCAGATGGCTGGGCCCAGGCAGCCGCGGCCAGGATGCTGCAGGAGCTGCGGCCGAAACCGCTGCTGGGGCTCGGAGTGGCCGCACATGATGGCTGCCCACGCCTACGCGCCGTCGTATGCGCAGACGCTTCATTGGCTTGAGGGTCTCGTTCCAGACGAGGGCGGCGGAGGGGCTGATGACATGTTTGATCGATTTCCAATCTTCGACGTTGTCTTGGAACGCCGTGGACGAAGATGGCTGTGGTCGATTCGCACGACCGAAGGCGCGCTGGTCATGACAGGGTCAAGAAGCAGCCGATCCGGTGCGCGTTATGAAGCTCACAGGGCACTCTTTCTGATGCTGCTGAGCGCGCCGTACGGTTCGCGGCCCTCGGGGGGAGAGATCCAGGCTAACAAACAGGGTCGCGCGGGGCGTTCGCTTCCGCCCAAACTTTAGAGCCATTTGACCTTTCGAAGAAGACGCGCTCGTGGCCGGCATCTGTTAGCTCGACCGGGTCTGGCGGGCTGACCAGAGCAGCTCTCGGCAGTTGTTGGAGGCCCTCTTTGCAGCCCGATATGGCTACGCTGCGGATGCGAGGAAAGGCGATGTTCGTTGGGCGCCAACTTTCGAACATCCATCTCAACACCGAGGCGTGCCCGATATTTTCACTTTAGCGGTCCCAGCGTAAGCGCTGTGGTTCGTATCCCTGGTGGACGCAGCGCTCGTGCACTTTCCTTGCTGTCGTAAGGCCATCGAACAAATGCATCCCCGGCCAAAGGTTCGTTTGATAATTGCCAGTGTTCCGGCTACTCAAACCAGCGGTGTCCGATTTCCGACATAGGCTGCAATCGCTCCGATCGTGCGATACGATGTGCTCAGCGTGCGGTTTTGCGCTGATTTCGCGAGCGCCATAACTGGTACAAGTCTTGCTGTTCTCACTCCCGGTCGTCGGAAGTTGCGGAGGCCTGTGTGCACGGAATCGTCTCGATCAAGCTGGCTCTCGACTTCGCGCAGACTGTGCGTGCACCCGAATCATGTTCGTAGACCAGAAGGAAAGATATCCTTGTCAGAGTTGTCTTAGCTGGATTCACGCCGCGGTCCGGTCAGTCTAAAAGGCGCTGCCTGCGCCCCGCGATCAGATCGAACACCGCAAATAGCCACAACGTAGTCCGGCTTGACGTGCTTTCGCGCGACCGGACTACGCCATGCAGGATAGCCGCACACGGTGTCGTGCCTTTCAATTCCCCAGAGCATCAATGAGAACTGCTACCGATGAGACTTACTAGAAAGAAGTGCGTGATCCTGGAATACCCCCTTGTACGGAAGTTGTGCGCTGCAGCCATTGCGATGCTGGTCACATCACACGCTGGTGCAGAAGATGATTTGATGAAGGCCGCTAGGCGAACATTCAAGCCGATCCCCTCGGTCGTTCCTGCGGTGAAGGACAACCCGGTCACCCACGAAAAGGTCGAACTCGGCAAGATGCTGTTCTTCGATCCGCGCGTGTCAGGTAGCCAGATAATCAGCTGCAATACCTGCCACAATCTAGCTACGGGCGGAGTAGATGCCGGTCCGACGTCGGTCGGTCACGGCTGGCAACTGGGGCCACGTCGGGCCCCAACCGTCTATAATGCGGTATTCAATGTGGCGCAGTTCTGGGATGGACGGGCGGCGGATCTCAAGGCGCAGGCAAAGGGCCCTGTGCAGGCGAGTGTCGAAATGAACGCGACCCCAGAGCATGTGATCAACACGCTAAGCTCGATGAGCGATTATGTGATCATATTCAAAAAGGCGTTTCCAGATGAGGCGTCACCGGTCACCTTTGACAATTTCGCGCGGGCGATCGAGGCCTTTGAGGCGGTTCTTATTACGCCCGCGGCCCCTTTTGATCAATATCTCGAAGGCAACGCGAATGCTCTCAACGATCAGCAAAAATCAGGATTGAAGCTATTCATGGAAACAGGATGCTCCTCTTGTCACAATGGAATCAACGTCGGTGGTCAGGCGTTTTTTCCTTTTGGCGCGGTCGAAAGGCCAAGCACAAGCCTGCTTCCGACAGTCGACAAGGGCCGATTCGCGGTCACCAAGGTGCCCGGCGACGAGTACGTTTTTCGTGCAGCGCCGTTGCGTAACGTCGCGTTGCGACCGCCATACTTCCATTCGGGTCAGGTTTGGAGCCTTAAGCAAGCCGTTGGTGTGATGGCTGAAGTTCAGCTTGGCGCCAAGCTTGGCGATAAGGAAGAAAACGATATCGTCGCATTTCTGAATTCGCTGACTGGGCAGCTGCCGAGGATCGATTATCCGATGCTGCCCACCCGGACCGACACGACGCCGCTGCCGTCTACAGGAAAATAGCTCGTTCTATCACTGTAGCGGCGCGTGTTTGTTGGGAGAAGGGACAATGCAGGGGAGTCCCATCGAGGCCAAAAATGCTTGCGACTGAGAGAATCCTCTCCCAGCAGTAGAACTGCTCCGACCGACTCACGGTTGCAAGCTCTGGCTTCTCTCAGGGCGATTGCAAGGAGCAGCCTATTCCCTAAGCTGCCATCTGCACTGGGAGGGCGGAATAACCGTGCACGAAGTTGGATGCGACTCGTTCCGGCTCGCCGACAACCTTGATGTCAAGGCGCCTGTCCAGCATCTCCTCCCAAAGGATCTTCAGCTGCAGTTCCGCAAGGTGTCTTCCAACGCAGCGATGGATACCGAACCCGAACGAGAGATGTTGCCGTGGAGTCTTCCGATCGATGATGAAGCTGTCAGCCTGGTCAATGACCTCATCGTCCCGGTTCCCGGAAATGTACCACATGACGACCTTATCGCCTCGTCTGATATGCTTGTTGCCTATCACGATATCGACCATGGCGGTGCGGCGCATGTGTGCGATCGGCGTCTGGTAGCGTATGATCTCGGAGACGGCACTCGACACGAGCACAGGATTCCCGCGTAGCTTCCGGAACTCGGACGGATTCTGATTCATGAACAATACGCTTCCACTCATCGAATTGCGCGTGGTGTCATTCCCGCCCACGATCAGCAGGATGAGGTTGCCCAGGAATTCGCGTGGCTCCATATTCCGAGTCGCCGGTGAGTGCGCCATCATCGAAATCAAGTCCGCGCGGGGCTCGGCATTTCTGCGCTCGTTCCAAAGTCTTGTGAAGTAGTCCAGGCACCCGGATAGGACTGCCCGTCGCTTCTCCCAGGTGTCGATCTCGTGGCCAGTTCGCGGAGTTGTGGCGGCGACGTCCGACCAATAGGTCAGCAGCCGCCGATCCTCAAATGGAAAATCAAACAGCGTCGCCAACATTTGCGTCGTCAACTCGATCGAGACCTTATCGACCCAGTCGAAGGTTTCATTGCGCGGCAAGCCATCCAGAATGGCCTTAACTCGCCGACGGATCAAGCCCTCGAGCTTGGCCAGATTCTCCGGTGCCACTATCGGGCTGATCGTGTTGCGCTGCTCGCCATGTTTCGGAGGGCTCATCTTGATGAAACTCGGAGTCCGATACTCCTCCGGCAAATCGACGATCGTGACGCCTTGCTCTGACGAGAACACTCCGTGAGTCATGTTGACTGCAACGATGTCGTGGTATTTTGTTATGGACCAATAGGGACCGTAGGGGCTATCTCTGCAGTAGTGGATGGGATCTTCCTTTCGTAACCGCTCGAAGTAGGGCCAAATGCTGTCATCCTGAAAGCGCTTGACGTCGCTGACATCCAGATCGCTCAGAAGAACATCATATGCCCCATCGCGCGCGTGACCTGCCGATATTGTATTCATGATCTCCCTCCGGCCTTAACCTCTCATCTTGCCTCCGCTCGCCTGGGCGAATTCCCATGATGGCTCTGAGAGCTTCCCACGATCTTTGATGGACCGACCGATCATTTCGCTTTCGGTTGCGAGCGATTGATCGGTGTGAATGGTCGAACAATATCGCAAGCCGGAGCGCAGCTCCCCCTATCATGATTGGGAGGCGCGTGAGCCTGCGTTCACTGCTATAATCGTTCCTCGCGCAACCGCTCAGCTGGTTGCAGCGTAATCGCGAGCTATCGCCGAAGTCTGGTGATGGCTTGGCTGGTCAGGAGGCGGCGGCTGTGGCTTGACTGACCTCGATCCCGTCGCCCGAATGTCAGACCGGGAACGAGTTTTGGCAAGTGATTGTGGCCATCGAGACGAACCAGCCTTTCTGCGCGACCGCTCGATCTGCTTGCGTTCTTAGCCGGGCTCGCTCGAGGCGTGCGCGACTGCGCGCCATTGTGCGCGCGAATTGATCGCGCTCGGCCACCAGGTCTGGCTGGTGCCGCCGAGCTACGTCAAGGCCCACCTCAGGCGCGGCAAGAACGACGCGGCGGATGCAGAAGCAATCTGCGAGGCGTTGACGCGACCGAGCATGCAATTCGTGCCGGTAAAGAGCGAAGAGCAGCACCTACTGCTTCTTCGCAGTGGATGTCCACTACCTACTCCTTGCCGGTTTGCCGGCGCACCAACTGTCGTGCTCAATCTGAGTGTGGCGCAGCGGCATCCGGAGTCACAAACGCTTCTTAGAAATGAAATTACCGGTACTGCTTATGCACCCTTGCCGAGGAGCGAAATGATGTCATCGAGCGTCGTTATGACAGCGACCGATTCGTCTTTTGGCAACGAGGCGTCACGGCAAAACCAGACTGCTCGGCATCCCGCGCCGCGTGCGCCCAGAACATCCGAGCGAAAGCTATCACCTACCATGATGACGCTGTCTGGCGCCTCACTCAAAAGGTCTAAACAGGCTTCAAAAGCGGCTTGGCTGGGCTTGCGATAACCGCAATCGCCGCAGAACATGACAAGATCGCAGTTGAGGCTGACGTTTGTGTGCCGACCTACCTCGGCTCGCCACAACCTGTGGCTCGTTCCCCAAGGTTATTGGACAAGATCGCCGTCCGGTAGCCCGTTTGGCGAAGGGTAGCAATGACTGTCTCCGCTTCTGGCATGAGCTGGCCACTAGCAAAGATTCGTTTGCAGAGGCGCAGCTCGAGTAGCGCTGCATCCGCGTCATCCATGTCGGGTGCCAGTACGCATCTCAACCGGTCGGCGAAAGAAACCACACGACAATCCTCGCGCTCTCTGTTCAGCGCCTGCAACGCTGCGCTAGCGACGGATCTCGGCGCTGTGACGGTGGCCAAATCTGTAAAGCTGGACGGATCGGTGAGAAAATCATGCAAGAACTCAACCTGTTCGGCCTCGGTCCGCAATGGATAGTCGCAAAGGGTGTTACCCCAGTCAAAGATGACGGCTCCTGGGTTGCTCATCTTCATGGAAGCGCTTTGAGCCGATCTAGAAATGCTCGCCACTGGCGGAGAATAGTTTCTGGATCTTTGCCTTTGCGCCAAAGGTCCTTGTCTAAACCATTTGACGCGTGCTTGGCTCGCATGCAGTCTGGTGAAACCTCGCCAAATATCGCATCGCCTTCGGCGGTGATAAAAAAGCAAATATCGAGGAGTTCAATTTCGCACGATGCCAAGACGCTCGCCAGCGCCTTGAAGGCTCGCAAAGCCAAAGGCCTGGCAGCATCCGTATCGATGAAGCGGTCCGCCAGCCAATTCGGCATGCATTCGTCCCGATGTGGTAGTGGGTTGCGCCAATCGAAGCGCACATAGGGTTCGTGTCGCTGATCGGGTCGGAGGTATCCGCCATGACGCGTTGGGAAAGTCTCCAACCCGAGGTAAATATGTTTTGGTGTCCCGACATAGGCGGCCTTCACGATGACCTCGATAGGCGGAGCCGCAACTCGCCGACTGATGTAATAATCTTCACCAACGTGAACGATCGTGGAAGGCACGCCCTCAGTCTCTAGCATCCGCCAAAGCCGCTCGCTGATGCGTAGGCGTAACCAGTCGGTGCCCTCAACTGTGGCAGCGCGATTTGCGGAGTACGAAAACAACGTGGGCTTTAAACGCACGATGACGCTTTGATCGTCGATAACGCGGATCACCTTCGATTCGCCCTCTGTCAACAAGGGCAAATCTTCGAACTTGGAGCGCCAGTGGTCCGGATACGGAAACGCGGCTCGTTCAATAGGCTGCATGAGGATTTCCATCTATTCGCTATGTTTCTGCGTACGGGACACTGTCCTGTCGTACGCAAGAGTCTTCGTGTTCGTACCGCCGAGGGCATCCCGACGAGGCTGTGAGCGACCGCGACCGCAACCGTCCAGGCGTCCCGTTGCACACCACCTCGTTCCGATTACAAGCGCGGTGGCGCAACGGCGGGTATTGTCAGGCGCTGAATCCGCCCCACATCACCGATTGCTCAGTGATATCCTTCCAACACGCAAATAGCGTGCCGGATTGAAACTGGCGCTTCTGCAAGCCTTGATCCAAGCATCTTCAAGAGCCTTGAAGCGTGCGTCGCGTCACATTGCTCGAACTGTCTCAAAACCGACAATCGACACTGAAGGATATCCGACAAGGTCAGTTGGATTGTAATGTACCCCGATTGTGGGGCCACGTACTCAGTTGGAAGGGGCCGCTCCGTTTGATAGGCGGAGCCCATGATGACGACGAAGACCAGACGCAAGATCGACGCGGCACTGAAGGCAAAGATCGCGCTGGAAGCCGTGCGGGAGCAGGCGACGTTATGTCGTGTGGAGTTTAGTTAGGTCGCGTGCAAGGTCCCCAATCGCGCCAGGCCCTGCTCAATGAGCGATGTGGGGAGATAGCTAAAACACAGGCGTACATGATCGCCACTTCGTGGGCCATAATCGCGACCATTTATGAGATGAACGGCGTGCTCGCGACGTGCAGCCTCAATGAAAGTCTCAACTTCGAGACCAGCAGCCAACCGCACCCAAAACGAGAATCCACCGCTTGGTACGACATACTCTGGCTCGCAAAATCGGCTGGACTGCAAGAGTGTATGCAGGATATCCCGCTTGGCACGATAATGCTGGCGCAAGCGCGCAATGTGCGCATCAATGGTGCCCGATTGCAACAACGCTAAAACGATATTACTGACGATGGGGCTTACGCCGCCATCGCATTTTAGCCGTGCAAGCCCGTTGATGATGTCCGACTCCGCAAGCACCCAGCCTACCCGTAACCCCGGTCCGGCGACCTTGGAGACGCTATGAATGTTGATCACGTTGCCGCCTGGTGCCAGCCAATCAACCGTGCCGTTATAGGGCAGCTCCGCATACACAAGATCCTGTACCAACGCCACGCCATAGTGGTCCAGCAGCGCGGCGACCCGGGCCATATGGGTGCGCGACATCTGGCGCCCAGTCGGGTTATGAAATGCTGGCGTCGTATAGAAAAGCTTCACGCGGGTATGACTACGCAACGTTGCTTCGAGTTCATTCAGATCGACCCCTTCTGCGCACATACCGAGCTGGAGGATGTTCGCACCTACGATCGAAAACGTTCGCAGTGCGCCCAAATAGCACGGCTCCTCGGTCAGGACCACATCGCCTGGGTCGATCCAAGCGTCGGCAATCAATTGCAACGCCTGTGAAGCGCCACCCGTAAGGATAACTTGGTCATGGCGCACACGGTAGCGCCCTGCGAGCTTTGTACGGAGCTCGGGTAAACCCAGCGCATCCGTATACTGCGGCAGATCGGTGGAGGCCACGCCGGTATCTCGGTTAAATGCATCCGGCCAGGCCAGCTCTGCAAACATCACCGGATCGGGCAGGCCGTAACCGAAATTGATGGCGTGCTTCGCACCTGAGTAAGAGAACGGGGCAAAGTCCTGAGCGAGAGCGCTGCGGTTGGAGGCCCGCGAAGTCATGGTTTCGTCTCTCAAACAGATTGCTTCACCTGTTCTGTGCGAAAACGCGTGTTGTACGCTGCAATGAAGTTCGCAGATACCGCCGCACTGAAATACGGGAAGTCCACTCTCGCGCTCGGCAAGGCAGCTGTTGCAGCAGGGTTCTCGAGGGACGGCTGCCAGGCTGCGCCGAAGAAATGCTGACCGTAGCGTATCGCTAGCTCAGGTACCACGGGATAAAGCAGACTTAGGAACAATGAGACCTTCGCAGCATTCCACATACCATTATCCTCGCGCGCAAAGTCGGCCACCTCGAGGTACATGTCGATGATATCAAGCGCATCCCAGAAACGCAGTGACTCGATCGCATCGGCATAACGCTGAACCAGGCTGCGGAGAGTAGGGCAGAGGGGCTCGTTGTCCACTGTGTGTGCGTTGTTGGCTGAGTGGCGTAACGCATCCTCCCAGATCCGAAGGCGTGACGCTGCCATGATCAGGCTGTCAACATCGAAGTCGTTCTTATTGCTGTCGAATGGCTTGGCCACGCGCGCCAGTGCGTAGCGGAGTACACTGGCGTCGACCTCTCGCGTCACTTCATCGGTCCAAAGGGCATGGTCACGACTGGTCGAAAACTTTTCGCCCTCGAGCTTGTAGAAGTCCTGGACGGAATGATTTTGGGGAATTGGGTAGCCGCGCGCAAGCAGGGTGCCTGTCACACCTACCGTGTAGTAGAATCGGTTATCCTGGCCCATGAAAAACAAAAGCTGGGTGTTCGGATCGTGCAATGCCGAGTGGGCGTCCAGATTGTCACGGGCACATAGCTCGCGAATTCCAGTGTCGAAACTCCACAGGCCCTCAAACCATGTGAGGAGGGTTTGGCCAATCAAATGTTGAGGCTGTGTCAGCTTGACACCATGACCGAAGTGGCGTGACATCGGCAAGCCATGTACGGCGCCGGCTAACCAAGTGCGCGCCTTGTCGCGGATAACCCCAGGCCAAGCGCTTTGTCCAATAGCGTTGTCCAGCGCCTGAGCCAGCCGGGGCATATCAAACACGGCCTGCTTGATCGGCCTTAGCCCAAGTGTGCTGCCGCACGTGGTGTGCCGCGCGTCGCGTAGGGTGTCGTGCTGGACAGCTAGGCCGCAGTTTTCGCACAAATTACTGTCGGTCGTCGCATCGCACGCCGGACAGGTGCCAACTGCCAGCGAGTCGGCCACGAATTCGTCGCAGTGTTCGCAATAGAGCTGGACACCGTCGCGCACGTCGACATAGCCGGCCTCCTGCAACTCGCGGAAAATCGCCAGCGCATTCTCTCTGTGGGTCTCGCTAGATGTACGCACAAACGCATCAGGCGTGATTTGCACCGCGCGCAAGCACTGCAAGATGTCGTGAATGTGCTTCTGTGCGACGTGGCTAACCGGTTGGCCGAGTTTTCGTGCTTTCACCAGCGTGTACGTGCCGTGCTCATCCGCACCCGTAATATAATACGCGCGATGGCCGGCCATACGCTGAAAGCGCTTGAACATATCGGCGAGTAAGTATACGCCGCCGACGTGACCGAGATGCAGCTTGCCGTTGGGGCAAGGGGGAGCGGGACAGACAAAATAGGTCCGCATGTCAATCCCACCAAATAGATAGAAATTTGAGAGGACTGTCCTGACTGACGTTGCGGATAGTGTGCTGCTGGTTTGGTCGCATGTAGCACAACGTCGTCTCGCTCACCGGCCTCATCTGGCCGTCGGCTTCGAACTCTCCATGCCCGGAAACCACCACCCAGAGTTCGTGCTCGTGGTGCCCGTGCAGATCGACCGCACCGCCGGGTGCGACCTCCACCACCGAGGCGCCGAAGCCGGGGCTGAGACCATCCGGAAGATGCTCCAACAGACGGCAGACCAGCACGCCATATTCCGTTCGCATCAATGAATGATCGATCTGCTTGGTGTGCACGACAGTCCTTCCTTCTGAATCGGCACTCAATCGCGATAGAATATGCCGTTAGGGGCGTTCAGGTTTTCCGGATCCGATAGCTTGCCTTCCGGTGGGTTGTAGGCGCGCTTCATGCGCATATACTCGGCACGCGTTGGACCTCCAGTCGATGCGCGCTGGAACACCAGATAGAGAGCGCGGCGGGGGCGATTGCTCTTATTTGGTAGTGAATAGTGGGGGGCGTAATCGTCGAAAATAAACACATCGCCGGCTTTCCATGACACCGGTTCCCATGTGAAGGTCTCGGCGACCTCTGGATTGATCACACCGCCGGCATCCATTGGAAACACTCCCTCCTTATGGCGACCTGGCGTGAAGAAAAGACCGCCGTTGTCAGGCTCCGAATCGTCGATGGCAATGGCTGCCACTGCATGCACCATGCGTTCCGGTATCTTGTGCGGGATATGATAAATGTCCTGGTGCGGGCGGTAGCCGCCGCTATCAGGATACTTGAAGATCAGCAGCTCCTTTAGCATCCGCGTGTCCTCATCGAGGAGCGTCTCGACAGTCGTGCGTATGCGGCCGTCGGCCAACAGCGCCTCGCGCAGAGCGTCATGGTAATCCAAGAAGTTCTCCACCTTTGAGATAATCTTGCGATTGCCGGCTGTCTTCTCGAACCACATCATCCATTTGTCGACGCTTACATCCCAGCGCGCGACATCGTCCACGAAAGTGGAAATCCCATCGCGAGCGGCTGGATCGAAAAAGCCCTCGAGCCGGAGATATCCGTCCTGTTGCCATTTCACTTTTTGCGCCTCGGTCAGCATAGGCGAGCTCCTTTCTCAAAATTACAGGTAACCAGTTGTAGCCTTCACTCGAAGCGCAGCTACCAGCAGCGCATTCAAGGCCGTCGCGCCCAATAGCGTCAGCAACATCACGTCGGGACCAAATCCGCGGATCAACTGCCCGCCGGCCAACGGAAAGCCGAACAATCCGAGGAAATATGCCAGCGTAAAGATTTGTGAGGTGACGGGCACGGACACCCCGTGGTCGCCAGCAAGATTGACGGCCATTCCGTTGAGGGTGGAGTAGGTGAGCCCATAGCCTGTCGCGAAAATTGCCGTGGCCACCATATAGAGCGGGGTGCTGCCGGTATTCACAATGAATAGGACCAGTGACGCACCAGTAGCTGCGAAGAGCATGAGCGCAAGTCGGTGTACGGGCAGGCGGCCCATCACGTGGGCGAGAGAGAAGCGTAGCGCCACGCTGGACGCAGTAAATATCAAAAAGAACAAATCGGAATTCAGGTGACGGGATGCGGCATAGGCACTCTGATACGTCGACAGTCCCGAGAAAGTGCAGGCAGCAACCGCAATCATGGCGATGGGGACAGCTGTGGATTTTCGAACGAGCGCTAAGGTCGCAGTTACCGTGATTTCGATATGCGGCATCGGCACTGCGGGCAGGCCCAACATGGCACGTCGTGCGACCTCTACGCAGATGGTCGCGATGACGCATGCTATCGCGAACAGGACATAGACCATGGCCAAAGAGCCGGTGACGTTTGCCAAGAAGTGACCGAGTGGAGCGGCTAAACCGAGCCCCGCCATTTGTGAGCCGGACAAAATGGTTAAATATTGGATACGTGCGGCGGGCCGTAGATGCCGAATGATCTGCAACGGCGACAAGATGAAGGACACCGACCATCCCGCGCCCATCAGCATGCTGCCAGCATAAGCTGCTCGCTCATCGAGGACTGCGCCGGCAACGAGCAGCATGGCTAGGGCCATGGTGATCGAGGCGGCGGCCACCGTCGGCATAATGCCGATGCGCTGCGCGACCCAGCCTGCCGAGCAGCAGCACACGATCGTCACAACCATGGCGCTGGAGATCAGAAAGCCTGTGGTTTCACTGCTCTTACCAAGCGCCTGCATGTAGTCCGGCAATAGGAAGCTCGTGCCGTAAGCTGCTGCAATAACAATCGATGCGACCAGAAATGGTCCAAAGGCGCGGTGATGTAGCCTGACAGATAGCTCGTCCGCAGCTACAGCGGACGCATCAACACGACAGCCGTGTACGGGGGAGAACGACGCTCGGCTCATGTGATTGCGGCCATGGGTTGCGTGGACGGCATCGCATCTCGACTACATGGTTCGGGCATGTCTGATGTGTCATGACCGTCCAGGATCTGCCGATCTGACGTATCGAGATAGAACGGTTGTCCGAGCAGGCTATTGATAATGAGGCTGCTGCGGTATGCGACCAGTGATAAATTGACGCTCTGCAGCCCATGCTGCAGGCGGCTTTGGTTCTGCAGATATACCGGCCCTGGCATGTGTTGATCGAACCGGACGGCGTAGTCCGGGCCGACGACAGGCAGGCTATCCTCCGTACGCGCGCCCCGGAGGAGCGTTTGCAAAAAGGGCGGGGTGCGCGGCTGGAAGCCTGTGGCGAGCACTATGCGATCAACCAGGATGCTGTGATTTCGCTGCGCCGCGATCTCACTCAGATCGACTTGCCAACGTTTGTTGTGGGACGTGATGTCCGTTAGGACAACGTTGGACAACAAACGAAAACTGTCGTCCAGCGTGCCCTCAACGCCGCGTTCGTACAACAGGTCATAGAGGCGATTGCACAACTCGACGGAAATGCCGTCGCTTGTCAGCTTCTCTTGCTCCACGATGGCACGACGTTGCTGGAGCGGGAGAGCGTGAAAACGCCGGCTGTACCCCGGCATGTAAGCCTCGTTAACGAAACTGTTGTCGTCCATTGCAAACAGGTTTGTCCGCGACGTCACCCACGTAATCCGGGCCGCTACGGGACGACTAAGCATGTGCTCAACAATCTCAGCACCGCTCTGACCACCTCCCACCACGAGCACATGCTCGCCGACGTCAGGTGGATCGCGCTCGAGATACTCGGCCGCATGATAGACGGCGTTGCCGATCAGGGGCCTAGCACACGCGGGAATCTTCGGCTCTACGCCAATTCCTATCACCACAGCGCGCGCGAGGTATGTGGTTGTGCTCGTGTTGACGCGGTAGCCGTCCCTGAAGGGCGCTACGTCGACCACCTCTTCGCCAAAGCGGAGCGTCTTGAGCCGTCGTGCGACCCACTGGTAATAGTCGGTAAATTCCCGCCGCGAGGTTGAGGCGTCGCGTCTGTTGACGAAGCTGTACAGCCGCCCGTGCAGTGCAAGGTAGTTGAGGAAAGAATAGGGGCTGGTAGGGTCTACCAGGGTCACGCAATCCTTAAGTGGCGACACTTGTAGCCTGCTGTTCGGCAGCGCCAGTCCCGGATGCCAACAAAATCCCTCGCGTTTCTCTAAAAAGAGCGCGCGTAGCGGGGTAGGTTCAATCAGTGCCGCCAGGCTGAGGTTGAATGGGCCGATCCCGATGCCGATGACATCAAGCATATCCACAGAGGCCTCTGTCACGCTCGTGTAAAACCTATCCGGAGGACGAAGGAAGTCGCCTACTCGAATTGGCAGCCTACAACCTGACGTCACGTGCGATACAAGCGCCTTCAGATGATCCCGCTGGACCGCATGCCATTCTGCCGTGAGTAGAGTGGCTGCAACAAAGCCGCGCCGTGAAGCCGGCGGCAGCAGCCATCGTCATCTGGTGTCGCCGGCCCAGCTCGGGCAAGCGCGTGATTTTGTATGGATCTGTCAGCATCCACCGGCACCCGCACGCGGAAGGACTCTCTGCGCAATTTCGTGATGGACGAGCTGTGTGAGGGCGGCCGGGCGAACGGGGTTTAGCCAACCGAGGTGAGCACATCATACACATATCGGCATTGGAGCGCGGAGGCCTTGTGCGACTCCGACGAGTGTCGCCGGCGACCTCGGGTTCTCCATAGGTATCAACGCCATGCGAACTGGCTTCCGAGCTTCGTCACTTGTGCCTCGTGGGTTTGCGTTTGACAGCCTAAGCCAGTCGACCGACGCAGATAATTCTGACAGCGCGTTCGGAGATGGCGGCGGCCAACTGCCCGTTGTGCGGGATGCGTTCGCGCCGAATCAATGCTCGCCACCATGGACAGCTTGCCGATCTGCCCCGCGTCGGCAGGGAGGTACGCATCCAAATGATTCACGACGGCTGTTTGCGCGATGGGGTGGCGCGTTGCCGCCGGCAGATATTTGCCGGGCGGCCGGGAGACGATGTTGTCCCGATCCGGGAGCGTCGTGCAACGGCACGATCGGGATGAAGCACACGAGCTCATGACGGACACGTCACTGCTTTGCGCGGGCCGCGCCGCAATCCGGCGCCAGCGGTCGATCGAAGTCACATACCGTCGCGGGCGACGTCGTCGTCACGGTGATGACCTCGTCGACACTGTGGGCCGATTTCGGTCGAACGGACGAAACGTTGCGGCGTCACCGTCGGTCTCGACGGGAACCAATTCAATCTTGTGCGTGTGAGGGCGCTTAGACTGGCAGAAAAGCAATTCTCTCGAAAAACGCGAGACTGGACAATTCATTTCAGCAACATAGTGTCGATGCTTGCAGGTTTGGAGACGCGTAATGATCTATGTGCCCGAGTGCAAATGCGGGGCTTGGGGGCCGCGCGTTGAGCCAGCGTCGGTCAGGAGGCGTCGCGCCGCAACGACCTTCTGCAGCCGGCGTCGCTAGAACTTTGCTCATTTCTAGTCTGAGATGAATGCGGCACCGCGCCAATTCATCAACTTTGGATAGCCATTTCATTGACCATCGTGCTGTTCTGCCGGATAGTCGTCAGCAGCAGATCGTGCGGCTCAGGGTCGCCGCAATGCGACGGAAGGTTGATGTTCGACATGCGAAGCCGCATGCCACATCGCGCCGTCTCGGCTGCGACTGGCGTCTGTAGTTGATCGTACCAACAAAACCGAATTGATCAACAATCAGGCAGGAGCGCCAGAGGCCGGCGATCGAGCAGACATGTCCCAAGCCTATGTCATCGAAGTATTCGATCGAACCGCTGGTATCGTCGTCAGCGACGGACGCGGCTATCGCTTCTTCTCATCGGAGCGGGTCTTTGACAGCCTCGACGGCGGTCATTTCGGCTCCGCCCGCGCTGCGGAACGCGCGGCGAGGGCACTTGTCGAGCAACGCCGCGGCGCCGGCAATCAAGCGCCATAAAGCCCAAGGCAGACAGACGTTTCAGCTTGTGTGGGAGCGGTGGGACCGTTGAGCGATCGCGCTCCCACGGCTGAGGGGCGCGGCGTCGGCCGTCCGCGCGGGTCAGGGCCAGGTGAAGGCACCGCAAAACGGTTGGAGGCAACGCTGACCGCTTGAAGATGAATGGTTGCGCTCCCAACGCGGGAGTCGTCCGCTTCAGACGGTCGCGACCAGGGAATGTCGGCATCGGTGATTGTGCGACGCGAGTCTTGGTCGTGGAGCAACAAACAAGCCGCTTGTTGCGAATCTAAAAAAATGAGTTTCTCGGATACCTCAAAAAAGAGTTGGTCTTAGACTCGCGCGCTCATGGGTTCTCTGGGACTATCGACCGTCAATCAATGGTGCTTGAGAGAGGGAAGCGCTGATGGTTTGCAATGATCTCGTCGAGGAGGCCGAACGTTCCGCCACGCGGAGGACTTCGCGTCTTATGGTGGGCGCGCCGCTCTGTTGATGAGGCCGTCCTGCGTCAATGGCACCTGCACCGCAGATCGCCAAGAATTCTACGACTTCTAGCTTAGCGTCGGATTGAATTGGGTATGCACTCGCTTGTCCCGAGCGGCGTGAATGCACTGTGCTGCCTGCTTTAACCCGCCGTTCGCCGATCACAAGCCAATCACGTGAGGTGACAGCATGACCACGAACAGCAATGCCATCAAATTCGCCTATTGGGTGCCGAACGTGTCGGGCGGCCTCGTCATTTCCTCGATCGAACAGCGCACCAGTTGGGAAGTCGATTACAATCGCAAACTGGCCCAGATCGCCGAGGAGGCCGGCTTCGACTACGCGTTGAGCCAGATCCGCTTCACCGCAGGCTATGGTGCCGACAAGCAGCACGAATCCGTCAGCTTCTCGCACGCACTTCTCGCAGCCACCGAAAAGCTCAACGTCATCGCCGCCATCCTTCCCGGCCCATGGAATCCGGCGCTGGCCGCAAAGCAGATTGCGACGATCAGCCACCTGACCAATGCCCGGGTCGCGGTCAATATCGTCTCGGGCTGGTTCCGCGGTGAATTCCATGCGATCGGCGAACCCTGGCTGGATCATGACGAGCGCTACCGCCGCTCGGAAGAGTTCATCAACGCGCTGCGTGGGATCTGGAACGAGGAGAGCTTCACCATCAACGGCGACTTCTACCGATTTCGCGACTACTCCGTGAAGCCGAAGCCGCTCGACCCGCTGCCGGAGATTTTCCAGGGCGGTTCCTCGCGCGCTGCCCGCGACATGGCCGCCCGCGTCTCCGACTGGTATTTCACCAACGGTAACACCCCAGACGGTCTGAAGACGCAAGTCGACGACATCAGAAGCAAGGAAAAGGCGTTCGGCAAGAACTGGCGAACCAAGATCGGCATCAACGCGTTCGGCATCGTCCGGCAAACCGAAAAGGAAGCCAGGGACGTCCTGCAGGAAATTCTCGACAAAGCGATCCCGGATGCCGTGCGTGGCTTCCACCATGAGGTCCAGAATGCCGGCAATGCCAGCCCCGAGCGTGAGGGCAATTGGGCCAAATCCACCTTCCAGGATCTCGTCCAGTACAACGACGGCTTCCGCTCGAATCTGATCGGCACGCCGCAGCAGGTCGCCGAACGCATCATCGAGCTCAAACGCGCGGGCGCTGATCTGATTCTGCTGGGGTTCCTGCATTTCCAGGAAGAGGTCGAATATTTCGGCAAGCATGTGATCCCGCTGGTCCGCGAGCTCGAGGCGAGAGTGCCCGCACACGTTCAGGCTGCTGAATAGGCGCAAGGAAAGGCAGCCAGGTGGCGGGGATTGCGACAGGAGCCGGCGTACTTCGGCTGGAGGAGCTGCCTCCGGATGGAGACGTGCGTGGGTCGAGTGCAGAACGGGGTGAGGCGATACCGAGCCGCACCGAGCCGGCCGGCCAAACGCTCGCGCGGCCGGTCCTCGGACTTGCGAATATTTCGTTGACATTCGGCGGGGTCGCGGCGCTTCGCGATGTCGATCTGCACGTCGCCGAGGGCGAAATCCGGGCGGTGATCGGGCCGAACGGCGCCGGTAAGAGCTCGCTGCTCAACATCGTCAGCGGGGTTTATCGACCCGATCAGGGCGAGGTGTGGTTCGGCGATCGCTCATTTCGCGAAGTGCCGACGTCGAAGCTTGCCGCGCATGGCGTGGCCCGGACGTTTCAGAACCTTGCCCTGTTCAAGGGGCTTTCCGCTTTCGACAATGTGCTGATGGGGCTGGCGCATCGCGTGCGCGCCGGCTTTCTGCGGCAGATCGTCGGCTCACCATTGGCGCGGCGGATCGAGGCAGAGAATCGCGCGGCTGCGGAAGAGGTGATCTCTTTCCTGCACCTCTCCGAGGTTCAAGATCGCATGGCCGGAACGCTGCCTTACGGGCTCCAGAAGCGGGTCGAACTGGCGCGGGCACTGGTTGCCCGACCGAAGCTCCTGTTGCTGGACGAGCCATTCGCCGGCGTGACGGTCACGGAGAAACAGGAGTTGTCGCAGCATGTGCGCAACGCCCGCGACAGCTTCGGCGCCACCATCGTCCTGATCGAGCACGACATCGGCGTCGTGATGGGGCTGTCCGACCGCGTGGCCGTGCTCGATTACGGACGAAAGATCGCCGACGGCACGCCCGACCAGGTCCGTGCCGACCCAGCAGTGATCGATGCCTATCTCGGCGTCGCGCATGAGGACGATACGGAGCTTGCGATCTGATGTTCGATTATCAATTTCTGATCGAGGTTCTGATTGGCGGCCTGCTTTCGGGGGTGATGTACTCGCTGGTGGCGATCGGGTTCGTGCTGATCTACAAGACCTCCGGCGTGCTCAACTTCGCGCAAGGCGCGATGCTGCTGTTTGCGGCGCTGACCTTTGTTAGCCTGGTCGAGCGAGGTACACCGTTTGCCGCGGCGCTGGCGGCAACGCTGGCGATCATGATCGTGTTAGGCATCGTCATTGAGCGGGCGGTGCTGCGGCCACTGGTCAACCAGCCACCGATTACGTTGTTCATGGCGACGCTCGGACTCTCCTACGTGATCGAGGGCGCTGCGCAGCTTCTGTGGGGCACGCAGGTGCATGGTCTCGACATCGGCATCAGCGACACGCCGTTCGAAGTGGCGGGCGTGCTGATCAGTCAGTTCGACCTGTTTGCGGCGGCCGTCGCGGGCAGCCTGGTTGCGCTGTTTGCGCTGTTCTTTCGCTATACCCGCACCGGGCTGTCGTTTCGTGCCGTAGCCGATGATCAATTTGCCGCCCTTGCGGTGGGCCTGCGGCTGCCGCGGGTGTGGGCCGCGGTCTGGACGGTGGCCGGAATCGTTGCTCTCGTCGGCGGCCTCATGTGGGGCGCACGGCTCGGCGTGCAGTTCTCGCTGTCGCTCGTCGTGTTGAAAGCGCTGCCAGTGCTGGTGCTCGGCGGGTTCGATTCGATCGCCGGTGCAATCGTCGGCGGTCTCCTGGTCGGCGCCATCGAAAAACTGGCAGAGGTCTATGTCGGGCCGTTCTTTGGCGGCGGCATCGAGGCGTGGGCGGCCTATGTCGTGGCACTCGCACTCTTGCTGATCCGGCCATCTGGCCTGTTCGGCCAGAAGCTGGTGGAAAGGGTGTAGGCTATGACCGCTCTTACACCCGCCAGACTGCGCTGGCCTTCGGCCAAGACGCTGTGGATCGGCATCGCGATCTTGGCCGCCTACGGCGTCGTTCCGCTTGCGGGATCGGACTATGTGCTGGATGCCGTGCTCACGCCGTTCCTGGCGCTGGCGCTTGCCGCGGTCGGGCTCAACGTCCTCACCGGCTATGCGGGGCAGGTTTCGCTTGGTTCGGCGGCCTTCCTCGCTGTCGGCGCGTATGCCGCCTACAACCTCCATCTTCGCGTCCCGGCCTTGCCGCTGCTCGTCGATCTGGTGCTGGCCGGCGGCATTGCGGCGGCAATCGGCATCCTTTTCGGGCTGCCGAGCCTGCGGCTGCGTGGCTTCTATCTCGCGGTATCGACGCTCGCCGCGCAATTCTTCGTGCAGTGGGCGCTCACCAAGTTCGGCTGGTTCTCCAACGACAATCCGTCCGGGGTGATCGACGCGCCGGTTCTCAAGATTGGCAGCATCACGTTTACCAGCGCCGCCGAACGCTACGTCTTCTCGCTGACGATCGTGGTCGTCTTGACGCTGTTGACCCTGCGACTTGTACGCTCCCAGTCCGGCCGCAACTTCGTCGCGGTGCGCGACCACGAGATCGCGGCAAAGGTGATCGGCGTGCCGCTGCTGCGCACCAAGCTACTCGCCTTCGCGACCTCGTCCTTCCTCATCGGCGTCGCCGGCGTGCTCTGGGCGTTTGCGTATTTGCGCACGGTCGAGCCGGCCGGCTTCAATCTCGATCGCTCGTTCCAGATCCTGTTCATCATCATCATCGGCGGCTTGGCCTCGCTGCGCGGCTCTTTCGCCGGCGCGGCCTTCATCGTCGTGTTCCCGCTTTTGCTGTCGCGGATCGGCGCCGCCTTGTTCGGCAGCGTGTTCGATTCCGGTGTCCTGGAGATGAGCCAGCGTATCATCATCGGTGCGCTCATCATTGTGTTTCTGATCGCTGAGCCCCGCGGGTTGATCGCCCTGTGGGACCGTGCCTGGTCCGCCGTTCGGCCCGCGAATCGCCCAGCGATCCCGAGTTGAGATGGACTTCATCAAAAGGAGCTTGCAATGAACATGTTGAGACGTTTGAAGGTGACGGTGGGCGCGGCGCTCGTCGTCGGTCTAACCGGTACGTTGGCGGCGCACGCCGACGAACAGTTTTTCCCGCTCCAGAGCTATCGCGTTGGCCCCTATGCCGCGGGCGGCACCGGGTTCTTCGGGGGCTTCATCGACTATCTCAATCTGGTCAACACCCGGGATGGTGGCGTCAACGGCGTGAAGCTGACCTGGGATGAAGGCGAGACCCAGTACGAGGTCGAGCGTGGCATCGAAGTCTATGAGCGGCTGAAGAGCCGCCCAGGAATCGCAGCCTGGAACCCGCTGTCGGTCGGCATTGCCTATGCCATGATCGACCGCATCACCAAGGACAAGGTGCCGCTGATCACCATCAATCACGGTCGTACCGATTCGACCGATGGCCGTATATTCCCTTACGTGTTTCCGCTGCTGCTCAATCCCTACAGCGAGACCTCCGGCATCGTGAACTACATTGCCTCAAGAGAGGGCGGTCCGGACAAGCTGAAGGGCAAGAAGATTGCCGTGCTCTATCATGGTTCGCCCTACGGCAAGGAGACGATTCCGATCTACAAGCTGCTGGCGGACAAATACGGGTTTGGCCTCGAGCAGATCGAGGTGCCGCATCCGGGCAATGAGCAGCAATCGCAATGGCTCTCGATCCGTCGGGCGAAGCCGGATTATGTGGTGCTGCGCGGCTGGGGCGTGATGAACCCGGTCGCCCTGAAAACCGCGCAGAAGGTCGGCTTCCCTGCCGATCATATCATCGGCAATGTCTGGTCCAATTCCGAGGAGGACGTCATTCCCGCCGGCGATGCGGCCAAAGGCTACATCGCGATCACGACCCAGGCCTCTGGCGCCGAATATCCGGTGCTGCAGGAGGTGATCAAGACCGTCTATGGCGCGAACAAGGGCAATCTCGACGATAAGAAGCGGATCGGCAGTGTCTATCACAACCTTGGGATCGTGAACGGCATCCTCAACGTCGAAGCGGTCCGGATTGCCCAGGCAAGGTTCGGTAAGCGTACCTTGACCGGTGACGAGGTCCGTTGGGGCTTTGAGCACCTGCAACTCGATCCGGCGCGGGTCGAGGCGCTGGGCGCGAAGGGCCTGTTCCACTCGATCAACGTCACCTGGGACAATCATGAAGGCGACGGCCGTGTCACCTTCCAGCAGTGGGACGGCAGCAAATGGAAGGTCGTCTCGGACTGGATCGCGCCCGACTGGGCGTTCCTCCGCCCGATCATCGAGAAATCGTCGACGGCCTATGCGAAGGAGCACGCCATCAAGATCCGTACCTCCGGTGACGATCCGGTGGGCCAGTAGCGTCAACGCGACGCTCAATACCTACGGGAGCAGAGGCTCCCGCAGGTTCAGATCAATGGGTCAGGCATGAGTGACGTTCTGCTTTCAGTCGAGCGATTGGCCGCAACCTACAATCGCGCCATTCGTGCCGTGAATGACGTATCGTTCGCGGTTCGGCCCGGCGAGATCGTTGCCGTGCTCGGCGCAAATGGCGCCGGCAAGTCGACGACGCTGCAGGCAGTCTCGGCGCTGCTGCCGGCGCGGCGGGGCCAGGTGGCCGCCGGACGCATTGTTTTTCAGGGTCGCGACATTGCATCCGCATCGCCTGCGAAGCTGGTCCGCGCCGGGATTGTTCCGGTCCTTGAAGGCCGGCATTGCTTCCCATCGCTAACGGTGGAAGAGAATCTGATCACTGGCGCGATCGGCCGCGACGCAAAATCTCGCGAGATCCGCGCCGGTCTCGACGACATCTACAAGCTCTTTCCGCGGTTGAAGGACCATCGCAAGACAATCTCCGGGCTCACCTCGGGTGGCGAGCAGCAGATGACCGCGATCGGCCGCGCGCTGATGTCGCGGCCGCGATTGCTGGTGCTCGACGAGCCGTCGATGGGGCTCGCGCCACTCGTGGTCGAAGGCATTTTCCATGCGCTGAAGCAGCTCAACCGCGAGCAGGGTCTCTCGATCCTCGTCGCGGAACAGAATTCGACGGTCGCGCTGCGCTTTTCCGATCATGCGGTCGTCCTTGAGAACGGCCGCAGCGTGCTGTCCGGAGCATCCGTCGCGTTGCGCAACCGCGATGACATCAAGGCACTTTACCTCGGCCGGTCACAGCAAACGGATGTCGGCGGGAAACCGCTCATCAGCGCCATTGCTGGACATTGATCAACACAGGGGACAAGGACATGGCTAACGAAAATCTGGCGCGCAAGATCGATCAGGACGTCTATTCCCGGCTGGATGCCGCGATCAATGCGACCGTAAAGGCCAACGCCGATCGTAATGATCTGGAAAGCCGCTTTCCCAGGGAGAATCTAACGGCGTTGGCGGAGGCTGGTTGGACCGGCGTGCTGAACGAGCCGCGGTTTGGCGGACTTGGGCTTGGTCATGTCGATTTTGCGGAAGCCGCTTACCGCATCGGTCAAGCCGACGCGTCGACCGGCCTCGTCTATATCATGCATGTCGGTGCGGCGCAGACCATCAATCTGTTTGGCAGCGATGATCAGAAGGAGCGCTGGCTCAAGACCCGCAATGGCGGCCTGCTTGGCACCTATTCGACCAGTGAACGCGCCACCGGCGGACACTGGTGGTATAATTTGTCTGAGGCCTCGCGTGATGGTGAGGACTATCGGGTCAATGCCGAGAAATCCTTCACAACGAGTTCCGGTCAGGCCGACTTCTATGTGGTGCAGACGCGCACGCCCGGCGCCAAGGACCAGGCCGATATCGTCTTCTTCATTGTTGACGGCAAGTCTCCGGGTATAGAAGCGAAGCCTTGGGATGCCCTCGGCGTGCGTGGCAATCACTCGGGCCCCATCCGCTACACGAACGTGCGGGTACCGCGACGGGATCGGCTCGGCGCCGAAGGGCAGGGCAAGGAAATCATCTATAACGGCGTATCACCGGTCTATCTGATCGGGCTCGGCGCGGTCTGGGAAGGGGTGGCCCGCGGCGCCTTGAGCGCGGCGGTCGCGCACACCACGAGCTTCGTGCATAAGGACCGGAACAAGAGTCTCTCGGACTACCAAGCCATTCGTCAGGAGCTCGGTGCGGCCAAGGTGCTTGTCGAGACGCTGCGGCCGTGGCGTCTCGAACTGGCCGCAAGGCTTGACGCGCTGTGGCGCGCTGGCAAGCCACAGAGTGAAATCCTGATCCCGCTGACCGAGTTCAAGGTCCATGCCGCCGAAGTCGCGAACAAAGTCGCTGCGACGGCACTGACAGTGACGGGTGGCTACGGCTATCACCGTGGGCCGATCGAGCGCGCGTTCCGCGACGCGCGCGCAGCCATCGCGATGGGACCCTCGAACATCATTGCCCGGGACTGGATCGGCAAATCGCTGGTCGGCCTGCCCCTCGAGCTGTTCTACGAAGGGGGCGAATAGATCGAAATCCGCGAGCTTGATCTGCCGATCGGCGGAACGAACATCTCGTGCAATGAGCGGGATTTTCAGCAAGAACGCGGTAACCGAATCGGTGATCACCGTCACTCCACCAACAGATGCACAGACGACGACCGGCTCTCTTGACCTACTCGCGGCAGAGGCGCTTTGGCAATTTCATCGGGGCGCGGCGCCTTTGCGAGTCGTCTCTCGTGCTCGCAACCTACCCAAATCGGCTGGACGTCACATTCGGAGCACGCCGTAATGCGGCGAGGTGATTGGGCTGTTGAGCGAGGCACTCAGAACGATTGCAAGCGCGTTTCTGGTATCGACCGGATCAAGAATGCCGTCATCCCACAACTCGGATGTCGCATAGTACGCGCTCGACCGCTCCCGATATTCTTCCAGAATCGGCTGGCGAATGGCTGTCAACTCCTCCGTGGAGAGGTGCCCATCGTGACGGGCCAGCTGTCTTGCCTTGACATGTGTGAGCACGCCCGCTGCCTGCTCGGCGCCCATCGCCGAAATCTGAGACTGCGGCCACGTGAACACAAAACGCGGATCGAAAGCCCGTCCCGCCATGGCGTAGGTTCCAGCCCCGTGGGAGGCGTTACAGACGATTGTGAATTTTGGCAGCGACGCCCCGGAGACAGCCATGATAAGCTTGGCGCCGTCCTTGGTTATGCCACGCCGTTCGTAGTCGCGGCCCACCATAAAGCCGGTCGTATTCTGCAAAAAGAGCAGAGGTGTTCGCGACTTGTCGCACAGTTGGATGAAGTGAGCGCCTTTCAGTGCGCTTTCGCTCAAGAGCACACCGTTGTTTGCAAGAATACCAACCTGATAGCCATGCAGACGCGCGAAGCCGCACACAAGAGTCTCACCATAACGTGACTTATATTCGTGGAACCGGCTGCCATCAACCAGACGGGCAATGATCTCCCGCATGTCGAATTGCGTCCGAGGATCCCTCGGAAGAATACCGTACAGTTCGGATGCACTATAGGCGGGCGGCTCCGGAGCGGCCCGGTTGATCGGGGCTTTTACAGGATCACTGAAGCGAGCGACGATATCTCGGGCAATTGCAATCGCATGCAGCTCCGAATTTGCAAGATAGTCGCTCGTCCCCGATACGCTGGTATGCACGTGAGCGCCGCCGAGTTCTTCGGCGGAAATCTCTGCACCGGTGGCAGCTTTGACGACCGGAGGACCGCCCAGAAAGATCGCTCCCGTGCCCTCAACAATGATGTTGTAGTCGCTAAGCGCCGGGACGTATGCGCCGCCGGCGCTGCAATGGCCCATGGCTATACCGACCTGCGGTACTCCCATCTTCGAAAGGATGGACTGATTGCGCAAGATTCGACCCGCGTGATAGCGATCAGCAAAGAACTCCGCCTGTAAGGGCAAGAACCCGCCGGCACAGTCGCACAAATGAACGACCGGCAGGCAATTCTCGATCGCGATGTCCAAGGCCCGCACGATCTTCTTGACCGATAGCGGATACCACGCCCCGCCCTTGACGCTAGCGTCATCTGCGTGGATGACGACCTCTCTACCCGCGACAATGCCGATTCCAACGACCTGAGCGGCGCCGGGCACCTCGCTATCATAGGCTTTGTTAGCCGCCAGCGTCGAAAGCTCGAGGAACGGGGTTTCTGGGTCAAGCAAAGCCTCGATCCGATCACGCACAAACAGCTTGTTTTGCCGCTTGAGACGCTCAAGATCCCGCACCGGACGCGCGAAGCGGGCGGCATGCTGGCGCTCCTCCAATTCTTTTGCAAGTCGCCTGTTATGAACTTCGTTGAGCCGATAGTCTTCCGAATTGACATCCACCAGAGACGAGAGCTGCTGCATTTCAGGGCCGCTCCTCTAGGAGCGTAACCAGTACAGCATCCTGCTCAAAGCTCTCGCCCTCCTTGAAGTGAATACGCCCGACAATGCCATCTTGCGGCGAACGTATGACGGTCTCCAACTTCATGCTCTCGATCGTCATCAGGGCCGTCCCGGCAAAAACGGCCTGACCAGGCGAAACCCGGGCGCCAATGACGACGCCCGGCATTGGCGCGCGAGCGACGGCTTGGCTTACCTCCTGCTTCGACGTAGCAAGCGTTCGCAATGGGTCGCGGTAATGCAAACTGCGCGTTTCGCCACTCATGTGCACGTGAATGGTTTCGCCATCAATGGCGAACCTGACGGGCTGGCTTTCACCCGCAATAATGACAACACCGCAGCCGTCACCGCGATGGGAGAACGCGACCGGGGCAATCACCCTGTCATGCAAGCAGAGACGGTAGTCCTCTCGGCATCGTGACAGCCATAGCTGATATTCGACGCCATCGACCTCAAAAGAGTGATTCACGTTAGTTTCTCCAGCTGCCCAGCGCCGCGTGAAGGTCGGACACGGCATCTGCCGATTCGCGGACCGGTCCGGTCAGGAGGGCGCCTGCTACCAGGAAGGCCGACAAGTCGGCCTGGGGGTCGCCTGCGACGATATGCGGATGTTCCTCAAGATAACCCGTGTGAATGTGTCCATGCAAAAATCCGTCGTCCGCAAGGATTCGGGCAAGGAAGCTTGCGTTGGTTGCGCAGCCGAGAAACACCAAGTCCCGCATCGCCCGATGCGCCTTTTGCGCAGTCTCGATACGGGAGGGGGAATGCACGATGATCTTGGCGAGCAACGGGTCGAATGCTGTCGTGACCTTCTGACCTCGCGAAAGGCCGCTGTCGATGCGTATACCGTCGCCGTCGGGGTAGTCGAGCACAAGCACCTTACCTGTTGTTGGCGCGTATCCGCGCTCCGGCGCTTCGGCACACAACCTGGCTTCGATCGCATGTCCGCTCGGCACAATGTCGGACTGTGCCAATCTGATTGGGCGGCCCGCGGCGATGTGGATCTGTTCGGCAACAAGATCAACGCCGGTGATCATCTCGGTCACGGGATGCTCAACTTGCAAACGTGTGTTCATTTCCAGAAAATGGAACTCTCCTCCGCCAAGGATGAATTCGACTGTGCCTGCACTGTGATAGTTGGCAGCACGGGCGATGCCGACGGCGGTATCGCAGATCCGTTGACGCAACTCCGACGACAGCCCCGGCGCGGGCGCCTCTTCGATGACCTTCTGGAACCGACGCTGGATCGAACACTCCCGCTCGAACAGATGAGTAACGTTTCCGAAGGCGTCGCCCAGCACCTGGACTTCGATATGACGCGGGCTTTCGATATATCGTTCGACGTAAAGCCGCCCATCTGCGAAGTAGCGCTGCGCCTCGCTGCTCGCCTGCGCAATTGCGTCCTCCAGGACGCCGATGTCGCGCACAATCTGCATGCCCTTGCCGCCGCCGGCCGCGGAAGGCTTTACGACCAAAGGAGGGCCCATGGCTCGGGCTCTGCGCACAAAGGTCGTTGGATCATCTTCCTCGATGGCGCAAGGAGCGACTGGAAACCCGTGCCGCTCTACGAAGTTCCGAGCCCGGATTTTGTCGCCCATCAGTTCGATGCTTTCGGGGGCAGGTCCGATGAACGTGATGCCCGCGCTTGTAACGGCCCTGGCGAACTCCGCGTTCTCTGATAGAAATCCATAGCCTGGGTGCAGTGCACCAGCGTTCGCTTTTCGGGCGGCGGCGATAATCTGCGGGATGTCGAGATAGGCAGAAGTCGGCGTGCGTCCGTCGATCGCGATGGCTGCATCGGCCATGGAGACCGCAAGCGTGCCGGCATCAATGTCGTGGTAGACGATCGCAGAACGAAGCCCCAGCTTGCGAAGGGTCTTGATGATACGAACGGCGATCTCCCCCCTATTGGCGATCAGAACCGTGTCAAAAGGCAGTTCGTGCATGTCCGTACCTCCCGCTGCATGGTGTGCCCGACCACAGACGTTGGGCTTGGGCGGGACGAATCGTCCTGTCAGTCCCGCGTCACGTGTCACAACCGTTGATCGGATCGGTCTAAGGCGGCGGCACGCGCAGGTGCCGCGGCACGAATACGATCAAGCGAAACCAGCTGTCGCGCATACCTCATCTCGGGCCGCCATTTCCTGTGGCAGCATCCCGAACTGAGATGATTTGGCGACATTGCACGCTCAAGCGGTGGATATTGGCTTTGAGACAGGCCGCGACGGCGTCCTCATCAGGTATGTGGGCGCCGCAGAGGCGAAACGCATCCGGTGTGCACGCCTGTCGCGCCTCCGCTGGGACCGGCCGATCTCGCGCACCTGCACTTCCGCAGCACAAAGCTGTCGTCATCGCAACGCCAAAGAGAACAATCGTATAGCGATGCGCTCTGGGGCGCGACGATCCGGTGGTTCGCTGCTTGTGGTTCAATAGCTATCCTCTGTCGGTGTGAGTTACGATATTGTTCATGCTGTTGGAAACGACCCCAGCGCGTAAGAGACGCCGAGTCGTTCTTCGCTGCACGAGCGGTTGGCGTGCTTCCGATGTTGCGTCCTCGGATCGGAAATCGTCCGATGGGCGAGCTTGCGTTCAAGCCCCGCCGCGATGCGAGAATGCCGGGCTCCGATTTCAGATGCCCGAGCGGCCGTCGGACCGGCGGTCCGCGCGTGGTGACCGCTTGGCCGTGTGGGAAGTGCACGGGCATGAGAACAGAGTGTCGCGATGCAGGTTCGAGAGTCTGTGAGGTTCACTATTCTCATCATATGCCAGGAAGTGACCGACGGTCGGACGTGGTCCGACGCCTTACCCGTATGATGATACAAACTCACGTTACGTGCGATTCAAGCCCCTTGAGAGCCGCTCGTGAGAATAGGTCGAGACCGCCACGCTGCCAGAAGGGTCTGTGCCAAACAAAGTACCTGCCAATGCTCGAGGCGGTCCGCACTCGCCGTTACCGCGAGCTCATGGGATATGCAGAGCGAGAGCGCCCTTGCAGGCGCCGGGCGAATGAAGGCGTCTTGGGTCTCGCCATACGCCTCAATCGCAAAATGAGCCCGAAATCACAGCGAGGCCTGGACAGGGTGCAGGCCAGTCTCCTCGCGCGCTGCTCGATGCGCGCCTACCGCCCGGACCCGGTACCGCCGTGCATGGTGAAAACGCTTGTCGCAGCCGCACAGTCAGGCCTCATCATGCTCCAACCTCGAACAGATGGGAGCATGATCCACTTCGGTACGCCGTTCCGGGGCGCACGCGCGGCTATCCTCGCAAATAGGAACGTCTCAAGGCTCGAGTGCGATCTGCAAGCCCTCGTCACCTCCAACGTGAACGTAACGCGGCCCGATTGGCCGACCTCGACCGCTGGCGACGGTGACAATGTCTTCCAGAGGAGCGGCGCGTGCATCCGATTCAGGGCGGGACAAGATCAGATCGGCGTGGAACAGACCTTCCGATTCCAGTCCGGTCGCATCGATGCCAAGAGCCGCCAACGTGGCCAAAGTCCTTTCAAATTCCTCAGCATCGCGAAATCGACGTTGAATAAATGTCGCGCCAGTAAGGCGTTCCGTCACAAGACCACGCTTCGCGAACGTCGCAGCCAAGGAATCAAAAGGAAACATCCGCAGCACGAAAGAGATGATCCATGGACGTTTCTCTGTCGCATCGAGAACTTTGCTGAACGTCTTCTCGGTGACGTAGCCGATGCAGCCCGTTGACATGATGACATCGATGGAGCGGAGAATACGCGCGCTTTCGGTCGAAAGCGGTTCCTTTTCAAGGTCGGCGACAACACCTTGCTCAAGGAGGCCAACGCCCGTTGCATAACTGACGGCCGGTGCCGATACATCGAGACCGATAAACCGCGCAAGTCCAACGTCAGGCCAAGCCGAATAAAAATTGCGATCGAGGCGCACCAGTGTCTCGGAACTGATCGCCCTCATCTCGCGCCGGGCATAGCGGTGACGCAAGCCGCCGAAGGTCAGTGGAAACCGATGCACCGCCGCGTTGATGCCGTATGAACAGCCGACATCAAGCACGATCGGCTTAACGCTGGTTGCCGAAGCTTTCGCTGCCAGAATCTGACGCACGACCGGCTCAGCCACATCCGGGATCATGTAATCCAGGCCTCCCAGGACGGAGAAATACGCTCTTGGATCATCCGAAGCATAGATGTCATCGAAGACAGCTTTATCCTGATTGATACGCGAAAAATTTGTTCGCAACCCCACGTCTCCACAGTTCAATTTGCACGTAAGCCCGAGGCTCTTGCCTCGACCGGTACTCTCTTATTGCAGATGTTGGCCGATCTATGAACCTCACGGTGCTTTGCGTTCTGCCTAACCCCAATTCCTTGAAAGATGAGCCAGTCCTTCTCCCTCCGTGAGGCCTGCAGCTCGTCGCATTGATGCTGACCCTGCACATTGAGGCGGGGTGAAGACGTAGAGCGATGGCCAATCCGTAGCGACAAGCTGCGCAGAAGGACGCTTTCCAAGATGCTGGGGCGGGGTCGAGGCGGGCTGCGAGCATCTTCTCGACATAACGCCCACTGCAATAGTCGTTCCACTCAGCTTCGCCCTCCGCCTAGGTCTCTCTATATGCCGAGGAGCCGGATGCGCTAACAGCTCAAGCTCATGACGGTGTCATGGACCAATCGGACCGTAGACACGATCTCTACAATAGTCGCCGCGATCTTCCCTTCGCAACCGCTCGAAGTAAGGTCATCGCTGCCATTTTGTAGTGGCTTGACCTCGCTCGCATCCAGACCGCTCAGCAGGACATCAGATGCCCCCGCGCGCACGTGACCTGCCAGCAGTGTATTCATGATCGCCCTCCGGTCTTTACCTCTCATCTTGCTTCCGCTCGCCTGGGCGAAGTCCCACGGCGGCTCCGAGAGCGTCTCGCCATTCTTCAAACCGACCCGTCATTCTCCACCCGCTGCGGCGGTTTCGGTTATGAGAAGTTTTATCGGTCCAAATGGAAGAATATCGGAAGCCGGATCGCAGCTCCCTACCATAATTGGGAGGAGCGTGAGCTCGGTTCACTTCTATAATCCCTCCTCGCGCAAGCACTCAGCTTGTTGCAGCTTCATCGCGAGAGATCGGACAAATCTCGCGTCCGCGCTGCATAGAACAGCGTGCTCATGATGACGCTCTACCCTTCGACAGGTTCAAAATGAAGTCTGGGCGATGTCAGGCCCAGACGGGAGGCGACTTCGAGACAAGCATGTCAGAGATCACGCGTCGTAATGTGTTAGCCCTTGGAGTTTCAGCGTGGCTTCCGGTGATGTCCGGAGGCCCGGCGCGATTCGCCGGGCCGGACCGAATCCCGGTTCTTGACCGAAAGTGGAATATCTATTTGAGCGAAGGAGAGACTGACCCTCGAAGCCTCCCAGCTATTGGGGCGCTGAGAGCGATGATGGTGTTTGTAGACTTCGCTGACGCACCCGGCGATGTCAGCGACACGGAAGGGATAGGAGATCATCTCACCGGACACGGTAAGGCCGAGAAATGGTTTAGGGACCAATCGTACGGGCGCCTCACCTTCGAGATTGCCAGAATTCCTGGCTGGCGGCGCATGCCGAAGCCCTCGACCAGCTACACCGGCACCAACAAACGTTTCACATTCCAGCAGCAGAAGGACTATATCTCAGACGCCGCAGCACTTTTCCCAGAACTCGATGTCCGAACCCACCCCCTGTTGCTTGTCGTTAGCGCGAAGACCGACGGGATTGCTATTTCACCAACATTTATCGCCACGCCGATCAATGCAGCTATGACTCCAACGGGGCCGGTTCGTTGGGGCGTGACCTTCGGCAAGGACAGCTATACCAACAACCACATGAACCTGTGTCATGAGGTGTGCCACACCCTCGGGTTGCCTGATCTCTATAACTTCGAGCCACCGCGATTTACGACCGGCTCCTGGGACATCATGGGCGATATCTTTCGGGGGACTTCGCTGATCGGCTGGCATCGCCACAAACTTGGCTGGCTTGCAGACGAGCGCAAGGCGTACCTGGCGCACGGTGAGTGTGAGACCGTCCTCACACCATTGCCAGGCAGCACAGGAACCTCGATGATTGTGGTACCAGCCGACGGTGCGTTGAATCCATCGAAAGTGTACGCGATCGAACTTGCACAGCCGATCCGAGGCCACGATGGCACAACCACCGGCGACGGTGTCCTTGTCTATAGCGTTGATGCCGTCATCCCGACTGGACAGAGCCCGGTCGGAATCGTGCCGGCCAAAACGACGGCGAACTTCAACTACGGGGAATTGTTCGAAGCGCCGTTCTCCGCAGGATCAATCCTCGATGACCCGACGTTGCCGTTCAGTCTTTCGATCAAAGCCAAACGCGAGGACCGCTACGTTGTCGGCGTGAAGGTGCGCTAGCCGGAGTTTTCGCAATGCTATTTCTAAGCGACGACGAGCTGCGCCCGCATGACTGTTGCCCATGAAATGTTGGCGCCTCGGGAGAGCTTTTGGCGACAGCGCCTTGAGCGGTTCAAGTCATTGCAGCTTCCCTTTGTGTCGTTTTCGCCAGAAGTGTCGCCCCGATGGCAGTCGAGCGCTTGGCTGTCTCCTGAGGCTTTGGTCGAATTGCTGCCGATCGATCGCACGGAGTGCGTACTAGCTGCTTTCCTGATCTATCTTGCCCGCATCACAGGTGAATCTGAGCTTCAACTCGGCTGGGAGCCCGCACCCAAGCCGCCGCAAGCGGGCCTGAACGCGGGTGAAGCGCTGGTCGCCTCCGTCGTGCCAATGGAGGTGGCCATTGATCTTGCTCATGACTTTGCGCAGGTGCACAAGGTCGTTGCGGCCGAATGCGCCGTTCTGAGAGCGCACGATAGTTTTGCCTGGGATCTGATCGCGCGCAGCCCGGCGTTGCGGGAGATCGGGATGTTACGGTCCTGCCGACCCTGGCCGATTGGCATCACCATCAGCGACATCGGCTCTCCCGCTGCTGGAGATCTGGCTTCGCGCGCCAGTTCGGACGCGGCTCCATGTGGTGATTTGCTGACGTTGGAAATCCGTGTGCTCGATGGAAGCTTTCGATGGCACTTTGATGCAAGTCGGCTGCCATCCACGCAAATCGAGCGGATGACGACGCATTTGAACAATCTCTTGCACGCCGTGATGGCCGATACAGGGCAGCCGCTGGGACGGCTTGCGCTGTTGTCAGGTGAAGAGCGCACCTACCTCTTGGAGGAACTGAACCGAACAGCTGAGCCCTATCCGTCGCATAAGTGCATCCATGAGCTGTTCGAGACCGAGGTCCGGAAAGTGCCGCATGCAGTAGCGGTAGTCGATGCGGAGACAGACTTAAGTTATGGCGAGCTCAACAGCCGGGCGAACCGGCTGGCGCATCATCTCATTGGGCTTGGACTCAAGCCGGGGGATCGCGTCGCGACCGTGTTGGATCGCTCCATCGCCCTTGTCGTGGCGCAGCTGGCCATTCTGAAGGCAGGCGCGGTCTACGTACCGATCGATCGGGGGCTTCCATCCGCGCGACAGAGCTGGATGATGATTGACTGTGCTGTGCGCCTGGTGCTCACGGCAACCGACAGTGACGGCGAGGTCGAGGCTGCCATTCCTGTTCAGGCCATTGAGCCAATCATCGCTGGAGAGGGATGTGATGCCGATCCAGGCTTGACATTGGCCGCCGAGGCCACCGCCTACGTGATGTACACGTCGGGGTCGACTGGCGTTCCCAAGGCGGTTGCTGTTCCTCATCGTGCCGTCAACCGGCTTGTGATCAACAATGGATATGCGGAGTTTAGCTGGAGTGATCGGGTAGCGTGGGTGGGCAATCCCGCCTTTAGTATCAGTACGCTGGAAGTCTGGGCGCCACTGCTCCACGGTGGGCGCCTGATTGTTGTTCCACACGCTGCCATTCTGCAACCGGATATCCTGTGCGGGCTGGTTCAGCAGAACAGCGTCACCGTGCTGCATTTGACAGCCGGACTGTTCAACTGGAGCGCCGATCATTTGGCGCCGGTGCTGGCGAGTTTGCGATTGCTATTGGTTGGCGGCGGTGCAGTCGATGTGGCGGTGGTCGCACGGGTGTTGCGCCAGTGTAGGCCGCAACGTCTGTTGCACTGCTATGGCACAACCGAGACATCGACCTTTGCGACGGTCTGCGAGATCACCGCGATCGACGAGACAGCCGGTCGGCTGCCGATCGGCCGGCCGATCGCCAACATGCGGATCTACCTGCTGGACGGTGATGGCGCGCCCGTTCCGTTCGGGGCGGTGGGGGAGATCCATATCGGCGGCGCCGGCGTTGCCCGCGGCTATCTGAACCGGCCCGAGCTGACCGCGGAGCGGTTCGTGGCCGATCCGTTCAGTGGCGAGGCCGGCGACCGGTTGTACAAGACCGACGATCTCGCCCGCTACTTGCCGGACGGCAATCTGGAGTTCCTGGGCCGCAACGACGATCAGGTCAAGATCCGCGGCTTCCGGATCGAGCCGGCCGAGATCGCGGCGCGGCTTGCCGAGCACCCGCTGGCGCGCGAGGCGGTGGTGCTGGCGCAACAGGATGGTCGTGGCGAGCCGCGACTGGTTGGCTATATCGTTGCGGCAGAGCATGCGGCCGAAGACGATCTGGCCGCCACGTTGCGCAGGCACCTCACCGCGCGGCTGCCGGACTACATGGTGCCGTCGGCGCTCGTGCGGGTCGCGGCGCTGCCGCTGACGCCGAACGGCAAGCTGGACCGCACCGCGCTGCCGGCTTCGGACGATGATGCCTTTGCGCGGGCCAGCTACGCCGCCCCGTAGGGCGAGATCGAGATCGCGCTCGCGCAGATCTGGGCCGAGCTGCTCGGCGTCGAGCGGGTCAGACGCCACGACCACTTCTTCGAGCTCGGCGGCCACTCGCTGCTGGCGGTGCAGCTGATGGCGCGTCTGCGGCAGCTGTCGCTGGGGGTGGAGGTGCGTACCCTGTTCGCCAGGCCGATCTGGCCGCGAGCCTGGGCCGGCATCATGAGGTGGCGGTCCCGGCCAACCTGATCACCGAACAGAGTGCGGCGATCACGCCGCAGATGCTGCCGCTGATCGCGCTGGCGCAGGACGAGTCTGCAGGATCGACTGGCGCGGCTTGAGGTCTATCGAACAAGGCTGGTCGCCTGAACCGACCGGTTCGGAGTAGCCTGTGTCTGACTTTCGCGCATCTGAAATGCGGGGAAGTCTGTGACGGCCCTCCTGGTCGGTGAGACCATTGACAGGCGACGCGCCCATGCGCAGGCGTCGGCAGGCGAGCTAATTCAGCTCGTCCGCGGGGTCTATGCCCAAGCCAATGCCGATGTCGACACGGCGGTCTTGGCCCACGCCGTGCGCATCGCACATTATCTCTACCCGGCCGCTTATCTCTCGTCCGCCTCGGCCGCACTCCTGCGGCCAACCTCTGACGGTCGGCTTTTTCTTAGCGGACGTCGCAATCAGCGCACCCGGATTCGCACACTCGAAATCGTCCAGAACGAGGCGCCGGCACATCCATCGACAGCGCCTGCGATCGTAGGCGACGATCAGGGCGAGATCAGGATCGAGGTGTCGTCGCCGCGCCAGCGGTTTTTGGAAGCTTTCCGCCTCCGAAGCGAGCACGCCAGCGCCATCACCGACGAGCTTCGCGCCGACATGGCCACGCGGCTGGTCGAGGAGTTTGGATCACCACAAGCGGCGGCGACGCGCTCTGGGCTTTGGCTCGCGAGAACGGATGGTATCGCGAGGGCGAGGGCGCCGAGCGCTACCTGACGACGCGCCCGGCGGTCGGCAAGGCTGCTGCGAACAAGGCGGCGCTTGAGCGGATCGTGGCCTGGCATGGCGAGCCCCTCGGCCGCCTGACGCATGACGGCTTCGAACGGCGCTGGAAGGCCGCGGCAAATACGGCGCCGCCGCTCGTCCGCCAGACGGCGCCCGGCAAGCTGCCAGCCTTTGTGGAGTCCCTCTTGCCGGAAGGCTGGCTCGCCCAAGTTCTTCACGAGCGCGATGATCGCGACGCCATTCGGCACGGCAAGCGGTTCATGTCGAACATCGCGGTCGTTGCCACCAAGAAGGAGCTCGACGCTCTGCCGCTCGACCTCCTGCAGGCGCCGCTCGCGAAGTTTGCCAAGCGCGTGCAATTCATAGGACGCTATGTCGGCCTGTCGAGGGGTGAGCTGGAGCAGAGCTTCGAGCAGAATCTCGCGCAACTGTTTGAGCGCGCGGAAACGCCTCGTCTGTCCGGCGTGCAAATCAAGGCGCCGATGTGCCTGACCTCCGACGGTGCGCTGATGGCGGCGATCGACGCGCCGTTCACTCACATCCTCAAGCCCGCCGGGACGGCCGGCTTCGAGGCGCTGCCAATCGCCGAATGGATATGCCTGGAGCTCGGTCGCGCAGCGGGGTTTGTCGTTCCCGACGCGGCGCTCGTCGGCATGCCCGACGGCATGGCGCCTGCGCTCGTCGTCGAGCGGTTCGACATCAGGCGAGATAAGGCTGACAAGCGCCGCCTTGCGCTCGAGGACTTTTGCTCGGTGCTCGACTTGCCCGCGTCGGCCAAGTACGACGGCACCATCGAGCGTGTGGCGCGCGGGCTTCGACCGCTGTCCACCGATCCCGCCGACGATCTCGATATTCTATTCCGGCGCGCACTGTTCGCGTGGTTGATAGCCGAGGGGGACATACACCTCAAAAACCTGGCGCTGCTGAGGGGCGCCGCGCCCGGCGCGCGGCAATTTGAAAGCGTCCGGTTCGCGCCGCTCTATGATGCCGTCACCACGCGGGTCTTTCCCGGCCTGGCCAGCGATCGCATGGCGCTAAAGCTGAGCGAGAAGGACGAACGGCTCACGCCGCGTGATTTTCTGACGCTCGCCCGCACGATCGAGCTTTCCATCGCGCGTGCGGAAGAGGCGATGGCGAGCGTCACGGCGGCGACGCGCAAAGCCGCGGGCGCCATCTCGCTGCCAGAAATGGCGAGGGACGGCGAAGGCGCCAAGTCCATAGAGGAGCGCGTCAAAGCGATCGTCGCCGAGCGATGCGGCGCGTTCGCATGAGCCTTCATATACTTGCGGCTCATTGATAGCCTTCCAATCGCCGCGCGCCTTGGCGTTTTTCTCTGCCTGCGATCCCTTCAGCATATATGCATTGCCCTTGTTCTTGGCGGAATGACGCCTGAATGAAGCAAGAACTTTATTCTGATCTACCGGAAGGCCAGACAGCAAGCTGGTTGCCCATGCACCGATGTTCTCGACCTTCGAGCATTCCTCAAGCGAAATCTGATGGAGGCAAAGCGCGCGTGCCGTGGCACCGGCTTTTGCCAAACGTCCGCCTCAAAATAGAGCTGCTCGGAACGTCTTTTCGGCGCCCCGCACGAGAATGCTTAGGAGTTGGCGATCAACCTTCGGGGGCGCCTCGGTCATTTGGGGCTCCTACTCGTCTGTTGTATACCGCGATCCACGCCTCGTGTTCGCCTTTGAGGTTCTCGACGAGTGCATTCACTATCGCGTCGTTGATCGCCTGCGGCTTTCCGTGAGTGAACTCGTTTCTACGTTCGTGGATGTCTTTTAGCAAATCGGCAACTACCGAAAATCCATGCGCTCGAAGATCTTCGAAATAGTTCGTCCCAAAGAATATTTTGTACAGATCGTAGAGGCGGCTCCCGATTCCGGAGTAACGCCGAAGCTCGTCATCTAAAACTCGTTGCGGAAGCCCACGCATCGCAGTTCGGTGAAGCCGCTCGATACGAGTCTCAAAGTAGCCCCAGAACAGCAGCACTAAAGCTGCTCGAGCGGATGGACGTTCCGAATCTGCGAAATGTGAGAAGCGTTCAAACTCGGCCGCTGGCCGCTCCCATTCACGCTGGAGCATCTGGAGATAGATGTATTCCTCATAGCGACCTTCAGCACCTGCGAAAGCGGGATGGATGACCATCCGCTCATCGTTTATAGTCCTGATGAAGGGCGAAGTATCAAGCGGGTCGGAACCGCACGCGGGGCAGCGCGCATCAATTCTGCGAATGCCGGGACAGTCCGCTCCGCACAACACGTAACCTGACCAGAGGCTTGTCCATGATTTTCCCGGGAGGTCGTCGCACCACATTAGATGACTCCGTAATCGGCGCCGCCGCAGCCTCTGCCAGACAATTCTCCGGAGCTGCGCGTGGCGAGCTTCAACCAGCGCAAAAGCCGACGCGTTCCGTCGCGGCCTGAGGCATGCCGGCTAAACGACTTTTTTGAACCCCGGCGGAAGGATGATTGTCGGTTTGCCAAGTGCTTTCACCGGATAGAGCAGAATGATGATATTGTGTGTCGTGTTGAAAGCCTCCGCCACGCACTCGTGAGCAACGCCGTTGCGATCCGTCATTGAAATGGTTGTAGGGCGTGTCATCTTTCGACCGATCGGAAGGATACGGCCAAGGCAATGATCGGTCGTTATGATGGTGTCCGTAGGTTTGCCAAACTGAAGGATGAAAGGAGGCGAGGGTTCGATGCGACGGACCGCAGCCCGCGCGCCATGACCCGGAACGAACTCGATAGGTTCGAGAATATATACAGCGCAGGCACGGTGGTGAGTGCGGGCAAATTCCCGCGCCGAGGCGTAGTTGGATGCGCCGAATTTCTTTGCGAGCGTGATGGGCGTCTTGATGTCGAACTTATAGTCAGCCGCATAGCGCGCGTAAGTGTCGCCCTTAAAGAGAGCAAACCGGGCAAAGTTGTTGGCCTCGCGTTCAAACTGGTCCGAGATTTCGGGATCGAGATGTTGTTCACTGTCCTGGAAGAAACGAAACATGCGCTTGTGAACTGGAAGGTCGTGATGCGCAGTTTCGTGGAGCGTCAGAAACGTCTTCTTGGATTTGGATTTGATGGCGCTGTCATCGATATGAATGAGCGTGTCAGCGGAGTCATAGAGGCCGAACAACTTGCCAAGGGCGGATTTTACGACGGTTGCTGTTTGGATTGCCTTTCCCGCTAAGTATTCCATGACGGCGACGGGGTCGAACAGGCTGGTTTGGGCAACGCGCACATTTGCAGCAGCAAGGATATCTTCAAGAGGCACCGGGAATCTATCCCAAGCGCTTGCGCGGTCGAGGAGTTGCCGTGCTCGCTCCTCGACCGCGCGAAGATCTTCGGGTTCGAGACTGCTATCGTCAGCTTTTGTCACCCGGCTTTTTCCTTGCCCGCATGAATTGAAGGTACTGCAACATCTCGGTCTCTTCCTCGGCCGACAAATTGTGCTCGGCGAAGGTCGCGATACGTCCGTGCCGCTCGGTATCGGCGCGCTTGTTGCCGGATATGTACCCGGCCATGTCCATCAGATTCTCGAAGCTGATGGCATAGAGTTCTGCGAGCGCATGCAGAATGTTCGGCGATGGTTTTTTGATCTTGTTGTTTTCGATCTGCGACAAGTAGGCGTTCGAGACCTGCTTATTCGTCGCTTCCTCGACCTCTCGCAGACTTAGGTTCCGGTCCACGCGAATCGACGCGAGATACTGACCGAGCGTCAGTTTCGATGTGTTCCTTTCATCCGTGGGAGAGAGCATGGCGGGTGCTCCTGTAAGCTATTGTTTCTGTTGTGATTCTATCCCAGTCATTTCTTCTGGTCAAGCGTGCAAAGGGATTGCTTGATATTCTTAGCGCGCTATGTCATATTGAAATCGTGGAAAGGCGAGGTGCCTCGACACGTCTCATAGGGAGTAGATCACATGACGGACAATCTTAAAGAAAGGAGCGCCGATTCCGGCGTTGAAGAGGTGCTCGACGAGATCATCGATCTCGAAGAGTACGCCAAACTCGGCAAGCGCCCGCCGCTCTCAAAGGGCTATCGGATCCTCGTGAACGGCGACCCGTTCGTGGTGAACGAACCGACTCCGACCGGCCGCGCCATCCTGACGCTTGCGGGCTTGCTGCCCGCGGAGAACTATACTCTTCGCCTCAAAATGGCCGGTGAAAAGCCGCATAAGGTCGGGCTCGACGATGAGGTCGATCTCCGCCGCCCGGGCGTGGAGAAGTTCAAGGCTCTGCCGCGTGATCAGACGGAGGGTTGAGCGATGACCCTCCGTCGTCAGTTTGACTTGCTGCCCATCGACCGGGAATTTCTCGACGAATACGGGCTGCCATGGGAAACCATCGTGGACGGCTCCCAGTGGGTGCTTATCCACGACTTCCCCGTGCCGCGCGGCTACAACCACGCGACGGTGACGGCGGCGATCCGGATCGAAACCGGTTACCCGAACACCGAACTTAACATGGTGTATTTCTTTCCGGCCCTCGCACGGTCGGACGGAAAGAAAATCGGGGCAACCGAGGCGCAGCAGCAACTCGACGGAAAAACCTACCAGCGCTGGTCTCGCCACCGCACGGCCGCGAACCCGTGGAAGATCGGACGCGACCACATCGGGACGCATGTCATCCTGATCGAGGACTGGCTCGACCGGGAGTTCGAGAAATGACCGCTCCCATCACCCTGGCCCTTTCAGGCGACCAGCACGAGCACTTGAAAAGTTTTCTCTTTCCCGGCGACGGCAATGAGGCCGTCGCGATACTGCTGTGCGGAAGGCGCGCGGGCGACCGCAGCCATCGCCTCGTCGTGCGCGAGATTTACGGCATCCCGTACGAGGACTGTTCCGTACGCACCCCGATGCGGGTCACTTGGCCGCCGGACTATATTGCTCCAATGCTCGACCGTGCTGCCACCGAAGGGCTGTCGGTCGTTAAGGTTCATAGCCATCCCGGCGGCTATGCCGCTTTCTCGCTGACGGATGACAAGGGTGACGAGCGACTGCTGCCGATGATCCGGGGATGGGTCGAGGCAGATGTGCCGCACGCGAGCGCCGTGATGTTGCCGGATGGCCAGATGTTCGGGCGGGTATTGAACGCGACCGGAGGCTTCGATCCGGTCTATTGCATAAGTGTCGCCGGAGACGATTTGCATTTTTGGTACGCCGACGCGGGCAGTGTCGAACTGCCCGACTTCGTAGCCTCCCACGCCCAGGCCTTCGACAAGGGCACCATCGAGCGTTTGCGTCGGCTCTCGTTCGCGGTTATTGGCGCGTCAGGGACAGGCAGCCCAACCGTTGAGCAGCTTATGAGGCTTGGTGCCGCGCTGATTGTCGGCGTCGATGACGATCACATGGAGGAGCGTAACGTCAACCGTATCCTGAACTCCACCATGGATGATGTGGAGAATGAGCGTCCGAAAGTTGACGTACTAGCCGACGCGGTCGAGCGCGCCGGTCTTGGCACCCGGTTCATCTCTATAAAGAAAAACCTGTGGGACCTCGAGGTCATCCGCGAAGTCGCCCAATGCGACATCATCTTCGGTTGTATGGACACGGTGGATGGGCGGTATCTTCTTAACGCTATAGCATCCTACTATTCGATTCCCTACTTCGATATCGGCGTGCGCCTGGACGCGACCAAGGATTTCGACGGCGTGGCGCGCATACGTGAAGTTTGCGGCACCGTGAACTACTTGCGCCCTGGCCGGTCCAGCCTTGTCAGCCGGGGCCTGTTCACCATGAGCGAGGTTGCCGCGGCCGGTCTGCGCCGCAACGACCCGGCAGCTCATGACCGGCAGGTGGAAGATGGCTACATCAGGGGCGTGGCCGGACACCGGCCCGCCGTCATCAGCGTCAACATGTTCGCCTCGGCGCTTGCCGTGAACGAAATGCTCGCGCGCCTGCATCCTTACCGTGAGGAGCCGAACGGCGCATATGCTGCCGTCACGTTTAGTCTTGCGAGCATGGAGCTCATCTACGACCCTGAAGAGGGAATCTGCGATATTTTGGGGGCGAAGGTAGGCTTCGGCGATACCACGCCGCTCCTGGGGCTGATGGAGCTCGCGGAAAGGCGAAAGGCGTGAGCGGGTTTTATCGGTTTCTCCTCAATTCATATGGGCGAGCAGATAGGTTTCTGCGGGGCACATACAGGCGCATTCATAGTTGGCTCGTCCCGCCGTATGCGACCTTGCTCGTCGAAGACACTCTTCCGAAGCAACTGAAGCGCCGGACCCTCTACATCGTCCAGGAGGACGGCTACCAGGAGCAGGCAGCAATGATCTGCCCTTGCGGTTGCCGCTCTGTTTTACATATGAATCTTCTCCCCGATGAACGTCCTTGCTGGCGTGTTACGCGCCATGACGACGGGACTGCCACCCTCCATCCCTCGGTCTGGAGGAAAAAGGACTGCGGTTCGCATTTTTGGTTTCGAAATGGCCGCGTCCTATGGTGTTAACCGAACGTCGCCGCGGCTGTATGCAAGCCCTGGTCGCATGCAAGAACCGATGTGGCGCGCCTGCAGCCATTGCGATTGAAAGGGCCAAGAATCACGCTCAATTACTGCCTAAAAGTGATGGTTCGTGATCAAGCATGCAGATGGGGTATCGCGTGGGATTGTTGTGGATGAGTCTTAACCAGTGCTAGCTCGGGCGTAGTCTGCAGAACCTGCGGCACCGCACAATATCGCACACGGAACACGCCGCATCAGATACTTGGCAAGGAGCACCGCCGCAGCCACGCCAGCGCCATCATACCGTTCCCGTCGGCGGTCACCTGAACATACTCAACCGATGCGACACGCAAGCTTAACGTCGTGGCGCAACACCTGGCCTGCACGAGAAGGCGCGCAGCTCGTTGTTGGAGGCAAATGAACAGCTGAAAAAAAGAGCCCCGGCCTGGGGCCGGGGCTCTCGATCCGCCGCTCTAACGCGATGGAGTCAGTATTTGAGAACGACCGGGCCCCAGAACTTGTAGTTCAGCCGCGCGGTCAGCAGGTCGAAATCCTGCCCGATGCGCTCGCTACCGACCGCACCCGCGGAGTTGCTGAAGTTCACGTTAGCGTCGTGCCGGAAGATATGGTCGTACTCGAGGCCGACCGACCAATTCGGCGCGAAGCCGAGTTCGATGCCCGCCCCGACCACGCCGCCCCAGCGGGTATTGTCGGCGCTCGCCAGCGGCGCGCCGGCGAGAGTGTTGATCTGATAGCTATTGCCGGTCACCGCGGCACCGCCCTTGGCGTAGAGCAACACGTTGTTGATGGCGTAGCCGACCTGGCCTGTAAGCAGGCCGAACGACCCGGTCTTGGTCTGGTTGATGTTCGTCGGGAAGGCGGCGCTAACATTGGAGCCGCTGAAATCGGCCCAGTTGCCTTGGCCTTCGACACCGAAAACCACCTGGCCCGTCTGCCAGCGATAGCCGAACTGGCCTCCAACGGTTCCGCCGCTCGCGTCGTGAGAGCCCTCGGGCGTGACGCCTCCAAAATCCCAGGAACTATGGGTCGAACCCCAGCCGCCATTGGCACCAAGATAGAAACCGCTCCAGTCATAGATTGCGGCCGCGACGGGTGCTGGCATCGGCGGTGCCTTGGTGTAGATGGGCTGCTGAGCGAGATCGGCGGCGAATGCGGGCGCTGCCCCGATCAACCCGACGATGCTGGCAGTCACAAGCAACAACTTCTTCATTTCGAATACGCTCCTTCACATGTCCCCTGCGCCACGCGCGTCTTAACAGTGCTGTCGCGAATTGCTGTAGCTGTCGCGCAACATTCTCGCTTCCAGAAGCGCTTGAATCTAACGCCGCGTCAGGTTGCGCGCTCATCAATCATGATCAAACCGACAAACACGCAGTAGGTCCATCGTGTATCGAACCCAAGGATGTACGCGTCAACTCCGGCATGAAGTCGTGGCGTCGTTGCACTCGAACCAGAGCGATCACGACAGGCGCGCACACTGAAGCAGCGACGATCGTAGAGAATCGAGCGAGCGCTATCATGTCGTTCCATTTCCTCTGATCGTCACGACCCGGAAACCGGACGCAGCCACTATCTGGTCCCTCATGACGGATCACGCACGGTCCGTGAGTGGGCTGAACGTTTAAACGATCAAGACTGCACTGGCATCAAACGCGGCACGCGCGCTGCTCGTCGACATCGTTCACAACATCATCGGGAAAAAGCCAGTTCGAACATAGTCGCCCGATGGTGGCGGGTTCTCAACACGATGTGTTTCGTTCGCGACAAAGTGCGCGCGCGACGTCCACGTCGCTGCGCAGTCACGATGAGCCGTTGCGATCGAGGGCCTAGCAGGTTTGGCCCGCCTCTTGCTTCGAGGCGCTTAACGCATTTGGCTCGACCTAGTAGGAGCGGTGAATGCCGGCCTGTTGGCGGATCTTACGAGGGAGCGTGCTTTGATACTGCGCCGTCCTGATGTGCAACCAATCTTGATGAGGCGCACGCAACGCAGGTGGTTCTGGTGCGAAGGAGCGAGCCGATTTCATTTAGAGCGAGGAGGCGACCTACGAAAACGACTCGCATCGATTAGGCCCATCCGAATCGCACCTGGTGCGCTTCCCCCCGGCCAGGCCGAACACAATCTCAAAAGAAAGAAGCAATGAAGTACCTGGAGGACAGCAAGGACCTGGACGTCGAGACCCGGCTTTCTCGTCTCGGCCGTGCGCCCGCCGAACATTCCGGGATGGTCAACATGCCCGTCTACCGGGGCTCCACAATTGTTTCGGAAACCCTGGAGGACTACGAATCGCGCAGGCAAAGCGATCCGACGGCGAACTACGGCCGCTTTGGCTCGCCTTTGTCCCGCGCACTCGAGCTTGCCGTTTGCGAACTGGAGGGCGGCTATCGCTCGCTCCTGTTTCCGTCGGGGCTCTCTGCCTGCACGCATTCGCTTCTTGGCGTTCTGCGCGCAGGCGACCACGTTCTGATCAGCGACGGCGTCTATACACCTCTCAGGACATTTGCAGACGAGGTTCTCTCAAGACTTCAGATCACGGTGCAATACTTCTCTCCAACGCAGCCTGCAGAGCTTGCGGCGAAAATCACCCAGAAGACCCGGGCGATCTATCTGGAATCACCTTCGTCCCTCACGTTCGAGGTGCAAAATGTCCCTGCGCTTACTGCCATCGCCCGTCGCTCCGATGCGCTAGTGGTCATGGATAACACATGGGCAACGCCCCTGTATTTCAAGCCGTTTGCGCACGGCGTCGACATCTCGATCCAAGCGGCGACCAAATATATCGTCGGCCATTCAGACGCGCTGCTTGGTGTCGCGACCGCCAACGAATCGGCGTGGTCGGCGTTGCGATCAAGTGCCCATGATTTCGGGGAGATCGCTGGGCCGGACGACATCTATTTGGCCCTGAGGGGACTGCGTACCCTGGCCGTCCGCATGAAGCGTCATTGGGACAATGGCCTCAAGCTGGCCCAAAGCCTTCGGTCGCATCCAGCCGTCGACAACATCTTGCACCCGGCGTGTCCGGACGATCCTGGCCATGCGCTTTGGAAACGAGACTTTTCGGGGGCGAGCGGCCTCTTTGGCCTTGCGCTGAAACCGATGTCGCAGCCGCAGCTTTCGACTTTCTTCAATAGGCTGCGGCTTTTTGGCATTGGCTGGTCCTGGGGCGGATACGAAAGCCTCGTGATGCATGTTGACCCATTGAAACGCGCGGAACCATCGCTTGCTCTCGCTGGACCGCTGATTCGGGTTCACGCGGGCTTGGAGGACGCAAGCGACCTGATCGCGGATATGTATCAGGCGCTCGCTGCGGCTTGGGAGACAAGAAGCAGTCGCCTTGATCCGGACAACGATGATGCGCTTGTCGCTGAGCGCTCCAAACGAGCTTAAGCGCAGTCAACTCGAAGCCGAACCTTGGCTTGGCCAAGACAGAAGTCGGCAGTGAACGAGTAGTAAAGGGAACGCCATCGGCGCTTTTTGATGAAGAGCGAGAGACCCGCTCGTCATCGAGATGCTCTGGCCTACGAATCCTAGGTCAGAAGTTCGCTCGCGGGATGGTGTCGGAACAGCTCCGATACCCCGTCAAGCGGGATCGCCGCCAAACCTGGGAGGAGCGTTATGACAACCATTGCAGCTGCGCCAACCGCGCGGGCGTCTCGGTCATGGTATAAGGTCCTCTACGTCCAGGTGTTGTTGGCAATCCTACTCGGCATCATCGTCGGCTGGGGTTGGCCGTCGCTTGCCACCTCTGACTGGATGAGGGCGCTCGGCGACGGCTTCATCAAGCTCATCAAGATGGTGATCGCGCCGATCATCTTCTGCACCGTGGTCTCCGGCATCGCTCATATTCAGGATGCGAAGAAGGTCGGCAGGGTGGGGATCAAGGCGCTGGTCTATTTCGAGATCGTCTCCACCCTCGCGCTCGTGATTGGTCTCGTCATGGGCAATCTGTTCCAGACCGGCCGCGGCCTTGCCGCCAAGCCCGATGCGACCGCAGTCGCCAATTATGTCGAGCAGGCAAAGGCGACCAGGTTCGTCGACTTTGTTCTTAGCATCATTCCAGACAGCGTGGTCGGCGCGCTCGCGCGCGGTGACATCCTGCAGGTGCTGCTGTTTGCGATTCTGCTCGGCTTTTCACTGATGGCGCTCGGAGAGCGCGGCGAGAGGCTGCGCAGCACGATCGACGACGCCGCGCAGGCCGTGTTCGGCGTGATCGCCATCATTATGAAGGCCGCGCCGATCGGAGCGTTCGCCGCCATGGCATTTACAATTGGCAAGTTCGGACCCGCGGCGCTGGCCAATCTGATCGGATTGATCGCGCTGTTCTACGCGACCGCCGCGCTATTCGTGATCGTGGTTCTCGGGCTGATCGCGCGGTTCGTTGGCTTCTCCATCTTCAAGTTCATCGCCTATCTCAAAGACGAGCTCTTGATTGTGCTCGGCACATCGTCCTCAGAGAGTGCGCTGCCACAGTTGATGGAGAAGCTCGAGCGGCTGGGCTGTTCGAAGCCCGTGGTCGGCCTCGTGGTGCCGACTGGCTATTCCTTCAATCTCGACGGCACTAACATCTATATGACGCTCGCGACGTTGTTCATCGCGCGCGCCCTCGGGCTCGACCTCGCTTTCGACCAGCAACTCACGATTTTGATCGTGGCGATGCTGACCTCAAAAGGGGCGAGCGGCGTCACCGGAGCTGGTTTCATCACGCTGGCAGCGACCCTGTCCGCGGTCAACCCGGCTCTGGTGCCAGGGATGGCGATCGTGTTCTCGATCGACAAGTTCATGAGCGAGGTGCGCGCACTCACCAATATCATAGGCAATGGCGTTGCCGTTGTGTTCGTGTCCTGGTGGGAAGGCGAGCTCGACCGGATCACGCTGCGTGCACGCCTTGGCCGCCAGGCCGATCTGCCCGATGTGGAAACGGCGTTCGCGACTGCTGACGCCGTTCCTGCCTCGGAGGACACGCGCAATTCAGAGATCGCGCGCGCAAGAGGAGGAAGTTGGACTGAACGTGCGCGTTGCAAACGCGGACGAATGCACTCGTCATGACACTGTCTTGACGCGACCAACGCCTGATGGAATAGGCGAAGGTCGAGGTCGCGCGTCGTTCCGCGCATTGACCAAACGCGAACGAGCATAGAAGGCGGGCTGCTGTTGACACAGCGGAATGATGACTCAGGTTTGGCCAAGCAACTCGGATTGGATCGTCCTCGCGGTGTAAAGGGAAGCATCTAGCGGCAAATTGCCAAATGCGAGCTGACAAAGCAGGTAATTTGCGCCTGCTTCCTCCAGCTGATGAAGCAGAACGTTTCGAACGGAGCTCGGCGTTCCGACGACGCACAATTCGCTCTCGATTGCCGCATGGAATGTCAGCGGAAGGGGTTGTGGCGTCGGGATGTCATTGCGCTCGTAAAGGAATTTGAAGCTCCGCAGCCATTGCTCGTAAGCGGATCTGGCCAGCGAATAAGCGTCCGCCTCAGATCGCCCAATCACGATCATGCGCAGCAATCCAACGAATGGCCCACGATCAGGGGCGCTGGGGCTGCGCTCTCGATGGGTGTGGTAGGCATCGGTGATTTGGCGGACGCCGGCGGCGGGCCCAACGCAGGCGAGGTTTGCGCCATTGCCCGCGGCCCAGATGGCCGTCTCGGGCCGATTGGTGGTCACCCATATCGGGGGAGATGGACGCTGGTGAGTCGTTAATGTCAGAGGAACCTCACTCAACTGGAAATGTCGGCCTTGGTAGGACAGAACTCCACCCTGCATGGCCCTCTGGAGAATGTTGTTGGCTTCCTCATATCGGCTTGGCGCCGCATCCTCGCAAATTCCAAAGTAGCCCAACTCGACCGGCAGAGCGCCCCGCCCGAGACCCAGCTCGAGCCTGCCGCCGCTCAATTGATCGAGCATGCAGATCTCTTCAAAAGCGCGGAGCGGGTGATAGAGGTTAAGCAGCATCACCAATGGGCCAAGACGGAGGTGCCGCGTACGCTGCGCGAGACTCGACAGGAAAAGACTAGGCGAAGGGCCTCTTCCATGGGGCGTGCAATGATGCTCTGCCACGTGATACGCATAGAATCCGAGGCGGTCGTAGGCCTCCGCCAACATGAGCCGATCTTCGTATTGATGGCCAATATCGCGGCCGTCGTCGTCCAGGTGATCGAAAATGCCGCAGGTGAGTTTTGACGAAGGCTGTTGTGTCATTAGAATATATCCTTGCTGGGGGGAAGGCCTGCTCGTTTTCTGGGCAGGACTTAAGGGCCGTATTTGTTTTGGCCGCATCTCGCGAGCGTTGGGTCTGAGCTTTGATAGGTGCCGTCGGATCGAGCGACGAGATCGTTGTTCCGTTCCGCCTCCGTGACGCTGCGGTAAGCGCTCGATGCGCGGCCACTTGGTCGTCAGTTGTAATAGGTCAATGCTTGGCTTGAGCCGCTATCATCGTTTTCTCGTTCCATCAGTGGGATAACGAAATAAGTGGGCATCGACGCGCGGTTGGCTATCCACCTCGCTTCAGGCACTCTGAGATCGCGGCAACTGCAGCTAATGCCAATGCTGATGCGGATGCGGATGCAGTGGTCAAGGCCGTCATCTGGAAAAACGGCAACGAGTAACGGTGGCTTGCTGTACCAAATGACGACTTAGGGATGGCCTAGCAGCTCGGATTGGATGGTTCTTGCTGCGTATAGCGATGCATCTAGTGGTAAATTCCCAAATGCGAGCTGGCAAAGCAGGTAATTTGCGCCTGCCTCCTCCAGCTGATTGAGCAGAAGGCGTCGGACGGGCGTTGGTGTTCCGACGACGCACAAATCGCTCTCGATTGCCGCATCGAATGTCGGCGGAAGGGCCTGTGGCGTCGGGATATCATTGAGCTCGTAAAGGAATTTGAAGCTCCGCAGCCATTGCTCGTAGGCGGATCTGGCCAGCGAATAAGCGTCCGTCTCGGATCGCCCAATCACGACCATGCGCAGCAATCCAACAAATGGCCCGCGATCAGGGGCGCAGGGACTGCGCTCTCGATGTGTGCGGTAAGCATCGGAAATTTTGCGAACACCGACGGAGGGACCCACGCAGGCGAGGTTCGCGCCATTGCCAGCGGCCCAAATTGCCGTGTCGAGCCGATTGGTGGTCACCCATATCGGGGGAGATGGACGCTGGTGCGTCGTTAATGTCAGAGGAACCTCGTTCAACTGGAAATGTCGGCCTTGGTACGACAAGGCTCCGCCCGTCATGGCCTTTAGGAGGATGTCATTGGCTTCCTCGTACCGGCTTGGCGCCGCATCCTCGCAAATCCCGAAACAGCTTAACTCGACTGGAAGGCCACCACGTCCGAGACCCAGCTCGAGCCTGCCGCCGCTCAATTGATCAAGCATGCAGATCTCCTCAAAAGCGCGGAGCGGATGATAGAAGTTGAGCAGCATGACAAATGGGCCGAGACGAAGGTGCCGCGTACGCTGGGCGACACTCGACAGGAAAAGACCCGGCGAAGGACCTCTTCCATGGGGCGTGCAATGCTCTGCCACGTGATACGCATAGAAGCCGAGGCGATCGCATGCCTCCGCCAAGATAAGGCGATCTTCGTATTGACGACCAACATCGCGGCCGTCGTCGTCCAGGTGATCGAAAATCCCGCAGGTGAGTTTTGACGAAGGCTGTTGTGTCATTTGCATAGATCCTTTTTGGGCGGAATGCCTGCTCGTTCCCCAGGAAGGCTTAAGGGCGCCGCATTTATTATGGCCACATCTCACGACCGTCGGGTCTGAACTTCGATGGGTGCCCGTGCGTCGAGCGCACGAGATCGTTGTCTCGCTTCAGCCCTGCAACACGCGCAGGCGCAAGCACTCAACGCGCGGTCACTTAGCCGTCACCTGCATGGGTCCTCGCCTGGCTCGAGCCGCTATCATCGGCTTCCTGTTTCATCAGCAGTATAACGAAGAGAGTGGACATCGACGCGCGGTTGGCTATCCACCTCGCTTCAGGCGTTCTGAGATCGCGGCAACGGCAGCTAAAAACGAGTCCATTTGTTCTTTTGTGCCAATGCTGATGCGGATGCAGTGGTCGAGGCCGTCATCTGGAAAAACGGCAACGAGTACTCCTTCCCTCTCCAGTGCGGCGTGCCACCACCTGCCGTCCTGTCCGTTCGGGACACGCGCCAGCAAGAAATTGGTATGAGAGGGCGCGACGCGGAACCCGAACTGACGCAGTGCGGCCGCAACTCGTTCTCTCTCGTGCCTGATGTGTCTATGGTTCTCTTCGTAGGCCGCGCGATGTGAAAGGATGCTGACGCCGACCGCATGCGCTATGACATTCATGTTGAAGACGTTCTGGATATTCCGCAGTCTTCCAATCAGCTCTGGATGACCAAGGCCAAAGCCGACGCGAATGCCGGCGGCCGCATAGCTCTTTGAAAGCGTTCTGAGAAGCAGAAGATTGGGGTGGCGGCGGACGAGCCGTAGACCGTTATCAGGTGCGAAGTCGACATAGGCTTCATCCAACACGACCAAGCGGTCAGATTGTGCCACGAGGCGTTCGATGTCGGCGATGGGGGCGAACGTCCCAGTCGGATTGTTCGGATTAGCCAACAAGATGAACTTGGCGTCCTTTGCCGGACCGAAGAGCAGCTGATCAATCGGAATCGAATGCGAGTCGCTCCACAAAACTTCAAGAAATTTAGCGCTCTGCAACACAGCTAGCTTACGATTGAACGAAAACCCGGGAGACAGCATTGCGACGCTATCGCCCGGCGCAAGAAAGGCCCTGTAGATCAGGCCGAGAAGCTCCGACGATCCGTTGCCGGCGATCACATGGTCCTTTGAGAAGCCGTAGGCATTGGCGGCAGCCTCCCTCAAACCGATGTTATCGTCTTCCGGATACAGATACTGACGCTCGAGCGCCGAGATTGCACTTCGCCATACCATTGTTGGTAGTGGAAATGGGTTCTCATTGGTGTTTAGTTTCACGTAACGCGCATCTGGCGCCCGCTGGCCGGGCGACTGGGCTTCTAGATCCTTAGCCGGCTGCGCCAGGGAAGAGAGCACACTTTGCAGTTTTGCATCGACCATATTCTTGTCCCTCTTGATACGCAGACGGCAGTCGCCATTAAGAGTGTGCTTGACGGTCTAGCGAGAAATCCGTTTCGCACAGCTGACGTGGCGTCGCCTGGCTCGTTGGCGGTGCACGAGCCAAAAGGCGGCGGTTAAGATGCAGCGATCTGGTTGTTTGTTCGCGACGTTGCGATCGCTCTGTCAATCTCAGCCGACTGCGCGCAGCCGAGTCTGGTCGCTAAGCCAGCCCTTGCAGTCCCAGCACGATCGAGCCGCAAGCCTTGGTTTGAAAGTCGGTACATTGGCAGCGTCATGCGATGCTCCCCGGCGAGGCACTGACCTACGCCGGCTTTTCTGAAGGCCGTGGCGACCTGTTTGCCGAAGCTACAATTTGACGCTACGTGCGAATCAAGTCCTGTCGACGTGCTCGTCGTACGAATTCGCGCAAGCTTGTGGCTGAACGTTCGTTGGGCCTAGCTCGGGCTTTGAGAGCGCGTGCGGCGAATCAAGGGCGGTTCGAGAGCTATCACGGGCAAGATCGGTCGCCGGGGCGAGCGCCGGACGGCTCTCGGGCAATCGACTGTTGGAATTCTGCCCTATGTCAGAAAGCAAACACAGCCCATGTCCTGAGTGCGCGCCCCTTCGCGAGACGACATTTGGCTGCGAAGTCTTACGTTGTTGATCGCAGTGGCCCAGATCCTGCAACGCGCTCACCGGTGGCGCTATGGGAATAAGGTGTGTGTTTGTGCCTCGATCTTGGCGAAGAACGTGGGAAATTCGGTCGGCCGGAGCCTACGACTGGCGCCCATCGGCCTCACGCTCTTCGAAGGTAACATCCCGAGCGAGGACGCAAGACGCTGGTTCCGGCCGCGGCCTCGCACAATCCCGAGCTCCTCGCCGGAGCGCCGTCTCGGGCAGCCGGCTGGCCGATGGCTCGCTGCACTCATCCGCCGCTTCAACGTGAGCGATTCAGGTGCGACCCTGCAACCAGTGTCAAGATCGAGGTCAATCGCAGCAGATATCGGCAGCTATTATTCGGCGCCCTAGACGTCGATGAACGGCTCGCGAGCGCAATCGCATGCATCGATCGACAGTGGCGGCATTCCTGCGACGTCGCCGGACGTCACCAAGCTCGCCGTTGACGAGTTCAGTCAAGACTGCGCTCGGCCTATTCCACTTGAATCGGGGACCCGATGTGAACCGCGTGGTTGTGTTCGTCAGCTAAGAGCCACGCCGACATCGATACTGTGATCGCCGGCGTTTGCGCGTTCGCCTGCCTTTGCAAGCAGCGATTAGCCCCTCGCAAAGCGAGGCTCCCGATTCTTACGAGCGAAATCGCACGCACCAACACACCGCGTCAGATTCCGGGCAATTGCGATTGCATGCGAGAGCAGCGTTTTGTCGCACGTGAGGAATGAGCATCCCTGCAAAACATCGGCGACTCCTCGCGTGGGACTGCACCAGAAGAGACCGCTAGCATCGCATTCCAATGTTTGGCCGGGAAAAAATCCCATTCTGATCGGGAAAAAGATGACGCATGCGCCAAGTTGTTATTCAAAGGTTGCCGACGGCTCGCGGTCGGCTACAGATGGAGTCGGAAAATCGTTGATGCAGGTCCATGGAACTCGTGCCGTGCACTGTGAACACAGGACGACCTCATAACAAGGACGTTAGGACCACGATGCGTTTATAGCAGTGCCATGAAAGAGCGCTATGTCTAGCTGGCGACCTGAATTGCGCACGAGCATCAGGCGCAGCATCAAACTCGCAAAATCCAAACAAGATGGTAGGGAGGATGCTGAAAATAACGGAGACGTCGTCATGTTGAACATCGCTTCCGCACACGAAAGGCCTGACTCAGTGTCGGAGACGAGCCAAACTGTTCCCATTGTGACGCTGCACGAAAGCGCCGTTGTCGGGATCTTCGAAATCTCGAAGATACTCGCCGCCCCCTGCCGGCTCGAGCTCACGTTGGCCAACGTCGTGGATATTCTGCATTCGTTTGTTCAGATGCGGCACGGCATCGTCTCGCTTTTCGACCATGATGGCCAGCCAGACATTACGGTCGGCGTCGGCTGGACCGAAGGCAGCGACGAGCGGTACCGGACGCGGCTCCCACCGAAAGCGATTGATCAGATCGTGGCGACGGACATGCCGCTCGTGGCCGAGGACATCGCAGTCCATTCGGCGTTCACGACGGCCGACCTCGAGGTGCTCGGTGCCACCGATAACGCACGGGTGTCGTTCATCGGCGTTCCCATTCGGATCGACGCGAAAGCAGTTGGCGCGCTGACCATCGACCGTGTTCTGGACGACAGCTCAAGCATACGGCTCGAATACGACGTGAGACTTCTCACCATGATCGCCAATCTGGTCGGGCAGACCGTGAAGCTGCATCGGCTCTTTGCGACAGACCGCGAGCGACTGATGGCGGAAAAGGATCGATTGCAAAAGCAATTGGCCGAAATCCAGCAACCCGCTCGCGAGCGCAAGAAGGTCAATGTGGAAGGCATCATTGGCGATAGTCCGGCGCTGCGCGCGCTGCTCGACAAGATCGCGGTGGTTGCCAAATCGAATAGCACGGTTCTGCTGCGCGGCGAATCCGGTACCGGGAAGGAGCTGGTGGCCAAGGCTATTCACGCCCTCTCGGCGCGCTCCAAGCGGCCGTTCATCAAGCTCAACTGTGCGGCGCTCCCCGAGACCGTTCTGGAGTCCGAATTGTTCGGCCATGAGAAAGGTGCTTTTACCGGCGCCTTCAGTTCGCGCAAGGGGCGCTTTGAGCTGGCCGATAAGGGTACGCTGTTTCTGGACGAGATCGGAGAGATCTCGCCCTCGTTTCAGGCAAAGCTGCTGCGCGTCCTGCAGGAGCAGGAATTCGAGCGTGTCGGCAGCAATCAGACCATGAAAGTCGACGTTCGCGTCATTGCAGCCACGAACAGAAACCTGGAGGAAGCGGTCGCAAATAACGGGTTCCGCGCTGACCTCTATTACCGTGTGAGCGTGGTTCCCTTGCTGCTGCCGCCCCTGCGCGAAAGGCGCAGCGACATTCCGCTGCTCGCCGCCGAGTTTCTCAGGAATTTCAACAGCGAAAACGGCCGCACGTTGACATTCGATCAAGGTGCGACGGACATTTTGATGAATTGCGGGTTTCCGGGTAACGTCCGTGAACTCGAAAATTGCGTGCAGCGGACAGCGACCCTCGCCCCAGGACCTTCGATCTGCAGAGACGACTTCGCCTGCTGCCACGGCCAGTGCCTTTCGGCGATGCTGTGGAAGGGGGGATCTGAAGACGTGGCGCCGCATGCGCGCCCAACTTGCGCAGGGGCCCCGAAGCCGAGCAGCGCTGAAGCTGGTCGGTCGGCCGCCGGCGCTGTCCCGCCTGTCCGGGACGCGCAGGCTGGGCTGGGTCCAGCCGGCGCCGCGCTCGTAAGTACCGGACAGATGACCGATCCCGAGCGCGTCACCGCGGCCATGGAGCGGTCGGGTTGGGTTCAGGCAAAGGCGGCGCGCCTGCTTGGCGTTACTCCCCGCCAGATTGGCTACGCGCTGAGGAAATACGGCATCGAGATCAAGCGTTTCTGAGCGGTGTGGGGGCGGTGCGACCATAGCGCTGTCGCGATGACGACGAATGTCCGAAATGCGTCTGCACGTGTTGGAGCACGTCAGGCTCTCAGAACTTGTTGTTTACATCGACTCATGCCTTAAACCGCAAATGGTACGACATTTGCTGTGCTTTCTCCGGATTTCGAAGGTCTCTGGAGAAGCACATGCACAATGTCGTCTGCATCAAGCAGGTCCCTGATTCCGCACAGATCCGCGTGCACCCTGTGACCAACACGATCATGCGTCAGGGTGTGCCCACCATCATCAATCCTTACGATTTGTTCGCGCTCGAAGCTGCGCTCGATCTGCGCGACAAGTTTGGTGGTGAGATCACCGTCCTTACAATGGGCCCACCCTCGGCCGAGGACACTCTTCGGAAAGCCCTCACCTTTGGCGCCGATCGCGCGGTGCTGCTGACCGACCGTTGCTTCGCGGGTGCGGACACCCTGGCAACCACCTACGCACTCGCGACCGCCATCCGCAAGATCGGCAAGGATTATGGCCAGCCTGACCTCATATTCACGGGCAAGCAGACGATCGATGGCGACACCGCGCAGGTCGGGCCTGGTATCGCAAGGCGGCTTGCTGTGCAACAGCTAACCTATGTTGCCAAGATCATGACCATCGATCTCACCGCGCGCACAATCGAAGCGGAGCGGCGCTGCGAGGGCGGCACCCAGGTGCTGCGCGCAAGCCTGCCGTCGCTCATCACCATGATGGAGGCCACCAACCAGATTCGCCGTGGCGCAATGGCAGATGCTTTGCGCGCCGCTCGAGCGCCAATTGTAAAATGGAACGCCCAGGAGGCTGGCGTCGAGGATGTTTCAAAATGCGGTCTCAGGGGCTCGCCCACCGTTGTTAAACGCGTCTTCGCGCCCTCGGCGCGCGCAGAGAAGGCAGCCATCGTGGATGCTGCCGAGCAGCCGGCGCAAGCCTTGATCGATACCATTTTCAAGCAGAAGCCCAAGCTTGAAGCTGAGCTTGCCGCTCTCGCCCGAGGCTCATGACCCGGGGAGAGGTTCGGGCGATCGGCAAGGACGAGCAGCGGCCGTCGACGAGCTTACGCCGGGGCAGAGCAGGTGGGTGGACAGAGCGTTAAGCCGAAAGTTGCAGGCTACGAGTGGCGATGATCCTGCGATTCCACTGCGCCGTCGAGCATTTGGACGTGTGGAGTGCAAGCGGACATGGCTTCTCCTTCGTGATCGCTTATGCGAGCCGCGCAGGCCACGGCTTTCGCGGACGTCCCGGCTATGTGGCGTCATGGCGCCCGCTTCATCGAAGTCGTAGTGCAATCAAGATCGCTGGCTCGCCCTTCACAACGTTCGCCGACGCCGAGCAGGCCTGCAACTCGATGCTGAAGCATCTGACAGCGTGAAGCTCAGAGCCAATGCGCTGCAATGAACGGGAGCGTCAACCACATATGGCGATTGGCCCCCACTATGTCGGTGAGAAGGCGGCTCGCACATTTGCGGCCGAGACGTTCCTTTTCTGGCGTTGCATCTTGCGTTGCCTCTTGGTTTCCAGATCGAGCCGCTCGGCCGCGGACTCCAGCCCCACTTAGGGGAGGCGTCATGTCTCTGGCAGTCTATTGGGGTCGTAGAAGAGTGGCCGTATCGTCGTATCAGTCGCCGTCGGGTCGAAGACGCCCATGTCTGGGGACGAACGCGACGGCGTATCCCATCCGCGCGAGCGATGCAAAGCCCGTGGTCTTCTTCGGGCAACTTCGCGCAGAGTCGTATCCGGCACGCTGATTGCTAGAGATGAGAAGACCCATTTCAACAATTGCGGTCCTCGCAGCGACCACCCCAGGAGTTCATCTCAAATGTATCGAATTTGTGCATTGAAAAGCTTCGCCTGCACCGCTGACTAGCGTCCGGTCTTTGAAGTGCCCGCAATCGCAGGTTATGCCCCAAATGCCTTTTCTCCAGGCGGCCATTTCTCAGTTCTTTCGGCCGACGGATCAGATGGCGTGGGCGGATCACGCGATCGGACTGCAGATCAGTCCTCGGCGGAAACAGGGCAAAGTGTCAGGCAGGAAGTTTTGATAAGCTCAACGCAGGCAATTCGTAAACGCCTCCTCGAAGCTGGCGTGTCGTTTGCGCCAAACGCCAACATCGCAAAACACCTGCTGCCCGGTGACATTGAGGTGATACAGACCGAGGTCGAGCGGCACATGCAGGCCGTGCTGGATGCCCTGGTCATCGATACCAATCACGACCACAATACGCAGGGGACCGCGAAGCGAATTGCCAAAATGTACGTGCGCGAGGTGTTTGCCGGCCGCTTTGGGGCTGCGCCCGAGGTCACGGAGTTTCAGAACGACAGCGGTCTGGATGCGGTCTACTCGCTTGGCCCTATCGCAGTACGTTCGGCGTGCGCCCACCACCTTGTCCCCGTCACCGGCCGCATGTGGCTCGGTGTTCTGCCTGGCGACAAGCTGATCGGTATCAGCAAGTTTGTACGCCTGGCCAACTGGATCTTGTCACGACCCCACCTGCAAGAGGAAGCCACCGTCATGCTGGCGGACGAGCTCGAGGGCCGTCTCAAGCCGAAGGGGTTGGCCGTCGTCCTCAAGGCACAGCATCAGTGCATGGTCTGGCGTGGTGTTCGCGAAACCGGAACCATCATGACGACCAGCATCATGCGCGGAGCCTTCCGCGACAGCAAGGCAATGCGTACCGAACTTATGGCGCAGATCAAGGACTAGACGTGGCATACTTATCGACGAAGACATACGGCCATGAGGTCGGCCTATTTGCCACGTTCCGCCAGTGGCGCGCAAAGTCGCATTGTCGCCTGCTGCACGGCTACTCGTTGTCGTTTCGTTTCGAGTTCGAAGCCTACACCCTGGACGACAAGAATTGGGTCGTCGATTTTGGCGGCCTCAAAGAGCTGAGGGCGATCCTCGAAGGTACGTTCGACCACAAGACGGTCGTGGCCGCGGACGACCCCGAGCTCGAATGGTTTCGCGAAGCCGCACGGCGCGGCTTAGCAGACGTCGTTGTCCTGCCGGCAGTTGGCTGTGAAAAATTTGCCGAACACGTCCACCGCGTCGGCAGCAACTGGTTGTCGGAAAAGGGACTTGCTCCGCGTTGCCGGCTGGTGTCAGTCGAGGTGAAGGAGCACGGCGCGAACAGCGCCATGTATCGGGAGGCAGGCCGTGCTGCCGATTAACGAAATATTTGAAACCATCCAAGGGGAGGCCTGCAAGGCGGGCACACCGTCCGTGTTCGTACGGTTGCAGGCATGCCCGGTCAGGTGTCCGTGGTGCGACACCAAGCACACTTGGTCGTCGATTCAGAGCGGCGAGTGTCGATCGCCGACATGATGATCAAGACCGAGGACACCAACACCTGGGCCATGATGTCGCCGGAGGACGTCCTGCTCGCTGTGCAGGCGTTCAGCGCCCGGCATGTCGTGATTACGGATGGCGAGCCCGCGCTGTACGACCTACGGCCACTGACCACGCTGCTCGTCGGTTCCGGATTCTCAGTGCAATTGGAGACATCGGGCACCCAAGCCATTCAGGCGCATCCCTACACATGGGTGACCGTTAGTCCGAAAGTTGGCATGCCGGGTCGGCGATCTGTTCTCGGTGAGGCCTTGCTGCGCGCCAATGAGATCAAACACCCGGTGGGCAAGCCTGCCGACATCCCAAACCTGCTGAGCCTGCCTATCGAGCACGCGCTCGAGCCTGTGATATGGCTACAACCATTGAGCCAAAGCCGAAAAGCGACGCAGCTGTGCATCCGAGAGGCAACTGTACGCAACTGGCGCGTCAGCATCCAAATGCAGAAGTATATCGGCGTGCGGTGAAGCCCGCTAAAGCAATTGTCACAAAGTCCACGTTTGCTACCGCGGAAATGATTGTGAAATGGGACAACTTCACCGAAAACCGGGCTCCTCGGGCAAACCGAGCAGGAGCCGGGCAACGCAAGCCGCTTATTGGCTCCTCACAGGGGCCTTGAAGACTCCTTCCTTTGCCAGGCGAAGATGTCTGTCCAATGTCGTGTGCAGCGACGCGCGAAGCTCAAGCGGGATCGAGTCGTCTGTGTCGATCAGTTCCCGAATCTTCAGAAACATGCGGTCGATTGAGGTGAGCGTTGTCGTCATTCGCCCGGGTATCATCGGTTCTTCCTTAGCAACAGCCGCCGACGTCAAGCGAATAGCCAGATATTCTGGCGGCTCAATAATCTCGGCGGTGGGGCAAGCCAAGCCAGCTTTCGCCGCAACCGCAAGCCTACAATCTTACGCAGCGTAAGGTTCAAGCCCTTTCGATGGCCGAGTGGAGCTTTTTTCTCTCTCAAAACAACGAAATGTGCCTCCTCGCAATCACCGGCATTGAGACAAGAGGCTCCATCGTCATGGCTAACGGTCGAGACCACATTTGCGGGCACTTCCACACGCCCCGTCAAGCTCCAATAGGCCGGGCTTCAGTTTTGCGACCGATCATCGAGTCTTGACAGACAACAACCCGTCCGCGGATGCCAGTGCAACGAGACCCCGATCGTGTCTGATTCCGCGGGCACGGAATGAGGTGGGGTCGAGGGAAATCGCGTCAGGAGCGGCTGATTGTCAGGCCGGCATTCTCCAGCGCCTGGAGAATCTTGCTCGCAAGGGCCCGCGCGTCAGCCTGCCCCTCACCGACCAAGTCAGCCGCCAGCGTCCGGGTAATCACATCGTGCGCATCCTCACGTTTGAGCGCCTCGAGCTCGGCATATTCGCCGCAGATCTTACAGGCGATCACCGGCCGACCGCTCCAGGGATCGTGCGTTGCAACTTCATACCATTTGTCGGCCTCACATTTCGGGCAGCGCATAGGTGAACTCTCCTGATACGGTTCAGCGTGCTCGATCCGCTTGATCTGTCCTTTCGCTCCAAACCACGCATCTCGTCTGCTGCTGCCAACAGCCCATCGCGGCTGAGAAGCCGATCTTCTCGAAATGAGTCGGGAATACGATGCGGGGGCACAGGAATGGCGAATCCGTTCCGTCGGTCTGGCGAAGGACAATCCCCACGGCACCTGCAAATAGCGGTCCGTGAGAGCGTCCGATCGGCTCTGATGTTCATTCATCGTGATCATCCATATTGTCTCGGAGCGGCCAAAAGAGGCGTGATGTCCGCCGGCTCTGCTTACGAAGCTCCGCAGATCCAAGACGCGCGACCACGCTAGGCAAATATCCAAGGGACAAGGAGAATGGATCAATCAAAACGGGCCTTGAGAGAGCGATCTCACCAGCGCGCGATGCTGGTCTGATTGCAGGCGATTTCGTCATAGCTGACGGCCGCCGATCAGAGCGCGGACCACAGATCAGTTGCGGCGCCGGTCGGAGACCGACCGGTGGCGCGCTGAACGAAGTCACCCAGGGGTTCGATCATCTGCAGTGCGCCCGTGGCGCTAGCCGGGAACATTTCCGATCTCCTCCGTGAGGCGCTTACTCGCCGCGCTGCGCGATAGTACGCCAATATCGCGGATTGCCTGGCGACTGAACTCGAACCCAGCGATAGGGAGCACGCGACCACGATCGGATCTGCGGGGTCAGATTGTCCAGCACGAGGTCGCCGCTCTTAGTCCGTACCACCAGAACCAGATGATGTTTGCCCGAGGCGGTCACGACCTCGGCGAGCAACAGCGCTCGCGGCGGCCATCCACGCTGTAGAAGCTGGTGGCGCTTGCTGACGGCGTAGTCGTTGCAGTCGCCGCGCTCCGGATCAATAAGCCAGGCTTCCACGGGGGGACCGGGTTCACTGGCTTCCGGGATAATGGCGCTGTTCACCGTCTGGTTAGCTTCTTTCAAATCTGCCCACCGTGCCTCGGTCAGGTGGACCGGACCGCCGCGAAACAGGAGGCGGAGGCGGCATTCATTCTGATAGCGCAGGCAGAACATGGTGTATGCCATAGGAGGGAGCGCCGGACGGTCAAGCTTGAGGTGCGGAGACGCCGACACCGCGATCGCCGGCATACCCGACGATCTCTGATCGGCAGATCGAGCGGTCGTCATCGTTTGAGAGCCCATTGTGGTAGCTGCGACTGCAGCCAGGATTAACGTCCTGCGCATGCTGTAGCTGACGGACGGCCGATCAGACCCGAGGTCACGAGCACGAAACGACAGATCAACGGCGGCGGAGCTACGAGGCGCAGTGACCCGAGGAACGCCATCATCCAAAGGGTCCGTCGTCCGCAGCACCTCTGCGACGCCGCGGTCCGCCAGTCATGCGCAGGTCCACTCCGTACCGGCAGCCCGTGCGCCGTGCCCCCGAAACTGCAAGACATGTGCAACCCCCTGTGACTGCGCGGGAAGAGATCGAGGACGAGCAAAGGCCCGCCTGCCTGATCCGAAAACCGTACAATCTGACGCCACGTGCGATTCAAGCCCCCATGAAGGTCGTGCGAGCGTGTTCGGGCTCACGCCGTTCCGCGGACAATTCGCTGCGCAGAAGTCGTCAGCAGATCCCGGTCCGCAGAGCGGTCCAACCGCCGACGACTCTTCACTTGTCAGCGCGGAGAGTCCGTTCAGACAACCGGGACCTCCGCTAGTTTTGCCTCTCAGGCATTACTGCCAACGATCTTCGCGACATCAATAATGTCCGCCCTGATCAAAAATGGCGCCACTTCCCATATTGAAGGTAGTGTGACCCACGCCCGAGAAGTTCCTACGTATCACCACGGATGTTGGGCGCCGCTTCACCTGGTCTAGCCGTTGCATATCCATTTCCATGAAGCGCAAAGGCTCATCGAGCGGTCCAACACACTGGCGGCAGCGAGCTCAGGCGACGCTTGCCAAGGCGGAGTCGTTCGATTGTCCAAAGTCAAAAGCCAAGCTGCTTAAAATCGCCGAGGAATATCAAAAGCTAGAACGGTGGGCCGACGAGCGGGAAAGATTGAGAAGAGATGCCGACGAGGAGCAATGAATATATTCAATCCGGTGGCCTTCCGAGAAGATCTCACTTGGCTCTGGCCCGCAGCATTTGAAGTGACCTCGACCCATGCGCCCGCACCCCTGACACCCCGCGCCCATAATCCGCACGTCGCCTTCGATCCCCGAAATTTGAAGGATGTCTCACCGACTCGAATTCGATGGATCTCTTAATTGGATCTAGCAATGCGACGACAACGCGTGCCGTCGCCCAGCGGCATCGAATGAGACGTTCGGATAGGCTCGCGTACCTGGACGTGAGCAGGCGCGTCGCCCCCGCTTATTCATAGACGCGATGGATCATCGCGGCAGCCTTCAGGGTGGCACGTGTTTTGCTGAAGCCTTCTGAGGGGAAAGGCTCTCCAGTGCCTATGCCTCGCCGGCCCGACGCGCCTTTTTACCCGGCAAGGCGCGTCGGGCTTTTTCGTGCTCCTCAGCCGAGAGACGCACAATGAGCTGTATCAACCAGCATGCGACATCCTTGGCCGTGTTGAACATCGACGCACGTCGTGTCGGGCTCGTAGAATTTCGGACATTGTCGGGCAGGCAAGACATAGTGGATCGACCCTCACGCAGGAGTGTCGACGATAGCTCACGGCAATACATTCAATGATCGTCGCGAAACCGCTCGGCCAATTTCCGCGGCACATCATTTGCAACAACCATCGTGGGCATGGACGTGGGCTCCCTCAGCGGCATGTCGATGCCCCAACCTCGCCAGGTTGGGCCCGACGCACCTCCAGCCTGCTCCGAGGGCGTCGGGCTTTTTAATGTTGAGACGCTGCGATCGTTTTCATCCTTGCTATCGACCGCCGACAACGCTCTTGGGACCAGGGCGCGGCTCGAGCCGAGCAGTGCTGCGGCTCAGGATCTATCTTCCAACAGCGGGGCTGAATATCTCAAGACGATAGTCGCGGTCGCGGAGCGAAGATGAACGCCGACAAGCCCGATGCAGGTGAGGCGGCCCATCCCGGCGCCGCAAAAGAGGCTCCTGCGCAACTGTCGTCGGAAGATTTGCGTCATTCTCCGGGTACTTGGCTAGTCCAAGAGCCGGCACAGGCTTACCGCTGCGGCAAGACTCGCAGCGATGAACGCTTCAGGACTGTCAGCGCAGTAAGCGATAAGCATGGCCCACAAGCTTACCGAAAACGCGATGGCCCACTTCACTTGTATCTGTCTTTGGCGCGGGCGAGGCTCGGCGAGCCGGGTCGTCGGCGCATTAAGCGCAGCACGCACCTGTGGCGGGTTGCAGTCGCCCATCGAAAAACCCCGGCAAGCCCGTAGATGCTCATCCAGACAAGCGCGGCGAAAATTGCCGCAAGCGACCAAAGTTGTGGTGTGCCCGACTTCAGGGGGAGATCACAACGCGCCGCTCGCAGCGCGTCCTGCGCGTTGATCAGGCGTCGTCTTGGTTCACGCCAGTGCATCATCAGCACTCATCTATCCCTAGTGAATCGAGGCGAGCGTCGCATCCGCGCGAAATCGGATGTCACCATGGCCAGGCGAAACGGCCCGATGCTCCCAAATTGAAGATCGGAGCGGCCAACGCCCGGCCGACCTCATCGACAGCCGATTGGGACGTTAAGCCAAGCCTAGCCCTGGCCAATCTCCGGATTGGTCGAGGCAGGTATCGGTTCGATCGTGATTGCGACGACCGTCAAGTGCATCTCGGACAATTGCCAAGCCGCGATTCGTCCGCGTGTTGATCGGCGTGGGTTGACCAAGTGTCATCGAAAGATCCCGCGTTGGTAGGCTGTGCGCAAGCGATCGCTGCCGCATATTCCGCTCAGCAATTGGCGTGCCGCAGGAAGCGGTGCTGTAGGCGTTCGTTGACGCAAGAAAGCCTAGGGTTTGGCGTCGCCGCGGCAAATGGTGTCGCGCTTAGGGTCCGGTTTCCGACATCTTCGTCACGAACCGGACCTGAATGCTAAGCGGTGCGCAGGCGGTCTTTTCCGTTTGCGTCAACCAAACTCGTGTGAGGCAATATCGAAGTTGTTCGAATCCCGCGGTTTGGAGTCCGCGACATCTTGGATTGACGCGCTCGCAGCCCATGATTCGGTTCTTGCTCCACGCGTCCCAGCGGGGATATTCGAATCTGAAGCTGCCAAAGGTCTTTCGGAATGCGTCGCTGAACGCCACTTTCCCACAGACTGATCATTCGAGAGAGAGTGATGCAGCGACGAATGCGAGCGCGAGCTTGATTGACCTGACGAACTCAACGGCTGCGGCCACATAGATGACGTATTGGAATTGTTTCAGGCTGACCTATGTGCGGTAGCATTGGGTGAAGTCGATGAAGCACCGGCGAAACCTTCGTGTGCGCCGACTTCAGATGAGTTGAAAAGCCAAGGAGGACGCGTGAGAGCGCAGATCATAGATAGATTGGAGGCCGGCCGCGTACAGCATGGGCAGTTCGCCAGCGCGCCAGGGTCAGGTCCTTGTGGTCTCTTTTTTGTTCAAGGACCTTGCGGCTGTAAACTGCAAATCGCAGCATTGGTCCGTCCGGGATGGGAGCACGTCTCCGTCTCGACGCCGCGGCGTTGTCCGAACTGGGAAGAGATGTGCTTCGTCAAGGACCTGTTTTGGGATGAAGAGGAATGCGTGATGCAGCTGCACCCGCCATACTCGCAATATGTGAACAACAGCAGGTACTGCCTGCACCTCTGGAAGCCCATTCGTGAGAATATTCCAAGGCCACCGGCATCCTTCATAGGCGTCGTCGGCCTCGGACCGTCCGAGGCCGCGTCGCTGGTGGCACAAATGAGAGCACGATCGTGATCGGAGTGTGCGGTTGACACCCGGCCCAATGCACTCGGACGCTGGACCTCGTCGGTCCACGTCTCCTATTTCAAGATGGAGAGGGCCCGTCGACTGCACGGGTCAGCGATTCATCGCTTGGCCTCAAAATGAGCGCGCCGGCATGAGGCTCAATTCGAGGTCTCGGAACAGGGTGTAATTCCGCCGAATCCATTGATGCAGCTCCGTGGTCGAATCCTTCTCGTGGCGCAAATACCCCGTAAAGGAAAACGTCAGGCGATCGATATAGGTCTTCAAAAATTGCGGCAGTGCGAAGATGCGCAGCACAGGAGCGCGGTCCATTGCTTCGGGCAACTCGCTGCGCAGCACGAACTGATTATGGACGGTGATCAGCGCTGGTGCCCGGATCTGGTGCCGCAACACCTCATAGCTCCGTGAGGAGACGCGATCGGCGCTCCCGACAAATAGGATGATTGGTGCGACCTGGTTGCGTACCGCCTCCCTCATGAACCCAATCTCGATGCACATTTTGAAGAACTCGTCGAATGCGTGGAAACCGAGATCAATCACCTTCGCGACCCCGTCGTCCAGGATGAGCCGGTCCATCAACTGCATCTTGCCCCAAGTGTCTGTCACATCTGCCGTCTCGGTAATTGCGGGCAGGTAATCGACCAGCGACGGCTCCCTCAAACTGATGTCGAAGGAGAGCACCGATCCGTTCTTGAGCAACAAGAACTCGCTCAAGAGCCGCGCGATCAGAGTCTTGCCGACCTGCAGGCCGGGAGAGCAGATGATGTAGACCGGCGTGGGCGGCATCTCCAGCGACATCACACGACTTCGTATATTCCCCAAGGTGCATACCAAAAGGGCTACGTTTCACTGCTGCGGGGCCTTGATGTGGCGCCAGTCACATCGGTCAAATTGATGCGGTCATACTCGGACCAGACGTTGGCCAGCCAGTGCCGGACATAGCCCCGCAGCACAAAGGAGTAGTTCGCGATCTCATCGAGCGGTCCCTTGTTTGCGACGAAATTCACGAACGAAACGGAAGCGACCTCGACCTGCTCATAGGCCATCTCGTTGAGTTTCGGAATCGTCAGTTCGGTGGCGCCCTTGATGCGGCGAAAATACGAGTCGTAAGTCGACTGATCCCATTGAAAGAACTGGGTATCATTTATGAAATTTTTGACGAGGAAGTATTTCGCGCCGTTCATGAAATTGGAAGTTTCGGCGATCTCGTCCAGAGAGGCAATCGAAGGGCCAAGGATATGAAAGACGGCAAAGGTGATCTGACCAGACTTTACTGAATCCAGGAACCCGATGTCCCGCAACGAGTTCAGAGCGACCGATAGCAAACCTGCGCGGACGTCGATCACGGTGACCGACAGCCCGGCGTTCAGGGTGTCGAAGATCCTCATCTGGTCTGCCGTCGTCGTCATATCGACGATCTCAGTGATGTCGGAATGAAAGCGCTTCAGCGTACCTCGCGGTGACTCCGTGTCAAAGGCGCGGGTCTGCACCTTGTTCACGCTGAAATAGTCCAGAAGCGTCCGACATACGGTCGTCTTGCCGACCCCACCCTTGTCCGCGCCCACCACAATCACAACCGGCTTCGCCATTGAATTCCCTTTAAGACACGCGCTACGCCAACCGCGGGGCGCGATCGACAGTCTTTGCTTTGGACGTGAACATGGCAGAAAGAAGAGGTCGTCGAAGTTTTGCAAATTTATGCGAGCGAGGTCTGACGTGGCAGCGCTCTACGTCAGGTTTGCGGCCATCTAACAGCTCGGAGAATCCGGACTGCGGCCTTCGTCGTCGATCTGACGTAACGTCAGGTTTGAACTCGGAACGCCAGGCACATTCGGCGTCTATCGCGTATGGGCAACACAGAGCCAACGGTGCGGCGTCATATGCCGCCTGCTCGCTTGCAGGCGAGGGGACCACGCAGAGATATCTTGGGCAAAACGAGAGCGGTCGCGAAAGCTAGACAAACTGGATCGGCGGCAGGACCAGCTTGGCCGAAAGAGGGCATCGTGCCTCGGTCGAATCAAGAGAGCGAGCTTTCGACTGAAGTGTTGCCTCGATGGACGTGTCGACGGCTTTACAGTTGAGCGACATTGCGCAGCCAAGTGTGCAGCATGAGCGTCGACATAAGCCACCGCGGGGTTGTGAAATGAGCGCACATCATGCTAGGGCCGTCGCAAGGCTGGCGCCGCCGTAGGATGGTTCGCTGTTTTGTCGGTCATAACTTGGCCGTCAATTCGCGAGATGACGTTTGCGGGCGGGCCAACAGCTGAAAGAAGGAAGAGGGGTGAGTCAGGCTGAAATGGATGTCGTCGAGCACATGCTCGCCTCGCTAACTACATGCGCGCTTCAGACCCGGGTTGCTTCCAGTAACGAACAGGTTGCGCATCATTTCGAGCTCGCCTGCAAGAGAGTTGGACTCCTTGATACGCCGGCGTCTGCCATTCGAATCTTCAAGCGCCTCGCGCACGAGGTTCAGAAGGCAGAGTCGATTCTGGAATTCGTCGGTCCTAATACCGGTGAGTTGCAATGAGCAACCAATAGAGTTGATGTGAGTTTGCGAGCGGAACCACTGTCCGTGCACGCAAAAGCCCTCGGCGTACGTCGGATGTAAACGGCGCCGAGGGTGTTGCTCGCGGGTCGCGCATTTGGATTGTGGCGCATTCCCGTTTGGCGCGAGGTAACGTTCCAGGATGACGCGATGCTGGTCCGCGGCACAATCCCCGTCGTCACACGTTCTGTATCTAGTGCAACGCAACCGGGCCTGTTGGCAGCAACCATTGCGACGTTTGGTCCGCCGCGTGACACACGATCGCGGCTTGATAAGCCCAATCGAGGAGTAGTGCCGCTTCAGATTGCCTGCGCGTCACGCCAAATTGTCGGAAACCGCGCAGGTCGGCGGCAGCTCGTTCCTCGTGCGATGAGCACCGGTCTATCGTACAGATCTTGAAGGTCGCGGCCATTCAGCCGCGTGTGTCGTCCAGCATCCAGTCAGGGCGAGCTGGCCGACGATCGGCAAGTCGACCAGCCAACGGCTGAGTATGCAGTGCCATTGAGTGGGAGCGCGATCGCTGATTGCAACCCAGAGCATTGGTGCCGGACCGGGATGTTCGATGGCTGTTGGCTGGAACTGAAACGGCGCCCGCTCTGGCGGTCGGCCGCGCTCAGCAGCTCTCGACCATACGCTTCGCCGCGCATGGGATTACAGGGGCGCCCCTTTGTGCCGCAGACGGGCTACGTATCTTGTTGTTGGCAGCTTTGCTGACCTGCAAATGTCGCTTCTGTAGCAAAGCGCAGTGTCGCATTCGGACGAATGTCGGAGTTGCTTCGATCCTCCGACCCGCCGAACGACCGACGAGTGGCTCAACACACTGCTTTCGGACGTGAATTCATGACTGCCGGGAATTGGTACGACACTTGCTGTCCTAAGGGCCAGCTCGGAAGTTCCGGAGTCCCGCATGCACCGTTTCGTCTCGATGAAGCAAAGTTGCACCTGCGCGCGGGTCCGCGTCGGACGCGCTGAGACGCTTGGTCATTGGCGCTTGAGATGGCATGCGGTTCTTGTGCGAGGTTCTCGTCTTCGGCAACGGCCATCTCGTGCGGCTCGCCGAGGGCGTCTTCACCAGCATCGAACAAAGAGAGCGGATGCGCTTTGCTCTACCGTGGATCCGGGTTGCGGAAACGCAAATAGGCATCCCGAGGCTCCGCCACCGCTATGGCGCCTGCGATTGCACAACCGCACTCTTTTAGAAGTCGGTCATCCTCAACTCAGCGAGGAGCTCTCCGGCAGTCCGATAGCGGCCGCTTTCATTGTTCATGATAGCCCGCCCTGCGCGCTGCGACGAGCCGAATCGCAGCTGTCCACACGACAGTTAAGACGTGGCGGGCTTAATCCGTCGACACGCGTCCGCGGCCTTCTCGACTCGTCCCTGCTTCGAGGCGCCTATCCCTTCCGAGCGCGTTTCGGGAGAGCTTACCCAGCTCTGGAACTGCGTGGCGCAGCGCTCGAGCGCTCGCATTGCAAAGACGCGAAGCCCAACGGTGAAGGCGAGTGAACGACGCCCGCCCTCACCAAGCTCTGCGCGCAATGACGCAGTACGACTTTTGGGCCGTGGGGCCTCGTGAGGCGCTACATGGATCTTTTCAATTTCATCGAATGCGCCAAGGCAACTCACTCTATCAAGGTCTTATTCGACCTTCTCGTAAGCTGTGCGAGCGAGAAAGGCTTCAGTGAAGTCGCTTATGGAGCCCTCACTTTCGCGGAGGCATGTGGTCTGCCTGAATATCTGCCCTCCGGGGTAACGGTAACCTTCCCGTCCGATTGGTGCGGCCGGTACGTTGAACGCAAGTACCGTGTCATCGATCCGGTGGTACGACGGGCGCCAACGCTTTCGCGGCCGTTCCTGTGGGATCAACTTGCCAAAAAATGTCAATTGCAACCCAGCGAGCAGCGCGTACTCGCAGAAGCCAAAGAGGCAGGTCTGAAGCACGGGATGAGCGTGCCGTTGTACGGACCATTGGGCCAAGTGGCTCTGGCATCCTTTGCATCCCCGTTCGACGATGCTGATCCGCAGTGCCAGATGAGTCATCTCAACGTACTGGCCTGGCACTTCCACATTGCCCTTGCGGAGATCTCGCGGCCCTCCGCTAGCGGCTCAAATTGCGAAGTTGCACTGTCTGAGCGGGAAAAAGATTGCTTGCGATGGGTGGGAGAGGGCAAGTCCTCCTGGGAAATAGGCAAGATACTCGAGGTGAGCGAGAATACAGTCAACTTCCATCTCAAGAACGCGATACGAAAGCTCGGGACTTCAAACCGGACCCACGGAATTGCAAAGGCCATTCGCCAAAACCTCATTTGAATGCCCGGCCCACCCCTGCACCGACAGATCATTCGGTAAGGGACGACCGTCCTGCCCGCGATGTGCAACCGACCAAGGTGGACATCGCCTTGAGCCGCACGTCGCCGTGGCGAGCGGTGCCCGTGGACGGCCAATTTCGCAGCTTCCTTACCGCCAAGGAAGGGTTGAGCGGACGCCGAGTGTTTCAGCAAGCAGGGGCTTAGGTTCGCACGGACAGTGACGGATCAGTCCTGATCGTGCCTGCGCAGACAAGGCTGGGCGGCGGTCCAAACCGCTGTCATTTCTAGGGTGGCGGCAAGGTCATTCCCGCGTTGGTCCAGCTACCAAATATCGGTCCTGACAGATCCTTCGGCAGACCGATCAGCACGCCAATGGGACCTGCGTGGCCGTGGCGATAAGCCATGACCACAGACCGATCATCGCTAGAGGTAAACTGGAATGTCCCGGTAAAATGTCGACTTCGCAACACCGCAATGTTTGTACTCCGACACAATGGGCAGCTGGTTGGCGGAGGACCGGCGGCATCGCGGTCAGAAATCGGTGCAGTCGATTCGATCAACTCAGATCGCTTGGAGAAGTTGTCGAGTTCCCCTCGTTCGGGAGCGCTGATCGTACCGGCGTCGGCCTTCAAGTTGAGGTCATACATCCGATCGATCTCCGCGTCGCGCTGCTGACGCATCTGCATCGCCGCACAATGCGCAGCTTGTGCTTGCTGTTGCTGCTCGGTGAGTTGGGCCAGCCGCAAGTTGTCGCCGTTATCCGCGGCTCGCTGAATCTCATCTGCCAGAAAGCCTTGACTGGCATGATAACGTCGATCCGCATCCTCGCGTCGCATCATCTCGTCCAGCAGCTCGGGGGTGAGATCGTTCATCTGCCGGACTTTGCTCTCGCTAACATATGTCTCGTTGCCTTGTGCGTCGACATAGATGAGGCTCGAATAGACCGGTGCCGCTTCAATCGTCCACACGGGAGGATACGGTCCGTCAACGAACCCGAACACAGTGTCGTTTAGGGTCCCGCCGCCCACGTAATAGTGAGCTGGTGTCTCCCGATACTCGAGTTCGTGTTGCGGTGCTATGCCGTTCGAGCCACGATGGTCGATGACGTCTTCGATGAACAGCACGCCAGGCGTACCCGGATGCGCGTCAATATATCTCTTGGCTTGTTCATAACGAAGAGTGCGACGCTGCGACGTTTGTGGCGCGGGTCCATATACGTCCGCCAGAAACGTGACGGTCGCGTCAATGGACCCAAACTCCGCAGTATCAGTCGGAACTGGGGTTGGAGCCTCTGGCGTTTCAAATGGCTTCCTTGCAGACATTGCTTGGGGCGATCGATCATCAGCCTCACCTGGCGCGGCATGTTCCTCCACCGCGGCAAGCAGGTGGGAATCTTGAGCACTGGCTTGAGCTTGAGCGAGAACAAGCATGCTACAAGCTACAAATATCTTACGCATTGGAGAGCATCCGTTTTGGTGTGGTGCAGCCCAGGTCAACAAGCGCGGAGAACCGCACCAGTTGACCAGCTGGCTCGACTAGTGAGAGTGCCGAGGAAGTCCTGTTACGGGGTGCGAAGGTCACGAGCGTGCGCTCGTCCCCTTGACATGTGCATCAGGGTATCGAGCGGCTGAATGAACCCATCGTACCGTAATGAGTTGCGATCAATTCACTCGGCCTGTTCGACGATATTGTCTTGCCAACGGTAGACAATGAAGCCGGGAGCCGAATTGTCGCCCTTGGCGTCGAACCGGACGGCACCGATCACCGTGTCAATTGGCTGCGAACGAAGCGCAGCTGCTACTTTCGATGAATCAAAAGTGCCGGCGCGCTTTGCGGCCTTCGCCCATGCCTGCACAGCCGCATAGGCGTAAAGCGAATAACCTTCCGAAGACCGGTTGGAGGCCTTGAGACGTGCCACGACGCTCGCCGCCTCAGCATTCTTGGTGGGATCCGGCATAAAGGTGAACAGTGTTCCGTTTCCGGCTTTGCCCGCGATCATCGAAAAATCGTGGGTCATCAGAGGATCATTGGCCATCACGGTCATACCTGCACCTGCTTCTGAGGCCTGACGCACGATCAGCCCGATCTCATTGTAGTAGCCGCCGATGTAAGCAAGTTTGATTCCGTCCGCTTTCATCCTCGAAACCAGGGCCATGTAATCCTTCTCCCCGGCCACGTAACTTTGTCGCTTCACATCCGATATCCCAACCTCCCGAAGATGAGCCGCAACGACATCGGCGATGCCTTTGCCAGCGGTGCTCCTGTCGTCAAGGACGGCAATCTTGGTGTTGGGGAAATGCCGTCGGATATATTCGGCCGCCACGACACCCTGCTGGTCGTCGCGCCCACAGATACGAAACACGGATTTGATGCCACGCTCTGTGAGCGCGGGATTGGTGGATCCTGGCGATATCTGAATAAGTTGCGCCTCGTCGTAAACGTTGGAAGCCGGTATCGACGAGGAAGAACAAAAGTGGCCAACGACCAACTTGACCTGATCTGATGCAAGCCGATTGGCGACTACGACCGCCTGCTTGGGATCGCACGCGTCGTCGGCGACGCTCAACACGACCGTCGTTCCTGGAAGGAGGCCTGACGCATTCAGATGATCGACGGCGGCAGCAGCACCGTCCCGCATCTGCGCCCCAAGCGCAGCATTGCTTCCAGTCATCGGCCCTGCCACAGCAATATTGATGTCGGCCGCAGCTGCAACGGACATCAAAGCAAGGAGTGAAATAGCTGCGAGAGAAATGGCGCCATGAATTGACATTATGAGAGTCCATGCGGGCTTGAGTCTGTGGCTGGTTTTGCCTTGAAAAACTTTTGCTGAGGCGTCGAACAATGACAGCCGTCGGACCGGCGGCCCTTGCTGTGAGCCGTTCTCCGCCCGGTGCTCGCACGCGTGCCGTGGTAAGCGAAAGATGGGCCGAAGGATGCCCCAGAGATCCGTTCTTCCGGCAGGCACTCGGGCAGGGTCAGACGAAAGCTGGCTCGAACCGCACTCGCGGTCGGCGCAAACGCGCTGATCAGACTCTGGTAGGGCCATAACGATCCTTCATTGCTTGTCGAACGCCGAGAACGCAGCTTGGAAAACCAGGCGTACGGGGCCAGGGCAACCCTCGCCCGTGAGAGCGTTCCGCGCGTTAATCCGGTATCAGCCAGATTCCATCGTACAATCTGACGTTACGTCCGATTCAAGCCTGTTCGAGAGACGCCATCTCTCGAGGTCGCGAGCGGTTCTCGTGGAAGGAGCGATAGCAACTAGGTTGATGGGGAGGCACGGAAGGAAGAGGCCGAGCCGGAAACGCAGCAGTCGCGACGTGCGGCCGCCAATCATTTAAATGAAGCACGCATCTGAATCGGCTGCTGCGTCAGTGCCTGTCCTGCAATGCGGCCATTGCGAGATCAAGGTACTGCATCAGACTGTGGTTCCAGCCGGCCAGGTTGCGCGGCGTGCTCAGTCGCGCAAGAACTTTCAGCATGGTTGAGGTCGCCGGGTCGGTCCCGGCAATTTCTGTGATGAGCGCGCGCGCCTTCAGTGCCACGGCAGCGGCCCGCTCGCTGCAAGGGTGCTCGCCACGATCGACACAATCGCGCAACTCATCCCGGATCTTTCGCCAGCGCTCTTCTCGATCAACGCCGAGCGCGCACGTGCATCGCGCAGTCTGGGGGCGCGATTCAGCGCGCGAAGCTGCATTCAGAGCAGCGGGCAGCTCATGCATGCTGACTTGCGTGTCAGAGTCCGTCGTCATGTTACGCAAACGATCCCGCAACTGGGTCGTGCGCGTGACCTGAAGTTCAATTTGCTCCAAATGCTTGCGCAGGAGGTCAGTAAGTGACGTCTTGCCTCCCATTGCCGTGCGAATATCATTCAGCGAAAAGCCGAGCTCGCGCAGCGCGCGAATTTGCGACACTCGTTGAATGCTTTCGCGTTCGTACATTCGATGACCGCCGTCCGTGCGTTCGGACGCGCTGAGCAGACCCGTGTGCTCGTAGTGATGCAGCGTGCGTACCGTTACCCCGGTAGCCTCCGCAAGTTCTCCAATGCGCCAGCGACGCCTTCGTGGTGTAGCTTTGATCATGATGTTCAATTGGCAAGCCTACAACCTGACGTCACGTGAGAATCAAGCTACTTGAATTAGCTGGTAGGGCAGTCGTCCATTCTGGCGCAAGCAGGCTGGCTCTGCTCCGATCGCCGCTCAACCGAGTGGGCAGATGGAAGGGCGTCGAGCAAGAGCATAAGGGACGCCAAGCCGGATTGGCTTGCTGCTGTACGCTCCAAAACAAGTTTGGCGATTGTGATCCGGTTTTCAGGCGTTCGCATAGATGCCGGTAATGACGCGATGGCTTTATCAAAGATCGCGCCGAGGACCGTGAGATCTTCCGGATCGTAGACACCACTATACTGCAGCAATGTTCGGCTCCCTGTTTGTGATCGTTAGCTGGCCGAGGCGCTTGACCGCGCCGTTGGGCGAAAAGACGACAGATCGGCGGCGTTCAGCGCGGAAGGCGCGATACGCACTCAAGTGACGCGGTTGTGCAACAGCGACGGACTTGCCTTGCCTGAAATCCAGGCAGCCGATGCCAGACGAATCTGAACAATCGAACGCTCTGCGGAATCCCCAGCTGACTGGTGCGCGAAACTGACGGCGAACTGTTCGGATCAGCGCATCGCGGCGCCTGAACGATCACCGCGAGGGGCCGGCGGTGCGCGGTGATGGCAAGTGAGAAGACCGATGAGAGCGGGTGGTTTGGGGCCCGTCATTGAGGGAGAGCAGGCACTCATTTGCGCGAGGGGTGAAGGACTTTCGAACTATCATTCCCGTGCCCATGAGGATACCGGAGCGGGATCACCGGCTGATATCTGCGCGGTGGTGAGTTCAGGGGGACACCGGCTGGCGCAGGCGCGAGGCGGCTTTCGCATGATCTGGAACGAGATCAACTTGAACGTCCGTGTAGCCCTTGGCGTGTTCGACATGTGAATCGGCCGCAAATTGCGCTTCGCCAGTCGCACCAACTGATTCGCAATTTCGTCGTCGATCGACATCGATCAGCACTGTCAGAGACCAATGACATGTTGGCTCCATTCCTAGAGACTATCGCAAGCGACACATTCCATGTCGATGAGAACGACGGGACTGCGCGGCTATCACCAAAGTGGGGCGTCGTCAAATGTTCGCGGCGACTGGGTGATGTTGACGCAACACACTTGGCGCCATCAGCAGCCCGAGTGTGTTGCGTCTGCGCAGCCCTTCGCTCTTCGGCTCGGCCGTCATGCGCCGGCTCGGATGGCGGGGCGAAACAGTTGAACGCGAAGATGCAACAAGAGAACGTTTGGCTCCTTCTGCCGCCGTTCACTAGCAGGTCGCTTTCAGTTCACATCTGAATTTTGCAATAGTGTTCCATTCACTTGGAAGGCGAATGCTCTACCAAGACCTTTCGAGTTGCTGCAGTCGCGCGCGCCGAAGGCATGCGCGAAGCCTGCTCCAACAATATTGTCCGCATCCAGATGCTCGCCGGATCGGTATTGTGAAGGGCCGGCCATTGAACGGCCTCTGTGAAAGACGGAATTGGCAGCGGAAGATCGACGATCCGCAGGGGCGTCGTCTTTCCGTAATGCCTGGCCAGCAACGAGGGCATCGTGCCTATGCGACCAGTGCCCAGGAGCATGGGTGGAATCATGCTGAAGCTCTGCACGACAACCTCGATGCGTCGCTTGAGACCGTGCTCAATCAAGAACCATTCCTCGATCGAAGGCCTTCGGGTACGTCCGAATTTAGCCGCTACGTGTCCCATCGACATGTATTTCTCGAACGTCAGCTTGCGTGAGAGCTGCTTGTTGCTCCGGCACCCCACGCATACGAGTTTTTCCTCGAACAGCGTCGCTCTTGGATGGGAGCGCGACATGTACATTTCCGGCAAGACAAGGAAGTCAATCTCACCGCGCTGGAGAAGCTCATCGGGGTCGTCGGCGAGGGGCAGAAAGTCGAACGCAACGCCAGGTGCCTCCCGTGCGACTCTCTCCACGATGGCCTGAAAAAACACGACCATGACGAAGTCGGAAACGCCGATCCTGAACCTGCGGTCCGATAGAGCTGGATTAAACGCATCCCGCGAAATAATCGACAGCTGGATGTGCAGCAGGGCTTCGCGAATTGGGCCGGCGAGTCCTTCGGCGCGTGGTGTCGGGACGAGTTCTCGGCCTCTCATCGCGAATAGATCGTCGCGAAAGTAGGAACGCAACCGGCCAACCGCCGCGCTCATGGCCGGCTGGCTCAAGTTGATTCTGCGCGCTGCCGCCGTGAGATTGCGCTCCGTCATCAGAGCGTCGAGCGCGACGAGAAGGTTCAGATCAAGCCCTTTGAAACGCATGGTGGGAAGTATCCAGCCCGTGGATGTCTACCATAGAAACAATCGATTTTACCAATTTGATGCAGTGCGAGATACCAAAAACGTCGGATCGGAGTGAGGCGTACCACAATGATTATTAATCGTTGGACCAGCCCCGAGAGGGATTATCTAGCATCCTCTAAGTATCCACCGCGGCTCATCTCGAACGCGACCCCGCCGTTCCTCGGTCCGCTTACGGATGTCAAGCACGCTGGCGGCGCGTCCAAATGGATCGCGGCTCGAAGGCGATCTGCCCAAAGTGCGGCTGAAATATCCGCCCGATCTCATGCGAATGGCGCCGCGCCTCAATGTCATCTGCATCGTGAATGCGGCTCCTCCGACCGGTGGGCACTGGCCAACGCGCGCCGAGGTGTCCCGTTGGCGCATGAATGCGCCGGCGAGAATGAGTGACGCGCGTGCACAAAGTACCAGATCAGATATCGAACGTCGCAACGGGGACCACCATGAACATTGCCATATCCAACGATACAGGAGTGTTCTCGACGCACTCCAAAGTCCGGTGGAGGGTGTGCTGGGAAAACGAGTTGCAACTTGCTGAACACATCGAACTGTCCGAGTTCTTTCGTAAGACGTACGGGCCGACCGGTGAATTCAATGCAAAGCCGTTCGAAGGCGGACGAAGCTGGGCCGGCGCGAGGCCCGAGATTCGTGTCATCGGCTACGATGCGCACGGCATCGCAGCTCATATCGGCGCACTGCGCCGCTTCATCAAAGTCGGGGACGTCGACCTGCTCGTGGCTGAGCTAGGATTGTACGGTGTTCGTCCGGATCTGGAGGGGCTGGGGATCACGCACTCAATGCGGGTGATGTATCCGGTGCTGCAGCAGCTCGCGGTCCCGTTTGGCTTTGGTGCAGTACGGCAGGCGTTACAGAAGCATGTGACCAAGCTGGTCGGCCGTCAGGGTCTCGCGACGGTTTTGCCGGGAGTGAGCGTGCGTTCAACGCGGCCGGATATTCATCTCGACTTGCCGCCGACCCGTACCGACGACGACTTGGTAGTTCTGGTCTTCCCAATCGGACGTCCGATAAGCGAATGGCCGGTCGGGACCATGATCGATCGGAACGGGCCAGAGCTGTGACCTGCCCCGGCCGCTTGTCGGAAGCGCGAAGCGAGCACGTTAGCGCCACCGGAGATCGTAACGTTTACCTGACCTTTGACGACGGTCCGGATCCACGTTGGACGGCGTCTATCCTTGATGTTCTTGCCGAGCACGAGGCTCCGGCGACTTTCTTCGTCATCGGGACGTGCGCGGCAGCTCACCCGAAACTGATCCAACGAATAATCGCAGAAGGGCATGAAGTCGGAAACCACACGATGACACATCCCGATCTCTCCCGATGCGAACCAGCTGAGGTGCAACATGAGATTCAGTCGGCGAGCGACGTCATCAGGACGGTTTGTCCCGAGGCGTCACTGCGGCACATACGTGCTCCGTATGGCATCTGGACTGACCAGGTATTCACGATGTCAACCAGAGCTGGACTGGTTCCCTTGCACTGGTCAGTAGACCCGAGAGACTGGTCTCGTCCAGGCGTTCCGGCGATTGTTGACGCAGTGCTGGCGTCGGTCCGGCCCGGTGCTGTTGTGCTCTTGCACGACGGATGTCCTCCCGTCGAGCGCGAACAAGCCATCGATTGCGGTCGCGATCAGACCCTAGAGGCGCTTTCCCGGCTTATTCCGGCATTGGGCGAGCAAGGATTCGCCATCTGCTCACTTCCTCAGTCTCATTGAAAAAGAGCCGCCCCCCATGAATCTGCTTGCCACAACAAGCGTTGTCGCTGTGTCGTCCTATGCCCTGCTGTCCGCCATTTACAGGAGCATGCAGACGCTCAACGCGCTCCGAACACAGATCCCGTCCCCGACTGACGACGCTTCCGAGATTGGCCCGCTGCCGAGCGTCGATGTGATCGTGCCCTGCTTTAACGAGGACCCGCGCACGCTGTCGGCGTGCCTGGAGTCGATCGCAAGCCAAGACTACGAAGGGCAAGTGCGGGTGTATGTGGTAGATGACGGCTCGGAAAATCGTAGGTACCTGTGGCCTGTACAGGACGCCTACACAGATGATCCGCGGTTCAACTTTATGTGGCTGGGAAAGAATGTTGGCAAGCGCAAGGCGCAAATTGCAGCGCTGCGCCGCTCGTCCGGCGATTTGGTTCTCAACGTCGATTCAGATTCGACAATCGCCGTCGACGTGGTGACCAAGCTTGTACGGAAGATGCAAAATCCAGCGGTTGGCGCTGTTATGGGGCAGCTCACAGCCAGCAATCGAAGCGGCACTTGGCTGACCAGGCTGATAGATATGGAGTACTGGCTAGCCTGTAACGAAGAGCGTTTGGCGGAAGCTCGCTTCGGAGCCGTCTTGTGTTGCTGTGGCCCGTGCGCCATGTATCGCCGATCGGCGCTCGATTTGGTCCTCCACGAGTACGAGACGCAGTATTTTCGAGGAAAGCCAAGCGACTTTGGCGAGGATCGCCATCTCACGATCCTGATGCTCGCGGCCGGATTTCGAACTGAGTACGTTCCTGATGCGATCGCAGCAACCGTCGTTCCGGATAGGCTGGTGCCATATCTGCGTCAACAATTGCGGTGGGCACGGAGTACCTTCCGGGATACAGCGCTTGCGCTACCCCTGCTGCCACGCCTCGACTTCTACATCACGCTGGACATTGTCGGGCAGAACCTCCTTCCGCTTCTGCTCGGCGTTTCAATACTGACCGCGCTTGCGCAAATCGCACTGACGAGCGAGTTGCCGTGGCCGACGGTACTGATCATCGCGTCAATGACCATGGTTCGCTGCAGCTTGGCAGCATTTCGTGCCCGACAGCTTCGCTTTCTCGCTTTCGCTCTACACAAACCGATCAGCATGTTCCTGTTACTTCCTGTGAAGGTATATGCGTTGTGCACATTGGGCAACAGTGACTGGTTGTCGCGCAAGTCCGCCAACATGCCAGATTCAGGTGAAGGTCAGGCCAGCACGCTGAGGCAGAGCGCCAGGTTAGATGCCACAGGCCATTCGGGTATTGCACCGTCGATGGGCGAAACGGCTACACGTACACATGCTTTTGACGTTGACGGTACCTGACAGGCCTGGAGGCGACGCGTAACTGTGCGCGTCAAAGAGGTGAGAAGCTCGTGAGCCTAGACAAGAACTATCAGTTGCTAGAGCGAGAAATGGTCGCCGATGATCCGTGGCGTCTGGACGCGAATCCGTTCGAGCGGGAGCGATACACGCAAATGCTTCGGATGTCGCTCTCCCGCCAAAGCATCACGAGTGCGTTGGAGGTCGGTTGCGCTGCCGGCGCATTCACCGAGATGCTCGCGCCTCATTGCAAACGGCTCACGGTCGTCGACGTCGTGCCGCAGGCCATTAGCCGCGCACGTTGCCGGACGGAGAGATGGTCACACATCGGCTGGAAAGTCGCTGACCTCCAACACTTTTCACCACCAGAGCGGTTCGACCTTATTGTTGTAGCAGAAGTCCTCTATTACCTCAGCGACACGCTGGAGATGCGCACGGCGGTCGACAACTTGGTCGGAATGCTCGCGCCAGGCGGGCTTGTGGTGTTCGGATCGGCGCGCGACCACATCTGCCGACGCTGGGGACACGTGGCCGGTGCAGAGACCGTCATCGCCATGTTGAATGAAGCGTTGGTCGAGATCGAGCGTGTCCACTGCCAAGGTGAGTCGGATAACGAAGATTGCTTGATCGCCAGCTTTCGGAGGCCGTCTGCATAAGCAACCCGCTTCGGAGGCTGACAAATGACTATGTCAGAGTTGCCGTATCGCAGATGGATCGCATTGCGGTTGTTGAAGGCGAGATCAGCGAGCTGGTCCGGCCGACAAATTGTAGCAGAAGGAATAGAAAAAATGCTTGGCGGCGTCGACGCAGCGCCAATCTCGAGGCAAACAATCGCGATGGAGCCGGCGCCGGTCACGCCGGCTGACAGGGGGTCCGGGCGCGTATCGAACGTGGCTATCGATTTCACGGCCGTGAAAAAGTCCTATGGCGAGAAGGTGGTCGTCGACCAGCTGTCGTTCACGGTGGCATCGGGAGAGTGCTTCGGCTTGTTGGGACCGAACGGCGCGGGCAAGAGCACGATTGCGCGTTTGATTCTCGGGATGTCCACGCCCGAGGCTGGCAAGATAACCGTGCTCGGCGAGAAAGTGCCGGCACGCGCTCGATTGGCGCGCAAGCGCATCGGCGTCGTTCCGCAAGCTGACAATCTTGATCTCGAGTTCACCGTACGCGAAAACCTACTGGTGTTCGGGCGCTATTTCGGGATGACAGCAAAGGATGTCGAGAAGATCACTCCGTCCCTTCTCGAGTTCGCCCGCCTTGAGAGCAAGGCAGACGCGCGGGTGACCGAACTGTCCGGTGGCATGAAGCGGCGTCTTACGCTGGCGCGGGCGCTCATCAACGATCCGGAGATCCTTATCTTGGATGAGCCGACCACCGGGCTCGATCCGCATGCGCGGCATTTGATTTGGGAGCGGCTGCGCGCGCTGCTGTCGCGCGGCAAGACGATTCTTCTGACAACGCACTTCATGGAGGAGGCGGAGCGATTGTGCGATCGCCTGTGCGTCCTCGAGGCAGGACGCAAGATCGCCGAAGGGCCGCCACACACATTGATCGAAGAACAGATCGGTTGCCCAGTCATTGAGGTCTACGGTGGCGATCCGAACGAGCTCTGCGGACTCATCAAGCCGCTCGCTCAACGCACCGAAATCAGCGGCGAGACGCTCTTTTGCTATGCGCCAAATCCAGAGCAGGTGCTCGCGCGGCTGCGTGGGCGGACCGGTCTTCGTCTGCTTCAGCGGCCACCGAACCTCGAGGACGTCTTCTTACGGTTGACCGGTCGGGAGATGAGGGACTGAATGATGTGGGAGCAGTATGCGGCGGCTCTGCCCGCCAATGCGTGGAACTGGAGCGCCGTATGGCGCCGGAATTATATGGCTTGGCGCAAAGCGGCGCTGGCATCGCTTCTGGGAAACCTCGCTGAGCCCATGAGCGCCTTGTTCGGTCTCGGCTTCGGCCTGGGACTGATGATCGGCCAAGTCGATGGCATTTCATACGTCGCCTTTCTGGCGGCTGGGATGGTCGCGACAAGCGCGATGATTTCGGCGACCTTTGAAACCGTCTATGGGGCCTTCGCTCGGATGAACGCCCAGCGCACCTGGGACGCCATCCTTTGCACGGAGCTCACGCTTGGCGACGTCGTTCTCGGTGAATTGGCGTGGGCAGCGACAAAAGCCGTTCTGGCAGGAACGGGAATTACGATTGTAGCCGCCGCGCTGGGCTATGCGGCGTGGCCGTCCATCCCTTATGCGCTGCCAGCTATCGCGCTCACTGGTGTTGCCTTCGCCAGCCTCGCCATGGTTGTGATAGCGCTCGCGCCCAGTTACGACTACTTCGTGTTCTATCAGACCCTCTTTCTCACACCCATGATGTACTTGTGCGGCGCGATCTTTCCCGTTGCTCAACTGCCCATCGCGCTGCAGCGCGTAGCAGAGGCGTTGCCCTTAGCACATTCGATTGATCTCATTCGGCCGGCAATGCTGGACCGGGACGCCAGCAGCGTCGGCCTGCATGTGGGCGTACTTTGCATATACACTGTGGTCGCGTTCGTCGTATCAGCTTTGCTGCTTCGCCGCCGGCTGATGCGTTGAACAAACCATGTCCCACATAGTGTGAATCAGTTCTGCGGAAATTTGCGGGTGTGGAAGCCAGCGGCAAGAATGCTCGTATCTCACCGATATATCCCGCCTTGTGGAACGATAGTATCACGTGCGGGCTGATCTAGCCTCATTGGTTAGGGGCCGAACTGTCTCGACCGAGTCAATCAGGAGCTGTCACAATGTTGAAATCGGAACGATCGCCTGAGCCATTCGTCATCCTCGCGATGCCGAGGAGCGGCACCCACTATCTGGAAGAACTGCTCAATGAACATCCGAACGTGGTGAGCAACGGGGAATTGCTCAATGAGTATGATCCAAATTGGCCCGACAAGGCGCGGCTCCTACGTAGCGATCGTGAGCTTCTGGAGTGCGCCTACTTGCGCTATCCAACGCCGAGCGACAAAATCGACGTGACTCATGTTGGCTGCAAGATCAACGAACCGCAGTTTCATGACCGTCCGGGGATGATGGCTGAGCTGGCCGGTTGGCCGCGCCTTAAGGTCATCGTGTGTCGTAGAAATCCGCTGGAATCGCTCCGCTCACTCGTGCAGGCGAGGCAAACCGGTGAATGGCTGAAATACAGCTCTGATAGCGACGACTCGCAACCGCCACTCGTCAGCCTAAGCGTCAGCACCTGCGAAACCTACTTCAAGACCACCGCTGAGTTCCACGATAGGATCAGGCAGTCCTTCGCGTCGACCAACATCCTCGAGCTGGAGTATGAGACGCTTCTTCGCGAGCCGCACCTGTGCTTGGAGTTGGTTTGGGAATTCCTCGGGGTTCATATGCGGAATGTTTCCGGTCGCGTCAAACTTCAGCGCCAGGAAGTGCGGCCGCTCGACCAAACCGTAGAGGATTTTGATGAGTTGCGTCGCCAATTCAAAGAGGGACCTTACGCCAGGTACTTTGAGGCTGTTGACGCCTGAGGATGGCCTTCTATTCCTCGGTGCCCGCGTTCGAATGCCCCTTGGTGGATTGGGGCAAGAGCAGCGGTATGAACCGCTGGGGTTGCCAGCGAGCGGACGTCTTGAATTGGAAGGCACTATTGGATGGCCGGATGGGTGGCATCCCTCCTGTTGCTAATAGCTCCGCGAGGATCGGGACGAGCCGCGTGCGGCGGCATTCAACATCGGCAGGACCGTCACTCGCGCGTTCAGCCCAGATCTACGGAACGAAGTTTTGCGCAGCTGTGCGCGAAAAGAGTGAAGGTCATTTGCCGCGGTCCTCGCGTTGCCGCTGTCGGAAAACCAACGGACTTGATGTCTGGAACTCGCCAAGCAGGTCGTAAACCACGGGGCCTGGCGTCGCAACACGCGTGAATCACTCTGTCGGTAGAGATGGCCCAAATCCTGCACCAAGAAGGTTGAGTGTAACCTGATAGGAGGCGTGTTTGAGGGCCGATCTGCCGAACAAGGATGCGGTCGCCAGACGAATGTCGGTTGACAACGAGGGCAGTTCATTCAAATCGGACAAGGCACGCGGCCGGCGGAGAGACCGAAAGACGCTGCTGCTGACCGGAGCATCGCGTGGTATAGGTTACGCCACCGGAAAGCTGTTTTCGGAAGCAGGCTGGAGGATCATCTCCTGCGCGCGGCAACCGATCGATGCCCGGCGATGTCCTTGGGAGGCCGCATCCGACAATCATGTCCAGCTCGACCTCAGCGAGCATCGGTTGCTGCCGCGCGCTATCACCGAGGTTAAAGAGCGCCTCGCGGGCGCGCCGTTGCACGCCTTGGTCAACAACGCAGCGATGTCACCGAAGACGACGAGCGGCGCACGACTAACATCGTTGGCGACATCGATCGAGACCTGGATGGACGTATTCCATCTCAATTTGGTGGCTCCAATTCTGCTTGCGCAGGGGCTCTTTGGCGAATTGAAAGCCGCGTCTGGATCGATCGTCAACGTGACCTCAATTGCAGGCTCGCGGGTGCACCCCTTCGCCGGCAGTGCCTACGCGACTTCGAAAGCCGCTCTTGCGTGTCTCACGCGCGAGATGGCTCACGACTACGCGCCGCATGGAATTCGTGTGAATGCAATCGCCCCGGGCGAGATCAAGACGGATATTTTGTCACCGGATACGGAAGCACGGGTCGTACCGAACATTCCGCTGCGCCGGGTGGGGACCCCTGAAGAGGTCGCTAAGGTCATCTTCTTCCTGTGCTCGGATGACGCCAGTTATATCACCGGCGTCGAAGTGCCGATCAATGGTGGCCAACACCTCTGATCGGCTGAAGATGGACCGATCGGTGCACGACACAAGCCCGTCTCTCTGGCCGACACCTGCGACCGTCAATCGAAACTGCAATGAAGCGACACGTCAAAGAATTCAGGTCTGCAATCTGGCCAGGAGATCCGTTGCCCCGGACGAAGGTGCAACACATTTGCTCGTGCGGTCGCGTTGCCGAAGAGCGCCGTTTGCGATCAGGAGTCGTCAACCCAAAGCTTGCCTGTTCAGATGCAAACTGGCTCCCGTCATTCAACGCAACACCTTGGACTAGCGAAAGACTTCGCTGCAAAGCATCATGGTACCAATGAGCACGATCAAAACCGTCTGTGTCTATTGCGGCTCCGGTCCCGGGACCAATTCCCACTTCATCGATGGCGCCAAGGCATTCGGCAAGGCGCTCGCCGAGAACAACATCCGCCTGGTCTATGGCGGCGGTTCGCTTGGCCTGATGGGCTCGGTCGCCACCTCCGTGCTCGATCACGGCGGCATGGTAACCGGCATCATTCCCGAATTCCTGCGGAAGCGCGAGAATGCGCTGACCCGCGTGCAGGAAATGATCGTCACGCCCGACATGCACGAGCGCAAGCGGTTGATGTTCGAGCGCTCCGACGCCTTCGTGGCACTGCCGGGCGGCGTCGGCACGCTGGAGGAGCTGGTCGAGCAACTGACCTGGAAGCAGCTCGGCCGTCACGCCAAGCCGGTGCTCCTCGCCAATATCGCCAATTTCTGGGAGCCGCTGTTCTTGCTGCTGTCGCACATGCGCCAGATCGAGTTCATCCGCACCGGCTTTTCCGTCGATATCCTCAAGGCCGATCGCGTCGAGGACATCCTGCCGAAGCTGAAATCGGCGGCGGCCCAGATCGCCGAGGCGGAAAAGCAGCTCGCCCCGGACATCGTGCGGAAGCTCTAAGATTTTTCAGCCGGAAACGTCCCGTTTCGATCCGGTTGCCATCGAGATCGACGACGAAGGCTGCGTAGTAGCGCACGTGGTCGTGCGGGCGGAGGCTCGGTGCGCCCTCGGATGCGCCGCCAGCCACAAGCGCGGCAGCGTGGAATGCATCGACCTCGGCGGTTGTCTTCGCCCGCAGGCAGATATGCACGCCGCTCTCCGGTGCTACGTACGGCATCGCCTCGCGCAGATTGATCCAGAACTCCGGATAGGCCTTGCGGAAGCCAATTGTGCAATGCCGTGTGACCAGGCGCGGGAGCCCGCGGGCAGCGAGCGTGGCGTCGTAAAATCTTGCAGAGCGTTTGAGATCGCTGACGCCGACGGAGATGTGGTCGATCATTGCTAGTGCTCCCCCTCTCTCCTCCTCGTCATTGCGAGCGAAGCGAAGCAATCCGGACTGTTACCGCGGAAAGACTTTTGGATTGCTTCGCTTCGCTCGGTGTTTGTGGTGCCGCCGGTATGTCCGCCGCCGCGGCCTACGCCGGCGCACCGACTTCACACGGTAGCAGGCCGCGTTCACCCAATGTCACTGTAGAGACTTGCCGCCACGGGCATCCGGCGGATTTTCTCGTAGTGCAAAATTGCGGGCCTAAGGTCCAGTGTTCTTTCAACGCATTTAGGAAACGAAATGTGCCGAGCAGGCTGATCACGTGGTGGCTCTATGCAAAAAGCCCGCCGATGAACTCTCCTGATGCTGACTATTGCACCTCAAGACTGATGGAACTCGGAAGCCAAATGCTCGCGTATCGCCAGCGGATTTTCGGCGGCGCCGTACTTCAGCCGCTCTTTGAGGACGCGCTGTCATTCGTCTTCCTGCCTAGCAGCTTTCCGGTCTTGCGATCTACGAAGTGCAGCTGGGAACAGGCGGGGCAAAACACGCCTTGAAACTGGTGTTCGGCCGCATCGTCGTCGATTAGCCGATGCTGAACCACAACTCGTGTGATCGGGCAGAGGAAAGTGATGGTGCGCATATCTGCCCCACGCTGCTGGGCTCGAGTGAACAGGAAAACGGCCCGGCAGTGCGTGACCTCGCAACCAGCGCAGGTCCCGGCGTGCCACTCGGGATTAATCCAAACTACGACACCTGAACCGGGCCCGCCTTGTTCTCGCGCAAAACGCCATCACCGATTCTTCAGATCGATGATCAATGCGTCGATGGCACGACTAATGTTTCGCGATCTTCTTCAATCGGAGTGAACCGAACTCCAAAGCTGCGGCATCTCGATGGTGCATAGCACAAACACGGATAGAGGTCGGTCAGGAGCGCCTTCTGACGAAATGTGGTTCAGGAGCTGCAAGCGCTGCGCAAGCTTCCGAGAAAGTCGGGTTGGACATCGCGTGCGCTCGCTGCCAGCTCCAGCGACAGGCTGCATGAACACGGTCGCCGCCCGTAGGCGCTAAATGAGTCCGGATGACGGTCATGCGGGAACTTGCGCCTTTGGCGTTAGAGAGCGCAAGCAGGCGCTGCTGCATGATCGTTCAGGAGAGTCGCGCTCTCGGCAGTTTCCGTATGCGGCCCCAGCCGACCAATCGCATCGACGCAGCTGGCGGCCTTGGTCGTGCTCGTGGCGGGGCGAGCTTGGCTCGATCGCGTCTAGCTGCGACTGGCAACGGCATTGCGACCAGCACGAGGCAGTCCTGGCGGTGTGCTTGTGGAACGCACATGCGCTTTGTGGCGCTGAAGGGCCGTGTTGTTGAGCTCGAAACGTGGCATTCGCTGACATCTCGATCCATCGAGGATACTTGCGGGAGCGCCGCCAGATGGCCGCGAGCCCGTGGGTGGCATGGCGCTTACGAGAACGTGGCGAAGAGCAAGAGAGCGCCCCAAAGAATCAAGGTGAGGAGAAGGGCCGCGAGCGGCCACCGAGTCCAGGTCCTCAGGGGCTGCGAGGCAGCAGACGACAAATAGCCATCTCCCTCGTTTAGGTGTAGTCTTGGTGTACGCCAGTGCATCATTCATCTCCTATTCTGTGTGTTTCAATTGTCGATCGAAGGTTCGAACTCGTCGGCCAGAGCGAACGCGACCCGCTACGACTGGCCACGATCCTGATGCTGACAAGCTCCGATCATCGGCTGTCACATGTCCGCCGAGAAACGCTCATGCGGCGCAGCGTGGTTCCCGGACTCGATCGTCGCCCGAGAGTGCCGCTCGTGTCGGCGCGATAAGTGTCTTCGTCGGCTCATTCCCGCTTCTCAACGGCCCTGGTCATCGCGCTCTGCCAGACAATTGGGCTTTTGAAGCATCAGGTAGGAAGCAAGCTCGGCTCATTTCGTGAGACCGGATCATCACGGAGCGGGTTCGCTCTGGCTGAACTCAGCTGTGGACCAAGATGATGTTCTCGCTGAGCAGCCTGCGGCCCATTGCCAGATCAACGGAGGATCACTTTGACTGCTTCGAAAACGTCTCGCAGCTCAGCATGGCATTGGAGACATTCTACCTTGGTCCGATCCGTTCCGTTTGTCGCAATCGCCCAGCGGACAATCTCGGCTTGCATCGCCGGCGCGCCATATAAGGTCGAAGTAGCGGTCGGTTCGGCGGTCCATGGTGGATCAGGTTCCTCTCTGCGAATCGTTTACAGTGCCAAGGCTGGTCAAGCCGGCGAGGGGTCATAGTCAGCGTAGCTGACGGTCAGCTGACGGACGTGAGGGTTTATGCGAGCGCGAGCCGCCTTAAGGGCACGCGTTGGTTCGCCGCGATGGCGGGCCTCAAGCACGCCAAGACGACTTGGCGACCAGCGGCCAGAATTGGGCCGGACGCCAAACGGACCGGCTTCGCAGATTCCCAATCCTGACATTTTTTCATAAGCGCTGATCGAGCGTACGAACCGCGGGTGCTGCATAACCGAAAATGGACGCGCCGTGTCGGAGAGTATGGAAGCTCGTCGTAGGGATTCAACGCGGCGGCCGAAAAAGCTCAACCTGAGTGCTCCAGACTTTGCCGATCGCAGCTTGCGGCGTTGACGCACCGCGGTCGGCGCGTACGCCGTCAGCGCCGGCGCGTCGCCCGCGAACAGGGGCGAATGCTTTCTGACGGCGCCGAATTTGCGCAGATAGTCAGAACGCCTTTGACTTGGAAAAGGTCGTTTGCGCCGCGGTCCAAACGCGAGGGCGGCCCGCGCTCGTCCGCTCGCCACCCCAGCTTGAGCTGATCCAACTGAGCGCAAATGCACCGCCTCTTGTATGATCTGATCCTGACACCGCTGCTGGCCGAAGAAGTGCGGATGACTGATGGCCATCATGAATGTTACTTGGTTTGCATCGGCGCATTTCCTGCCCAAACGACCGTGCTCTATAGGTCAGCAAGGAAGTGGCCGTTCCGCACCACCTCTCTTGTCACTTCGGGCTCTATATTTCACGCAGATGGCGTAAAAGTTATGGATTTCCACTGAAAATTGCGACTTTTCACGCCAAGCTGTGCTCAACACCAAATTCGCTACGGCCGCCTTCATCGCTATCTGATCCATTACGTTCTGGCGGAACACGGCTTCGATCCGCCGAGCATGGTGTTTCCAGTCTCCACGGCCATTTTGGATAACATCAACGCTTATCAGCGGATTCTTGAAAGCTATTCTGTCCGCCTGCTCCCCTTCATCAAATGGAAGGCGACGGGCGAACGGAGTGCTCGCGTCTTCAACGAGACGGCAGATTTCTAACGCTTCTTCGCTGCCACGCCTCACGCCGAATTTCTCTATGAATGCGTAGCAAGGACAATCGATAAAGATCTTCCGGCGGAGGCGAGATATCTGGGTATCTTAGGATAGTTCAGACATAGCGTGACGGAGGTCGTCGACATGCGGGGCGGCACTGTCGATCTATTATTTCGCTTCCTCCACCAGAACAAGGGTGCTCTGTGGCCGGGAAAAGGAATTTGCCAAACTGACCGACAACGAGGCCGCCGAGATCGAGGCGAGCTACAGGAATTCGTTTCCTGAGTGACAGCTTCCTCGTGCAGGCGCACGCACAGATGATTCAGCGCCGCGACCAGCTCCCAGTGCCACATCGCTCCTATCGCATGCGAGGCACACTTGACGGCGGTACTATGACGCGCCGCGCCCAAACATCGGGCCGCCATTGCGTCCGGAAAACCCTTCAGCGTCTCAATTGTAGTTGACTGAATAGAAGGCAGAACTTTTGCAGATATCAGAACGAAGTGAATCCGCAAAAGGGGTCTATAAATCGCACGAAATGCGACGCGTCGCAATATTGCTAATTTGATCTTTCGTGCTAGAAGCCCGCTCAACAACGAGTGGAGATTTCCAATGGCGAAGAAAGTGAAGAAAGTAGTCCGCCGCGAGTACACGAAGGCGGACGTCAAAGAACTTCGCGCGCACTCCAAGGCAAAGGTGCCGGTAGCGAAGATCGCGAAGTCTATGAAAAGGACGGAAGGTTCTCTCCGTCAAAAGGCAATCAAGCTCGGCATCTCTCTAGGGCATCGCCGGTAAGACAGAGGGATCAGCTTGGTGCTTCTCTCCCGCCCCACCAGTCGCGGTTGCTGAATTTCCTTCAGAGGTGACTTGTCTGTGCGAGCGTTACGAAGTTTGAAATAGAATGAGGTTCGCTCTGTCATCGCGAATGAAGCTAATGCGATCATCACTCGTCTGCGAGAACCGAGATGGATACGCTCTGATTGCTGCGCTAACTACTGCATCGGCCGATTTCAAACATTTGACCTGCATACCGAATAGGGCATGCGCCGTCCACCTGCGACGAGTGAGCAAATGCTGGAAACAAAGATCGTTGTGTTTTTGCTTCCGATAGGTTTTAAGCTGGTCGACTTCGTCGCCTCAGTGGATGAAGCAATTTCGTGTAGTTTTGCCGTATTCTCGCAACAGCAATAGAGCCGGCGATACGTCACGCACTGTATCGTTTCGCGCGACAAAGGAATTCATCGTGACCAAGATGACCAAGAACCAGCTCATTGACGCAATTGCTCAAGGAACGCAGGTTTCCAAAGGTGACGTAAAGGCAGTCATCGAGCAGTTGGCGACCGTCGGCTACAAGGAGTTGAACGAGTCTGGCGAGTTCGTCATCCCCGGCTTCGTCAAGATGTCGGTCGTAAACAAGCCTGCTGCTGAAGCCCGCAGCGGAGTTAATCCTTTCACGAAGGAGCCGATGGAATTCGCAGCCAAGCCAGCCAGCAAGTCGGTCAAGGCGTCGCCGCTCAAGGTTGCTAAAGACGCAGTCGCGACATCATGAGGTCTCCTGCCGTGAATCGCGCTAAGTGGCGTTGGTGCGAGGACGGATGGCGGACCGAGGTTGCCACTGCCGGCGTAGGGATGCCGTATGAAGCTCATCGGCCAACAGCTGGCTGTCAGCCGAGTGATGAATGCTGACCCGCCTGGCAGGGGGCCGAAAGTTGGGAAACGCAGTCCGGGACGACGGTCACGACCAGACGTGCGGATCGTTGGCGAAGACCACGCGGATCTAGCTCGTCTTGCCGCCAGTCGAGGCGCTGGCGAGGCATGGCCGTCGGCGGCGGACGTCAAAATCGTTGCGATCGGTAACGCTAATAGTAAAAGCAAGCCCTGATCGACGCCGCGGCGCGTGGATTGATGCGATCCGAACGTTGGCTTCACCGCGCCCGAGAAAAGAGGCGATTCATTCCGGCGATGTGACGATCGTGACCTTTGCGCTCCCGGCCGTAGAACTGCGCCGAAACGGAAACTAAGCCGGAAAACGGCCGCAGCCTTGGTGTGGTGGATGGCGCCTCGTAGCCGTTGTGATGCTGCTGCCGAACGATATGTCCATGAGATGATGATGATCATGATGACGGTGGCGGCGTCGGATCGGCAGCTCCATCATCATTTGGGGTAATCGGCGGCAGCCGCCTGGACTCATGCCGACATTGATGATCGGCGCCGGTCGGCCGGCGGTTCCTGACGTCTTGAGGCAACGGCCTGTCATCGGCAGCATTGCCATGGGAGGACTCGGCACTGCGCGGAACAAGACGGCGGCCCATACGGCGTTAGAACCGGATGTCGCCCGGACGTAGTCTGCGCCCCAGTCGGTGAGCTGCATTGGGTATGGCTCCTCGGACTATGCAGGTATCGTCGAGGAGCCGTTGCACCTTGCGATCGCGAGGCGTAGTTTGGGTTTCGGCCAGTCCTATTTATACCAGCATAGCCCGCCCATTATTCTAGTTTATGGACATTCAGGTGGTCATTCTTGCTCGGATGCGCAGGGTTGTTGACGAGATCTGCGAGTATGTGTCCCGGTACGACACCGGCGGCCGGACCAATGTCGCCTCAAAAGTCCTGGGAGCAACCACCGGGGGAGAGACGTCGACCGACTGTGTACGGCAGGTTCGCCGCGAAGCGCTCTCGAAGGCGCCGACGATGTGGCGATAGTCACAAGAGGGTGCCGCGTGAACTTCCAGGTCACGGTTCTTAAGATCCTGGTGAGCTATCCGGATGGGTTTGCTGTGATGGCGGACTTGAAGCGCGACATGGCGATCCTGGCGACCAGCGGTAGCGATTGGGCCGAACGCACCCGACGACTGGGTTCGCTTGTGCCCGACCTTGACATCTTTTCGCAAGCCTTGATTGAACGTATCAACGGCGGGTGGCGCATAACGGAAAAGGGACGCGCCGTCTTGGAGTGCATGGAAGCGTGCCCCAGTCGCCCCGAGCCCGCAAATGATCCGCCCGAGTGCTCCATCCCCGCGGCCCCGCTGCCGGTGCTCGCGCACTCGGGTCGCCGCGTGCGGCGGCTGCACCGCCACTCCGACCACGTGCGAAGAAGCGTAAACGCTTCCTGACCCGCTCGCACAAACGGGACATTCCGCCGGACCACAGCTTCACAGGATCAAGGCAGGCACCAGCCCGCGCCGATAATCCAGTCTACTGGCTTGGTCCCGCTGGTTTTGAGAGCGTGCTCTAGAGACTTCATTGGGCAACACACCATCGCAGGGCGAGCAAAAGACGCCCACGATCAGAACTCGCGCTATTTGCACTACCGTTGAAGCGCGGCCCTGAAAATGCGCCCAGAAAAACGCAGCTGGTCTGCTCGGATTATACAACCGGGACAATCCACAAATCTGTTGGGTTAGAGGCGAACCGCTCTCGTGTTTGCGCTAGATCAATACAACCAGCCCGCGAGCCGATATGGTTTTGCACATGCCAAACCGCTCGCCGACTGAGCTGTTGCGGCTGCGTGGCTTGGGAGGTCCGGACACCTCCTGGCCACGCTCCTCGCGAAAGGGTGGGAGAAGTGCAAGATCCAGTCAGAAACCAAAACAGCCGTCCTCAAATCTTCCTTGTTGATGAGACAAGCCCGCGCACGATCGCAGCAGCGCAACTGACCTCAACTGACGCATGGCTTGAGGCATGGCTTGCCCGCTTCCGGCAGGTCCTCAGACAACTTGGAAACCGAGGCTCCGCCTAACGTAAACCGGTCCGAGCTCCCAGAGAGACGGGAGCACGTTGCAGCGCAATCCGCGCTGTTTGAGTCAAACCTTCGGCCTTTAGGGCACATTGACCGGTGGCATGGATGCCGTTGGACGCGGCACGAAACCAATCTTATGCTGGCTGCGCGCCGACAGCATAATCACAAAAGTCAAAAAGAGAATTAGCAGGCCACGCACCTAAAAAAGACTCCAATATCTGTAGCCAATATATGAAGGCGCTGACGTGAGTGCCATAGCGGCGCTCCTGCGCGCGTAATCCGTCGCTATCGATACGACCGCACCGGCTAGGAGGCCGACGTCATCGGCCCGGGGCTCTCGAACACCATGGGAAAAATAGACGCTCGCAAGCTTTCGAGCGCGCACTCTTCCTCCGACAGGCGTCTGCAGACGTACTGCCGGTCGTGTTCAGTGAGCTTGGTCTTAAGCAGTCGTCGGTGGCGCTGGATGGCGCTCAGATGTGTGCGCATCCGCGCCAAATTGTCGTCCATCATGGCCGTCATCCTCCCAATGCTCGTCGATGATGCTTTTCGCTTGCCTGATCGGCCTGAACTTCCGATCAATTCAAGAAGGCGGTCGGCTCAAGCGAAGCAACCGAGAGCGAGAGCGCTTCGTTTCGCGCTCGACAACTAGTCGAGATCCAATTCCGTGCTCAGCCGGTCTCACATGTGTTCGGGACTCGTGCCGCTTGATCCAGTCGCGTTCGACCGCCAACGTCAGGCCCGTTCGGAAGCCGCCGCCGGTGCGGCTGGCATCGCAAAGGAACTGGCCATTGGTTGGGCTCGATGCCGCCAGCGATGGCTTGCGTGCCGCGGCTTCGGGATCAGCGAACGGGTGGCCTGCACCGAACTTCATCAGCTTCGCCCGGACCTGAAAAGATCGATGCGGGCGGCGCGGTACGCGGAATCGGCAGCGGACGCTCCGTCGGGCGTGGCGCCCGCGCCAGATTTCCGCCCTTCACGTCGTAGCTGCCGGCCAGCTTCAGCAAGCGCTGCCTGGTGAATGGATCTGCCCGCTCAGCGAGATCACGCGCCTGCTGCGCCAAGTCTCTGTAGCATTCATGCCCCATGACGTACTCTTACTGGCCGCCCGAGATCCATGAGCGTGGCGTCAAGCCGTCGCTCCGGAACACTGCTAATCCAAATGACTCATGCCAGCTCTCTCAAACCTGAGATATTCCTTTGTTTGCGCCGCAAGACCGCTAAATGTCCCGCGGTCACGATGGAAAAGTGCGTTCTTTGATTGCAACAGCAGGAATAGGGCGCCGCATCCGAAAGTCCTTTTGTGTTAGCCCGTTGAAGCAGCGCGGCGCAGCAAGGGCTGCTTTCGTTGACACAAGCCGGCATTTGTTTTTGAACCGACGGCAGCTGCCGATGAGGTCTCAATCAGTTCGGAGAATATCGTGTTTCGTGGACGGAGACTTGGGCGGGACCTTCGGCCAAATGCGTGCGCGCGGTCGCAGCTTCGCTGGACCCTATCGGAAAATTGAAACGTGGCCGGGACCTGCGTTGGCGGTGACCAATGCCGGGACATCATCCGCCTGGAAGGGACGATGAATAGCCGCCTTCGGAAGAGCGCCAAAAGATCTGATGACGCCTTCATCCAGCCGGAATCCATTGATCCGCGGCGCGGGCCTCGCGATGTTGCCCGCACACATGCGTCCTAGCATGGCTAGGCAGAGATCTTGCATTTCCCGATTTACGCCTCCCAGTGCGCCAAAGACATGCCCACTCTCGGCCTTGATCGGGGTTTCAATGTTGTCGAAGTAGTTGCCCTCAATCAGGCCTTGAACAGATGGTCCGGCATCCAGGGCGTGGAAGAAACCATTGCGCTGCAGCAGCTCGGTGTTGTGAAAGTAGTTGTTCACCAGGTGAATGACCGACCGTAGACCGTCAATGTGCGGAGCCCGTCCAGAGACCTCATGGAAGTAGTTGTTAGCAACCGTGATCGACTGAGGACTGCCAAGGAAAAGGAGGTTCCAGTAATGCGCTCCGTTGCAATAAGAGGAGTAGGTATCCCTGCCATCAAAATCGTTCCACGAGACCGTGATATTCGTCGTCGCCCTAAGGCCGCCAGCAATCATCTGGCGCCCGATATTATGAAAGCGGTTGTGGTCGATCCAAACCAAGTTCGCCCGCGAAATCGCAATCGCATCGCCCGCGAAGACAATGCCGGGATTGATGTCACGGATGGTCAGGTTGCGGACAACGACGTTGCTCACACCATTCAGTCGTAGTCCCTTGCCCCTGATTGTAGCGTTTGATCCGACGCCAATCACGGTCTTGTTTGATCCGACCTCCAAGGGATGCTTGCCCGCTTTATCGAAGCTGACTTCCATTTTGAGCTTGCCGTCGCAGTGCGTATCGAGTCCATCCAAGAGGAGCAGCGATTCACCCTTATAGGGCGTCTGACAGCTGTTGCTGTATTGACAACCCGGACCCTCGCCTCGCCCTTCCGTTCCTGTGAAGTCTATGGTCCCGACGATCTGGACAACGCGCGGACTATCGTCATTGCAGATTCCAGAGCTATACGACCGACACAATTGATAAGTCAGATCTTTGAGCGAGCTGACCTGAACCACTTCGCCTCCCAGGCCGCCCGTGGTTCCAGCACCAAATCCCTGTGCGCTGTCCCATCGCGGATTGCTCGCTGCGGTAGCACAGGAGATCCCAACAATGCCGGCGAGCCTAGCGAGCATTCCCAATAACTGTTTCAGCTGGCACACCCCTAGCCTCGTAGACATCGACTCTCCATCGGCAAATGAAAGAAACGTTGAGACGACCCATCGTCGGATTGAACGGCCAGCCACGTGGATCGAGTCTCTTTGCGCATTGTTTGCATCCCGGCTCGACGGTGCCGATCCTGTGAGCCGTCTAAATGCACCGGCCTAGCATGCACAAGAAGAATCTGGAGGGTAGCGCACGCATTCCTTGGTTTGGCGGTGGATGGCCCATTCCCATAAAATTCAGGTCTGCAAATGATCGAGCGGCTCGCCCGGCCCGCAGAGATCTGCTGGTCAATTGGACCGCTGCCAAACGTCAGTCGCAACGAACTTCAACATCACTTGAATAAGACGATCCAGCGAGTCTCGTGTTGTGATCTGCACGGGACAAATGAGTACAGGAGAGGGGCCGAAGTCATCGCTCTCGGTATTTTGTCATACCAATGTTGTCGGGTTGAAGACATTCGCTGAATGGCATTCAAGAACGACAGACCAAGAATCCCGCGAATTCGCGCCAAACACACAGTCTTCTACACCTATCCACAGCGCGTTGGGAGCGGCATGCGAGTTGCTGAGGTGAGCAACGCGGCTGCTAGATCGCAGCGCGATTCAGTGTCGTTTTTCGGGAGCAAAGACAGTGGCGACTGGAACCGTGAGATGGTTCAATCCGACTAAAGGCTACGGCTACATCGCGCCGGACGATGGCGGCCGTGACGTGTTTGTTCATATCTCTGCAGTGCAGAAGGCTGGCTTGGTCCTACTCCCACAAGGAGACAAGATCAGCTATGAACCAAAGATCGGCCGCTCGGGGAAAATATCAGCCGAAAACCTGCGCCTCATCTAGCTTCTGCTTTTTTAAGCGGGGGCTGAGGTCAGGGGGCCATATTGCCGTGCGCCTTGTGGTTTCATGACCCGGTTTCACTTTTCCAAAGCAGGTCTTTGGCGACGCTTATCCCACAGGGATATTGATCATCGTTTTCGAACTGAAAGGCTGGCTCCCAGCCGGCGGCAACACAGTCGCCAGTTGGGAAGCTTCGCCAGCAGATATCGCTCGACGGCTTTGTTCTTTGTCCGGCCGCGCTTGAGGCGCAGGCGAAGCCGGGTCAGCATGTCGGGTTGGCGCTGGCAATGTCGCGGGACTACCCGGAGCAGAGTGTACCAGCGTGGGCGCCGAGAATTGCCAAGCATACATATCAATACCGTGGCGTCACTGACGTTGATGGCCGGGACAAGCCCGGCCATCGACGTGCGCCAATCAGTCTGACTTCGGCGCCGGAACGCCGGCAGGCATCGCCGCGGCTTGCGGTGCGCGGCCGACAATGACGGTGAGGAGGCCCTGGCCCCATAGTCGCTTGGCAGCCGCCTTGGCGTCGTCCAGCGTGACCGCATCGACAATGGCGTTTCGCTTCTCGATATAATCGATCGGCAGCTTGTCCTGGCGATACTGCAGCAGCGCATAGGCCAGCTTGGAGGAGGTGTCGAGCGCCAGCATCTGCGAGCCCTTGAGGTAGGACTTCGCCTCGTCGAGCTCTTTCTGCGTCGGTCCCGCCTCGGCGATGCGGCGTACTTCCTTCTCAATGGCGTCGATGGTGTCGTCGGCGCGGTCGGCGCGTGTGCCAGTGTCACCGATGAACAGCGCCGAATGCTCCATCCAGTACAGCGATTCCGACACCGTATAGGCGAGGCCCCGCTTCTCGCGCACCTCGCGATAGAGCCGCGAGGACATCCCGCCGCCGAGGATGTGACTGACGACATAAGCCGCCATGAAGTTCGGGTCGTTGCGCTTCACGCCGGGACCACCGAAGGTGATCACGGTCTGCGGCAGGTCGAGCGGCACGAAGGCGCGCTGCGGCGGGTTTGCCGCCGCGATGTCGGCGACCGGTACCAGATTGGCCTTGGCGGGCAGGGCGCCGAAGGTTTGGTCGAGCAGTTTGCCGAGCGTGTCCGGATCGACGTCGCCGACGACCGCGACCTTCAGCGTGTCCTTGGCCAGCACGCGGCCGACATAGTCCTTCATGTCGGCGATCGTGATGATCGGCACGCTCTCCAGCGTGCCGTTGGTCTGCCGCCCGTAGGGATGATCGCCGAAGGCGAGCTCCAGGAACTTGCGGCTTGCCAGCGACGTCGGATCGGTGGTCTGGTGGCGCAGACCGGCGATCACCTGCGAGCGAACGCGCTCGACATCGGCGGTGTCGAAATGCGGCGAGGTCAGTGCCGAGCGCAACAGGTCGAAGGCCTCGTCCTTGTTGTCGCGCAGCATGCGCAGGCTGCCCCGAAAGGTGTCGCGGCTGGCGCTGAAGGAGAGCTGGATGGCGCGGCGGGCGAGCCGCTCATGGAACGTCTTGGAATCGAGATCGCCGGACCCCTCGTCGAGCAGGTCGCCGACGAGATTGGCGACGCCCGGCTTGTCCTTGGGATCCTGCGCCGAGCCGCCGGCAAAGGAATATTCCATGGCGATTAGCGGTACCGTTGCGTCCTGGACGAACCAGGCTTCTATGCCGCCCGGCGAGATCAGGCGCTGAATCGTTGTGGCGGCCTCGGAGGGGAAGACCTGAGTCAAACTGAGCGCTGCGCCGGCGGCCAACGACAGAATGATGCGTCGGGAGTGAAGGAAGGGATGGGTCACGAACGTTTCTCCTCGCGCTTGGTGGTGGTCTTGGCGCCAGTCTTGGCGGTACTGGTGTCCTTGATCAGATAGCCGGTGACCGAGCGCTTCTTATCCAGCCATTTTTGCGCAGCTGCACGGACCTGTACGTCGGTGACGCCGCGAATTCGGTCCGGCCAGCTTCGGATGTCCTTGACGGAGAGCCCGGTGCTGAGCGCGCCGCCATACCAGAGCGCCAGCGCCGCCTGGTTGTCCTGGGCGTAGATCGCTCCTGCAACGAGCTGCGTCTTGACCCGCTCGAGATCCTCGGCGCGGATCGGGTTCGCAACGATGTCGGCGATGACGCCGTCGATGACCTGCTCGATGTCTGCAAAGCTGACGCCGGACTTCGGCGAGGCTGAGATCGCAAACTGGGTCGGGTCGAGCGAGATGCTGGAATAGCTGGCGCTGGCGGTGACTGCGAGCGGCTTGTCGACGACGAGCGCGCGGTAGAGATAGGAGTTGCTGCCGCCGCCCATCAGCTGCGCAAGCACAGCGATTGCCGCGCTCTCCCCGGGAGCGACCGTCGTCGCCGAGGGCACGAGGTAGAAGCGCTGCAGGACGGGCTGCTCGACGCGCGGGTCGGACAGCGTGACAGTGCGCGGGGCTTCCGGTTCCGGCTCCTGGGGGCGGACGCGCTGCGCCGGGATCGCGGGCTGAACAGGAATGGGGCCGAAATTGCGTTCGACCAGCGAGCGGACTTCAGGGAGCTCGACGTCGCCGGCGATCACGACGATCGCGTTGTTCGGCGCATAAAAGCGGCGATAGAAGGCGAGCGCGTCCTCGCGGCCGAGCTTCTCAATCTCCCGATGCCAGCCGATCACGGGCCGGCCATAAGGATGATTGAGATAGAGCGAGGTCAGGATCTGTTCGCTCAAACGCTCATTGGGACTGTTGGCGACGCGCATGTTGTACTCTTCGAGCACGACGTCGCGCTCGAGCAGTACGTTTTCGTCCTTGAGGATGAGGCCGTTCATACGGTCGGCCTCGAACTCCATCACTGTCTGCAGTTGCTCGCGCGGGACGCGCTGAAAGTAGCTGGTGTAATCAAGTGAGGTGAAAGCGTTTTCGTTGCCGCCGACGCGAAACACGGTCTTGGAAAATTCGCCGATCGGGTGCTTTTCCGTGCCCTTGAACATCAGATGCTCGAGAAAGTGCGCAAGCCCGGATTTGCCAGGCGTCTCGTCGGCGGAGCCGACCTTGTACCAGATCATCTCAGTGACCACGGGCGTGCGATGGTCTGGGATCACCACGACTTGAAGCCCGTTGCTGAGCGTGAAGCTGGCGGGCGGCAACGACGTGAGCGTCGTCTGGGCAAACGCGCTGCCGGTCGAAAGACTGCAGCTGGTGAGCAGTGCAGCAAGAAGGCAGGCCGCCGATCGGTACGAAGGTGTTGGGATTCGTGTCAACATCCGAACCCAAAGATCCCGGGAGAAAGCACGATGAAGCGCTCTGCATTTGGTTCTATTTTTGCCATCGACAAAGTTCGTCAGCTGCTGGATAGGCATGGCTGTTCAAAAGCTCCATTGCGGTGCGTCAGGAATGAGGATGAGTGATGAACAAATTTCATCTCTCGGTGGCTCTATACTCTCGATCATCCAATCGAGAGTCTTTGCGTTTCGGCAGGACCCTGTCGGTCCAACGCGATGCGCATTTTCCAAAGCATTAGCCGTGCCAAGGAGGAAGCTTCGCAAATATAAGGAGCAGTCTCGAACAAGCGATGTTGCGTCTCCGACATGGTCATATATCGGACAATGCCCATCTTCATCCCGAAATGGTTCAGTGGACGCCGTTCAGACCCACCACCGCGTTCACAAATTGAGCACGAGGCTGATGGTGCAGGTCTGACGCAAGTCAATTGCCGTCGCACGGCGCCCACTCAGTGTCACGGTACTGGAATGATAACGATTACTCGTCACAGAAGCGGTTTGGTAAATCCGTATCAAGGTAAGCCGCGCTTTCGGGCTTTCGCGCTAGTGATCCGGTTTTGCGTTTACGGATGTGTCGTCCTCTACGTCATGTGATGCGCTCATCTTTTGTTGTCTGGACCAGGCGGAGGTGCGCAGCAGAACTCTTTGACAGACGTGACGCGAAGATTGTTCTTGGAAGAGCCGCGCGAGCCTGCACCGTAGAAGTCATTGGCAACGGAGCAGTGTTATGGGATTCAACTAAGAATGTTGGTAGTTGCGGCGCAGAATGGCGCGCACGTCACGTTTCTGTGCCAACCCCCCATTTGCAAGCCTATGTGCCTTGGGCGGCTATCGTCGCGGCATCTTCGCCGAAATCTCTCCACTTGATGCGTGTGCGGCGTCACTTCGAAAGAATGAACTTGAATCGCATGCCGCGTTAGGTTGTAGGCTTCGTGTCTCGACCAAACCACATCATGCAAACCTCGATCGCAAATCGAAAGTGTGCCAATGTCAGCCCTGGGAGTGAACGGTGTCTAAAGCGAGCTCGCCGACAAAGTCGCAAGCTGGAACGCCAACGCTCTCTGCTCCCGATGATGATCCGCATCTCTGGCTGGAAGAGATAGAGGGCCGGCGCGCGCTAAACTTTGTCGAGCGGCAGAACGGCAGGACGTTGCGAGCTTTCGGCGGAGCGGCCTTCGAGCGGGATCGCGACGCATTGGCGTCGATCTACGATCGGCCCGACAATATTCCCTATGTCGCGCGCCGTGGTGGCTATCTCTACAATGTCTGGAAGGACGCCAGCAGCCTACGTGGCCTCTGGCGACGGACCACGCTAGATGAATTTCGCAAGCCGAATCCATCCTGGGAAATCTTGCTCGATGTCGACCAGCTCGCGGCAAAGGAAGGCGAGGACTGGCTTCTCAACTCGACGGCTTCACTGCCAGGAGATCATCCGCGAATTATTGTAAGCCTGTCGCGCGGCGGCAGCGACGCCGTCGTCTTGCGCGAATTCGACCTCAATGCGAAAAGCTTTGTGGCCGACGGCTTCACGCTGCCTGAAGCCAAGAGTGGCGCCACATGGGTAGATCCCGATACGCTGCTGTTGTCCAGCGCGCATGGCGACGGCATGGCAACTGCATCGGGCTATCCGAGGACCGCGCGGTTGTGGCGACGCGGTGAGCCTGTGGAGCGCGCGGCCGTGGTGTTCGAGACCTCGCCTGACCGATTGGCCGCCTCTTGCCGAGTCGATCGAACCGGACAAGCGTCGCGGGCTTGGTTCGTCGATCAGCTGGATTTCTTCAACCTTGAAGTCTGGCACGGAACCGAATATGGCGCGAGCGTGAAGCTCGATCTTCCCTCCGACATCTGGTTCCAAGCGCACCGGGACTGGTTGATCGTCAAATTGCGCTCGGCATGGAGGATTGCCGGCGTCACCCACGCGCCCGACACCGCGCTTGGCATATCGCTGTCGGCCTTTCTCGCCGGCGATCGCAACTTCACCGTCATTTTCGCGCCGCGCACGCGCTGCGCGCTGCAGGGATTTTTCTGGGCCAGCGGTAAGCTCGTGCTTTCTGTCCTCGACGAGCTGCGCCCTTCATTCGAGACTTGGACGCCCACGTCGGCCGGCTGGAACCATGAGGACCTGCGCGGCCTTCCCGGCATCGGCGTTGTCGACGCTTGGCCCCTCGATTGCGATCAGTCCGAAAGCAACGGCGACCTGCTTGCCTCTGTCCAGGATCCGCTCACACCGCCTTCACTGATGCTGATCGAACGGAGTGTCTCGAGCCCAATCGTGCTGAAGCAGGCGCCAAAGACGTTTAGCCCCGAGGGCCTTGTGGTCACGCAGCACGAGGCCATCTCGATCGATGGTGAGCGGATTCCATATGTGCAGACCGGTCCCGCCGCGGAGAGCGGCAACGCGCCGGTCCATATGAGCGGCTACGGCGGCTTCGGACTTTCCATGAGGCCGTACTACAATTCAGCCCTCGGCAAGCTCTGGTTGGAGCGTGGTGGCACCACCGTACAGGCGAACCTGCGCGGTGGGGGCGAGTTCGGCACACGTTGGCACGACGCCGGTCGGCTTGCCGGCAAGAAACTGTCGCATGATGACTTCGCGGCCGTGGCCGCCGATCTGGTGCGCCGCGGCGTGACTGAGCCGAGGCGGATAGCCGCCGAAAGTGGATCGAACGGCGGCATCCTCATTAACAACATGCTCACGCGCTATCCGGCGCGGTTCGGCGCATTGTTTTGCACGATTCCTCTGATCGACATGCGTCGCTACACAAAGCTCCTTGCGGGTGCGAGCTGGATCGCGGAATTTGGTGATCCCGACAAGCCTGATGAGTGGGAATGGCTCAAGACGTATTCCGCCTATCATGCGGCCAAACCGGGCCAAAACTATCCGCCGATCCTGATTGCCACCACGCGGCGGGACGATCGGGTTCATCCGGCGCACGCCCGCAAGATGGTCGCGAAACTGCAGGTGATGGGCTACGAGGCCTATTTCTACGAGGCAGCCGCGGGGGGCCACGGCTATGGCAGGGACAACAAGGAGCGTGCCAGCTTTCAGGTGCTTGGTTTTCGGTTCCTGAGGAGCAAGATCGGCTGGTTGGACGAAGAGGCGTGAGCGAGCTTCAGCCTTAACCAACGGCAAGCGCTGATCGCGCGGGACTGAAATCTTGAGCCCAGACGGGGGGAGGAAGGCCGTCACTGCTCCAGGCTCTGGCGAAGGTGAGAACGCCATGAGAGCGGTAGAGGTATTCTAGAGCGATAGCCGAAATGAGCGCGGCAAGGACATGCTCCGTCGTTTAGGCCTCGAGGATTGGGCCGAGGTGGATTGGCCGAGCCGAACCAAAAATACGGCGCGGCCCACGGAACGCCTTCGCGGCATTTTGGCGCGAGGCGTCGCGTCCTGCTTCGACAGTCCGAAAAAGCGAGAAAGCGGAGAGTCCGTATCATCGTCGCGCCTGCGCAGGCGTGAGTGCTTCCTGGTCGGCAAGTTCGCCGCCGAATTTCCAGAGATCGTCGAGCACAACGCCGCCACTGCCATCACTGCGGCACGTCACAGCTGGTCGCGCTCGACGAAGCTCGATGAACGGCTTCGAGCAAGTCAAGGAATGACTTCGACCGGAGAACAGGATCGATGAGATGGCGCAAGATGGTGTTTCGACCAAAGCTCGGCACCTTCTTTAGCTTCCCCCACATTCGAGGGATGCCTGCAACCGTCGAGGAAACAAACGATCCGTTCGCCGCAAATATAAGAAAGCTGGTTTTTCAACCACGACAAAAATGAGTGCGTCTTCGACTCGCGCCGTAGTTCATTCTCTGAGACTATTGGTGCCAACCCGGTTCGTTGATAGTGGTGGGCTGATGAGATCGAATGATGTCTTCGACGAACTCCACAACTCCGATCCACCCGGCACGATGCGACATGCGCGTCGTTTTGTTGACCTAACTCACATCGTGTCTACGTGCAGACACCGCCGATCGTGAAACACTTAAACGATTGTTTGGCGTCGCTTTAAACACCCGCCGGCCGCTCGCATGGAGCAAGATGCTACCTGCGTCAATTGGTCGCCAGTTTGATCGAGCTCATCTAGCTCGCCAAGCAAAGCAGGATACTACCGAACGACTCATAGGAGCGCCGCATCGGATGCGGAATGTGTTTGGTGACCCGGCCGTTGCGTTGGCCAAACAGCGCTTTAGCTTGAGGCCGGATTGCGATCGAAAGCTCGCGTAGACCAGCGGGAAGGATGGTTTCGATTATGTCTTGAGCCAGAACCCTCAGCTAAGCGCCAAGTGTAAATCTAGCGACCTCTCAATGGTGTGAACGAAAGCGTCATTGGACTTTCAAAGTAACAGCATATCTACTTTGAGTTGATGGCTGCGGCAGCTTCTGTCTCCGTTGCTGCCGCTGAACCACGTGGTGGAGGATGTGACATGGTGAAGACGAGTGAGGTGTCCGTCGATGATGCCGCAACGGTGACGCAGATGGTCAGTGCTCTGCTTGCCGAACTAGGGCCCGGTCACGTGCAGGCCGGAGTAGATACTCGGCTGGTTGCCGACCTGCTGGCCATGAAAGAGCGCATCTCGGGGTTTCTTGCTTTTACGGAGGAACGCCCCGTCGGCCTCATCATGCTATCGGAAAGTGCCGCCCTCTTTGCGCGCGGAACCTACGGCATTATCACTGAGCTCTACGTGGTGCCTGACCAGCGATCATCTGGTGTTGCGATGGCGCTCATCGACGCAGCCGTTACCCTTGGAGAGACGAAAGGCTGGGGCCAACTTGAAGTCGGCGCGCCAAGGCAGCCGATGTGGAGCCGCAGTCCCAACTCAGCATTGTACCTTAAGCTCGGCTTCTCGGAGATTGGGCCGCGTCTCAAATTGCCATTGCACGGCTTAGCTGGTCCTCGTGGGCAGGGTAGTCCTGCGGCCCCATCGGGGCTAGATCCTCGGCGGCGACGCACACCGCGGCGCCGTATCCCGAATTCATCCGATGCAAGAGTTGCATAAATTGTGCGTAGCACATTCGGTGGATTGTGGCGGCTATGTCGTGCCGCCAGGCGAGGTTGATCTCTCACGGGGAAAGGCGGACATGCTCATTGGCGTCTTACCCGACCGGATCGAGCATATGCCTAGCTAAGCCCTTCGCGGCTTTTTAATTGAAGCCTGCAAACGTGGAGGGCCCTCAGCCGAGCCATTCTTGCAGGGCCAGAACTCCGACGGCGATTTCTATTTCTGACAACTCCATTTCGGATTGGGCCGGCCTGCACGATCAATCGCCATCGGACCGATCCTTGCGCTGGCGAATGCGTATGATGTCCCTATGGCGGCAGGACGATGCAATACCCATCTCGCGAAGACAGCCCATACATCAGTAATTCCGACAAAGGGAGTCTCGGTTCCCGGGCCGCGACCAAAAGCCCCGGTGACAGATGATTGCCGATAGGTCGCATTCTATCGACACCTGTTCGACCTCTCCCACGATCAATTATGTCACCGCCTTGCGTTCTTCTTCGGGCGTCCGATTCTTCAAATGAAATGCACACAGCCTGAAGACGAGATCAGGACGCGAGTTAACGGTTGCCCTGCGCGCAAGCGGGCCCCACAGACATAAGTTATCCATTGTCGCGATAAAGTTAGGCTCGAGACCGGGTTTGGAGTCTGCGTTTTTCTATTCACGATGCAGCATTTGTGCGTGATACCGCGCCTTGCGCAAGAAAGCGTTGAACGATTGAGGAACGCTGGAGTTAAACCCACGATCTCTTTCATGTAGCCGCCGATTCGCGGGCCAAAGCGCAAGCGGAAAGCTGCAGCATTTGACTGTCCGCGAAAATACCGGCATCTCGCGACAACGGGCTGAACTCGACGGGCCCCCGTGCAAGCCACGACTGGATATCTAAATATCGGATAACGAGCATAGAGCCCTGCTGTTGGTTCGCTCTCGAACAGCTCCGAACCGTTTTGCGGCGAAGAAGCGCCGAAAGCCGACAGGCGCTCCCAATAACGCTTGTGCAAGGAGATCACGGCAGCTCGACGAGAGCGATTTTGCCAAGATGGCAACTCCCTTTGGCGCCGCTCACTCTCTGGGTCGCAACTTCGGATCGTTCAGTTTCAAGGAAGTATGGATATCGGGCCTCGATGCGCCGGCTTGCTAATGCCTCATGGGGTGAAACCAAGCGATCAGACAAAGTTGCGCAAGGATGCGCACTCGGCCCCGGAAGCTCTTGACCATCGCCCCTTATCGCGTCACGAGAAAAACCAACACGGATGAGAATGGCAGGCTGAGAGATGACGAATGTGATTGATCAAGTGAGCAGCTTGGAACCACCCTCTGTCTTGCACAGGTCGTCAAGACGTTTTGCGTCGGTCTTCGCGCTCGTGGCGGTATCCGTCGGCCTGTGCGCCGGAGCAGCCTATTACTGGATCAGTGTCGAAGAAGTTTTCGAGAAGCCGTCGGCTCGTGAAGTCGTCCCGACGACAGGCCTGTCACCCGAAGATAGGGAGGCACTTTTGGAGATTCGGTCCGAGCAGCAGAAGGCAAGTGATCAAATTGGAGAGATCAATCGTAACATCCGTGCGCAGCAAGACGACTTGAAACACATGGCGGATCAGATCGAGGCGCTGACATCGAGAATTGAGTTGTTGCAGAAACCGGCCGTCCCTGCCCCCGTTCTTCTCGCGCCTTCTTCTCCCCCGCCTTCCCATCCCGTTTCGAGCCCGGTCAAGCGAGCCGTCCAACCCGCTAAGCCAGAAGGGCCGGTCTCGGTCGGGGGTGCGCCACTGATCTCCGAACCGAGCACGAACCAGCGTTGATGATCAGGCGATGGCGTTCTCGTAAACGGTGTCGTGTTTCCGCGAAACAAAGACTGGCTGCGGGACGTTGGCCGACGAAATGGAGATCGAGGATGGCGTCATCGGATTCCATGTCTTTCGAGAAGAGGGTGTCGCAGCCTCCACCGAATTCGGTATGGACAACCTGCTCGAAGTCGGCCGGATAGACAACGAAGATCCCGCCTGGCTCAAGCACTGGCAGCCACAATAATCCAATCAGGCTACCGCTCACGCGGATGCGTCTCAAGTCGGTCACTCGATAGATCGTGGATCACCACGTGCCGTGGTTGATTACGCCGCGCATTCAAGTTCAGACGAACTCATCCGATGCGGGAGGCCTCCTGCACAAAAATGTTGCGCATCCAAATGCTCGCCGGATCAGCGTTGTGAAGAGCAGGCCACTGGACGGATTCGGTGAACGCAAAGTCCGGCAAAGGAGCTTGGATCGTTCGCAAGGGCATCGTTTTCTTGAAATGGTTGAACATCCTCGATGGCATTGTCGCTATGCGATCAGTTCCCAATATCAGGGGGGGAATCAGGCTAAAGCCCGGCACAGCGACTTCGACGCGAATCTTGAGATCATGCTCAAGCAAAAGCCATTCAGCGAACGAAGGTCTGATCGTCCGCCCAAATCTGGCCGTAACCTGTCCAATCGATAAGTATCGCTCTAATGTAAGCGGCTCAGCTAGCTGCTTGTTCTTGGGACAGCCGACGTACACGAATCTTTCGTCAAACAGCGGCATTTTTGGATGCGTATGCGACATGAACAATTCCGGACAAACCAAGAAGTCAATCTCACCCCGCCGGAGAAGTTGATCGGGGTCCTCTTCGGGTGGCAGCAATTCGAAGGAGACGGCCGGAGCTTCCTGCGCGACGCGATCCACGACCTTTCGAAGAAACACGGTCATCATGAAATCTGACAGGATGATCCTGAAGCGACGATTCGACTGCGCCGGTTTAAATCCGTCGGGGGAGATAATGGAGAGTTGGATGTGCGACAGAGCCTCCCGAACTGGGGCAGCAAGCGCTTCGGCTCGCGGCGTGGGCACAAGCTTGCGGCCCATCATCGTAAAGAGCTCATCGTGGAAATAGGCGCGCAACCGGGCCACAGCCGCGCTCATGGCCGGTTGACTCAGGTTGATTCGCCGCGCCGCCGCGGTGAGGTTCGGCTCCGTCATGAGAGCGTCGAACGCGACGAGAAGATTTAGATCAAGGCCGTTGAAACGCATGGTGCGAATTTATCCATCGTGTGGATGTGCTTCATCTAAACAATCGATTTTACCTGTTCACGGGAGTGCGGCAAAATTTTAGATGGAGAGTTAGAGTTAAGACATAGCAGTTCGATGACAAACTGCTGCATACAAAGGGTTGGAAAAGCTATACCAAGGTTTGCTGTACGCGATCCGGCGAACGCTTGCCGCTTCTATATCAGCTACTTGCTTCCTTAGAATCGAGAAGCCCTCCGACTTCGCTTTGGGTTTGCCGCGAAACGCGAGCAGGCGACTGCAGCTATCAACCGTAACTGCAAACCGGCGAAGGAATCGCGAACCGTTCCAGAGTGCAGAATGGTATTTGAAATCCACATGCAATGGCCGGTGGTTGCGAGGCATGTGAAAAACCGAAAGCCCTGCCTCATCGCGACCGCCACAGACAGAGCGGTCACGCGCGGCCACTGCAAACCACATAAACGTCGGACAACTCGGCATGCTATGTGCACTCCTCCGTCGGTTCAGCCGGTCACGTCCTCGGGGCGAGCGCCCACGAGCTTCTCATAGAGTGCTGGATCAGTCGCGCCCTCGGTATTGATCAGGAAGACACGGGCATTTGAGCCGAGCCCGATCTCCGAACGAAACGCCGGATCACCCGCCACCTTTGCCAATCCAGCGAGACCGACTGCGCCACTTTCGCCGGCGACGATCGCCAGATCGCCGTCGACGGGATAGGCAAGCACCTTCATCATCGTAACCGCCTCGTCATCCTCGACGGTCATAAAGGCATCGGCAACCCGCGAAAGAATGCGCCAGGCAACAAGTGATGGCTCATAGCATTCAAGCATCGCCATGACGGTTGGTCTGTCGTGCGGCACCTTCACGATCTGGCCCGCCTTGGCGCTCTCGAGAAGGCAGGCGGCTCGATCCGGCTCCACCACAGTGAAGAAGGGTCTGTCCTTTCCGAATACAAGCGAAAAATGAGCGGCAGTCGCCGCTGCGATGCCGCCGACACCGGCCTGGACAAACACGTGGGTTGGAGGCTTTGGCAGTGCACCAAGGGCCTCACGAAGTAATGCAGTATAACCTTGCATAACGAAGCGAGGGATCCGTTCGTAGCCTGGCCAAGATGTGTCGGAGACCACAATCCAGCCCCGCTCGTTGGCGATTTTAGATGCCGAGGCAACGGAATCATCGTAGTTGCCCTGAACACGTTCGATACGGGCACCATACCGCGCGATCGCTCGGCAGCGCTCGTCGCTCACTCCAGCATGAACAAAGATGACGCAGTTTGCGCCCACGAGTTGGGCGCCTTGTGCAACCGATCGGCCGTGGTTGCCGTCGGTGGCGCACGTCAGGGTTATTCCAGCGGCGATTGTGGCGACTTCCGGTGAGCGCCACTCAGAAATGTCTACTGGACGGCCCCATCGTTGCGATGCGAGCCCAAGGACAAGCTGTATGACCGCATAGGCTCCGCCGAGTGCTTTGAAGCTGCCAAGATCCAGTCGTTGTCCTTCGTCCTTGACGTGGATGGATCCGACATCCAGACGACGGGCAACGGCAGGAAGTGAAACCATCGGGGTAGGGGCCGTCCCCTGCCTATGCTGGAGGAAGCGCTCCACTGCCAGGGCAGCCTCGATGCCGAGAGCATCGGCATCGGAGGAATCGAGCGGCAAGCGATAGTTACTGAGCGTATTGCGAAGCAGCATGGCGTTGTGTTGTGTTGACCAAATTCAGCGGCATACCTACGATAGGGCACTGGCGAGGCCGCAAAGTAGAGCGGTTCATTCCATTCCAGCGCTTGATGTCAGGCTGCCTTCTCCGACCAATACCGATTACGCAATTCCCGCTTCATGAGCTTGCCCGTCTGTGAACGTGGGACTTCATCCACAAAATCGATGCTGCGGGGCGCCTTGTAGGCGGCAACACGATTCTGCGATGATTTCTTCCGCCAAGTTCTCGCTGACTTCCGCGCCAGGCAGCAATTGCACTATGGCTTTGACCTGTTCGCCCATATCAGGATCGGGAATTCCGATGACGGCTACGTCCGCGATAGCGGGATGCAGCACCAGAACGTTCTCAATCTCTTGAGGATAGATGTTGACCCCGCCTGAAATGATCATGAACGCCTTGCGATCGGTCAAAAAGAGGTAGCCGTCCGCATCGACGTGTCCGATGTCGCCCACAGTGGTCCAGTACGGATGCGCCGGATGTTGCGCGGCCCGCGTCTTTTCCGGCTCATCGTGACAGACGAACGGCATCCTATCGCGTTCGAAATAAATCGTACCCGTCTGACCGGCTGGAAGTTCGCTGCCGTCCTCACCGCAGATGTGAATCTTCCCTAGCACGGCGCGACCGACGGAGCCCGGCTTCCCGAGCCACTCGTCGGGGCCGATCACGGTCATCCCGTTCATTTCGGAGGCGGAGTAGTACTCCCACAATATCGGCCCCCACCACTTCATCATCAGTTGCTTGACTTCAACGGGACACGGTGCGGCAGCGTGAACCGCGATCTGCAAACTGCTCACGTCATATCGATTCCGAACTAACTTGGGCAATTTGAGCATCCGCACAAACATGGTCGGCACCCACTGACTGTGGGTCACCTTGTAGTCTTGGATGGCAGCCAAAGCGGCTTCGGTATCGAATTTATCCAAAACGAGTGCGGTGCCACCCAGTGCCTGGACGGTCGCGCAGGTTCGTAGCGGCGCTGCATGATAGAGAGGCGCAGGGGGCAGATAAATTGTCCTCTCATCAAAGCCAAAATTCGACGAAAACATCTGCACCATTGTGTCGCCGGGGTCGGAAACCTGTCGCTCCGGCAAAGCATGTCTCACGCCTTTTGGCCTCCCGGTCGTGCCGGAAGAGTACAGCATGTCGGCGCCGCGCGGTTGAGACGCCGGGATCGTGGCGCGAGCGGTCTCCAGTATCTGCTGGTACGGTTCGTAACCTGCCAGATTTCCCTCAGAACAGACGCGGTGCCTTAGTTTTTCGCGGGCGTCGATTTTTGATGCCGTCTCGACTCCACCACGTCCGACGAACAATGCCGCAGCGCCCGAATCTTCGAGCATATAGTCGACTTCACTGGGGCTCAGCCGATAATTGATCGGCATCAGATATAGGCCGGAGCGCTGAGTGGCCCAGTAGATATCGGAAATCCAAGAGCTGTTGTCACAGAGTACGCCCACAACGTCGCCGAGCCGCAAGCCCCGGCGTCGAAGAGCCAGTTTGCAGCCCTTCGAGACCGATCCTCCAATTCGGCGCATGTCAAGATCTCACCGGTTGCCGTCATGATGAGGGCGGGGCGGTCCGGATTTGTTGGTGCGTGGGTGCCCGGATACATCAACACATCTCTGAATGTCGCCTTTCCAACGGAGAGTCGAAATTTGGATTTAGAACAGAATTGCCGCGACTGAGCACCCGAGGGCGCCCCCTCCTCGTGGGTACTGGCTGCATCGACGGGCCGGGCAAGCTCTGCAGCTCCCGGCCCTTGAACTGATTACGATTCGAGCCTAGTCAATAACTGATGTTGACGTCATATTACTGGGTTCCGAGCTGGTGGTCAAGCGGCCGTGGTGCTATGGGTGGCAAATGCTGGAGACCGATTCCGCGTTGGAGCCGTTAGCCCCTGCCACCGCGAAGGGGGCGGCGATGCGTCAGCGCCTGCTGAACGCCTCGGCGCGCGTATTCGCGCGCAAAGGATACGAGGCCACCCGGGTCCAGGACATCGTCAAGATCGCTCGAACGTCTTACGGCAACTTCTACCGGCACTTTCGAAATAAGGACGAGATTCTGCTCGCCGTATTGCAGCCATTGGTCGACGAGATCTACGTCGCGAGTAAGCGAAGGTCGGGCCGCTCATTGAAGGCAACCGAAGCCGAGTTCGTTGAGAATACCATCGCTTATCTCAAGATCTATGCCCGACATCGCAAGCTGTTGCGCGTCATGCGGGAGGCGGCAGCTCGCGGAGAGAAAGCAACATTCCTTTCTCTCTATGTCAGCGAACGTCGCCGCTTCGTAAGGCGCACCGCGACTTGGCTGACCCGCCTTCAGGGATTGGGCGAACTAAGCCGTGAACTCGATCCTGAGATGGCTGCTGAAGTGCTCGGCGCCACGATGGAGCAGGTTGCCTATATGAAATTTGATCTCGCGCCGGAAGATCCAAGCGACGCGGAGATTGAGCACATAGGATCACACTGCGCCAAGGTCTGGTATCGAGGCGTGTTTGGTACCACCAAAGACGATCCCGCGGCGCCCAACTAGCATTCCCTTCTGCCATTGATGCGAGCGCGCCTGTGTCGCAGCCAAGCAGGCGCGACGCTGCTTGTTCATGAGATCTGCCCAGGGATCGCGAACATCGTTCGAGCGCTGACAATCATCAATAGAAAGCCAGGCGGACGGGCTTGGCCCTGCGCTCCACGGTGTCGGCTTGACGAGGCTAGTCGCGCGTTGCGGCGACCCTCGCGAGGTCGCGCGCGATGACCATTCGCTGAATATCTTCAGCTGATGCGCTTTACCTTCCCATCTCATGCTCTTTTGCGGCATGGCTCTCGGCTACATGGACCCGGAACATCCGATCAATAGTCTGCGAGCAGATCGTGCTGATCCATCCGAATTCATGACGATCCGCGGATTTTGATTAGGCGGGCTCGACTACGACGGAAGTCGCCCGATATCGAGCGTCCGTAAACTGATCAACGGTTTTGCGAGGAACAGCAATCATCGCGATTAACAGGGGGAAGCCGCACACCACCTTGAACGCAGCTCGCCATGCTGAACCCCAAAACCTCTTTGATTGATTCGCGGCCTTACCTAGCTCGCACGGAGGTCGGCGATCTCGAAACCGCGAAGTCGCCAATGACAACGTGACGTGAGAGCTATCCATGGTGTTGATGCGGCCCATCAACATAATCGATTTTACCAATCCTATAAGATCTCGCATAAGAAAAACGTCTCAGTTTGGAGAAAAGCCTTCGGCCAATCAGAATGGTGCTCGATCTTTGCATGAAGCCGAGAGAATATTTTCGGTGCTTGCCGAGCATCAAGCGCATTTTCAGTCCGGCCGGTGCTTGGGCGGCTGCACCGGTCGGTGGGCCGTGCCACTGTCGACGGAAGCCGGCGGAATGTAACAGCATCGTTCCTCCGAGACTGACTTCTGCCCGGTCACCCAAGGCGGCCGGGGTTCTTTTTGTGTGCCTTGTGCGAGCGACAGCTTCGAGATGGAAATCCTCTTTCCAGCTATCCGCTTTACGAATCTCTTGAGAAGGGGCAGCGCCATCGTGCTTGGCCCTCAATCCAGCCGACGATGATGAAGTTCATGCCGACAGATAGCTGGACTCCCCGCGGGTCGTCGATCTGCATCGAGTGTCATCGACCTTTGAGTGGCAACTTACGTGATGTGTCCACGCGTCGCCCCTACCGCGACTACGATATTGTTTCCTTGCCGGGAGAAGACTCTGCGCATGCGATGGCGCTCTGTTCACCACGCGCTCGCGCCTTACCCCCTCCTGCTGCCGCGACATGCTGCCATTCGATCGTGCTCGCCCAAACCGCGCTTCGGCTGGCGAAGCTTGTTCTGCGTCGCAGAATCCGAACGACCCAGATCCACAACAATCTGAGCACCAATCGAAGGTCTCAAGAATAGCGTAGCTGTTCTGAAAGCATTATTCTTGAAATTGGGGGATGTTGACCCGCATGTGTGGGATTGTAGGCATTTTGGGGCGCGAACCCGTTGCTGAGCGGCTGATCGAAGCGCTCACTCGGCTGGAATATCGCGGCTACGATTCAGCGGGAGTCGCAACGCTCGACGGCAATCATCTTGAGCGCCGGCGCGCCGAGGGTAAGCTGAAAAATCTTGAGACCAGCCTACGCCGCAATCCGCTACAAGGTCACACTGGTATTGGCCATACCCGCTGGGCTACTCATGGCAAGCCCACGGAGTCCAATGCGCATCCGCATACGACGGACAATGTCGCGGTCGTCCATAACGGAATTATCGAGAATTTTCGTGAGTTGCGCGCCGAACTTGAGCGGAATGGCGCCAGATTTGCCTCCGACACTGACACCGAGGTGGTGGCGCATCTGGTCGAATCCTATCTGAAGATGTGCTACTCGCCCCAAAAAGCAGTGAAAGAGGCTCTACCGCGACTGCGCGGTATGTTTGCCCTTGTATTCCTGTTCAAAGGGCACTGCGATCTCATGATCGCTGCCCGGAAGGGATCCCCGCTCGCGATCGGCTATGGCAATGACGAGGTGTATATCGGTTCGGATGCCATTGCGCTCGCGCCGTTCACCGACACCATCACTTACCTTGAAGATGGGGACTGGGCCGTGCTTACCCGGAAGATCGGCGTCATCTATGATTCCGAAGGCGCAGTCGCGCACCGCGAGATCCAGAAGTCCGGTGCGTCATCGCTCTTGGTTGACAAGGCGAATTATCGGCACTTTATGGCCAAGGAAATCCATGAGCAGCCGGAGGTGGTCGGACAGACTCTGGCGCGCTATATCGACGCAGCCCACCAACGTGTTGCGCTGCCTATCAAGCTGCCGTTCGACTTCAGAGATGTCCGGCGCATCACGATCACTGCTTGCGGCACAGCGAGCTATGCGGGCAACGTCGCAAAATACTGGCTCGAGCGTTTTGCCCGCCTGCCGGTTGAAGTCGATGTCGCCTCCGAGTTCCGCTACCGCGAATCTGCCGTGCGCAAAGGTGACCTCGCGATCTTTGTTTCGCAGTCGGGCGAGACCGCGGATACGCTTGCTGCGCTCCGCTACGCCAAGGCGGAAGGCGCACACACACTTGCGGTCGTCAATGTACCAACATCGACCATCGCTCGCGAGAGCGAAACCGTGCTGCCAACGCTGGCCGGCCCGGAGATCGGCGTTGCGTCGACCAAAGCCTTTACCTGCCAACTGATAGTGCTGGCCGCACTTGGAGTCGCGGCCGCCAGGGCGCGCGACGAACTGTCCGAGGATGAGGAGATCGAGTTGGTGCGTGGCTTGATTGAAATTCCTCACCTGATGTCGGTAGCGCTCAACACCGAGCCGCAGATCGAGAGGCTTGCATGCGACATCGCCAAAGCGCGGGACGTACTCTACCTCGGTCGCGGCACGAGCTTCCCGATCGCGCTAGAGGGCGCATTAAAACTGAAGGAAATCTCCTACATCCATGCAGAGGGGTATGCTGCGGGCGAGCTCAAGCACGGGCCGATCGCGCTGATCGACGAGACCGTGCCAGTAGTGGTGATCGCACCGCATGATCGCTTATTCGAGAAAACGGTCTCGAACATGCAGGAAGTGGCAGCGCGCGGCGGGAACATTGTCCTCATGACCGATGCCAAGGGCGCTGAAGAGGCGACACTGGATACGTTCGCCACCATCGTACTGCCCGACATGCCGGCCGCCTTCACGCCGATGGTCTACGCGATCCCCGTGCAGCTGCTCGCCTACCACACGGCCATCGTGATGGGCACTGATGTCGACCAGCCGCGGAATCTCGCCAAATCCGTGACCGTCGAATAGTGAGCCCGTCGGTCGCTTCTGGTCCTCAAACTGGCCTAGACAATTATGTCTGAGCATTCACGACTGGCCAGCGCCGCCAAGGTTGGGGCTGTCAAAGACGCCAGCGTCTCCCGCTCGCGGGTTGGACGCTGCGACGATGTCGGACAGGTCCGCGACACGCACATTCAGGAAGCCGTCCGCATGCTAGGTTCGCTGGCATCCCGTTTTGAATGTTCGCCCAGAAAGTCGGCGCCCCGCCAAGTTATCACTTCTCTGGCGTCGCACCAGTTCGGTCTGCAGGCGACGGTCGAGCAGGCGCAGGCGGCCTGCGACCAGGCGCAGGCGGGCATCGCCAAGCTGTTAGGTGCCGTTCTCCGGCGATCTTCGCGTGCGCCAAGCCGCGGTTGGCCAGTTCCTCACCGCTGGCACTGCGATCGTCCCGCTGACCGATCTCTCGCAGCTGTGGGCCAACTTCACGGCGACGCGAAAAGAGTCCGTCAACCTCGAGGTCGGCTAGGTGGTCGGCTCAAGTTGGATGCTTGTTCGGGCCGCGTCTTCGAGGGCGAGGTCGACCACCGTGCCGCAAACCGCCAGCGAGACCCGCAATATCCGTGTGCAGGCGACGATCGCGAACCGGAAGATCCTGAAGCCTGGCTTGTTCGTGACCGCGACGGTCGTGCGACCCGGCAACCATGTTGAAGGATGTGCCGAAGGGCCGGAAGCCGGGCGACAATGTCGTCGCCGTCGGCCGGCTCAAGCTGCAATCGGGCTTCGCTGTTGCGATTTCGTCCGATTCGGCGCCGTCCACTCCAGCCCAAGCGGCGCGTTACCGACTAATGCGCTCGCGTGATCCGGCGTGAAGCCGGGTCACACCAATCACGCAAACGAATTCGAGATCGCAGCAATGGCCTTTACCGATATCTTCATCAAGCGACCGGTTCTGTCGGTCGTCGTCAGTCTGCTGATCCTCCTGATTGGTCTGCGCGCGGCGATGGTACTGCCGATCCGGCAATATCCGAAGCTTTCGAACACGGTCATCAACATCACGACGGTCTACCCCGGCGCGTCTGCGGACCTGGTCCAGGGATTCATCACGACGCCCATAGAGCAGGCGGTCGCTTCCGCCGAGGGCGTCGACTACGTCACCTCGTCCTCGGTGCTCGGCACCTCGACGATCCAGGTCTACATCAAGCTTAACTTTGACCCGAACCAGGGGCTCACCGAGGTGCTCGCCAAGGTGAATTCGGTCAAATATCTGATCCCAAAGGAATCCAACGATCCGGTCGTCACCAAGACCACCGGCCAGACCACGGCCGTGATGTATATAGGCTTCTCCTCTGAGGAGCTCTCGGGCTCGGCAATCTCGGACTACCTGACGCGCGTCGTGCAGCCGGTGCTGTCGACCGTCGATGGCGTGGCGTCCGCCGATATCCTAGGCGGCCAGACCTTTGCGATGCGGTTGTGGCTTGACCCGGTGAAGATGGCCGGCCACAACGTGTCCCCGGCTGATGTCGCGGCCGCGATCACCGCCAACAACTTCCAATCCGCGGCCGGCCAGACCAAGGGCTACCTCATCCTCTCAAACATCACGACGAACACAGGCCTGACCGACGTCAACGAGTTCAAGAAGTTGATCGTCAAGGCCAAGGACGGCGGCTTCGTGCGGATGGAGGACATCGCCACCGTTGAGCTTGCAGCCCAAAGCACGGATGCGAGCGTTGCCTTTAACGGCGAGCACGCGATCTTCATCGGCGTGAACGCAACGCCGCAGGGCAACCCGCTGACCCTTGTGAACGGTGTGCGCACGCTGTTCCCCGAGCTCGAGCGCAATCTGCCACCGTCGATGAAGATGAAGGTCGCCTACGACTCGACCAGGTTCATCCAGTCCTCGATCGACGAGGTCGAGAAGACGCTGGGCGAGGCCGTGATCATCGTCATTGTGGTGATCTTCCTGTTTCTGGGCTCGTTCCGCTCGGTGATCATCCCAGTCGTCACCATTCCCCTGTCGATGATCGGCGTCTGTACGCTGATGCTGGCGCTCGGCTTCAGCTTCAACCTGCTGACGCTGCTCGCCATGGTGCTCGCGATCGGCCTCGTGGTCGACGACGCCATCGTGGTGGTGGAGAACGTCCATCGCCATCTGGAGGAGGGTGAGACGCCGGTGCAGGCGGCGCTGCAAGGCGCGCGCGAGATCGTCGGTCCGGTCATCTCCATGACAATTGCGCTCGCCGCGGTGTACGCTCCGATCGGCTTCCTTGGGGGCCTCACCGGCTCGCTGTTCCGTGAATTCGCGTTCACACTGGCAGGTTCGGTGATCGTGTCGGGCGTCATCGCGCTGACGCTGTCGCCCATGATGTGCTCGGGGCTGCTGAAGAACACGGAAGAGGGCCGGTTCGCCAAGCTGGTGAACAGGTTGTTCGGCGCCGTCACGCGCTGGTATGGCCGCAGGCTCGACCGCTCGCTCGACTATAAGGCCATCACCGGGCTGGTCGCGGTGACGATCCTTGGGCTCGTCGGGTTTCTCTACATGCACACGTCGAAGGAGCTGGCGCCCGAGGAAGACCAGGGCATCGTCTTCGCGGTGATCAAGGCGCCGAAATATGCGAACATCGACTATCTCGATTTCTATGGCGACAAGCTCGACAGGAAATTGCAAGGCTTTCCTGAGACCGATCTGCGCTTCGCGCTGAACGGCATCAACGGTCCCCAGAACGGTATCGCCGGCATGCTGCTGAAGCCGTGGGATGAACGGAAGCGCTCTTCGATCCAGTTGGTTCCGCTTGTTCAGGCGGAGCTCAGCAAGATTGAGGGCGTCCAGGCGTTCGCCTTCAACCTGCCGCCGCTGCCCGGGGGACCCGGCGGCCTGCCGGTGCAGATGGTGATCAATTCGACCGCGGGCTTCCAGGCCGTCTATGAGCAGATGGAGAAGCTGAAGGGCGCCGCGCGCAAGAGCGGCATGTTCATCGTCTCCGATAGCGATCTCGCCTTCAACCAGCCGACCGTGAAGGTGAACGTCGACCGCGCCAAGGCCCAGGATCTCGGCATCAACATGCAGAACATCGGCAGCGCGCTCGCGATCCTGGGCGGCGGCAATTACATCAATCGCTTCAACCTGGAGGGCCGTTCCTATCAGGTGATCCCGCAGGTACCACGCGAGAAGCGGCTCTCGCCGGAAGCGCTCGGCAATTACTACGTGGCGACCAGCACCGGCCAGCAAGTGCCGCTATCGACGGTGGTGTCGATCGAAACATCGACCGCTCCGAATTCATTGACCCACTACAACCAGCTCAACTCGGCGACCTTCTCGGCCGTGCCGATGCCCGGCGTGACCGTCGGCCAGGCCGTCGACTTCCTTGAAAGCGAAGCCAAGAAGCTGCCGCAGGGCTTCAGCCACGACTACCTTGCCGACTCCCGGCAGTACGTGCAGGAAGGCAATCAGCTCGCGATCACCTTCGGTTTCGCGCTGATCATCATCTTCCTGGTGCTGGCCGCGCAGTTCGAGAGCCTGCGCGACCCGTTGGTCATCATGATCTCGGTGCCCATGGCGATCGTGGGAGCGCTGATCCCGCTGTTCTTCGGCGCAGCGACCATGAACATCTACACCCAGGTAGGCCTGCTCACCCTGGTTGGCCTGATCACCAAACACGGCATCCTGATGGTGGAGTTCGCCAATGAGCTCCAGCTCAACGAACGGCTTGACCGCCGCTCGGCGATCGAGATGGCGGCGCGCATCCGGCTGCGGCCGATCCTGATGACGACGGCCGCGATGGTCACCGGCCTGATCCCGCTTCTGACCGCGACCGGCGCCGGGGCGGCCAGCCGCTTCTCGATCGGTCTCGTGGTTGTCGCTGGCATGTCGATCGGTACGCTGTTCACCCTGTTCGTGCTGCCGACGGTCTATGTGGTGCTCGCGACCGACCACCGTGCCCCAGGCCAGATCCGTGCGGAACAAGCAGCTCGAAGAGCTGAGTCTCGGCTCGAAGGCGGCGCGGCTGACCTGAGGGCGCTCGATTGAAGATCCAAGACGGCAATGGCCCATTGCCAAGGCGCATCCACGCCGAACCAAGTGCTAGCTGTGCGGAGATGAGGGAACTACCATTGGGCAGGCGTTGCGCCATAAGTCCGTGCAATCTTCAATGATAGTTGACGGCCAACAAATAAGCATATGTCAGGAAGCCCCGCGGTCAAGCTGTGCTGCTAGAGGTTAGTCCAACATTGTTTTTCGATTGAAGCAGCGAGCTCGATGCCCTCACCCAAGGAATCGACCATCTGTTTCAACCGGTTGGCTCGATCGACACGCCTCTCCGGAGGCTGCGAACGTCCGACCGTTCGGGTTGAAAGGCCTCAACTAGAACTGGCACGGCGCTCGCAGGATTGCTGTCGCCACATGCGAATACATCAACCGCCGCGTAGGACCTCTCAGGCCAAGTATGTAAGGTCATGTGCGATTCAGCCAACAACGCTATTGCCGAGACGCCGTGGCCCGGACAAAACTTATGAACATGAAGGTGGAGTAATGTCGCACTCGCCGCATGGATGGCTTTTCGGATGGCGTCTTCCGCAAGGGCCGGATCGTCGAGGTTTTTCGCTCCCCATAGCTCGATGAGCATATGCGTCGCTCCTGTTGACAGAGCCGGTGGTACTTCCTCTTCGTTATCAATAATCATAAAGCAATCTCCGTTGAATTGACGGCTCAATAAGATGAGCTATTCGGGATTTAGGTGACGAGGTGATCAGGCCGCGTGTTTTGCCGGTACCTGCATGACCTCAATATCGCCGTTGAATCAGATAACTGCGATGACCTTCGGCAACTGATTTGTGCCTTTGAGCCGAGGCCAAGTCCTTGATGTGGCGATCAGGGTTCTTACACAATCGATGTTACCGCTTGAGCGCCATAGGAATCCGCAGCCCGGCGAGGGCCAAGTCCGCTTTCAAGAGGAGAGCTCCAAACCATAGTCCAGGCGCCCGTTGGTTGCGGGTGCCATGCAGACTCACGCGTGTCGACTACAAGATCCGGTAGGTGCCAACGCCGATTTGGGTCCCTAGGGTCCGGCCGCGTTCCCCCGACGATCATCGAGGTAACAGTAGTGAACGCAAAGTACGAGAAGCTAAGAAACGGACAAACCGGCACACTATGACCGGCCGATACCCGGGGGCTACGCACTGCATACCCTCAATCAGGATCGTCGGTGTTCTGATTTAAGGGCCCCAGAAGGCGATGAATGGGGGACGCGTATGCCTAGCCGAGATCTATCCAAAAAAAATCAGTTTGTGGAACGTCAACCGATCGGGGCGATCGCGGCGATCGATCGCCTTGCAAGATCGGATCCGAAGAGAATTGCGCTGAGAAGCGGTGCAGACGAACTCACCTACGAGGCGCTGCGACTAGGATCGGATGCCCTCGCAAGGAGGCTACGAGAGCATGGCGCTCGGGGCGCGGTCATCGGATATTGGGGTGAGCGCGGCTTCGACTGGGCGACGGCGGTGATCGCAATTTTGAAGGCCGGATCAACGTACTTGCCGCTCGATCCATCGTTACCGGCTTCACGTACATCGTTCATAATTGAGCAGAGCCGCTGTGCTCTGATTATTGTCCCCGACCAGCAGCATTCGCTCGGCATGTTCCAGTCGAGCAGCAAAGGCACCACCCAATTCTTGCCGATAGAGGCGGCGCTGCGTGAGGGCCAGCCTTCGTCTTTCGTGCCATCATCGAGCGCGGATGGAATCGCCTACATTCTGTTTACGTCTGGTTCGACGGGCCAGCCCAAGGGCGCAATGATTGCGCATGCAGCCTTAAACAATCATTTGGCGGCCAAAATTGATGCCCTAGCCCTCACTCGGACGGATTCCATCGCGCAGACGGCATCGCATTGCTTTGACATCTCGCTGTGGCAACTTCTGGCAGGGCTTTGCGTCGGAGGCAGTATCGCGATCATTGATGATGCGACACTGAAATCGCCAGTATCTCTTCTTAAAGCAATTCAAGGGCACGGCGTGACGATTGCTCAATTCGTCCCGTCAATGCTTGCAGTATTTGTTGAATATCTGCAGCCCCTTGCGGCGGCTGAGAGAGCTCTGGACAGTTTGCGGATTATTTCTACGGTTGGAGAACCCCTGACACCCGGACTGGCGCGCGCATGGCTTGCCTTATATCCGCACGTCCCCATTCTCAACCACTACGGGCCGACCGAGTGCGCCGACGGCGTTACGCACAATCTGGTTTCAGTACCGCCCGCGGTGGCTGACACATATGTTCCGATCGGCAAGCCGATTGCGAACCTTGAGGCCTATGTCACCGATGGATCTCGTCTGTGCGACACGGGAGAGCTCGGCGAAATCTGTGTGAGCGGCGTTGGTGTCGCGGCTGGTTACGTCAACGACGATGTTCGCACTAAGGATGCCTTTGGGCCAAACCCGTTCTCCAACAAGCCGGGGTTCCGGCGCCTCTACAGGACAGGTGATCTCGGGCGCGTCCGTTCCGATGGTCTCTTGGAATGCCTCGGTCGACGGGACCGTCAGGTCAAAATCCGTGGGCACAGAATTGAGCTGGGAGAAATAGAGGCCCGCCTCTGCGCTCATCATTCGGTACATGGCGCTGTCGCGGTCGCCTCCGTCTGCGCAGGCGTAAAACTTATGGCGCGAGACATAACAAGCGCGGAGCGGGAAACTGGATCGAGACGGCTAATCGCGTATGTGTCAGCTCCCGCTGAAGTGACGGAAGCCGAGCTTCAGAACTTTGTTGCCGAAACGCTTCCTACCTACATGCTCCCGGAAAGGATCATCCACCTCGGCTGTATTCCGCGGAACAGAAACGGAAAAGTCGATTTTGGAGCACTGCCGGACCCGACCAGTGTTCGTCCTTTAATGCCGACGCCATTCGAGGGGCCGCGAACAGAGCTCGAAGCCCAGCTGTGGCAAATCTGGGCAGGCGTTCTGCGCATTGAGAACATTGGCGTGAATGACCAGTTCATAAGCCTCGGCGGCGACTCGCTCCGAGCAATGCTCATATTGGGTCAATTGCAGACCCAGCTCGGCGTGAGAACGGATTTCAGGCTGGTCCTGAAAGGAACGGTACGGTCTCTTGCGGCTTCGATCGCATCCCGAGGCGAATCCAAACCGTGCACAGCCCCCGCGCATGGAAAGCTTGCGCGAGCACCTCTGACGAGAGTTCAGGAGCACCTATGGTTTCTTTCCCAGCTCGATCCGTCTGCCAGGAACTACATCATTCAAGGCGGCCTGCGCATAAAAGGCTTCATTGATCTGGCCACATTCAACCGTGCCTGGACCGATGTCGTTCATTTCCATCAGGCACTTTCTGCGCGCTTTATCGATGAGGATGGTCCGGTTCAGCTTTTTGATGATCCGCAATGCGCAAATCTTGGTTTGACTGATGCATCTCATCTCACGGCGCAGCAAGCCGAGGAGCTGATCGCAGAGTTACGGCAAACAGAGCTGAGCGGTAGCTTTGATCTCAGCCAAGGTCATCTGTTTCGCGCGCGCATGATCCGTTTTCGCCCTGACCACCATCTGATACTGATCACCGCTCACGAAATTATTATCGATGCCTGGTCGATCTCTGTTTTGCTCAGAGACCTTCGACAAAGATACTTGGATGCCGCGGCGTCCATGCCAAAGGACCGCGCCTCGCTTTCGACCTACGCGGTCTGGGAAAAACAGCACGCGACCCCAGAGACGCTGGCCAACCAACGCAGCTATTGGCGCCGTCAGATTGGTGATGATCCGCCGGTGCTTTCGCTTGGAACAGGACAAGCGCGACCGCGGACGAAGTCTCACCGCGGCGCCTCGCATGCGGTGCTGCTCGGCAGCGAGCTCTCCAATCAGGTACGGGAGTTTGCGCGCCGACATAGATGCACAACGTCGACAACGCTTCTTGCGTGCTTCAAGCTGCTGCTACGGATGTACAGCGGTCAGGACGATGTAATCGTCGGCATACCGCAGGTCGTACGGGATCAACCCGGCAGTGCCGACATTGTCGGCTTTTTCCTGAATATGCTGCCAATCCGTTCCGCGATCGATGTCGGTCAGTCCTTTGCGGTTCATGCCTTGCGCGTCCAGGGCCTGGTCAGCGATGCCATCGCAAATTCGGCATACCCGTTCGGCTGGATGGTCAGGGATAGCCGACTATATCGCGAAGCGGAACGATCGCCAATCTTCCGGGTCATGTTCAACATGTACTCCGAGGCCGCGGAGCCACCGGATCAGCATGAGTTCAATCTGACATTCCGCGAATACGACACCGGCTATGTAAAATTCGATCTGACCTTGTACGCACAAGATCAGGGCGATGAAATCGCCCTCCAGCTAGCATATGCCGAAGACATCCTCTCCAGAGATCTCATCGTCCGTATGGCTGATAATCTGCGCTGTCTGATTGCGGCCTGCGTTGAGAGTCCACTTGCGCCCGTTAAGGATCTGAGCTGCCTCAGCGGGGCGGATGTCGTTATGCTGGACTCGCTGCACGGCTCGGCGCAGTCATACGCGACTGAATGTCCACTTGTCGAAGCGTTCGGGCAAATCGGCACCTCTCATCGCAGCCAAGTGGCATATTTTGGTGATTTCGGTGAGATCACATTCGGCGATCTGCGTGAGCGCGTAACAGCAATCAGGTCCTTACTGGAGGCGTCTGAGGTGGGGGCTGGCGACAGGGTCGCCATGCTGGTCGACCGGTCGCCTGACGTGGCCGCTGTTATTCTTGCGGCACGAGCCTTGCAATCCATCGTTGTCCCCATATCGCCGGATTATCCGCGTGATCGGATGGACCATATCCTGCGAGATAGTCGGGCAAAGGTTTTGGTTCACGCAAGTACCACTGACCTTGGTTTTGACCTGCCGTCGATTTGCCTGTTGACCCTAGAAGGGGGCGGCACACTCGCGCACGAGTCTGAGTGCGGCGACAAACCATCAGATCAGGGAATTGCGAGCCTTATATACACGTCGTCCTCGACCGGGAGGGCGAAGGGGGTTCTCATACCGGAGTCGGCAATTGTTAATCGACTGAACTGGATGTGGCGAACCGCTCCGTTCGAGAGCACCGACGTGATGGTTGTCCAGAAGTCCGCATCACTCGTTGCGTCCGCTTGGGAATACTTCGGTGGACTTCTAAGAGGTGTGCCCGCGCTGATCCTGCCCCGAAGGCAGTTGCTGGATCCAGATCTGCTGTCGAGCACGTTGGCGGAACATCGCGCGACACACTTATTTGCCTCGCCGGCACTCTTGACCGGCCTCATTGCCTCCCAAGAGCGGCAGCCAAGATCCACTTCCTTGCGGTTCGTCACAAGCAGCGCTGAACCGATGCCATCTTCGCTCCCAGTTCGGTGGCGTACGTATTTCCCGGACGTGCCGTTGTGGAACTTCTATGGTGCTACGGAATGTGCGTCAAACGCCGCAGTCTACAAAACGTCGGATGCCGACGACGGCGTGTCGCTCGTCCCCGTTGGGCGCCCAATCGATAACGTCAAACTCTACGTGCTCGATGCCGCGTTGAAGAGAGTCCCTGTCGGAGCCGCCGGTGAGCTCTGCATCGCGGGACGCTGCGTAAGCGCTGGGTACTGGAGAGATCAAGAGCGGACAACACGTTGCTTCGTGCCAAATCCTTATGGTGACGGACAGTACAGCGTCCTTTATCGAAGCGGCGATATCGCCCGCATCTCAACCAGCGGCCTTCTTGAGATTTGCGGCCGATCGGACAACCAGATCAAGGTACGGGGGTATCGGATTGAGCTGGAGGAGGTTGAAAAGGCTCTTGAGTCTCATCCCGCAATCTCAAAGGCCGCGGTCGCTGCAGATGGCATGGTTGGCGATCGTCGTTTGATCGCCAGCGTGATTCCCGCGCGCGACAGTCTAAGCTCGGAAGAGATTGTCACCCATCTTAAGCACTCATTGCCGTCCTACATGATTCCCGCCGCCTTCCGTTTTGTTGACAATATCCCCCTCACGACAAGCGGAAAGATAGATCGTGCCGGCTTGTCGTCCGTTCCTTACCGCGAGGTCGGACCTGCTCCATCTGCCGAGCCCAGCACGCGGAAGGAGCGTATTCTTGCTGGGATCTGGCGGGATCTATTGGGCATCGAGCGGGTCGGAATTGATCAGGCGTTCTTTGATGTCGGTGGCGATTCTCTTCTAAGCGTGCGCTGCGTCACGTTGGCGCGCAAAGCCGGGCTGAATCTTACTGTTGACCAACTCTATCGAACGCCGACAATTAGGGAACTGGCGGCAGATGGAGCGACGATTGCACTCCATACCGCCCCTTCCGTGGACGGGGCGTTGCCGGTTACCCCCGCAATCGCATCTTGGAAGCCTCTTGTCGGCTTCGATGAGCACTACAACATAGGCGATCTGTTCTTCCTGCCCGGCGGGATGCTGGATATCCGGCTGCTGGAGCGCGCCCTTGCTCATGTCATGGATAGGCACGAAGGCCTCAGGCTCCGTATCGCCCGAACCGACGATGGTCTACGTCTGACGATCGCAGCTTCCGTGGCCGAACGTCTCGTGGAGGAGATCAATCTTGGCGGAATGACCAGCCTGCGGCAGCGTAAGGCAATCGAGAGCATCTCAGCAAGACGTCAACATATGTTTCGTTTTGACGGCCAGACGCCTCTTGTTAACGTCACGGTGTTCCGCACATCGGAAAGCGGCGATTACTATCTGCTGGTCCTGATGCATCATTTTGTAGCGGACGGGATAGGCTATCGACTGTTCCTTGAAGCAGTAGATGCGGCCTACGACGCTCTTGGCTCAGGCCACGCCGTAAGCGGCCCCGAGACCATGCAAATGCTCTCTCCATGGTTGAAGCGGCTTGAGCACTACGCGAACAGCGAGGCGCCAGCCGAACTCGAATACTGGGAGAGGATCGACTACGATCAGTTCAATTTGCATGTCAGCCCCACGCCTGCGGGTAGCGCGAGCTTTTCGCAAGTGACCGCGAGAGAGCTTCACTATGCACGCCTTGAAGGTCGCGCGGATGACGCGAATTGCCGAGTCCTTTGGGAAGATCAGGCCAAGCATCATCTGGAGATTGGCAAAGAAGCGACAGCTGATCTGCTCAATATTGCAGCCAGATCGGCGCATTGTAAGGACATCGACGTATTTCTTGCCGCCATATCCGGGGCCTGTGGACGTGTTTTCGGCAACTATTCGCTCTGGATTGATAGCCTTACCTCGACCCGAGGTCGGCTGTTTGAAGATATTGATCCATCGCAGATCATTGGTCATATCAGCGAGCTCGTTCCGCTTTCCTTGAGTCTCACTGGAACGGAGGCTCGTCCCGATCGTGTTCGTTCAATAAACCGCCAGCGCAATGCCCCGCCGCGCAGGGGAGTAGGATTTCGGGTTTTGAAATTCGTAAACCGAGATCCAGCCGTGCGGAGCCGGATCGATCGTCTGCCCTTACCTAAAATCGGACTGAATTATCGAGCGGGTTTGCAGCACCATTTTCCGCGCCGCCTCCTAGCCCAGGACCCGTCTCCAATCTGGATCGGCGAAGACATGGATGAAGCCGCCGCGAGCCACCTCTTCTGGTTCGACGTCGGATATCAAGCCGGCCGTCTACAGATTGAAACAAGGTATGATCCAACCCAGATCGGTTATGAGGTGACCCATAATCTTTGCACGGTGTTGCAACAGGAGCTGTTGCTGACGATCCGCGAATTCGGAAGAGCCGGCGACGCCGTCATCCATGAATGAGCCGGATGCAGAAGTAGCGGTCAAGTGCGATCGAGATGTGATGGCAAAGAAGAAGCAGAACATCGATCTATCGGATCCCAATCTGGCGAGCCTTATCCTGCGGCTCGCAATTCCCTCTATTGTTGGCCTATCGATCAACGCGGTACAGCAGGCCGTCAATGCGATCTTTGTTGGTGCACTTGGTGCGCAAGCGATCGCAGCTGTCAGCATGACCTTGCCTGTCGTGGTCCTGCTGACGGCAGTCGGTCAGGGAATCGGTGTTGGAACAGCCTCGTTTATATCTTGTCATCTTGGTGCCGGTGAGTACCTGGAGGCAAGTAGGGGCGCGAGTACTGCACTGGCCCTGGCCGCTCCGATCGGGATCATGTTTACGGTTCTCCTACTGCTAAACTTGCGACGGATCTTCGTAACGCTCGGGGCAACTCCAACCATCATGCCCGTGGCGCTCGACTATGCGGCGACACTATTGTTCGGGTACACCCTGATGCTTCTAAACATCGTCAACGGCTTCATCGTTAGAGCCGAGGGCAACACACGTTTCAGCATGTGGACGATGCTTACCGCCTTCATACTGAACGCCGTGCTCGATCCGGCCTTCATCTTCGTACTGGACCTCGGTGTGCGAGGCGCAGCCCTCGCAACGCTGGTATCTCAGATCGCTGCGATTAGCCTCTATATTGCGCATTTTGCGAAGCTAGGCGGGATAGTCCTCGTCAAGATATCTTACGTCTCATTGCAAACAAGTCGCATCAGACAGATCGCGTTCATAGGAGCGCCAGCCACCATGACCGGCATTTTGTCTGCCATTGCCTCCATGCTCCTGTACGGTGCTGCTGCGCCGTTCGGGGATGACTGCATCGCCGCCATGGGAATAGCTGTGCGATTGCTGACGATCGGCGCACTGCCTGTCACCGGCTTTTGTATGGGCTCTCAAGCTGTCCTGGGCTTCGGTTGGGGCGCACACGATCTTCCCCGCGTATGGAAGACCGCAAAGCTCATGCTGTCCATGACTGTCGCGCTTTCGGTTGCGTATTCTGCGGCCGTCGTGAGTTTTGCCCGACCGTTGGTCAAGCTGTTCAGCGATAGCGAGAACGTTACGGAGATTGCCGTTTTGTCTTGTATCGTTTTCCATCTCTTTTTTTCGTTTTTTGGTATTGAGAGTTTCGTGACGACGATGCTTCAGTCGTTCGGGAGAGCGCGCCTTAGTGTGATTGTGTCCTTGGCGAGGCACGGCTATTTCTTCATACCGGCCGTACTGTTGTTGCCAGTCATATCGGGTTTCAACGGACTGTTGGCCAGTCAAGCAATCGCTGAGCTGGGTGCTGGAATGATTGCACTGTTTGTCATGTTCCACCAGTTTTCGGAGCTCAGACGGGCGCTCCGGTACGCTACTTCAAGACCGATCGATATCGCGGGTTGACCTGACAATGGACTTCATCGCGGACCGGAGCATTGAGCCTACATGGCCGTGGAGGTGGTGCTTCTCCAAGAAGTAGCGCACGTAATGTGCAGGAGCCATGCAGCTATAGTGTCATTTCTCGGCCTGTTCACTTGTGGTGCTCGTGGGGCTGGGCTTCGCGAGGGTTACTCCGCGACGCGGCTCTTCGCTCATCGCCTGCTCCATATTGCCTTCCACGAAGCGGCCCTTGGTCCGCTACACGGTCGAGCCGCTCACGCCAACGCTCGCGGCGATCTCCTCGTCGTGCGGCTCGGCATCAGCGTCCAGCAGAACCTGGACACGTGAACAAGGTCCATCACGCCATCACCCCGGGATCGACCTCGGTGAAGACAAGGTTGGGCTACATCTCGATTGAAATGGAGACCGAGCACGGGGTGATCTGAGTCTGAGGCCTCGGCGAAGACGGCGTCAAGGCGTTCACGGACTTGGCAATCGAAAACCTGATCGAGCTGATCAGGTTCTATAAAGAAGGCGTGGACCGCTTGCCCGGTGACCCTGCGGCCTACGCCGAATGGATACGCGCCGAAAGCACGCAGCGTTATTCTCGGTCTCCGCCCCGCTCGAGCCCAGGCTCCGCGAGTGGCGAGGGAGTGGTTTCAGTCAAACTTGTAGGAGGCCTGCAGGAACGTGCCCCATCGCTCCATGCGATAGTTCGCGGGAAGGGCCTCTTCGGCAACAGGAGAGCTGTCCGCCTTTTCGGCTTTATTGGGGAATATCTTGCTATGTTTTTGAGTCCACATGGCCCAATACCGGGCGCCCACGCCGACGCTGAAATTGTTGGTGAGGAAATATGAGAGGGTACCTTCGACCTGCACACCACCGCCACCGCTCCCGCGTTGATCGCTGAAGAACGTCAAATCCCGGAACAGATGGTTGTCACGGCCTTGGAAGTCTGTCCAGGGCAGGTAAGCGACATCAGCGCTGACGCGCCAGCGGTCGAGCAACATGGTTTCAGCACTCAGACCGACGCGCAGCGCATTCCAATCAGTGTCCTGACTGCCGATGACCATCTTTCCGCCGACTGCTTGATAGCATGGCGGCGAGGACGCGATCTGCGCGCATCCTGTCGTGTCAGATTTCTGTCCGTAGTAGGTCCAGCCGATAAACCCGCCAACTTTAAAGGCGGTGCCGCGCAAGAAATCGTAGCCCGCATCGGCCGTGTAGTACATGAACCTTCCGTTCGTCTGGGCCGATGTCGTGTCGGAATAGGCGAAGGCAACGCCCCAATCTTCATCGTTCATAGTTCCGTTGTTGAAGCGGCCGAAACCGATATTGCCCTTCAGGAAGATCCCCCACGGGCTATCCACACGTTCGAACAACTCGCTGGAGATCCCATCCAGTTTGTGATAGGTGAGCCTTGATACGAGCTCGCTCCCGGCGCCCCATTGAAACCTTCCTCGGCTCAGCCATAACCGTGTGCCGCTTTCCAGCGACCAACCCTGAGTGAAGGCAATCGGCGGCGCGCTGACAGTCGGCCTTGCCCCGAATGGCGGCGTATCGAACCATCCCGGCGTCCTCGGATCGGCACCGAAATGATAGTTAAGAGCAATTTTGCCGATATGATAGCTGCTGGACGGGTGGGTAATGTTGGCTGGGACCGTTGCCAACGGAAGCCGTGCGGTCGGAGGGGTTGCCACACTTGGTCCACCAAACCACAGATAATCGTACTCAAGTGCAACGGACCATGCAGGCGCGATCGCCTGCTCGGCGCCGACGCCGATTGTGCCACCGACCCGACCATACTCGAAATGAGTGGCATTCTGTGGCGCCCAGCTAAATTCGCGGTTGTTGACGACATCGCCCTGATTGTGTTGCCAGGCCACACCTTCCTTGAGATAAGCCAGCGTATGTCCCTGCGAGCCAAACGCATAACCCAGGCGACCGGTGCCGGTGACAAAGAGGTTTGGGCTCGCATTGCAGTTTGCGCTTACAATTGATCCAGAGGCGGCAAGACAGGTATTTGCACCGTCTGACGCGGCGCCACTGGCATCCACCTCAACGCCAAAGACCCAGCGGTCCTTCTGCCAATTGTAGCCGATCTGGCCTCCCAGCAGGAACACTGGGGTATCGACGACATCCCCATAGATTGACGGACCATACGGATCACTGAATGTAGTCCGGCCGTAGCCGCCGCCCATGTGCGCGCCGAAATATCCTCCGGTCCAGCTCCACAGCACCGGTGGGACTTTTACGGCCGGCTTAAGATACGCCGAATTGACCGCACCGCTTGCAACGAGCGCAGCTGTTGCTGCACCCCAAGAAAGAACTCCCGATCGCATCTTACCTCACGAAACACAACGCGCGCGCCATCTTGCAACCAAGCCCGAATGGCCGATGTTGGCGCCGCCTCCACGCCGCCTAAGATGTGCAGGATCTACGCCAGCGCACACGACGCGCATCAGCTGCGGCTTTTCGTCGGCGATGTCGTCTTCTCCTGTCAAGGATGGTGGATTTGAATCGCGATGCGTCTGATGACGGACACAAAGCGCGTGTCGCATGCTCGGCGATTCCGGATTGAATACGTCACCGCTCCCTTGCGAATTGGTTCGTCTCAAGGTCGGCGGGCGCTCTGACAACAAAGATCGTTTTGAATAACGCTGCACCACCCCAACAGCGCCTGGCCTTCACCTTCAGTAAATCAATGCAAGCTTTTGGGCTTGAACGGCCCGAAAACTTGCAGCTTTATTCTCTCTCGGCCCGACTCGAAGCCCGAGGCTCCGCGACTTCGTCATGTATAGTCGCGGCTTCCGAATCTTAGAGCGGTGAGCGAGCAGTTTCAGTCAAACTTGTAGGAGGCCTGCAGGAACGTGCCCCATCGCTCCATGCGATAGTTCGCAGGAAAGACCCCCAACGCAACAGGAGAACTGCCCTCCCCTTGGGCTTGATTGGGGAGTATGTCGCTATGCTTTGGAGTCCACATGGCCCAATAACGGGCGCCGACGCCGATGCTGAAATTATTGGTGATGAGATAAGACAGGACCCCTTCGACCTGCACACCACCGCCACCGCTCCCGCGTTGATCGCTGAAGTACGTCAAGTCTCGCAACAGATGGTTGTCGCGCCCCTGGAAGTCTGTCCAGGGCAGGTAAGCAACATCAGCGCTGACGCGCCAACGGTCGAGCAACGTGGTCTCGGCGCTGAGGCCGATGCGCAGCGCATTCCAATCAGTGTCCTGGCTGATGATGACCGTTTTACCACCGACTGCTTGACGACGGCATGGCGTTGAAGACGCGATCTGCGTGCATCCTGTCGCGTCAGAGTTCTGGCCATAATATGTCCAGCCCATAAACCCACCGACCCTGAAGGCGGTGCCGCGCAAGAAATCGTAGCCCGCATCGGCCGTGTAGTACATGAACCTCCCGTTCGCCTGGCCCGATGTCGTGTTAGAATACGCAATGTTGTCTGCAATGCCCCAATCTTCATCATTCATATTTCCGTTATTGAAGCGCCCGAGGCCGATATTGCCCTTCAGGAATATCCCCCAAGGGCTGTCCACACGTTCGAACAACTCACCGGCGATTCCATCCAGTTTGTGGTAGGTGAGCCTTGATACGAGATCGTCGCGCCCGTTGTCCCATTGAAACCTTCCTCGGCTCAGCCAGAATCGTGTGCCACTTTCCAGTGACCATCCGCGAGTGAAGGCAACCGGCGGCGCGCTGATGGGCGGCGTCGCCCCGTATAGCGGCCCGTCGAACCATGCCGCCGTCCGTGGGTCGGCATCAAAATGGTAGTTTAGGCTAATTTTGCCGATGTGATAGCTGCTGGACAGGCTGGTGATGTTGGCTGGAACCTTCGCCAGCGGAAGCTGCACAGTCGGAGGGGTTGCCACACTCGGTCCGTCGAACCACAGATAATCGTACTCAAGTCCAACAGACCATGCAGGCGTGAGCGCTTGCTCGACGCCCGCGCCGATTGTGCTACCGACACGACCATACTCGAAATGCGTGGCATTCCGTGGCGCCCAGCGAGATTCGTTGTTGTTGACGACATCGCCCTGAGTGCGTTGCCAGCCTACGCCTCCCTTGAGATACACCAGCGTATGGCCCTGCGGGCCAAACGCATAACCCAGGCGACCGGTCCCGGTGATATAGACGTTTGGATTCGCATTGCAGTTTGCGCTTACAACAGATCCGGAGGCGGCAAGACAGGTATTTGTGCCGTCCGACGCGGCGTCACTGGCATCCACTTCAACGCCAAAGACCCAGCGGTCCTTCTGCCAATTGTAGCCGACCTGGCCTCCCAGCAGGAACACTGGGGTATCGACGACATCCCCATAGATTGACGGACCATACGGATCACTGAATGATGTCTGGCCGTAGCCCCCGCCAACGTGTGCGCCGAAATATCCCCCGGTCCAGCTCCAGCGCACCGGTGGGACTTTTACTGCCGGCTTAAGATCTGCCGAATTGACCGCTCCGCTTGCAACGAGCGCTGCTGTTGCGGCACCCCAAGAAAGAACTCCAGATCGCATGTCACCTCACGAAACACACCGCGCGCGCCAGCTTGGAACGAGGCCCGAATGGCCGATGTTGTTGGCGCCGCTTCCACGCTGCTTGTAGTGTGCAGGATCGAGGCCAGCAGATGCGATGCACACCGCCTGCGGTTTTCGCTGGCGATGTCGTCTTCTCCTCTCAAGGATGGCGGATCTGAAACGCGATGAGTCTGATGACGGACACAAAGCGCGCGCCGCATGCTCGGCGAGTCAGGATTGAATACGTCACCGCTCTCTTGCGAAAAGTTCATCTCTTGCTCCAGCGGCCTCGCAAGCTTGCAATTATTGTTCTTGCTGGAAAGGCAATGCGAACCCTCAGCGGCCAAGGCGGCTAGTGAGAACTTACGTTCGAGGATCACGCATCTCGAATGATTAAACGCTTCGGGGGTGTAAAGTATCGATACTTGCCGGCGAGCGTGCCGTTAACGAACTGCAAGCCGTGATTGCCATAAATCATATCCTCACGCACGTATCCGTCGGATATGGCTTCTTGATTGTTGCCTCCAACTGTCTTCTGAGCAGATTGTCATCATCTGCCCGCCTGACGGCCGACCAAACATTCCAATCGCAGCAGCGCGTTGTGTGCCGAGTTTCAAGTTATCAAACTGTTTGGCCGGGATTACTCCGGCTGCCTTAATGGGCTCAGCTCTCATTCGCGAGAGATGTTCAGATCCAATTGGCTTACGAGCCACAATTTTCTCGATGCAGTGAGAATGAATTGGAATGCCGGGGTGCGAGTCCCATTTAATGTAGTGATCGGACCGTAAGATCTCCCAGCCGCCTTGCGCATAGATTGCCGCAAGCTCTCCACGCGAGAACGATTTCTTGTGACCGCATGCCAAACTCTCCTCAGGGATAGGGTGATCTGCTTGATCAAGCGTGTTGGTGAAGCAGTGGAACCCTCCAGGCCGTGTCCGATCCATCAATTCCGTCACGAGCGGCCTCCAGATGGCCCGTTCCGTGAAATGCAACACGCAGTGCGCTATAAAGACGTCGAGGTAAGCAGGCGACTGGAATGTTTCAACAGGAGCGACAGCGCTCGTTATATTCACGCCCAGAACGCCTGCGAGCCGATTCAGTTTGGAGATAGCGGCTTCAGATATATCGCTTGCGACGACCTGATGACCAAGCTGGGCCAAATAGAGGACGTTGCGTCCCTCGCCGCAACCGAGCTCGACAATCACACTCTTGGCGCGCAGAGCCGGGGTTATCTCGAAAATTTCGGGACTCGGACCACCCATACACGACACGTCGTGGTCAGCGTAGCCCGAATCCCACCAAAAGGGTGAGTCCTTCGCCATCTTTTGCATGCCGGACCTTACGCTGCCTGATATTGCTTCTCGAGGGCCGCCATCCTGGCGGAGTAAAACATCCGAGCTATGATGCTAGAGTACTTAAACCCCGTTCGAGTCAGTTGATAAGCGTCACCCTCTGCCAAATTCACGAGTTGCAAAGATTCAAGCGCCTCGAGTTCTTCGCCAAAATCAGCCGCGAGCGCTCGTCCGAATTCTGCAGCGTAATTACTTCTGCTCAAAGCTGACAACGTGAGGCCAAGCAGAACATAACGACACCGAAGATCTTCCTGCGTCAGCCTGATTCCGTGCGAGGCTATCGCGTCGGGATCGAAGGGGCGAGCCGAGAAGGCGTTGATGATGGGCGAAGCCGCACTCGAGGCTACGGCGTAGTCCGTGCTACAATGATATTGGCCAAAATAGCTTCTGGCGCCGGCCCCCAGTCCTAGCAGGGGCGTTCCCTTAAAATCCGACACCTCCTGCCGGTAGGCATGATCGCCAGCAATCCTGGTGAAGCGTGTGAAGGATTCCTGGCGGTAACCTTTGGACGCCATCAGTGCAACGTTCTGATCGTAGACCTCATACTTTTCCGACTCAGAGAGGAACAGTTCAGGATTGTGCGCCTTCGAGATAGTGATGCTCGTCATCGGACGAACAACAACGGGATACAGAGAGAGTGTCTGCGGCTCATAGTCGAGCACCCGGCCAAGCGAAGAGATCAAAGAGTCACGGGTTTGGCCACGCAAGCCGTAGATCAGATCAAGATTGACGTGAGAGAAACGCGCGATAAGGGCGTTGATTGCCGATTTTGCAGTCTGGAGCGAATATGGCCTGCCAGAGTGCGCAAGCTCGCCGGGCTCCATGCTTTGGATGCCCATGCTCATTCGGTCGACGCCAAGTGCCTTCAGGCAATCCAGGAGGTTGTTGTCGAAAGAGTCTGGCGTGCTCTCGACCGTCGTCTCACATCGCGGGCTTCGTTTTGGAAAGGCTGCATCGAGGGCGGCGAAAAGCGCGCCGAATTGATGCTGCGTCAGAAGAGTTGGAGTGCCGCCGCCGAAATAGATACTCACAACCTCCCGATCTCCGAAGTATTCTCCATATCGAGCGATGTGCTCCACCAGTCGAGCAACGTAAGACTCCCCGGTCTCTCCTCCATGGCGCGTTGTAAGAAAGAGCGTGCAATAGGTGCAGCGATAGCGACAGAACGGAATATGGATATAGATGTTGATTTGCTTTGAGCGATCGGCCTCCTCAACGACATCGGTTATGCGGAGTGGCTGGGAAAAAGCGCGATATGCTCGCTTCGAAGGATAGCCGTAGACATAGGTTGGCAGCTCGTTGTTCGCTATGTTTGTCCGAAGAAAGTCCAGACGATCCATGACTTAACCCGTTGATTGCCAAAGCAGATGAACGCCTAAACGCCGTCTTCTCGAACGCCCTGGAAGCTGCTAATCCGCATTCATGATGGCGTTTGCGCCACTTATCTTCTTCAGATCCAACCGGGCGGCTTAGGTGCAAGACCAAACGTGCGCATATATGGCTACAGCGGCTGCTACACCAATCCGTCAACTGCGCCCACAAACGGTCAAAGGCCACCTTCGAAGTTGGGATCGCCTTTTTCAGGAGTTAGTTCGGTCACACCATAGGGTGGCATATCGGTCTTCATTGTTAGCTCGTTCTCAAATGCGAAGATCAGTAAGTGAGGCCGGTTGGCTGCTCCTGCCGCCGCGCAATGAGCGAAACTCAAGAGTCGTGCCAATTCCGCAAGACAGGCCCCCAAAAAAGTCGTTCTGTATAGTGTTCGGCAGATTAACTGCGAGCGCAGCGGCACGGCGGCCGAACATCACTGTCGTGGACGCGACGCGATCGGATCCACTTGACTTCAGGATTAAGCACCTAGGCACTCCGGTCGCCCGACGTAGCGGATCATGTTCGATTACCCGAGAATTTCCGTCGTTCTCAGGCTACCGCCTTGAGATATTGAGTGCGGTAGGTCCAGGGCGGTAGCTGGTCGACGCGATTTGGCCGTCCGTTCATGATACCTATCAGTACATCGATGAACCAGGCGACAGGATTGGCGCCGAGCGCCTCAGGTTAAGCGGTCGTCTTTGTTAATCGCTCTTAAGGACAGCAGTCGATTCCGCGTCCCGCCCCCTAGGGGGCGCGATGCCGACGCTCCTGCGGCCGCTTTTGCTGGATGAGAAGCTGAGGCGTCCGTCTTGTCCATTCACATTCGGGCTTTATCGGGCGACCTCGATCCGAACGAATCGATTTTGCAATCGCGAAGCCGGTGCTGTCCTGGTGAGCGCGCGCTGGTGACTGTCATCACTACCCAAACGCGGCTCTTGTTGATGTCCGACGTTGTCGGGTTTGTAACAGCGGTCTGCGACTAGGTCGGGATTACAACAATGTTCGGAGAGGCCGCTCGCTCGCACTATCTGCTTTCAAACGCACGGATTTGTCTCCCTGACGCAGTCTTGGCACGATCATTGCCAAACCTTGGTCGAGCGCCGTCAACGCCAACAGGGAACTCCGAGGGGAGCATGCGTACCGTCACCACTCGCAAGGTCGCAGACATCACGGGCTGCGCTAAGCAGCCTATCCGCAATAAGCTGCTTATCGAGCAAGCGCTGAAGATCGACCCGGAGAAGACAGCGAAGAGGCGCGCTTGGCATGTCCGCTTCACTCGCATGCGCGTGAACGAGCCAGGCGGCAGCCCTAGGTTCATCCGCTGCAGGGACGCTGGGCAGTGCGACCTCTCAAAAGAGTTCGCAGCGGTATTCAGAACACTGCATTGTGTGGATGCACTAACGAGGGCTTCGTTGAAGAACGCTCTGCTGACGATTGGTTTCGGATTTCATCGTCCTCTGTCCGCGACATTCGCGTCCAAGCGATTGGTCAGGACATGGTTCGGGACCGATCCATTGAATTGGCGCTCTGTCGCGCCTCTCGTCAACATTACCCATATCCTCAGGGTGGCGGCGTTGTGGCAACCGGTCGATGATCTCGCGCGGTATCTACCTGTCACAGCGATTCTGCAGCCATCCAACACAGGTTGGCTCTACGCGGAGACGAACGGATCCGTCGCGAGAGAAGTCGCCCATGGAATGATGTCGTCCGGACGTCTGGCTCAGATCGCCACAGCGCGGCCATTCTTGTGAGTCTGCTACGTAGCAGGGGGCATAGCATGAGAGTGCCGGCCAAACTGCCGTCCAATCGACGCTTCGGCCTGACATTTTGCGCCGTATTTCTTGCGTTGGGCGCATGCGCGGCCATCAAGGGAAGAGTCGCTGCCGCTTACGTGTCGCTCTTTGCGGTCAGTGTCGCTTTCGGCGGCGTAGCATTGACCGTCCCGCGAATTCTTGCGCCGCTCAACCTACTCTGGTTCTACTTCGGCGAGCTGCTTGGACGGATAGTCAGCCCGCTGGTTCTGGGCATCATTTATTTCGGGCTTCTAGTACCGATCGCCTTCGTCGCTCGCTTGCTCGGGCGCGATGAGCTTCATTTGAAGCGACGACCGGTCGCAAGTTACTGGATCAACCGTAACCCGCCAGGTCCGACAGCTCAGTCCTTCACACACCAGTTCTGAGGCGCATATGTTTCTCTTCATCAAGGAACTCTGGGCTTTCATGCGTGTTCGCAAAAAGATGTGGCTCGGCCCCCCAATTCTTCTCATGGTTGTCATAGCCGCTTTGCTGGTTCTGGCGCAAGGCTCTGTCATGGCGCCATTCGTTTACACGCTGTTTTGACCAGTGAATATCCTGGGTATCTCAGCCTACTACCATGACTCTGCCGCTTGTCTCGTCTCAGATGGCGAACTGGTAGCTGCCGCGCAGGAAGAGCGCTTTACGCGGAAAAAACACGATCCAGGCTTTCCTGCCTGTGCGGCTCGTTACTGTCTCCGCGCTGCAGGACTATGTCCAGCCGACGTCGACTATGTCGTCTTCTACGACAAACCCTTTAGCAAATTCGAGCGGATATTCGAAACCTATCTAGCTTTCGCGCCAAAGGGATTTAAGAGTTTCACAACGTCGATGCCGGTTTGGGTAAAGGACAAGCTGTTTCAAAGAACGTTGATTGCTGAGGCCCTGAAAGAGCACCTCGGGAATGATGTTGATTGGTCGAGGCGACTCCGCTTTTCAGAGCACCATCTTAGTCACGCAGCGTCGGCGTTCTTCCCGTCGCCATTTCACGAAGCCGCAGTGTTGACGATGGATGGTGTCGGAGAGTGGACGACAACCTCGCTTGCGATCGGCAGGGGAAAGGACCTATCAGTCTACAAGGAGATTCACTTTCCGCATTCGCTTGGCTTGTTGTACTCAGCGTTCACTTACTACATCGGCTTCAAGGTGAACTCCGGTGAGTACAAGGTAATGGGACTGGCGCCCTACGGCGAGCCAAAGTATGTGCATCTGATAAAGGAGCATCTGATCAACCTCAAGGAAGATGGGTCATTCCACCTCGACATGAGCTTCTTTGACTACTGTACCGGACTAACAATGACCAATGGCCGCTTCGAGACGCTATTCGGTGGTCCGGCCAGACGCCCGGAAAGTGGGTTGACGCAGAGGGAGATGGATCTAGCGGCCTCCATTCAGGCCGTTACCGAGGAGGTCGTCCTAAGGCTTGCAAAAGGAATCCGGGCCACAACCGGCCAGAGAAACCTCTGCCTCGCAGGAGGAGTGGCGCTCAATAGTGTTGCGAACGGAAAGCTCATGCGGGAAAAGCTTTTCGACAACATCTGGATTCAGCCGGCTTCTGGCGACGCCGGCGGCGCAGTGGGCGCAGCACTCGCTGCCTACCATCTCATGCTTGAAAAGCCCAGGAGCATCCATGCGGGCGACAGCATGCACGGCGCGTACCTCGGACCGGAGTTCAGTCAGCGCGAGATTGAAGAGCGTCTAGGAAAGGCCGGCGCGGTATTCACGGCCGAATTCGATGAAGCATTGATTGACAATGTCGCACATGCTCTCGTCGACGGTAAGGCGGTTGGGTGGATGCAGGGTCGGATGGAGTTCGGCCCGCGTGCGCTCGGCGGACGTTCCATCATCGCTGATCCCCGCTCACCGACCGTCCAGAAGCAGCTAAATCTCAAGGTGAAGTATCGCGAGTCTTTCCGCCCATTTGCGCCGAGTGTTTTGCGAGAGGAGGTGTCGCAATGGTTTCAGCTTCATTCCGACAGCCCCTATATGCTCCTTGTGGCCGACGTGCTGAGCACGAAGCAGTTGCCGATGTCAGAAAAGCAAAAGCAGCTTTTCGGCATCGATAAATTGAACGTCGTGCGCTCGGAAATTCCGGCTGTCACACACGTGGACTACTCCGCGCGCGTGCAGACTGTGCACAGCACGACCAATCCGCGGTTTCACAGGCTGATATCGAAGTTCAAGGAACTAACCGGATGCCCTGTTGTCGTGAACACCTCATTCAACGTGCGAGGAGAACCGATCGTTTGCACTCCAGAGGACGCGTTCCGCTGTTTCATGGGAACAGAAATCGAAGTGCTGGCCGTCGGCAATTCGCTCTTACGGAAGGAAGACCAGAGCAGGTCGTTGATGAAGGACTATCGTAGCTGCTATGAACTTGATTAGAAAGCGAGGCCTTCAGGCTGTGCGCCAGGCAGCGGTCGTGATTTCTATTTCCTGTACGAACGATTTCGGCGCGCATTTCGAGGAAGACCATCCACATGGATGTCACAATAAAAAACGCAATCTTCGGAATACTTTCAATAGCGACTAGCCTGATTATGGCTGCCGCCCTACTGGAATTCTATGTGCGTTTAACGCAGGCAGACGGCACCAATTTCGACATCGAAATGTGGCGTTACGCCAAAGACCTGAAAGTGGTTAGCGAGATACCCGGTGCAGGGCACGAACACACCCCTGGAAAGGGTGGGGTTTACATGGGGGTCCCCATAACGATCAACTCAGTAGGTTGGCGCGATCGCGAACATTCCATGGCGAAAGAGAATGGCACTGTTCGAATCATGATGCTTGGCGACTCCTTGACGTTCGGGTGGGGCGCAAGACCTGAAGACGTCACATCATACCGATTGGAAAGGCTGCTGAACGCGAAGGACAAGAAATTCGAGGTCATAAATACTGGGATTGGAAATGCGAACACAGTTATGGAAGCAACGTACTTCATGAAGAAGGCGTACGTATACAAGCCTGACATCGTCGTACTGAACTATTTTATCAATGACGCAGAGCCCACACCGCGAAGAACGGAGAATTTCTTTCTAGAGCACTTCTATTCAGCAGTATTCATCGCGGGTCGTTTCGATGTCCTTATGCGAACATACTTCGGCAAGGCTGATTGGCAGCACTATTACCGCGGTCTCTACCAAGAGAATGAGCCCGGCTGGTCGGTTGCACAAGGTGCGTTGAAAGAACTCGCGAGCTATTGCAAGGCTCGAAACATCAAGCTTATTGTAGTGAACTACCCCGACCTGCACGAGCTTTCCCCCTATCCATTTCAAGACATAACGAGTCTCGTAGCCTCCAAGGTGAAAGCTCTCGGTATCCCATTTCTAGACCTTCTTCCGGCGGTAGAAAATCAAGCTCCACAATCGCTCTGGGTCACGAAGACAGACTCCCACCCAAACGGTAAAGCGGCCAGACTCTACGCGGACTCAATTGCGAGAGCCCTAGTGACCCAAATTCCGGAAGACTTTCGAGGGTCTGTAAATTGAAAGAATTCTCTTCCACGGAAAACCCTATGGGAGCAGATGATGCACTGCTGAGAACATCCGCTGCGAGGACGAGGGTCATTCGCTTGACGGCCCTATTGAACGAAATATGGGTCATCCTTGGTGTCGCTCTTCTTTTGCTGACGATTCTGGAAGTATCGCTGACCTCTTACTATGAGAGAGCTGACAAGAGAGAACGTCAAAGTGCCGCCAAGGCTGCAGCCAATTCTGGGGTTTATGCCAACGCCGACCTCGCGGAAGAGTACTTCAAAGAACTCACCGATGCTAAACATCGGACGTGGGCTCCATATACGCAAACACGCGAAGCTGACTACAGGGGGAAGTTTATTAATGTAAACGACGGCACCAGAAGAACTTGGGATTCCGAGGCAATCAACGATGATAGGAGTACCGGGCTAAAAATATTCTTTTTTGGCGGGTCGACTTTGTGGGGGCTTGGATCTAGGGACGACTTCACCATTCCCTCACTTGTCGCCAAAATGTTAGCCGAAAATGGAATCGGCGCCAAAGTCACAAATTATGCAGTCATTGGAGATGTAACTACTCAAAGCTTGATTCGCTTCGTTATCGAATTGAGAAAGCGGAATGTTCCTGATTTGGTGGTTTTTTACAGCGGATCGGTTGAGGCGTTCTCCGCCTGTTATGAAGGAGAACCGGGCGTTCCGCTTGGCAACTCAAACCTCGAAAAAAGACCTCCTAAAAAGGAAGAAAAAGCGCGCATAAGTATAAGGTTAGAAAACTTCGCGCTAATAAGACTGCTCACCGGCAAAACACAGCTCGCGGGGTGCTCGAAGAAACTAGACGTACTCTCGGACGGCGCTCTGGATGTCTATCTAGGGAATGTTCGCTTTATAGACGCGATTTCAAGGAGCTTATCCTTTAAAACGTTATTCTACCTTGAGCCCCAGCTGTCCGATAAAACACACAGGACAAAATATGAAGAGGATCAGCTGTTAAAATCAGAGAAACGGCTTCCAGGAAAAAACGATCTTTACTCTCTGATGAGAAGCAAGTTGGTCAAGAGAGAAGATGAGAGTTTGGAGAAAAACGTGATTCATGACTTACGTACTATCTTTTCCGATGTTGCCAGCCCAATTTACATGGACGGCGGGCATTATGGCGAGGATGGAAATGAGCGGATATCTCGGAAGATCGCAGCCGACATATTGGCACTATATGCTCCCGTGAAGTGAACAACTGAGCTGGTCGCGGTTGTCTGAACAGAGTTTTCAGCGCACCGCTCCGCGCTGATGGCCAAGAACAGCCGGGGGGCCACCACGGCATCCACCACCGACGTCAGCTGCGAGAAGCAGGCGGTAATTTCCAAAGAAGAAGTACAGGTTGTGCCGGCGACGCCCCGCTTCGAGGCGGTCGTAGGTGACGGCGGAGCACGCACGGACGACATCACCGATCGCAGCAATGCGCTCGTCCCCCCTAGACGCTGAAGACCGTGCCGCCTACAGCGGCCCGTCAGCATCGAAGGAAATGCGCGGCGAGAAATTCCAGGTGGTCGGCGCATTGATCTGATAGCGCTCGATCCCGCCATCGCCGACCGCCATCCAATGCCTGGCTGCCGTGCGCGGCCTCGAGCCGACATAGGCATCATCAGGCGTTTCGCGCCAGTTGTGGCAGAACGGCTGTTCGATGAATGCGACATTGAGCCGGAGAATGAGCAGGGAGATGATGACTTCCAGCCGGTTGTTTGGCATCTCTTTGTTTGCGGCATATTGCGGGAGAAGTGAGTTCGCGGACGACCTCTGCAAGATATTTCCGAATCGCTCGGTATGCTTCCCGTAAACCTCGTTGCCAGCTGCAAATCGAATTGTTCCGTTTCTCACTGTCGCGATCTCTTCGCGCACTGTGAATTGGGCGATTCAAATCCGAAACATCTCAGAGTTTCCCCAGTACCCGCGCGCCGCTGCGGCTGGCCTGCTTCTTGCTGTCCTTGTTGCAGCGATAAATCAAAGCCGAAGACGGGAGGGTCATGGGCGCCGCAATGGAAACATTTTACAGCGTGATCAGGCGGCAGGGCATCACGCGTCGGAGTTTTTACAAATTCTGCAGCCTGACAGCGACAAGCCTCGGGCTTGAGCCGTTGGCGGCGGGTCGCATTGCCAACGCGCTCGAAACCAAACCGCGTGTGCCGGTGATCTGGATGCATGGTCTTGAATGCACCTGCTGCTCGGAGAGCTTTATCCGCTCCGCGCATCCGTTGGCGAAGGATGCCGTGCTGTCGATGATCTCGCTCGATTATGACGATACCATCATGGCGGCCGCAGGTCATCAGGCGGAAGCGATCCTCGAAGAGATCCGCGCCAAACACAAGGGCCAGTACATTCTTGCCGTGGAAGGCAATCCGCCGCTGAACGAGGGCGGCATGTTCTGCATCGACGGCGGCAAGCCGTTCGTCGAGAAACTTAAGCTGATGGCCGACGACGCTATGGCGATCATTGCCTGGGGCGCATGCGCGTCCTGGGGGTGCGTGCAGGCGGCCAAACCCAATCCGACGCAGGCCACGCCCATCGACAAGGTCATCACCAACAAGCCGATCATCAAGGTGCCGGGATGCCCCCCGATCGCCGAAGTGATGACCGGCGTCGTCACCTTCATCACGACCTTCGGCAGGCTGCCCGAGCTCGACCGCCAGGGCCGGCCGAAGATGTTCTACTCACAGCGCATTCACGACAAGTGCTATCGGCGATCACATTTCGATGCCGGGCAGTTCGTCGAGGAGTGGGACGACGAGGCGGCGCGCAAGGGCTATTGCCTCTACAAGATGGGCTGCAAGGGCCCGACCACCTACAACGCCTGCTCGACCGTGCGCTGGAACGGCGGCGTGTCCTTCCCGATTCAGTCGGGCCACGGCTGCATCGGTTGCTCGGAGGACGGCTTCTGGGACAAGGGCTCGTTCTACGATCGCCTGACCAACATCAAACAGTTTGGCATCGAGAAGAACGCTGACCAGATCGGCATGGCTGTGGCCGGCGCCGTCGGTGCCGCTGTGGCGGTGCACGCGGCCGTCACCGCCGTGAAGCAGCTCGCCGCCAAGCGCGAAGACGCAAATCAAGATCATTAGTCGTCAGAGAAAGTATCGATGGGCCTCCAGACACCCAACGGATTCAAGCTCGACAATTCCGGCAAGCGCATCGTCATCGATCCGGTCACTCGCATCGAAGGTCACATGCGCGTCGAGGTCAACGTCGACGCAAATAACGTCATCCGGAACGCCGTATCCACAGGCACGATGTGGCGCGGCATCGAAGTCATCCTGAAGAATCGCGATCCGCGCGATGCCTGGGCGTTCACCGAACGGATCTGCGGCGTGTGCACTGGCGCGCACGCTCTGACGTCGGTGCGCGCGGTCGAGAATGCGCTCGGAATCAACATTCCGGAGAATGCCAACTCGATCCGCAACCTGATGCAGCTCGCGCTGCAGGTGCACGATCATGTCGTTCACTTCTATCACCTGCACGCGCTGGATTGGGTCGACGTGGTCTCGGCGCTCTCGGCCGACCCGCGGGCGACTTCCACGCTCGCGCAGTCGATCTCGAACTGGCCGTTGTCATCGCCTGGCTACTTCAAGGACCTCCAGACACGCCTCAAGAAGTTCGTCGAGTCGGGGCAGTTGGGTCCTTTCAAGAACGGCTACTGGGGCAGCAAGGCCTACAAATTGCCGCCCGAAGCCAATCTGATGGCTGTGGCGCATTATCTGGAAGCGCTCGATTTCCAGAAGGAAATCGTAAAGATCCACGCCATATTCGGCGGCAAGAATCCTCATCCGAACTGGCTCGTCGGCGGCGTACCCTGTCCGATCAATGTCGACGGTACCGGGGCGGTCGGGGCCATCAACATGGAGCGGCTGAACCTGATCTCGTCGATCATCGATCGTCTAACTGAATTCAACGAGCAGGTTTACTTGCCTGACGTGGCGGCGATCGGGTCGTTCTACAAGGATTGGCTCTATGGCGGTGGTCTTTCGGGCAAGAGCGTGCTCACCTATGGCGACGTGCCGGAACACGCCAACGACTACTCCTCCAGGAACCTGAAGCTGCCGCGAGGGTCCATCATCAACGGCAATCTCTCGGAGGTGTTTCCAGTCGACCACGGCAACCCCGACGAGATCCAGGAATTCGTCGTTCACTCCTGGTACAAATATCCCGACGAGACCAAGGGCCTGCATCCCTGGGATGGCGTCACCGAGCCGAACTACGTGCTCGGGCCCAATGCGAAGGGCACCAAGACGGCGATCGAGCAGCTCGATGAGGGCGGCAAATATTCCTGGATCAAGGCGCCGCGTTGGCGAGGCCACGCCATGGAGGTCGGTCCGCTCGCGCGCTGGGTCGTCGGTTACGCGCAGAACAAGGCCGAGTTCAAGGATCCGGTCGACAAATTCCTGAAGGACCTCGACCTGCCGCTGTCGGCGCTGTTCTCGACGCTTGGCCGCACCGCGGCGCGCGCGCTGGAATCGGTCTGGGCCGGCCGCCAGATGCGCTATTTCCAAGATAAGCTCGTCGCCAATATCAAGGCGGGTGATAGCTCGACCGCCAACGTCGACAAGTGGAAGCCGGAGAGCTGGCCAAAGGAGGCCAAGGGCTTTGGCTTTACCGAGGCGCCGCGCGGCGCGCTCGCGCACTGGATCAAGATCAAGGAAACCAAGATCGACAATTACCAGTGCGTGGTGCCGACCACCTGGAATGGCTCGCCGCGCGATCCGAAGGGAAATATCGGCGCATTCGAGGCCTCCTTGATGGATACTCCGATGGTGAATCCCGGGCAGCCGCTGGAGATCCTTCGCACCATTCATTCCTTCGATCCGTGCCTGGCGTGCTCGACGCACGTCATGAGTCCGGATGGCCAGGAACTGGCGACCGTCAAGGTCAGATAAACCAGGGGTGAAGCACCATGATGAATGCGGCTGAATGTCGCGCGAAATCCGAGCCGGATATCGCCGCGATCGCAGCGGACGCGGTCGGTGGACATGCGATCGGACGTCCCACGGTCTATGTCTACGAAGCACCGGTGCGAATCTGCCACTGGGTCAATGCATTCTCTATCGTCGCGCTGATGATGACCGGCTACCTGATCGGAATGCCGTTGCCATCGGTGGAGGGCGAGGCGTCGGCGAACTTCGACATGGGCTATATCCGCTTCGCCCACTTCGCGGCTGGTCAGGTGCTGGCCGTGTTCTTCCTCACCCGCGTCTTCTGGGCTTTCGTCGGCAACCATCATTCCCGGCAGATCTTCTATCTGCCGGCTCATCGCAAGCAGTTCTGGGGAGAAATGCTGGATGAAATCCGCTGGTACGCGTTCCTGGAACACAAGCCGAAAATGTATGTCGGCCACAATCCCTTGGCGCGGACCGGGATGTTCACGGGCTTCACGCTGTTCGTGGCCTACATGATCATCACCGGCTTTGCGCTCTATTCGGAAGGCACAGGAATCGATAGCTGGCAGCACAAGCTGTTCGGCTGGGTGTTCGCGATCTGGCCGAACAGTCAGGATGTGCACACCTGGCATCATCTCGGCATGTGGGTGCTCGTGACGTTCGTCATAGTGCACGTCTATGCCGCGATCCGCGAAGACATCATGTCGCGTCAGGGCATCATCTCCTCGATGGTCTCCGGCGAACGGCAATTCCGCGACTGAAGCCGGAAACGAGGCCTATGCCGATATCTTCAACAGACCGCATTCTGGTGCTCGGCATCGGCAATATCCTGTGGGCCGATGAGGGGTTCGGCGTACGGGCGGTGGAGGAATTCCACCGCCGCTACGTCGTATCGGACAATGTCACCATTCTCGACGGCGGGACGCAGGGCCTCTACCTCGTCAGCTATCTGGAAGAGGCCGATCGTCTGATCGTGTTCGACGCGATCGACTATGGGCTCGTGCCGGGAGAGTTGAAGCTGGTGCGCGACGAGGAAGTTCCACGTTTCACGGGCGCGAAGAAGATGAGCTTGCATCAGACCGGATTTCAGGAAGTCATCAGCGCGGCGGATCTGCTCGGGCGCTGCCCGAAGCATCTCGCGTTGATCGGCTGCCAACCGCACGATCTCGAAGACTGGGGCGGCCCTTTGACCAAGCCGGTGAGCGATCAGATCGGGCCGGCGATCGAGCTGGTCTGCGCAATCCTGGCTGAGTGGGGCGCGACGGCGAGTCCGCGCAGCGAGCCGCTGCCGGAGTCCGAACGGCTGCTCGCCAACGATATCGACCATCAGCACTACGAGATGAGGATGCGGCCGGTCTGACCGGCGTGCGCGACCGGAGACGCGGGATGTGCCTTGGCCTGCCGATGACGATTGTTGAGACTGACGGCGTTTCGGCGCTATGCGAGTTTCGCGGCGAGCGGCGGCGTGTCTCGATGCTTTTGCTCTCCGACCTGCCGGTCGGCAGCAAGGTGCTCGTCCATATCGACACCGCGATCCGTCTGCTCGATGAGGCAGAGGCGCGACTGATCGCAGATGCGATCGAGGGGCTGACCGCGGTGCTCGGTGGCGAGGATTGCGACCGTTTCTTCGCCGACCTCATCGAGCGAGAACCGCAACTGCCCGAGCATCTCCGGTTCGACCCAGCGGCCGACCTTCCAAATCCGATCCTCGATGTCACCCGCATCGCGGGCGGCTCGGGTTGGTCCGCCGCGGATGAAAGACAAGTTTCATTCGAAACCATCCCGTCTCGCGGACGCGAAAATGAAGGATCTATCTCAATCAGATCGGCCAGGAAAGGCGATAACTGATCGTGACATGTGCCTTGCTAACCTCTCACGTCAGAGAAAAAGGCTTGCCAGGGGGCTGATGGAATTCCAGCAGGGAAAGCATAATCTGACGCGGCGCGGCCTGCCCGAGGTCGATGCCGCGAGTGTTGATCGGTTTCTTGGCGCGGCCAATGAGGCCGGTGCGGTGGCCGTGCTGTTGTCGGCGGGCGATCCCGCGCGTTTTATGGAGGCGATCGATGTCGCGGTCGTGTTGCCGGAACTAATTGACGCTTTTCAGGGGCGGCTGCGGGGTGCCGTGATCGCGCGTCGCGCCGAGAGCGAGCTCGGCCAGCGCTTTGGCGTCCGGGTGCAGCCGACGCTGATCTTTATCGCCAAGGGGGAAACGCTCGGAGTGATCGCCAAGATCCAGGACTGGTCGGTCTATGTCGACCGCATCGCCAAGCTCATCGACCGTCCGCGCGGCGCGAGCGTGTTGTCGTGACAGTCATCATTCCCCAGCGTCGCTCACAGGGTGTCGAATTATGAAAGCGGGTTTCTGGACCGCGCCTGGAGGCGCCGAGCAGCCGATCAACGTGTTTCCGATCGGCGAGGAAAGCCTGAATGCATCGAGCGTCCGCCTGACGGCCGCGGGCGCGTTGGCGAAGCTTGCCACGCTGGACAGAGCGGAGCTGGCCAAGCACTGTCCGAATGCAATCGATCTGCTGTCGAAAGTGGTAGCGGCCATCGCAAGCCAAAAGACCGACGTGCCGACACGATTGTTCCGGTTCGCCAATCTCAACGATCTCGAGCGTAAGCTGATTGCGGACGTGCTCGGCCAAGGTGAGGTTGCCGGCTTCGTCGCGCTGCCGGACGGATCGCTGGCGCAGATCCAGGAATCGGCGCTGGCCGGAATCTGGCACGTGCGGCTCGAGATCGACGCCAATCATGAGTATCTTGAAGTCGGCGCAATCCCGGAAATCGTCACGCGCGCCGCTGCTGATCTTACCACTGCGGATTTCGAGATCGGGCAGGCGCCGGAAGGCGCGATGAACGCGCTGCCGGTGCTCGCGGAAATCCGCGAGCGCGCGCTGGCCTGGCGGCCGAGCATTCGCTCGCAAATCATCAATTTCACGCTGCTGCCGATGAGCCCCGTCGACATGAGCTTCCTCCAGGACACCATCAGGAATGGGCCGATCCAGCTCGTTTCGCGCGGCTACGGCACTTGCCGGGTGCTCTCGACGGCTATCCGCAACGTCTGGTCGGTGCAGTTCTTCAACGCCATGGATGCCATCATCCTCGACACGCTGGAGGTCGGCGGTGTGCCGACCGTGGCAATCGCGGCTGACGAGGACTTCGAAGACTCCGCTGAGCGCCTCCAGGAAATCATCGAGGCCTATTTCAAATGAGCGTATTCGAGAATTTTGGCGTCCGCCAGGATGTCACCGAAGGCACGCGACTGGAATGCGGCATCTGCTGGACGGTGTACGATCCCGCCGATGGCGACGATGTCGCGCAGATCGCATCCGGCACGCCCTTCGCGGTCCTTCCTGACGATTGGCGCTGCCCGAACTGTGACGCGCCGAAGTCCAAATTCATGGCCATCGCGTCATGAAACCTCATGCGCAAGCGCCTGCCACTGACGCCGACGCGGCAGCTTGGGGGCAGCGGCTGGCTCACGTCTACCGGGACATCGGCGAGCGCGCGATGCGCGAGCTGCCGATCTACAACGACGGCCTCGACGTCGAGGCAGTCGGCTTCCGCGTATTCAACGGCACGATGATCGGTATCATGGTCACGCCCTGGTTCATGAACGTGGTGATGCCGGCCGGCGAATTGGCGCCGGCGGCCTCAGCTTCGACATTGCGCTCTCGCTTTCCGGCCGGCGATATTGAGTTCATCCTCAGCGACGTCAACCATGTGGGCCGCATCGCGAGCTGTTCGCTGTTCTCGCCCATGTTCGGGTTTGCCGACGTGGCCTCTGCGCGGGCAACGGCGGAAGCGGCCATCAACGAACTCATGTTGCCGGCCGACGGCAAGGAGGCGACCCGACGCCGCGAAACCGCTACAAGCGCGATCGATCGGCGTAGCTTCATGCGGGCTGTTCTGACGGAGCAGCACGAATGAACCCCGGCTTCCGCAACGAGATCGACATCACGGTGTGGCTCGCCAAGGATACGATCGCCGACGTCGCAATCCTGCCCCGGAGCCGGCTGCCGTTGACGCGTCTGTTTGCGGGCAAGCCCGTCTCGTCGCTGCTCTCCGTGCTGCCGCGGCTGTTCTCGCTGTGCTCGGTTGCATATCAGGTGGCGTTTCTGGGAGCGGTGGAAGCCGCGCGCGGCGAGGATTGTCCTCCGGAGACCATGCATCGCCGCGTCACCGCTGTCGTCGCCGAGCGGCTGGCAGAACTGTTCCGTGGTCTGTTCGTCGGCCAGCTCACCCTGGATGGCGCGAGCGCCGCCGCGGTCCGCGCCATGATGCAGGCGACCGCCGTCCTTGGTGGCCTCCTCGGCGAAGGCGGGCAGGTGTCGGCGCGTTGCGAGGCGGTATCGCGCATCAAGGCGGTGCTCGCTGCACTCGGAATCGCGGGCGTAGGAGAGGCGCTGACGCCAGGCAACGCGCTGGCAGCGCATTTTTCGAGCTTCGATGGGCATGCGCTGCTGCAGCCGGTCGTCGAACACTCGTTTCTTTCCGTCGCCGATGATCTCGATGTCATCATGCGGCTGCTTGCGGATGGCGCGAGCTTCTCCGATGCCCCCGATCTCCACGGTCGAATTCCCGAGACCGGTGTGTGGGCACGCCGGGTCCGGCGCCAGCCGGTCCTGCCGCCGAGCGCCGGACCTGCCGAGCGGCTGAAGGCGCGGATTGCGGAAGTGACGCGCCTCTGCTCCTGGCTCGAGACGGGCGACGAGGCGCTCGAGGACGGCGTCGTCGAGAGCTACCGGCTTGGCGCCGGCAGAGGCGCGGCGGCCGTCGAATGCGCCCGCGGCCGGCTCTATCAAATCGTCGAGTGCAATAACGAAAACCGCATCGTCCGCTTCGAATCGCTGGCTCCGACCGAATGGAACTTCCATGCACGTGGACCGCTGGTCCGCAGCCTGCAAGGCTCGGCGCTTGCCGCCGGTCGACAGGGGCAGAATGCCGTCCGTACGCTCATCGGCTCCTTCGATCCCTGCGTCGGATTTAACCTCAGCTTCCGTGAGGTCGGCCATGCATGAGATGGCGGTTTGCCAAGGCATCATCGAGATCGTCGAGGAGGAGGCGCGCAGGCGCGCGTTCCCCAAAGTGAAGGCAGTGTGTATCGAGATCGGCGCGTTGAGCCATGTTGCGCCGGAGGCGATGAAATTCTGCTTCGAAGCGGTCGCCGCACGCACCATTGCACAAGGTGCGACCCTGGACATCGTCGAGAGGCCTGGGACGGCCTGGTGCATGGCCTGCTCGACAAGCGTCGAAATCAAGCGGCGAGACGAGCCATGCCCTGCCTGCGGCAGCTATCAATTGCAAGTGACCGGTGGAGAAGAGATGCGGGTTAGGGAATTGGAGGTCGACTGATGTGTACGGTATGCGGCTGCGGTGACGGCAAAGCTTCCATTGAGCATGGGCACGATCACCCCCATGGGCATGATCACGCGCATCTTCATAATCACCATCACGATCATGGTCACGATGGACACCGTCATCACGACCATGATCATCACCGTCATCATCTCCATCACCACGACCAAGCGCGCGGAGACCCCGGCCTGCTCGACTGCGACGCCGCCCCGGCTGGGCAGACGATCGCCGGCATGAGCAGCGACCGCATCATCCAGGTCGAGCGTGACATCCTCGGCAAGAACGACCGCCTTGCGGCCGACAACCGCGCGCGGTTCCGCGCGGATGACGTGCTCGCCTTCAACCTGGTCTCGAGCCCCGGCGCCGGAAAGACCACGCTGTTGGCCCGCGCCGTGTCCGAACTGAAAGACAATTGCCCGATCGGCGTGATCGAGGGCGATCAGCAGACCTCGAACGACGCGGAGCGGATCCGCGCGACAGGCGTACCGGCGGTCCAGGTCAACACCGGCAAGGGCTGCCACCTCGATGCGGCCATGATCGGCGAGGCCTATCACCGGTTGCCCTGGCTCAACGGCGGCATCCTTTTCATCGAGAATGTCGGCAATCTCGTCTGTCCGGCAGCGTTTGATCTCGGCGAGGCCTGCAAGATCGTGGTGTTCTCGACCACCGAAGGCGAGGACAAACCGCTCAAATATCCCAACATGTTCGCAGCGTCCTCGTTGATGCTGATCAACAAGATCGATCTCGCGGCCGTGCTCGACTTCGATCTCGCCAGGACGATCGAATATGCGCGGCGGGTCAACCCAAAGATCGAGGTGCTGACAGTATCGGCGCGGACCGGAGAGGGATTTGCGGCATTCTATGCCTGGATCAGGAAGCGCGCCGAGAAGGCGAGGGCGGCATCCCTGAGTGCCGTATCGGCATGATGATGAGCGGCGGAGCCGCAGCGCGCGACGGTCGAAGGCTGCGCCTGCACGTGCGCGGCGCCGTGCAGGGCGTCGGCTTTCGTCCCTATGTCTATCGCCTTGCCATGCGCTATCGCCTCGGCGGCTTCGTGGCCAATGACCCTCACGGCGTCGTGATCGAGGTCGAAGGTGCGCGCGTTGCCGATTTCGTCGCTGCGCTGCCGCTGGAGAAACCACCGCTGTCACGGATCGACGGGATCTCCGTGCAGCAAATCGGCGCCGTTGAAAGCGACGAGTTCTGTATTCGCGCCAGCAAGCAAGGCAGGGTGTCGACGCGGATCGTCGCCGACGCCGCCACCTGTGCCCGGTGCCTGAGCGAATTGTTAGACCCGCGCAGCCGCTTCCATCTTTACCCCTTCATCAACTGCACGCATTGCGGTCCGCGCTATACCATTGCCGAGCGGCTGCCTTATGACCGCCGCACCACCGCGATGAAGAATTTCGCGATGTGCGGAGCTTGCGCCACAGAATATGCCGACCCCGCGAGCCGTCGCTTTCATGCCGAGGCGATCGCCTGTCCATTGTGTGGCCCGCGCTTGAGCCACGGCATCGAGCAGATCGCTGCCGAGATCGCAGGCGGGAAAATCGTCGCGCTCAAGGGACTCGGTGGATATCAGCTCTTGTGCGATGCCCGAGACGACGAGGCAGTGCGGCGTCTGCGAAAGAGGAAGCAGCGGGAGCAGAAGCCGTTTGCGGTCATGATTGCCGCAGTCGACGTTGTCGCGAAGATCGCTAGCGCGGATGCAACAGAGCTGGCATTGCTGGAGTCAACGGCGCGCCCGATCGTATTACTGACATCGCGTCGGCAACTCGCGCCGGCAATCGCACCGGACCTGTCGCGGATCGGCGTCATGCTGCCGGTCGCGCCGCTGCATCATCTGGTGTTCCATGTGCTGAACTCGGCACACCCGCGTGCGAATGGCTCTCCTTGGGTAATCGTGGCGACGAGCGCCAATCCGGGCGGCGAGCCGCCGGTCATCGAGAATGACGAGGCGGAGCGCCGACTCGCCGGCATTGCCGACCTGATCGTCACCCATGATCGCGATATCGTCACGCGTGCCGACGATTCCGTGGTGTCGGTCGTTGCCGGACGCGCGCAATTCATCCGGAGGGCCCGCGGCTATGTTCCCGAGCCGATTCGGTTGGCGCGTGCCGTGCCGCCGGTGCTCGCAGTGGGTGGCGCGCTGAAGGCATCTGTCACGATCACGCGCGGTGATGAAGCCTTCGTCTCCCAGCACATCGGCGATCTCGACACCGTGGAGGGCATTCGCTTCTTCGAGGAGACGGTCGAGCACCTGATCTCGACGCTGGATGTCGAGCCGGCCGTCGTGGTGCATGATCTTCACCCCAACATGGCCTCCACCCGCTTTGCCGAGGCGAGCGGCCGCGGGCTGATTGCGGTTCAGCACCATCATGCACATGCGGCGTCGGTGATGGCGGAGCACGGTATCGACGGACCCGTGCTGGCACTGGTGCTTGACGGCTTTGGTCATGGTAGCGACGGCGGGAGTTGGGGCGGCGAGCTCTTGCGATGTGAGGGCGCGCGCTTCCGGCGGATCGGACATCTGGTGCCGCTCAGGATGCCAGGCGGCGATCGCGCCGCGCGCGAGCCTTGGCGGATGGCTGCCGGCGTGCTTCAGGCGCTCGGGCGCGGCGCGGAGATTCCGCGTCGCTTTCCGGCGCAGCCGTTGGCGGCGGGTGTTTTAACCCTGCTCGACCAGCCCGACGTGCCAACGACGACCAGCGCCGGCCGGATGTTCGATGCAGCCGCCGGATTGCTGGGATTCTCCACGCGGCAGAGCTATGAAGGCGAAGCCGCGATGAAGCTGGAGGCGCGTGTTCGCCGGACACGCGTCGCTGAGGATGCCTGGACAATCGAACAAGGCGTGTTGTCGCTGTATCCGCTGTTTGAACGTCTTGTGGCTGATGCCCCCGGTCCGACCGTAGGCACGGAGCTGCTTCATGGCACGTTTGCCGCGGCCTGTGTCGACTGGATCGCGTGTGCGGCACGAGAGACCGGCCTCACCACCGTCGTTTTGAGCGGCGGCTGCTTCCTCAACGCGATCCTGAGCGAGGAGGTGCAGCGCGGCTGCGTCGCTGTCGGGCTCAATCCGCAGCTCGCGCGCCAGGTGCCGCCAAATGACGGCGGCTTGAGCCTCGGCCAAGCCTGGGTTGCCGCTCTCCAAATGCTCGAACAACAAAGGCTGGAAGGAAACGCCTGATGTGTCTCGCCATACCTGCAGAGGTTACAAAGCTCCTTCCCGACGAGATGGCCGTCGTCTCGATCGACGGCGTCAGCAAGGAGATTTCGGTGGCGCTGATCGCAGATCTCGCCGTGGGCGACTACGTGATCATCCACGTCGGCTATGCCCTCACCAAGATCGACCCGGATGAGGCGGGGCGGACGCTGGAGCTCATGCGTGAGCTCAGCACCGAAGGGCAGGGAGCAATGCAGTGAAATACGCCGACGAATTTCGGGACAAGGCAATCGCGCTGGGATTGGCCAAGGCGATCCGGTCTGAGGCCAATCCGCAGAGGTCCTACCGCTTCATGGAGTTCTGCGGCGGACATACGCACGCGATTTCGCGCTATGGCCTGGAGGACATACTGCCCAAGAACGTGCGGATGATCCATGGCCCCGGCTGTCCCGTCTGCGTGCTGCCCGCGGGACGTATCGACATGGCGATCCGGCTGGCCGATCGGCCGGAGGTGATCCTTTGCGTCTATGGCGATTTGATGCGGGTGCCGGGCTCGCAAGGTGCCTCGCTGTTGAAGGCGAAGGCACGTGGCGCCGACGTCCGCATGGTCTATTCCACGGTCGATGCGATCCGGATCGCGGAAGAGAATCCGGAGCAGGAAGTCGTGTTCTTCGCGATCGGCTTCGAGACCACGACGCCGCCGACCGCAATCATGATCCGGCGCGCCGAGAAGAAGCAGCTCGAAAACTTCAGCGTGGTCTGCAACCACGTGCGGACGCCGCCGGCGATGCAGAACATTTTGGAGAGTCCCGACACCCGCAGCATCCGCCGCGTCGAGATCGACGGCTTCGTTGGGCCCGCGCATGTCAGCATCATCATTGGCACCGAGCCCTACGAGGTCTTTGCAGAGGAATTTGGCAAGCCGGTGGTGATCTCGGGCTTCGAGCCGCTTGACATGATGCAGGCGATTCTGATGCTGGTGCGTCAGGTCAACGAGCACCGGAACGAGGTGGAGAATCAATACAGCCGTGCCGTAACGCGCGATGGGAATCCGCGCGCCAAGGAGGAGGTCTCGAATATTTTCGAGCTGCGCGATCAGTTCGAATGGCGAGGCCTCGGGCGCGTGCCCTATAGCGGATTGAAGCTGAAGCAAACCTACGCCAGATTTGATGCGGAGATACGTTTCGCCTTGAACGAGCTGCGCGTCCCCGACAATCCGGCCTGCGAATGCGGCGCGATCCTGCGCGGTGTCAAGAAACCGGTCGACTGCAAGCTGTTCGGAACGGTGTGCACGCCGGAGACCCCGGTGGGATCCTGCATGGTCTCCTCGGAAGGCGCATGTGCCGCGCATTGGACCTATGGTCGCTTCCGCGATCGTCAGCAGAAGCGGGCCTCATGAGAGCCCATCAGCGCAAGCTCGACATCAAGCACGGCTGCGTCGACCTGTCCCACGGTTCCGGCGGCCGTGCGATGTCGCAGTTGATCTCGGGCCTGTTCCACGAGGCCTTCGGCAACGAATGGCTGGCGCGCGGCAACGATCAATCCGCCTTCGACGTCGGCGCCGGGCGCATGGTGATGACGACTGATGGCTATGTGGTTTCACCGCTGTTCTTTCCCGGAGGCAATATCGGCTCGCTCGCGGTGCACGGCACCGTCAACGACATCGCCATGGCCGGTGCCCGACCGCTTTATCTGTCTGCGAGTTTCATTATCGAGGAAGGCTTTCGGTTTTCAGACCTCAAGATGATCGCGGACTCCATGGGCGAGGCGGCGCAATCCGCCGGCGTCCATATCATCACCGGCGACACCAAGGTGGTCGAGCGCGGCAAGGCCGACGGCCTGTTCATTTCGACCGCGGGCGTTGGCCTGGTGCCTGAGGGACTCGATCTCTCCGCCGAGAATGCGAGGGTCGGAGATCGGGTGCTGATCTCGGGCACGCTTGGCGATCACGGCGTAGCAATCATGTCAAAGCGCCAGAACCTCGCCTTTGAAACGGAGATCGTCTCGGATTCGGCCGCCCTGCATGATCTGGTCGCCAGGATGGTGGCGGCGGGCGGCCGCGGCATGCGTCTGATGCGAGATCCCACGCGCGGCGGGCTCGCGGCGACACTGAACGAAATTGCCCAGCAGTCCGAACTAGGCTTCAGCCTCCAGGAAGAGGCGATCCCGGTCAAGCCGGGGGTGGCGGCTGCCTGCGAGCTGCTCGGGCTCGATCCGCTCTACGTCGCCAATGAGGGGAAGCTGGTCGCGATCGTGTCGCCTGATGTCGGCGGAGCCGTGCTGGCCGCCATGAGAGCGCATCCGCTCGGCCGCAATGCTGCCGATATCGGCGAAGCGGTGCCGGACAATCATCACTTCGTGCAGATGGCGACGAGCTTTGGCGGTGGCCGGATCGTCGACTGGTTGTCGGGCGAGCAACTGCCCCGGATCTGTTGAGGCCCAAGATGCGCATTTAGCCCCATGCCAACGCCGCGTCCTATACCTACACCGCGAAGCACGAGAGTTCAGTCCGGTGGATTCGCTTGAAACCTTCGAGATCGCGAGCCAGCACTGTGAGGAGCATTCAATCGAAGTCCTCAACGAATTCATTAAAGTATCTTTTCGCTGGCTGTGCACGCCGGATTGACCGACAAGACCCATGGCTCAATGCAAAGCGCCCAGACCGAAATCCCTCTACCGGCAGGTCAACCCCGTAAACGACGCAGAACGGCAAGACTTTGCATCTTCGGTTCATTGTTGACCCAAGCCGCGTAGTAGAATACTTGAGAAGTGCAGCCACGAATTTGATGTCCTGACTCAGGAGGTCGAGTCCCAAGACGTCGCTTGCGGAAGAGATCGGCTTCGGCCGACGCCGAAGGAGCAACCGCCCCGGAAACTCTCAGGTAACAAGGACCGCGTGTGACGAAACAACATCTGGAAAGAGGTGCCTTGGCACCCGCCGACGGGATAATACTCTCAGGCAAATAGACAGATGGGGCGCATTTGAAATCAATCACTTGATTGAGGTGTGCGCCCATGTCCCAGACTGTCGAACAAGTCACCACGCCCGGTTTATCGTCCAGGCGCCTAGCCGGTCCGATCAGTGTCCTCGATCTATTCACGATCGGAATCGGCCCATCCAGCTCGCATACCGTTGGACCGATGCGCGCGGCCCATCGATTCATCGAATGCTTGGGCGAAGATCTATGGCGCTGTCGCTTGGTTGTCGTCGAGCTCTACGGGTCGCTGGCGCTGACTGGCAAGGGTCACCGCACCGATATTGCCCTTCTGCTGGGACTATCGGGCTGGCTGCCAGAATCCGTTGATCCTGAAGCCATATCCATTATTGCCGGGCTGATCCGATCGCGTTCCGAGATCTTGCTTGGCGGTCGTCATGCGGTTGGCTTCGATGAGCGTCAGCACCTCACCTTCCGCACCGGCGAGTTCCTGCCGGGGCACTCAAATGGTATGAAATTCGCAGCGCATTCGGATACGGGCGTCCTGCTTCGTCAAACCTATTACTCCGTTGGCGGCGGTGCGATCGTGTGTGAAGGCGACCAGCCGAGGAACCCCGCTGTTCGAAACGTTGGATGTGAGCCGTACCCGTTCACGTCAGCGCATGAGCTTCTTACGATAGGTGAGAGGACCAGCTTGTCGATTGCCGATATCGTTGCTGCCAACGAACTATCGCATAGGGAGGAGACTGAAACCAATGCATTCCTGGATAGCGTTCGCGATGCCATGATGCGCTGCATCGATCGCGGGTGTGTCAACGGGGGTGTTCTGCCTGGTGGCCTGAAGGTACCGCGCCGTGCGCCAGGCCTGCTCAGCAAGCTCAAGACGACGTCAAAGGGGGCGGCACATCCATTTCACGTGATGGAATGGGTCAGCCTCTTTGCTCTCGCGGTCAATGAAGAGAACGCGGCCGGGGGACGGGTCGTGACTGCGCCGACGAATGGAGCTGCCGGCGTCATACCCGCGGTCCTGAAATTCTCCGAGATGTTCTTCCCGGATCCGAGCCCGGCAAAAGCCCGCATCTTTCTCCTGACGGCGTCCGCGATCGGTATGCTCTACAAACGAAACGCTTCGATATCCGCCGCCGAAATGGGTTGTCAGGGCGAGGTCGGCGTTGCTTGCTCCATGGCGGCAGCAGGACTTGTGGCCGTCCTGGGTGGCACCAACCGGCAGATCGAGAACGCCGCCGAAATCGGCATGGAGCACAATCTCGGTCTCACATGTGACCCGATCGGTGGCCTCGTGCAGATCCCGTGTATTGAGCGCAACACAATGGGTGCGATCAAGGCGATCAATGCGGCGATGCTCGCGTTGCATGGTGATGGCCAACATCACGTGTCCCTCGATGCCGTCATTGAAACGATGCGCCAGACGGGGGAGGACATGCGCACCAAGTACAAGGAAACGAGTCTGGGTGGCCTGGCCGTCAACGTGGTCGATTGCTAGATACCCTGAAGCAAGCGTTGTTCAAGGAACGCTCATTTCGGACAATGCTCCGACCCGCGACGCGTTCGGCGTAACAGCGCCGCTGGTCGAGACCCGCTGCATCTTCACCCCGCAACCGGGAAGCCAATCTGTCGGGAATTCCGTCGTCGATGGGCAACGTCGAGAATGAGGGTTCGCAGCCACTGCAGCCCGGGATCTCGTTCATGCGAGATGCGCCACTGAAGAACGTCGGTCATGAGGGGGAGGGATATGGGAGCTTCCACTTTCCTTATCGGCAGCGTGGCCGATGCCCGATCTGCCAGGTCCGCAGGGATGAGCGCCAGGAACTGGGTCCCGATAAGCGCTTGCGGAAGCAGGGTGAAGCTTGGTGCCGTTATCCCGGCCTGTGGAGCGCGGCCAAATTGCTTGAAGAACCAAGCTTCTATGAACGTCGCTCGCTCGCTATAGGCCTGCGCATGACGCATCTCGAGAAACTGTTCGAGCGTCAAGCTATCCCCGACGCTTTCGTTCTCCTTCCATACGATACATTCGTAGCTAATCGAAGGGAGGGCGGCGAACGGACAATCTTCCAGCATGAATCGATCCGGAACGATCAGGAAATCGATCTCGGTGCGAAAAAAGCGGGTGCTTGGGCCTTGGTAGAATATGTTGACCGATGGGGCGACAGCGCGCAATGCGGCAAGGATATCGACGATAAGAGTTGCCCAGACATAGTCAGAGCACGCGATCGTAAAATGTCGCTCGGAGGTTGCTGGGTCGAACGAGGTTCGCATTGCCAAGAGTTTTTCCGTTTCGGTCAGGATGGCGCGGAGCGGTGCCACCAATTCCTCTGCGAGAGGGGTGAGAGCCATTCGGCGGCCGTTCCGAACCAGCAACTCGTCTTCGAAGTGCTGGCGCAGCCTGGATAGAATCCCGCTGGTCGCCGACTGGCTGAGCAGCAGTCGCTCGGCCGCCCGCGATATGTTTTGATGGGTCAGGATCGCGTCCAAGGCGACGAGCAGATTCATGTCGAGGTGCCGGAACCGCATGGGTGGTCTCTTCGAAGTTTCCATGGTCTGTCGGGAGCCCTTTCGCTCCCTTCCCTGGCACGAGTGTACCCGAGGCGCATTTGGCGACTGGGGCGTTTGTGCTTGGCCCGGGCGGGTAAGCCGCTTGACATTAAGTCTTATGTGATCACAATACGAGATCAAATTTATCGGGGTTGTTTCGGTCACGGGCACTTGCCCGCAGAGACCAGAAGAGGAGGGACTTATGCCAAAACTGCACCAAGTTTTTGGGGTTCTTGCGGTCGCGATCGCCGCCTCGTTCTGGACAACGACAGCGTCCGCCCTGGACACTGTGAACGTCCGGTTTAGCTGGAAGCTAAAGGGCGAGTATGGCTTCCTCTATCTGGGTAAAGAGAGGGGCCTCTACCAAAAGAAGGGAATCGATATCGTTCTCGGAGAAGGCGCCGGTGCACAAGCAGCTCTCGGAGGTCTTGTACGCGGCAATGAAGATGTCGTGGTCGTTCCCGCCATATTTGCCATCTCGGCAATCGGAAAAGGAATGCCGGTCAAACTCGCGGCGATTTATCAGGAGCGAGCGCCCTTCGCCCTCATTTCGTGGCCCGACAAGGCCGTGACAACACCGGCGCAGATGGAAGGCAAGTCGCTTGCGATCTCCGTCGGAGACCCTGCCACGACCTATCTGGACGTCTTCTGCGCGATCAACAAAATCAACTGCGACAAGATCAGTAAGGTTCAAGTCGACCCGCAGGTGAAATTTCCCCAATTCATGCAAAGGCGCGTCGATCTCATCAGCGTTTATACCAATGTTGATCTGCCCCTTATCGAAGAGCGAAGTGGCACAAAATTTCCTGTGTTGGACATGCCGAAGTTCGGCCTCGGCGTACCTGGGCTTGCCGTCGTGGTGAGCGACAAGGGAATCGCCGAAAAATCTGAACCGCTCAGGCGCTTCCTCGCCGCGACCGAGGAGGCAATCGAGTTGACCAAGTCAGAGCCGGCGGCAGCGACGGCCGCGCTGAAAAGCGCTTGGAGCGCGGCTCCCTCGGACGAGCTGATCAAAGCGCAGATCGTTGCAACTTCAGCCACGCTGAATTTCGAGAAGGGTCGGCCAGCCGGCTGGATCAGCGACAAAACGATATCGGACGCGTTGAAATTGATGTCCGCAACCGAGAGTACCGACCCGAACAAGCCGGTTACAGACTTCTACACCAACGATCTACTCAAGAAGTAGCTCACGCCAGGTCGGTGGCGACGATCGATATACAGCTACTCAAACTTCTGTTGCGGTCCCGCCGTCTCTTCGAGCCGACCGGCATGGCGTGACTGTCGTGGGCGAGGCGAAGCGCTGTGGGTCGTCGTGGATTTCGTCCTTGGATGTGTCCACCCAGGTCCGCCTTCACCTACGCAGGTGCATAGTCGGGTGCCGGAGAAGAGCGAATGTTTTGCTCGCTCAGGCCGTGCGAGCGTCAGTGTCCTCAAGGCAGCCGCGAATGATCGTGCGGCATGCGACGTCAACAGCGAACTCCTGAACGTATGGGCTCTCAGCTCTGCCAGCGCGGGAAGAATGGTTACATGTTCGGATCTCTTCGCATCTCCACCAAGCTCTTGATCGTCGTCTTGTTGTCAATTCCCGGGATGGTCGGCACCGCCGGCATCGGCCTATCGACCCTGAAGAATACCTTGCTCGCGGATAGAAAGGCGAAGGTGAAGGAGCTGGTCCTGCTCGCTCGCTCCGCGATCGAAGCCGACTACCAAGCCGGGCGCAAAACCGGCCTGTCAGAACTGGAGGCGCGTGAACGATCGAGAGCGCTGCTTCGCATGCTGCGTTACGACAAGGACAACGCCTTCTACGCCGCGACCAAAGAAGGCATCCTCGAAGTGCATCCCAAGCAGGCCGTCGAGGGCAAAGATATGACGCAAACGAAAGACGCAAATGGCGTCTACTTCTTTCGTGATGCGGTCGCAGCCGCTGCCCGCGGCGGCGGTTTCGTGACTTTCAGCTTCCCGCGCCCCGGCGGTAGCGAGCCGGTGCAGACCCTGACTTACGCCACTGAAGTGCCAATATACGGGTGGGTTCTGACCAGCGCCCTTTATATCGACGATATCGATCAAATTTTCTGGACAGAAGCGCGCCGCCTGGGAGGGATCGTCTTCTTCATCCTCTTGCTCGTGGCCGGAGTATCTCTCCTGATCAGCCGCAACGTGGCCAACCCTATCGCGGCGATGACGACGGCGATGCTCAAGCTCTCGAGCGGGGGAACCGAGGTGACAATTCCCGCTCAGGACAGAAAAGACGAAATTGGCGCAATGGCCAGATCCGTCCAGGTTTTCAAGGAGAGCATGACCGAGACCATTCGTTTGCGCCACGCTCAGGATGAGTTGAGACAGCAGAGCGAAGCTGAGAAGAGGCTGTTCATCACCAAAACGGCCGATGAATTCGAAAGCGAGGTCAGGAGATCGCTGGATACGCTCGCCAAGGCCGCGCGCGAAATGCATATCACGTCGCAGCGCATGTCGACGTCATCGGAGGAGGCGACCGAACAGGCGACGACTGTCGCGGCAGCCGCAGAGCAAACCTCCGCCAATGTGCAGACAGTCGCTGCCGCAACGGAGCAGCTTTCCGCATCCGTTCATGAGATCGGTCGCCAGGTGGATCAATCGACCACGATTGCTTCAAAGGCCATGGATGAAGCCAAACGCACGAACGAGGTCGTGCATGGGTTGTCGTCTGCGGCGCAGAAGATCGGGGATGTCGTGAAATTGATCACCAATATTGCCGGTCAGACTGATCTTCTGGCTCTCAACGCAACTATTGAGGCCGCTCGTGCTGGAGACGCTGGTAGCGGCTTCGCGGTGGTGGCCAACGAGGTAAAGTCGCTCGCAGGCCAAACAGCCAAGGCGACTGAGGCAATCTCCGCGCAGATAGAAGCCATGCAGGTCGCGACCACGGAGGCCGTCGAGGCCATCGAGGGTATCGGTAGCACGATCGTCTCGATCAACGAGATCACGGTGGCTATCGCCGCGGCCATTCAGCAGCAGGGCCTTGCGACTGGCCAGATCGCGCGCAACATACAGGAAGCGGCACGCGGCACCAACCAGGTCTCGGATAACATCGTTCGCGTCAATCGAATGGCAGGCGAAACCGGCGCAGCGGCGCAACTCGTGTCCCGTTCGGCCGAGGACCTCAGTAAGCAGTCTGCAGGCCTGCTTGTCGACGTTGAACGCCTCGTTGCCAACATTCGAGGCGCATAGGCTCGCTGAAGGCAGCGAGCGGAGTATCTCCGCGGTGCTTCGGGTGTACTATCGATCGGGCCGATAGTTGGGCTCCAGGAAACCGATTTCCGCGCTGTTCCGGAATTGAATAACATCCAGCCCATAGGCGGTATTGCGGCGATGGCGGGCAAGTCGCTCATGGCATGCGTCGGATTTGAACGATGGTCGATCCAGGACATACGATGGAAACAAGGATACGCAGGGTCCACTACGTTGCTTGCGATATAGTGAGCATCGAGCTCGAATCCGCAACGTCAAATGAACTCCCGCCTGCTTCTGCCGGATCGCATGTTGATGTCCATGTCTCCGACAAGATCGTTCGGCAGTATTCTGTTTGCAATGACCCCTCCCAGTCAGGCTATTACAGACTTGCAATACTCAACGACCCGGGCTCGAGAGGGGGATCCAGGGCGATCCACGAGACCTTTCGCGAGGGAATGATCGTTAAGATAGGACGGCCGCGCAACAATTTCGGGCTTGTTGAGGATGGCGGGCGCGCGATCCTCCTCGCCGGGGGAATCGGAATCACTCCGCTGCTCTCGATGGCCTATCGGCTTCAGACGATCGGCAACGATTTCGACTTCCACCTGTGCGTTCGGACCCGGGATCGTGCACCCTTCGTCGATGAAATCGCCGCCTCGCCGTTCGCAGGCCGATTTCGGCTCCACGTTGACGACGGGCCGGTGGAGCAGCGATTTCAGCCGGACATGGATCTCAACGGAGTATGCTCCAGCACGAGCATCTACATATGTGGACCGAGAGGCTTCATAGACTTTGCGGTCTCTGCCGCGAGAAGGGCTGGCTGCCTTGAGGAGAGGATTCACACCGAAAGCTTCTCCGCTGGCGACGTGAAGGGCGGGGCGTCGTTCACGGTTGTGGCTTCACGAAGCGGCCAACGACTTGTTGTGCCCGGCGACAAATCGATCGCATCGGTCCTCGAGGAGAATGGAATTAGCGTCGAGCTTTCCTGCGAACAGGGAATCTGTGGAACGTGCCTTACGAGAGTCCTCGCGGGACGACCTGAGCACAGGGATTCCTTTCAGACCGACGCCGAGAAACAAATGAACGACAGGATCGCAATTTGTTGTTCTCGGTCTTTGTCCGAGGAACTGATTCTCGACGTCTAGCCGAGTCCGGATCGCGCGTTCGAGTCAATCCGCCTGCGCCATCGTACCCTTCGATGACCGGCCGATATGGCAGCCGCACATGGCGCATTTGGCGCTGATAGTGAGGTGTCAGTTCAACTGTAACAGACGCCCGCATGGCCCGCCCTTGCCACAGTAAGCTGGCTCTCACGCTGCGCGATGCAAAAAAAAAGCCGCCGATCTGATGCGGCGGCCAAGTCAGGGAGGGGCAGACGCCCGGTCTGCCAGCGGAAACGATCGACCTTGCTTGCTGAGTAGCTTGAGAAACTCGTCGCCCTTTGTCTGGCGATCAGGTGTCAAACGCTATGCCTTACGACTGCTCGGCTTTGAGCTGAGCCTCCACGATCCGCCGTGCCCTGACCGCCGGGCCGTCGGTCTGTAGAAGAACGGGCTTGAGCGACATCAAGTCCTGGGTGTTCACCATGCGCTGCTGAGCCTCGATGACCGGCTTGTCTTCGTCGTCGAAGAGAGCCACGCCGGCCTTTAGCAATTCTTGGCTGAGGTCATCTTCATCCTGGCGGAAATCGCGCGACATAGCCCAGAAGTAATGTGTCGACGTTTCTGTTTCCGGAGTGAGCAGGTGAGACGTTGGAATTGAAAGGCCTTCTTCTACCGGCCTGTTGACGCCCGTCATGCCGACGTCAAGCAGAAGGAGCGAGGGAGCGTTCCAACGCATGAAGTTGCGATGGTCGCCACGCTGGTCCCCTGGAAACCCCAGCATCTGAAAATACTTGTTCGGCAGTTGATTAGGACGCGAGAATTTCGCCCAGACTTCATTGGGTTGCGGTTCCTTTTCGGCCTCGAATTTGGGCGGCCCCTCCGCATTCTTGAACATCGGATGAAGGTACTGCCCATGGCTCAAATCGAGCAGGTTGTCAGAAACCAGCTGATAATTTGCCTGGACGTGGAGGTAGCTACTGACCGTGCGAAACTTCGGGTTTGTCAGAACACTGAAGTCCGCGATCAAGGACTCGTCGGCCTTGCTTGCGTCTCCAAGCCAAACCCACGCGACGTCATGTTTCTCCACGACCTTGTAGCTCTTGACTTTGGCTGCCCTCGGGATCGCGCCATCGCCATGTGGATTGAGGGTACATGCGCCGCTCGGATCGAAGCACAGTCCGTGGTAGGCGCACTCGACGATGTCGCCTTTGAGCTTCCCGAGGTGAAGCGGGACAAAGCGATGCGGGCACCGATCAGTAAGCGCGGCGACATCTCCGGCTTCCTTGCGGTAGAAGACAATGCTCTCGTTGGCGATGGTTCGTGACAGCAAGCTGCGTGTGATTTCACGCGACCATGCCGCGGCGTACCAGGTGTTCTGGATGAATGACATTGGCTCCTCTTTGCTCCGTTCTGTCGGACGGCTGTCGGAGGAAACTCTCACCATTAGAGCGGTTTTAAAAATCAGCATTTTCAATGCAAACTATCGGGATCTCCGATAGTTCGCCGATTGAGCGGCCCTTCACGATGCCAAGGAGGGGAGATCGAGATCCGCCAATGGGCTCTGCATCCTCGCTAACGCTGAGGCGCGTGGATCCCCGGCATCTTAGCGGCTGTCGTCGACTTCATAGACGTGTCGCTCGAACCGTTCCACCAGCGTGTGCATCACCCGGCGTGCTTGAACAAACGCCTCTGAGCCGGCTCGAGCTGCCATATCGGCCTCGTATGCTGCGCGAGAGGGAAATCTGCACTCCCATCTGACGTCGGGTCCATTTCCCTCACGCAAGACAAGGATTTCGCCGGGCTCCAGGCCGAGTTCGCGCCGGATGCCGCTTGCCTGGCGGCGCTGTTGGAGCACTACCGGCGCCTGATCCTGCTTGGCGAAGTAGTTTGTTGCTTCGACGATCGTCAATTTTTCCTCCTCTGACCCGCGGGTCTTCAGCACCCGCGCAATCCGCGATGCCGCTACGACACTTGACCGGCCCATATTATGATCATAAAGTGTGATCACGATAGATGATCTTGGTTTCGACCCATAGCAAACTGAGCGCGAAACCCAAACGAAATAAGGCAGGCCCATTTGCCCACGATCAAATCCGTCGAAACGTTGATTGTCCAATTGCCGACGCGGCGCGAGCACAAATGGGCAGGTCTGACCGAGGTGATCGGCCGATACGTCATCGTCAAGATGACCGACAGCGACGGTCGCGTTGGTTGGGGCGAAGCGCCAGCTCTCAAGGACTGGGGTGGCGAGTTCGGTCGGTATTTCGGCGAATCCGCTTTGATCACGCGTGTCGTGATCGACACGTATCTGGCTCCCGCGATTGTCGGCGTCGAGCTCGGTAATATCGCCGAACTGCATGCACGAATGGACGCGGTCATCAGGGGCTACCCCTATTCCAAGGCTGCCGTCGAGTTCGCCGCCTATGACCTTGCCGGTCGTTGGCTCGATGTTCCCGTCAGTACCCTGCTCGGCGGCAAAGCGCGCGATCGTGTGCCCGTTACCCATTCGATCGGCTTGATCTCGATCGAAGAGGCTCGCGTTGAGGTCGCAAAGCTGGTCCAGGAGGGGGTGCGAACCATCAAGGTGAAGATCGGGGTCGATCCGGATCGCGACGTTGCGATGGTCGATGCCGTTCGCGAAGTCGCCGGCAATGCCGTCGAAATCTGCGTGGACGCCAACGAAGGCTACAAGACGCCTGGCGAGGCCGTTCAAGTCGTTCGTCGGATGGAGAAGAATCGACTGAAATATGTCGAGCAGCCCGTCATGGGCATCGAGCGCATTGCCGAGGTTGGTCGCCGCATCGACGCACCCGTCATGGCCGACGAGTCGGCCTGGAATGCGCATGATTCGATCCAGATCGTTCGGTCCGGCGGCATCCAAATCGTGTCCATCTACACGACAAAGGCTGGTGGTCTCTACAAAGCCATGGAGGTCGGGGCGGTGTGCCGGGCGGCCGGCATCATCTGTAACGTCAACGGGTCGATCGAGACCGGGATCGGGAATCTCGCCAACGTCCAACTCGCCGCAGCCTCACCCTCCGTGACCCTGTCCTGCGTCATTCCGATTTCGACGCCGGCGGAGTTCCAGCACGGTCAGGTTGCCGGCATCTACTACAAGGACGATCTGCTCGTAGAACCCATGAAGGTCGCAGATGGCGCAATCGTCGTGCCATCCGGACCGGGAATGGGTATCGAGGTCGACCAGACGAAGATCGAAAAGTACCGCGTGCGAGATTAAGCGCGCAGCAAAGAAGTTGGAAAAACAGGAGCGGTCATGCGGGCGGAAATCGTCGCGAAACAAGTCAAGTCAATGTCTCAGCATGGGCTGGATGCCATCATCTGCTCTTCGCCTGAAAATTTTTCGTATACTGCGGGGTTCGTGGTCCCCTCGCAACCACTCATCCGTCACCGCCATGCAATGACCATCGTCACTGCCGACGGCCGCTCGGCATTGTTCGGCGTCGATATGGAGGCATCGACGATCAAGCGTCGCCAGCCGGACGTGCCGACGCGCATCTGGGCGGAATTCTCAGACGATCCCATGCTTGTGCTCGCCGATCAACTCGCGGGGCTCGGACTTGCTCAGGCTCGCATTGGACTCGAAATGGACTACCTGCCGGCGGGGGATTTTGCCCGGCTGCTCGCGGCCATGCCGGCCGCAAAGTTCGAGCGTGCCGAGCCGATCCTGGCGCGACTTCGCCAAATCAAGACCTCGGAGGAGATTGCGCTTTTGCGCAAACTTTCCCGTATTGCCGACCAGGCCATTACCGATACTCTCTCTGTGGTCGACGAGGGCAATTCCGAAATGGACATCGCCGGCCACCTGACCCGCAATGTCTATGCTCTCGGCGCCGATCACTTCAAGCTGATGATCGTGGCGACCGGCGAGCGCAGCGTCTTGCCCAACGTCGGCCCGTCGGAGCGCGTCTTGAAGCGGGGGGACGTCTGCCGCGTGGAGATATTCTCCGTCATCGACGGGTATCAGGCTGGCGTCTGCCGAACCGCGATCGTCGGCGAGGCACCGCCCATGGCCGAGAAGATCTGGGCGCATCTGGTCGAATGCAAATACGAAATCATGGAGAAAGTGAAGCCGGGCGCGAGCTGTCGCAATATCTACGATGCGTTCATTGCGAAGCTCGCCAAGCTCGATCTGCCGCCGATCTCGTTCGTGGGCCACGGTATTGGCCTGCACCTGCACGAAGATCCCTACCTTGGACTGACGCCGGTGCTGGGCAAGCCGGGCACCGACGCGCCGCTCGAGGCGAACATGGTGCTTGGTTTCGAGCCGCTTTGCTATGACACCGGCCATGGCTTCGGCATGCAGAACAAGGATATGCTGCTGGTGACCGCCAATGGGTCGGAACTGCTTTCCGACTATGCCGACACCGACCGGTTGATTCCCGTGGGTACGGCCAGGAAAAGCGGGGCCGTGCGCAGGGCCGCCGTCGCTTGACGGAGGCTCCAAGCGAAGAGGAGCTGTTCGCTTGGTTAAAGGTCGCACGAAACTGCCCGGCGTTATGGTGCGGCAGTCAGGTGGGGCGGTCGTGATGGCAGAGAATTGGGTGAAGAGGCATGCGCACGCTAATCAAGGACTTGAACTTCGCCTTCACGGTCGACAAGAACGACACGGTCGTGCGCAACGCCAGTCTCGTGGTCGAGAACGACCGCATCTCGGATATCGGTCCGGCCGATGACGTGGCCGCGCGGCAAAAAAGCGTCACTTTTGACAAGGTGATCGATGGCAGGATGCTCGGTGTCTGCCCGGGCTTCGTCGACAGCCACGTTCATCTTTCGGAGACGCTGTCGCGCGCAGTCTTCCCGGACAATCTCAACACCCGGGCCTGGGTGTTCCACTGGGCTAAGCCCTTTTACGCTCACATCACCGAAGAAGACGAATATTGGGGTGCGCTGCTGGGCATCACCGAGATGCTGCGTTGTGGCACCACGTGTTTTCTCGACATGGGATCGCAATACGATCCCGGCATCGTCGTTCGCGCGATGGAAAAGGTCAGCATTCGCGGCATCACCGGGCGGCACGCGGCCGACAATCCACCGCCCGAGCTCCCCCGCGGATGGACCCAGGAAATGGTGGATCATCATTTCTTCCCGAACGCCGAGGCCGCACTCAAGGTGCTCGAGGATTGTGTCGTTCGCTACAACGGCGCCCTCGACGGCCGTGCGCGTTGCTGGGTCAATATCGAAGGCAAGGAGCCGTGTAGCCTCGAACTCCACGTTGGAGCGGTGAAACTGGCTGAGAGGTTGGGCGTCGGCACGACCTATCATCTCGCAACCTCGATCGAGGAGGCGAGGGTTTGCGAGAAAAAATATGGCTGCTGGCCCATCACGCGTATCGATCGGGCCGGAGGCATAGGAAAGAACCTGGTCATCGCTCACGGCGCGGCCGTTTCCGACGAAGAGGTCCGTCTGCTCGCCGAGCGTGGCGCCAGCGTCGCCTTCTGCCCGTGCTCGTCATTCAAGTTGGGGAAGGGTGCAACCGCGATCGGCAAATATCCGGAGATGGTGAAGGCCGGCGTTAAAGTCGGCCTCGGCACCGATGGCGTGTCGGCGGCCGGCAACATGAACCTGATGCGGCAAATGCTGCTCGTCGCCGGCATGTTCAAGGACGCCCGCTTGCAACCGGACATATTCACTGCACGACAAGCACTACGCGCCGCGACCATCGAAGGTGCGAAGGCGTTGATGTGGGACGACGAGATCGGTTCGCTGGAAATCGGCAAGAAGGCCGATTTCGTCCTCTTCGACCTGGACCACGTCGAATGGACGCCGTTCTACGATCCACTGCAAGCTTTGGTATTCTCTGCATCGACCGCTTCGATCGTGCAGACTTGGGTCGATGGGAAGCCGTCATATGTCGACGGCAAGGTGCAGGGGGTTGACGAGCCGCAGATTCGGCGCAAAGCCCGGCAACTGGCTGCTGCGGCGGTCGAGCGCGCTGGTCTGCATGACGAAGCGGTCGAGACGACCACGACTCTTTACGACGTCGGCAATTAACGAGCCGGCTCTAGCTGCGGAGGCGCAGGAGAGAAGAACCTATCGCGTTCAATAGGCTGCATGGGAGAGATCGGTCGCCGTCGTGACGGTGTTGGCCGGCGCCGAAGGAGCAACCCCCAGGAAACTCTCAGGCAAAAGGGACCATGCAGCTGAACGATCTGGAGAGTGGCACTTCGAGTGTCCACCGAAGGGGACCACCGTACCGGCCGAGCCGTGGCGGTTAATCTCTCAGGTACAGCGACAGATTGGGGACAAACCGCGGGCCTCGGCCCGCTCCCAACTTCGATCGCGGAGAGTGAAATGCCACATGTTGTCGTCATCGGCGCCGGTATCACCGGCGTCACCACCGCCTATGCCCTTCTCAACCGCGGCCATACCGTTACGGTGATCGAGCGTCAGCGCTACGCGGGCATGGAGACATCGTTCGCCAATGGCGGCCAACTTTCCGCAAGCAATGCGGAGGTCTGGAATAGCTGGTCGACCGTCTTCAAGGGAGTGAGTTGGATGTTGAGGCGCGATGCACCGCTCCTCATGAATCCAGCGCCGACCTGGCACAAATATTCCTGGCTTGGCGAATTCATCTTCAACATCAAGAACTATCGCGACAACACAATTGAGACCACACGGCTTGCCATCGCCGCACGCAAGCATCTCTTCGCCATTGCCGAGCGCGAGGGCATCGACTTCGACCACGAGCGGCGCGGCATCCTTCACTTCTATCGGGATAAGCAGAGTTTCCAACACGCGCTGAAGGTCAATACCATTCTCGTGGAGGGGGGCCTGGACCGTCGTCCAGTGACGGCCGCAGAGGTGAAGTCGATCGAGCCGACGCTGCATGGCGACTTCTTCGGAGGTTTCTATACCCCGTCGGATTCCACCGGAGACATCCACAAGTTCGTTTGCGGTCTCGCCAAGGCATGCGAGAGACGTGGCGTGCGTTTCGTCTTTGACGCCACTGTGAGGCAGATCGCTCGGGACGAAGTTTTCCGCATCCAGTATGGGTGTGACGAGCCTTCAGGCGGCGCTCGTGTCAATGAGATCGATGCCGACAGTGTCGTCATATGCGCCGGTCCCGCAAGCCGCGACCTCGCGGCGATGCTCGGCGACCGGCTCAACGTTTACCCTGTCAAGGGCTATTCGATCACCGTGCACCTTGACGACGAGCAGAGCCAGAAAGCTGCGCCTTGGGTCAGCCTGCTCGATGATGGCGCCAAGATCGTTACCAGTCGATTGGGCGCTGCGCGCTTTCGCGTCGCCGGAACGGCAGAGTTCAACGGCATGAACCGCGACATTCGCCAAGACCGCATCAAGCCGCTGGTTGACTGGACGCGAACGCTGTTTCCTTCGGTCGATACCAACCGCGTCGTGTCCTGGGCCGGGTTGCGTCCGATGATGCCGAACATGATGCCGCGGGTCGGCAGGGGAAGGATACCGGGCGTTTTCTACAACACTGGCCACGGCCACCTGGGGTGGACGCTCTCGGCCGCAACCGCAGAGATGGTTGCCGATTGCCTTGCCACCGAGTTCGAACTTGGCATCACGGATCGCCTCCGACTGGCAACGTAGGCCATCCGATCATGGATTGCTCGCATGCGGCGGGCGAGCAATTCTTCGGCTTGACAATCACAGTTGTGATCATAAACTGTGATCAAAGCTGGCTCTCGGGTGGCGCGATTTGCGCTTCGATCTGCGGAGAAAAGAATGAAGGTTGCGGTACTCGGAGGAGGAGCAGGGGGCGCGGCTTCGGTCGCAGAATTGGTTCTCGCAGGCCACTCCGTTCATTTCTGGGCGCGTTCGGCCGAAACGCTTGAACCGCACATCAAGCTCGGCGGCGTTGCATTCGACGGCAAGCTCGGCGAAGGAGTTGCAAAGCCTACCCTGATTTCGACGGATCTCAAGTCGGCCATCTCCGGAGTCGACGTGGCGGTCGTGGTCCTGCCGACTTTCTCGCACTCGGCCATAGCCAACGCACTCGCAGCAGTCGGTTGGCCGTCGAACAAACCGGTCGTGCTTAACCCCGGCCACACCGGCGGGGCGCTGGAATTCGCCGAGGCCTATTCCCGCACCGGGCGGTCAGTGCCGCCGGTGGTTGAGTTCTCGACCCTTACGTACGTCGCGCGCAAATATCGTCCTGACGGCGTCACCATTAGCGGTCGGGCGAAGCAACTGAAGGCTGCCGCTCTCAGGGGAGGAGCGGAGGCGCTGGAGATTGCTGCAAAATTGTATCCAGGCGTCACGCCCGTTCGTGACGTTATCGCCTCCGACCTCTCCAACGTGAACATGGTCCTGCATCCCCCCGGCGCGGTGCTGGGAGCCGCCTGGGTCGAGGCGACCGGCGGCAACTTCACTTTCTATGTCGATGCCATGACGCCCGGGGTCGCCCGGGTCATGCGGCAATTGGACGACGAGCGCTTGGCGGTCGCCCGGGCATTCGGGCATGAATTGCCGAATTTGATTGAAGAGATGAAGTTGCTCGGCACGGTGGAGGCTGACGTGGTTGACGTTACCGATTACCGCGCGGCAATCGCGGGCGGTGAGGCCAATCGTCGTATCAAGGGGCCGGACTCGCTCGAATATCGCTACTACAAGGAGGATTTCGGCCACGGCCTGCTACCCTTCCTGGAGTTTGCGCAGATCGCCAACGTCAACGTGCCCGTCGCGACATCGCTCTATCGCCTGGCGCAGGCTGCGGTCGGAACGGACTATCGGATCGGTGGGCGGACTGCAGAAGCAATGGGCATCACCGGCATGTCCAGGGATCAGCTCATTGAGAAGGTAAGGGCCCCATGAGTTGGCAGAATACGGTCATCGCAATCGTAGCCGGCGACGCGCGTGAACAGGAGATCGCTCGCTGTGCCGTGCGGGCTGGAGCCGCCGTTCGAGCCTACGGTTTCCCCTGGCCTGACGGGGGCATCGAAGGTGTCTATCATGCTGCCGATGCAGCCGACGCATTGAAGGGCGCCGACATAGCGCTGTTTCCGATTCCGGGCATCAGCGCGGAGGGCGCACTCTTTGCGCCAAAGTGTCCGCAAAAGATCATTCCGACGCGCGAGAAGTTGGCCGGCATGAGGCGGCCCGGCAACATCATACTCGGTTGGGCAGACGACAATCTAAAGGCCCATTGCAAGGCGCTTGGCATCGCGCTGCACGAGTACGAATGGGACGTCGACCTCATGCTGTTGCGCGGGCCGGCGATCGTCGAGGGGGTATTGAAGGTGATCATCGAGAACACGCAGATCACCATCCACAAGTCCAACATTTGCCTGGTTGGCCAAGGCACCATCGGCTCGCTTCTGACGCGGACGCTGGTTGGGCTCGGGGCTCATGTTCACGTCGCTGCGCGCAACCCGGTTCAGCGCGCAGCCGCCCACGCGACAGGCGCCGAGGCGCTGACGCTCGAACAATTGCCTGCAAGTCTGCCTCGCATGGACATCGTTATCGGCAGCGCTCCAAAGCGATTGCTCGAGCGCGACCAATTGGTTCTGCTGCCCAAACACGCGCTGCTGGTCGACGTCGCCGCGCCTCCCGGAACGATCGACCGGGATGCCGCAGCGGAACTTGGGCTGAAGGCCATCTGGGCGCGCGGCATGGGCGCCCGTGCACCGATCACCGTCGGCCGCAGCCAGTGGACCGGCATCAGCCGGCGTATCGAGGGAATACTGGAGCAAAGACAATGAAGGCGGATCTGGTCATAAAGAACGCGCGAGTGGTTCGCCACGACGGAGAATTCCACGGCGGTGTTGCGGTGAAGGACGGCAAGATCGTCCTGACCGGTGCTGACGAAGTTTTTCCGGAGGCCAAGCGCACCATCGACGCCGAGGGGCGGGTGTTGATGCCGGGCTTGATCGACCCGCACTGCCATCTGGGCGTGAAGTTTCCCTTCGCTGAGGACATGCGCACCGAGACAGCCGCCGCGGCCTCCGGCGGCGTGACGACGGCGCTGCTCTATATCCGCAATCTCAAGGAGTCCTATCTGCCGTTCTACGCGGAGCGCAAAGCGATCGGCGAGGAGAACTCGGTCATCGACTTCGGCTTTCATTTCGGGATCCAGCGCGAGGAACATATCGCCGAGATTCCGGAAGTCATCGCCAAGACCGGCGTCAAATCCTTCAAATGCTATTTCGGCTACGAGCCGGACAATCCGATCGGCATCGTGCCGGCGACCGACGGCTGGGTCTACGCCGCGATGCGCATCTTGTCGAAGGTTCCCGGCGGTGTGATCAACGTTCACTGCGAGAACACCCAGATCGCATCCTGGATCAAAAAGGAGATCGCGGCCACCGGCCGTCAGGATCTCGGCGCATACACGGAATCCCGCCCGGCCTTCTGCGAAGTGGAAACCATCCGTCGCATGCTCTTCCTTGCCGAGAAGACCGGCTGCTCGCTTCATCTGGTCCACACCTCCGTCGGCATGGGTCCGGTACTCGCCGCCGAGGCCCAGGCGCGTGGCGTCCGCGTGACGGTCGAGACCTGTCCTCATTACCTCACCCGCACGTGCTACGACGAAGATCTCGACATGCGGGCGAAGATATCGCCGCCGTTGCGCGACCGGAACGAGCTCGAGGGGCTTTGGCAGGGCGTCATGAACGGCTCGGTCTACAGCCTCGGCACGGACCACGTGCCGTTCCTGCCCAAGAAGCTGGAGGATCTTTGGACCGAATTCCCAGGTGTGGTGAGCTTTCCCTGGGAGCTGTCGCTGATGCTTCATTTCGGCGTTCATCAGCGCGGTTTGCCGCTGTCCCGGCTTGTCGAGCTCAACTCTTTCAACCCTGCGCGACGCTTCGGGCTCTGGCCGCGCAAGGGCCATATCGACGTTGGCTTCGACGCGGACCTTGTGCTGGTCGATCTCGACGAGCAGCGCACGGTCAAGCACACCGGCAAGGGCACCTGCATCTATGAGGGATGGACGCTCAAGGGTTGGCCGGTGATGACCGTTGCGCGCGGTGACGTTATCTATGAAAACGGTTCCGTCGCTGACAACCACTACGGTCGCGGTCGATGCGTGACCCTGCCGTCATGAGTGGCATGGACTTCCACCAACTGGAGTTGGCAGGCCGAGAATCGCTCATGCCGGCCCAAATGTCGGTGAGTGAAGCTGTCGCCGGTATCGTAGCGCGCAAGACCACGGTCCGTCAGGAGAGATTGTCCGGAATCCACAACCCATGGGGACATGCGATCGGCTTGACGGACCCCTGGATCTTTCTGGACCTCTGCGAGAGCCAACGTGTCGTCGATGCCGCGCGCGGCATCCTGGGGCAGGACATCATCTTGTGGGACAGCGAGCTGTTCACGGAAGTGCGCAGCTATGCCGACTTCCTGCACAAGGGGCGGGAAGGTCGCTATTGGCCGGTTGAGCCTTTCGCGGGGGCGATCGTGTTGTTGCCCATTGGCCGAGTTGATCCGGGACTGCTGGCGATCGGTCTGAACGACATCGAAAAGAACGTGCTCGAGATGTTCAATCCGTCTGAGCCAATCTACGTCATTCGGCTGATGCCGGCCACAAGTCACTTCGACCGAGACCCGAGGCATTCTGCGCACCGCGCATGCATGGAGGAGCAGGTTTTGATCAACTATACCAACCGTCCGCTGTGGCTACTCAGCGGTGTCGATCGGGCGAGCAATGATCTGGTTACGGGCTTCGCGACCGCCGCGCCCACTTGGGCATCCGGCGCTCGGCGGGCCGAGAAGGAAGGAGAGAGCTAATGCCATTTGTCGTCGTCGAAATGTGGGAAGGTCGCACCGTCGATCAGAAGCGCAGGCTTGTAAAAGCCATCACCAAGGCAATGGTCGAAGAGGCTGCCTGCAAGCCCGACCATCTGCATGTGGTGATCCATGAGACAGCGAAGGATAGCTGGGGCCGTGCCGGCGTGCTGGGTATCGATATGGAGGAAAACAAGAAATGAGCTTAGAGTCCCTCGACTATCGCAAGTCGGCGCTCCTGGTCATCGACCTTCAGAATGCCTTCATTCATGAAAAGGGCACGCTCGGCATTTCCGGTGTCGACACCAAGCGCCTTTCCTCAATCGTTCCGCCGTTGGCAAAGTTGATCAAGCAGTGTCAGGAGGCGGGCATCCCCGTCATTTGGACGATGCAGGAGCATTTTGCCGTCGACAAGAATCGCGCCAAAAAGAAGCTGCTTGGTCACACCGCCCGGCGCAAGCAGGTGTCCGCGCTCGCCGGCACCTGGGATGAAGAGATCATTGAAGAGCTCAAGCCGTTGGCCGAGTTCAATCCTTCCTTCGTGATCCGCAAGCACCGCTTCGGCGCCTTCTACGAAACTCGACTGGAGATGATGTTGAAGATGCTGGGGACGCAGCACTTGTTCATCACCGGTGCAACCACAAATGCCTGCGTTGAGACGACGATCCGCGAAGCCTACCTCCGCGATTTTGATGTGATCGCTGTTGATGATTGCGTATCGGGCGTCAATGCCGATTGGGAAGCAACCGCCAAGCAGGTCTGGAAGCAGTACTTCTGCGAGATCGCGCCATCCTCAGAAATTCTCGACTGGATCGGCGAACAGGCGAAGCCGCGCGTGACAAACTACGGCCACCAGCTCATCATGGTCAACGATATCGACAAATCGGTCGCCTTCTATACCAAGCAGCTCGGTTTCACGATCAGGCCGGCCAAACCGCTTGCGGATGGCCGGCCGTTCGTTGCCTTCCACCAGGGCATTGCTCTGATCAATGGCAAGGCCGCCGACCATCGCCAGCTCGACCACATCGCCTTTGAGGTCAACGACGTTCGGGCGCTCGATGCAAAGTTGAAAAAGGCGGGCGTGCACTACTACAATGGGTTGCACGACGGACCATATGGGCTGACGATCTACATCGCCGACCCGGATGGAACCAAGGTCGAGCTGTATCAGGTCGGCATAACCGCCTAAGGGCGGCTGTGCATGCCCGCACAGCCGCCCCAAGGCAACGCTCTTGTGCCAATCGGCAGGTCAAAGAAACCTGAGGATGCCGATTTGTGGCGCTACTGCTTCACGATGCGGTTGCCGCTTACTTCCAAATCCACTAATGATCACGATATGAGATCACAAGGATGTGGACCGCGAAGTCGTTCTCGAAGAATGGTCTCGGTGTCCTCGAGTATCTCGGGAGTCGCGGAGCGACGCCCTAATAAAAGAGAGGCGGGAGATGCGGACGGAGAAAACGGAAGTTGCCGTAAATGGCAACGAAGAAGGCAAGCGGCAGCGGGGGCACATCTACGAACGTGTGCTGAGCTATATGCGCAGAGGGCTGATGGTCGGGGCGTTTGTTCCCGGCCAGGTCATGAGTTTGCGCAAGTTGGCGGCAGGGCTCGGAACCAGCCCCATGCCGGTTCGTGAAGTGCTGAGCCAGCTCGTGGCGGCGAATGCCTTGGAAGAAACCAAGGGGGGCTCGGTACGCGTGCCGAGGCTGAGCGCTGAGAAGCTGAGCGATATCTTTTCAGTGCGTGAACTGCTTGAAGGTACGGCAGCCGAGCTCGCCGCCAAGAAAGCTTCGCCTGCGCTCCTTAGCGGCCTGACGTCCATCAATAAGCAGTTGCTTCAGGCGATCGCCAAGCGTGACATTCTGAACTGCCTTTCCTTCAACCAGAAATTTCATTTCACGCTCTACCAGGCGAGCGAATCCGAGACGCTCATGCTCTTGATCGAGTCGCTGTGGTTGCAGTTCGGGCCGACCATGTACATGTCGTTACTGATCCCCTCGAAGCCCTGGAGTGCATCTCATCACGAGGACATTCTGGCGGGGCTGAAGGAGGGCAACCCAATAGCGGTCAAACGCGGGACGATCCAGGACATCCGGACGACTTGCCGGGCCTTGCTCAGCATAGCCGGCTCGCAGGGAGCCGAGCTCCCCTTCGCGCAAGGAATGGAACTGCAATTCGATGACTGAGAACCCGAGATCCGGAGTACCGCGCCATGGAAGCAAAGATCGAACAAAAACTGGCCCAACTGGGAATCAACCTGCCCGCAACGACGTCTCCAAGCGCCAACTACGTTCCCGCGCGCAGACTGGGTAGCCAGATCTACATCTCCGGGCAGGTCCCTAGCGAGGGCGGCAAGGACAAGTACATCGGTAAGCTCGGCTCGAACTTCTCCGTGGAGGAAGGCCAAAAAGCTGCGCGTCTTTGTGCAATCAATATTCTTGCTCAGCTCAAGCAGGCATTGGACGGCAATCTCGACAGGGTGGTCGGGGTCATTCGGCTGGGCGGCTTTGTCAATGCCGAGCCGGACTTCAAAGATCATCCCAAGGTCATCAATGGCGCGTCTGACCTGATGGTGGAGGTGTTTGGCGAGGCAGGACGCCACGCTCGCGCGGCGGTCGGCTGCAGCTCATTGCCCCGCAACGTTCCGGTCGAGGTCGACGCAATATTCGAGGTCATCTGAATCATGCAGCCCGCCGCTCCCTCCCTAGACACGCGGATCCCGGTTCATGTGCTGACGGGATTTCTCGGGAGCGGCAAGACAACGTTTCTTCGACACCTGCTCGGGGAGCCTGGTCTCGTCGAGACGGCGGTGATCATCAATGAATTCGGCGAAATAGGACTGGACCACCTGCTGGTGCGGGAGGTCGCGGAAGATGTGGTCCTGCTGTCGTCCGGATGTTTGTGCTGCGCCGTGCGCGACGATCTCGTGTCAACCTTGGCCGAGCTTCTGGCGATGGTCCGCAGCGGCGCGGTGACGCCTTTCCGCCAGGTCGTTGTCGAAACCACCGGCCTCGCCGATCCGGCGCCTATCATACACGCGGTGATGAGCGCCTCCGAATTGCTGCATGGCTATCAAGCTGGCAACATCATTACGACTGTGGACGGCGTCAGTGGCCTCAACAGCATTCGAAATTTCGCAGAAGCAGCCCAGCAGGTGGCGTTAGCGGATTGCGTTGTCATCACCAAGTCAGATCTTGTCGAGCGCTGGCAATTGGACAAGCTTGAGCTCGATGTCGCCAAGGTCAATCCATCAGTGCGCTCGCTGACCTCGAGCAAGCATGCGATGCCCTCGGCGGTCGACGTCCTGGCCCATGGCGACGACTGGGAGCCGCACTATCTGCGAGTAGCTGACAAGCCTGGGCGGGGAGTCCACAGCCACGGCATAAAGACCTTCACGGTCGAGGTGACGCGTGAAGTCGAATGGCCGGCCTTTGTCGATTGGCTGGAATTGTTGCTGGCTGCACGCGGTGAATCCATTCTCCGTGTAAAGGGGTTGTTGCCGGTCAGAGGCGACGAGCGACCGGTTGTCATCCACGGTGTGCAACACGTCGTCTATCCGCCAGAATATCTGCCACGCTGGCCGGAAGGTTCGCCACGCGGCTGGCTGGTGTTCATCGCGCGCAACCTGACGCGCACCGCGATCGAAAATTCCCTGCCGAGTATCTTTGCCGCCAGGCACTGACGGTCGAAAGCGCAACCGCGCCGATACGATATCGATCGCAATTCTTCTCCATCACCTGGCAAGCCGAGCTGCTCATCGAAGGCACGGGCAATTCGCCGCCATGCTTTTCTGCTCATGTTTGCGGCGCAGAAATCGCTCGAATGCATGAAAAATGGCCGGAGGCAGCCGACATTACACGCTTGACAATACGAAACTGTGATCACATCATGAGATCAAATATATGTTGGTTTGGGAAGTGATGCCATCGACCGCAGGGACGCGCCGCATGAGTGGTGATGTCCGGGTGGCGAAACCAAGCCCAAGATTGACGGGGATGAACGGGATGTCTCGGGTGAATCTCGCAGCAGCAGTGTCGGCCCTGAGGGCGCGCCGGCGAGCCGGGTTTTTTCGACGAGACCGTCGGGCTGTCGTCAGATCCGCGCGACCTCTCCTTGATTGGTTCGTTGAGCAAGTCCGACTGTGCCTCGAGAGCGCGCTTGTCGGCGAAGTGTTCGTTGATGTGACAAGACCATCGAAGGCGTCGGTGGACGGTTCTGCCAAAAACAACTGTAATCTTCTAACGCGGTGAGGCTACGGTGGCGAGTACGGATATTGTCAGTGCCGGCAAGGCACAGCGGAAGCAGGGCAAAAGCATGAGCGGCAAGAAACGCGCTCGCGGCAGTTGGCTAGAGCGTTATTCGGCGCTCCTCGTAGCTGCGGCGCTGATCGGTGCTTGGCAAATTCTCGTGCCGCTGTCAGGTCTTTCAGAGTTTGTCCTGCCGACGCCGTCGGCCGTCGCCACTCGAATGATCAATGACGCGCCGCTGCTCGCCGCCCACCTCTATGTGACGCTGTTCGAGGTGATCGTCGGCTTTGGCGTGGGCGTGCTGGTCGGTGTCCCTCTGGCGTTATCGATCTTCTATTCCAAGCCCTTCGAGCGCGCCATCTATCCGATCCTCGTGGGTCTACAGACGGTACCCAAGGTGTCGCTGGCGCCGATCTTGGTGCTGTATCTCGGCTACGGTTGGGCACCGAAGATCGTGCTCGCCTTCTTGATCTCGTTTTTTCCGATCGTGATATCGACCGTCGTCGGCCTGCAGTCCCTCGACAAGAATCTCGTCAACCTGGTCCGCTCAATGGGCGCAAACGAGTGGCAGACCTTCTTCAAGCTGCGTCTGCCAGCGGCGCTGCCTAACATCTTCGGCGGCTTCAAGGTGGCCATATCTCTCGCCGTCATCGGTGCGGTCATCGGTGAGTACGTGGCAGCCGAACGGGGGCTTGGCTATCTGCAGCTTCAGGCAAATTCACTGTTCGATACCACGCTTAACTTCGCGACCGTAGTGACGATCTCACTGCTCGGCGTGATCCTTTACTACATCATCGATGTGGTCGAGGCGCGCGTCTCCTACAAGCGTGACGACGCCAAATGAAATGCCTTTAGGTGACGATTGATAACAACGATGCACAGTTACGGCGAGGCAGTACGATGAATGCCATCCAAACATCAGGTGCGGCAGTCGAAATTTCGCAGCTTTCGAAGGTCTACAAGACCCGCGAAGATGATGATGTCGTCGCCATCGAGCGGATAGACCTTCAGTTCGAGCCAGGCACCTTCGTCGCTGTGGTGGGGCCGAGCGGGTGCGGCAAGAGCACCTTGCTTTCAATGCTCGCGGGCCTTGTCTCCGTCTCGACCGGCAAGATCGCCATTGACGGGGACGCGATCAGCAAGCCGCATCCCAAGATCGGCGTCGTCTTTCAGTCGGATCTCCTGCTCTACTGGCGCACCGTGCTCGACAACATCTTGCTGCCGATCGAGATCAAGAAGCTCGATCTTTCAAAGTTCCGAATGCGTGCCGAGGAGCTACTTGAGCAAGTTGGCCTCAAGGGTTTCGGCAACAAGTTTCCATCGGAGCTCTCGGGCGGCATGCGTCAACGAGTGGCGATATGCCGCGCGCTGATCCAGGAGCCGGGCCTGCTGTTGATGGACGAGCCCTTCGGTGCGCTTGACGCGCTAACTCGCGAGCAGATGATCATGGACATGCAGTCTATGTGGCTGAGGGTTCAGAACACGGTTCTGTTTATCACGCACGGTATTGACGAAGCTGTATTCCTCGCCGATCGCGTGCTGGTCATGTCTCCGCGCCCCGGTCGAATCGATCTTGACCTAAAAATCGATATGCTCCGTCCCAGACAGTGGAGCAAGGTCCACGAGGACAAGGTCTATCATGGCTACGTCCGCCAGATCCGCGATATCTTTGAGGCTAAAGGCGTGCTCGTCGCCCACTGAGCAAGGGTAGGCGCGTCAGTTGTCAAGAGAACCAGGCATGAATGCCGCAGGATGATTTTCTGCGGGAGATGACTTGCGTCCCAAATCATGCGGGCGTGAGCCTATTCAGGGACTTCATGCGGAATTGGGTGCGGTCCGCAGTGATGTGGCCGCCGCCATTTCCGAGGCCGCGTCGCATTCCGACTATCGCGTTGAGTATGCCCGACGGGCAGCTCGTTTTTGAAGAGGGGGACTAAACATGCTTTCTGCCAAACTTGTGAGTCGAACAATACTTGCGGTCAGTCTGATCGCTTGCGCATGTACTGCAAGAGCTGCGGATGAACAGGCACCAGCCAAGGCAAAGCCAAAACCCGTTGCGGACGCTCCGTTCTTCCTGGTGAATGACAACCGGCTCACCTACTCCTACCAGTTCACGGCCACGGATCCCGGTGCGTTTAGCACCCGGCCGGACGGGACCATCAACGGCAAGACCGCAAAACAGGTCTATTCATTCACCCATTTCGACATATGGGCTTACGGCACAAACTTCTTCAACGTTGATATGTTGAAATCCGATCACAACGATCCTGCCTCCCCTTGCTCGCCCGCTGGTGTTCTGCCTTTTGGTCCCCAGGGAATTTGCGCTGGAGTGACGGAATTCTACGGCATCGAGCGGAGCACGTTCGGCTGGAATGAGATATTCAACACGAACGCCTTCAAGATCGGACCGCTGCGGAATATTTCGTTCGAGGTCGGCGTCGATCTCGGTACTGCGAATAGCTACTTTGCACCCACAACGAACAACGTCGTTGGCGGTCTGCAATTCGCCTTCGATCTTCCGTACAAGGGCTATATCAACGTGGCGCCCCTGGTTGTCGCAGGGCTCGCTAGCCACAAATCGTTTCTTCAGTGTGGCCTCTTCAGTCCAGGCTCTCCGGACGTGACCTGCCTCTTGGATGGCAACAGAAGGTTCCCACCCACTTGGAAGGTTGAAACCAATTACTACATGGATCTGGGATTCCTCCCCGAAAGCATCAGGTATTTCGCCATCAGCGGCCGTGTTTCCGTGACGGGAGCGAAGGGCGATATCAACACGCTCCCTGCGCTGTCCGGCGTTGGACGGTTCAGCAACGCCAGCAAGATCGAATTGAACAGCGAGCCGATCCGCTTGACGTTTGACGCCAGCAAGGCGTTTATGGGCCCTAAATACAGTCACTTCGTTGACGTCTGGGTTGCCTATCGCTACTGGCAGAACAAGTATGGCCTCGATGCGAATGCCACTCCCGGCACCTGCACCGTCGCGGCAACGGGCGTCAGCACCAACAGCTGCACGGAAAAATCAGCCAGCGCGGGTGTCTCGGTCAAGTTCTAGTACCTGGTCTCATTCGCACAGCAAGATGGCGCGGCGTTCAATCACGCGGCGCCATCAAAGCTCCTGATTGAACCGACATGACTATGTCCGCCGGCTCATCACTGAAGATGCTGAGCTGCGTCAAATCACCAACGTTCTCACTAGCGAATCAATTCGGCTAGCGCTCGTAACGCTGCACGCCGCCGTGTTCGCAAGCATGGCGGCCTGCTGGTGACGTCCTGATCGTCCGATTCGCAAAGCCGGTCTGCGCTTGGACGGTGTGACGCTCAGCTTGGCTTGGAGGCGTCAGCCCACGCGAGAGATGGTGGAAATCGAAGGAGAATTTATGACTGCAAGGCACCGCAACACGGCGCGGAACAGCACCGTGGTGGCAGCCATGGCGCTGCTCGCTGCTATCGTCTTCTCATCGGCTGCCTTGGCGGCCGACGATGTGCGAGTGCGTTTCAGCTGGAAGCTCAAGGGCGAGTATGGGCACCTCTACCTTGCGCAGGACAGAGGCTTTTATACTGCCAAGAACCTCGCCGTACGCATGGGGGAAGGTGCCGGTTCGCAGGCGGCACTGGGCGCGCTCGTTCAGGGCCAGCAGGACATTGTCATCATGCCTGGGATATTCGCTGCTTCCGCGATCCAGAAGGGCATGCCGATCAAGATCATCGCGCTGTACCATCCAAAGACGCCCGTCGTCATGATCTCGCATCCCGACAAGCCCATCCTCAAACCGCAGGATCTCGAGGGCAAGGTCGTGGCACATGCCGTCGGCGAGACGGGGACATCCTATCTCGGAACCTTCTGCGCGGTGAACAAGATCGACTGCACCAAGATCAAGAAGGTGCAGATGGACGCGCAATCGCGCGTACCCCAGTTCCTGCAGAACCAGGTGGACGCCGTGAGTATCTATCGCACCAGTGACCTGCCCGTCCTCGAGCAGCGGACCGGAATCAAGTTTCCGATTCTCGATCTCGCACAATATGGGCTTGTTGTTCCAGGGCAGGCCGCAGTCACGAGCGATGCCGCTATTGCCAAGAAGCCGGATGTTCTCATGCGCTATCTCGCTGCTGTTAACGAGGGCATCCTGGCCACACGAAGTGATCCGAGGGCTGCTGCGAATGCCATCGCTAAGGTTTGGCAAGTCGGCCCGTCGGTGGACGTCATCGAAGCACAAGTCAGGGCAACGATTGACGCGATGGTGTCCGAGGAAGGAAAGCCCATCGGCTGGGTCGACGCGAAGCTCATCGAACAAGCGATCGAGTTGCTCAAGACCGAACAAGCGATCGATCATCCAAAACCCGCGGCGTCGTTCTTTACCAATGAACTCCTCGCCAACTGACCGGCCAAAGATGACATGCGAGTAAGACTGTGGGCGTCGGGCGAGGTCAGACGATGTGAATCCTGCGCATCATTGCGTTCACATATATTCCAGTCCAACGCCCACAGGTGGGACCGGGGGCGGCAATCCTCGATGAACTGGCTCGCGGGGCCTTCTACTGCATTGTTGCTTCGGGCAAGCCGGTGGTGAGACTATGCAAGCTGCTCTGTGCTCGTATCCGCCTCTAAGATTCATAAGTCATCAGCGGATCCCACGAAGCGTGCTCCGGTGCCGTTCATGGCCCTTGAGAATCTCGGTCCGGCAGTTGAATTGCTTGTGCAGATGGTCGCCGCGTTGCCCATAGGACGGTAGCTCCGCGAAATCGCCTTAAAATCTCTAAACGATGACCACAAAAATCACGTTCCGTGCTGACGGCGCCGTTCGCAGTATTGACGCGTTGAACGATCCGGTGAACGCGAATGGCGTCGGAGTGATGGAATCGTTCAATCGCGAACAAGTCCAGGAGAGATGATGAAGTTGGTGAAGACCTCTGTAGTCGCATGTGTTCTTTCGGCTCTGCTTGCGGGCCAGGTGCTCGCGCAAGACCTTTCGACCGGCGCCAAGAATCGCGGCGGCATGCAAGGCAAGAGCATACAGGGCGGCATGAGCGATGATGAGGATTCGACCGCTCAGCTCGGCGCTGCGGACCGAAAAGTGGGGATGAAGCCGGCCAAGAGCACAAAGGGTGCAGCCGGCACCACTGGAATCGCTCCGAACAAGGGGGCAGCTGACGAGTCTTCAGACGGCGGGACGCCGACGGCCGGCAAGCGCCACTAACGCGGACGGCTCTTATCCGCAAACCTCCGGTCGCGCGCAGGCGGCCGGAGGTTTTTCCGTGCGTAGTTCGATCTCGGCGCGAATGGCCGAGCAGCAAGCAATCAAGTTGATTGCTGCGTCAAGGCTGTCAGCGCCCCATTGCGGCTCGTCCACCAGAAAGAGTTGCTGTTCGACATAGGGGCGGAAGCATTTGCCGTTGGTCTGACCGCGGAAGAAGGCTCCGTGGGCTGGTCGAATTTGCGCTCCAATACGGCGTCACTTCAATCCACGGCTTGATCTGGCTTGATTATCAAGTGATATTTCTGGTTTCTCCCGGCGCGAGCGCGGATGATATGTGTTGTCAGCCAAGCGTTGGGTGCGCCCCCACTGCTGATGCTATCGCTTATCGAGGTCGCGCAGCGCCGAATGGTGCCGGCGACGTCTCAAGCTCTGCAGCGGCGTGCGTCCAGCTGCCACCCGCATGGATGAGGTTGTCACAGCACGTTCCGGCAGGATATCGCCAGCTCGGCTGCCCGGCTCGGGAGCTGACAACTAGGATCAGGCCCTCTTCGCCGATTTGCGGTCGAGCCGGATGCAGTGAAGAAGTAATCGCGTTGTTTCGCGCAACGGGGGCTTTTGCCTTCCTCATGCCAATCCGCCTTGCGAGCTTCACGCCTAGGCTGTCAATCGGCATTCAAAGTTGACCTCCCGCGAATTATTCGCAAGCTTGCGCCGTACCTCCGGATTTCCTCCGCCATGGCCTCGCAGCTCGGGGAGCCTTGTCGGCGCATTTTCGACGTGACGGACAATTGCAGCCGAGGGAGTTTACCTGATGCAAGACGATCCGACATCGCACGGACTCTGGGAACTGACGGCTCCGCATGCACCTCAGACCGGTCGTCTGGCCGGCGAGATCGACGTCGATATCCTCGTCATCGGTGGCGGATATACTGGGCTTTCGTCCGCTCTCCACCTTGCAGAAGGAGGAGCGCGGGTCGCGGTCCTCGAGGCGTCTGAAATCGGCTTCGGCGGCTCCGGACGCAATGTCGGTCTCGTGAATGCCGGTATGTGGGTCATGCCGGACACTCTCGTAGCGACGCTGGGACAAACCCATGGGGAGCGCCTGATCGATCTGCTCGGCCGTGGGCCGCGGCGAGTGTTCGATCTTATCGCGCAACATGGCATTGAATGCGAACAAGAGCCCACGGGCACGTTGCACTGTGCAGTCGGACGCAGGGGATTGGAAGAAATCGAGGCTCGTGCTGAACAATGGCAGCGACGTGGTGCGCCGGTCGAGATTCTCGATGCCGAGGAGACGCGCCGGAGGATCGGTGGTGGCGACTACGCCGGTGCACTGCTGGATAAACGCGCTGGCACAATTCAGCCGCTGGCCTATGTTCGTGGTTTGGCTCGTGCCGCGCTTGCTGCGGGCGCGAAAATATTCACTCAGAGTGCCGCTCTCACCGCCAGCGACGGCGGCTCGCGCTGGAAGGTCAATACGGCAGCCGGATCTGTGCGTGCAGATTGGGTGATTGTTGCCACCGATGCCTACGCACGAGGACCCTGGTCGCAGGTCCGGCAGGAGCAGATCGAACTGCCTTACTTCAACTTTGCGACCCAACCTCTCTCGGATAATTTGAGAGCATCGATCTTGCCCGAACGCCAGGGAGCCTGGGATACGAAACAGGTGCTCAGTTCATTTCGCTTCGACCGTGCAGGTCGGCTGGTTTATGGCAGCATCGGTGCTCTCGAGCGGAGCAGTACAGCAGTGCACAGGGCGTGGGCAATCCGCTCGCTGGGCAAGCTGTTTCCTCAGCTCGCCGACATCGAATTCGAGGCCGGTTGGTTCGGGACGATCGGTATGACCTCGGACAACCTACCCCGCTTTCACAAGCTGGACCGCAACGTAATCGGGTTCAATGGATACAACGGCCGCGGAATTGCGCCAGGCACTGTGTTCGGCGGCGTGCTCGCGTCCTATGTGCTGGGGCAGGTTGCGGACCAAGACCTTCCGCTTCCGATCACTCCGGTGGAGGAGCCGCGCTTCCGCGACACGCGGGAGGCGCTCTATCGCATCGGGGCGCAACTCGTTCATTTGACCGAAGCCCGGCTCTGATCCGCCAGCTCTCGGTAGTCCGTGAGCTCCGCGCAAGGCACATGCTTCCTTCTCGCCGACATATTGCAATTCCGGCGGCCTCGGAGACGGCTATTGCCAATCTCGCTCGATCGGTGACGTCAGATGCCGACAATATGGTCGAACACCCGACACCGTTATCAACGGCCTGACCGGTTTGAAAGAAGGAACACAGCCGACTCCAGTCGCGATCTCCGCAAGTCTATCAAGCGGATCAGCGATGTTTTCTCCCTCGAGACGCGTTCAGGCGGCTCTTGCGACGCTGACAGCGCGTGGTGCGAGCTTTGTGAGTTTGTCAGCTTTGGTACCATTGTCCGTGAGCTGACACTCCGTTGATGCGCAGGGTCTATAGATCCAGCTCTTTCGTCGCGGCACGCAGCTTGCTTCGGTCGGCATACCATCACCAATCCAGGGCTTGGTGATGCAGGGGCGGACCGGACGCATCACCTGCGTTTGAGTCCGTCCCGTCGATCTGCGAGGCGACATGAAACGGCCGCCGGAAGAACTACGCAACAATCAGGGAGTGACGCAATGGAAATCGTCTTGGGATGTTGCGCCGGGCTCGTTTTCACCGGCATCCTGGTTGCGTGCTACTGGGCAGTGCGGTGACAAGGAGCCGCAACGCGTGTCTTTGCTTTTGAAATTGATCGAACCTGACCCGCGCCATAGCCTCCTGAAGCGAGCCTTGTCGCACGGCTCGCAAGCCTTTGGGCTCGTCAACAATAATCTTTGGTATCGTCTTCCGAATAGAGCGCTGCAAAGTGCGTTTCCTGACGATTCTATTCCGGAGGCTGCATTGAGGGACCCGCGCGCAGTCAAGCGCGAAAGATGCCCCGCCACCGCTATCAAGTCGATCATAGCGTAAGTTTCCGCCCCGCTGAGTCCGACGAGTAACGAGACGCGACAATGTGATGATCCGCTCGACTTTGGCTGTTCCGCCGCGCTTTGGTCAACGCTGGATTGGAAATCATAGGACCCACGCTGCCCACGGGCATAGCAGGCCAATGTCACCTGGACTGGCCAGTCTTGCTGCTTGCGCCGACTCGCTGCCGCGGATCGCACAAGCGCGGCTAATAGAACGGGATGTCGCATCTTAGTCAGCCGAACGAGCTCTGTGCCGCAATGGGCTATGCTGACGTGCTCATTGCTTCAAAGAAGTAAACCATTGCGGACCATATGAGTTGCCAGCTTACGGGAATGTCCGATGCCCCGACGATCGGTCGTGGCGTCAGTTCTCCTTGGCAACTCTGGCCGCGCGATCGAGGACATCCCGATGTCCGGAGCACCCTGCCGAGTAGGCTCTGAACCGACAACGTGGAGAGGCGACTTGCATGGAACGGTACACTGTCTACATGGTCAGACGCGACGGGCATCTCGTAGGCTTTGTCGAGTTTATCTGTTCGGACGAAGGGACCGCCACGGAGCGGGTGCGGAAGCTTGCAAGCGACCACGCGGTTGAGCTTTGGCAGAACGATCGTAGGATCGCAGCATATGAAGGACGCCGGTGGCTCCGCGAAAAGGAGATCGATTGAGATGAGCACGCGACGAAATGATTCGACGTGGGGAGCTGGCCGCCCGCCCCAGAATCGGCAGATGTTCGATATCCGCTAGCTAAGCAGGTTGCTCTCCGCAGAGTTGTCGAACATGCTCGGCACACAAACAAAAACCCCGGCATCGCTGCCGGGGTTTCGCATTCCGTGGTTCGCCTGAGTGGCCGGACTCAGAAGTCCATGCCGCCCATGCCACCCATGCCGCCGCCCGGGGGCATCGCCGGGCCGGCGCCGCCCTTCTTGGGCAGCTCGGCGACCATGGCTTCGGTGGTGATCAGGAGCGCGGCCACCGAGGCTGCGTTCTGGATCGCGGTACGGACGACCTTGGTCGGGTCGATGATGCCCTTGGTGACCAGGTTGCCGTACTCGCCGGTCTGGGAGTCGAAGCCATAGGCGTACTGATCTTTCTCCAGGATCTTGCCGACGATCACCGAGCCGTCTTCACCGGCGTTGATCGCGATCTGGCGAGCGGGAGCCGACAG